>JAVCDE010000003.1 GCA_030765185.1 Candidatus Aceula meridiana | reverse complement strand
CCTGCCGCCCAAAGCGATAGCTTAAGCCGCCTTAAAAAATAAAAAACCAACAAACTCACCAGCATGTGCAGAATAATATTATTTAAATGATAAACAAACGGATTATCTTTAAAGAAATAAAATTCTATCGCATAAGAAAAAATCGTTAACGGCTGATAGGTATGATTGACTTTTTGTGTAAAGATATCTTTGATATTTGCCCAGGTGATTCCTTCCCAAGCGATCATGCGGATGTTAAGATTTTCCGTCAGATGAACATTGTCATCCCAATTTAAAAAACCAGCTTTAAAACAAGGATAAAAAGAAATAAATGTAACAACGAGGATAAAAACAGGAATAATGACATGCCAAGCTTTTTGCCGTAAAGATAATATGTTTCGCATAAAGACTGGCTTGTAATAGGGTAAGTTGTTAGTAATGAATCAGGCTTGTGATGGGAAAACCTTTAAGATTTTTGCGGCCGTTTAAAAAATCAAGCTCAATCAAAAAGGCGATACCGACGATTTTAGCGCGAAAACCTTTTAAAAGCTTAGCGGTCGCAGAAACGGTTCCTCCGGTTGCCAAAAGATCATCAACAATCAAAACGCACGCGCCTTTTTTGATCGCGTCGCTATGAATCTCGAGAGTATCTGTTCCATATTCTAAATCATATGTAACACTTTTCGTTTTAGACGGTAATTTTCCTTTTTTGCGGACCGGGACAAAACCGGCATTTAGTTTGTAAGCTAGCGCTGAGCCAAAAATAAAACCACGCGCTTCAACAGAAACCACATAATCAATTTTCTTATTTTTAAACCCCTTGGCCATAGCATCAACAGCCTGGCGAAACGCCTTGGGGTCACTTAGAAGCGTAGTAATGTCTTTGAAAATAATTCCTTTTTTCGGAAAATCAGGGATGTCGCGAATGAATTTTTCTAATTTATTCTTTGCCATTTTTCTTATCCTTTTTGGTTCTTCGGGAAAATTCTAGATATCCTTCCCGAAGGTTCATCCTGAAGGCGGAACGCCTTTAGGACTATTTCTTAAGCTAAGCAGATTTTTGACCTGTAGATTGGCGCTCTATGAACTTTGTTGGCAAAAGTGCCTGGGCTGGGATGCCAATTTTTCTATCGCAAATTTGATTTAATTTCTCAAGGCCTAAGCGTCCCATTTCTTTAAGGGGCTGTGAGACTGTTGAGAGTGCAATCGCGCTATGGGCATTAATGGGGTTATCGTCAAACCCAACGACAGATAGCTCCTCCGGAACTTTTATTCCCTGTGTCTTTGCCTCGTAGAGTGCTTCAAGTGCCATAACATCTGAACAAGCAAAGATAGCTGTGGGCCTCTCTGGCAAAGATAAAAGCTGTTGAACCGCTTTTCTTGACGGAGTTCTTAAGAATTCTCCGAATTGAATATATTCTTTCTTCAATGGAATCTTATGCTTGGCTAAAGCTTCTTTATATCCCTCAAGACGCAAACGCGCAGCCTGAACACGCATGTCCCCACAAATAATTGCGATATCCGTATGTCCCGCGCTTACAAAATGCTCGACAACATCAAAGCCGGATTTTTGATTGTCGATAGCGATGCTATTGATCGGCTCTTCAAAAATATTGTTTAAGACAATATAAGGAATACCGGTTGCAATGACTTTTTGCAATGTTTCAACGTCGTTATCAATGTCTGCGAAAATAATACCGTCAACATAATTATGATCTGCAATTCTTCCTTTAAGCCAGTCTTGATGTTCATTACGCTCGGTGATGTGCATTAAAACATCCGCTTTAAGGCGGCTTGCTGTTGTGCCGACGCCCCTAACAATCTCCTCGGCATAAAAAGCATGGTCCACATCTTCAAATCTTGGAATAATCAAAGCAAATGTTTTTGTTCCGTTAAGACCCATTATTCTTCATCCTCCAGAGAACTTGATTCTTGTTTTTTAAAAATTTCTCTTAATTTCTTAATAGCGCCAACTTCAACTTGTCTAACGCGCTCACGAGAAACACCCAAGCGTCCAGCGATTTCTGCAAGGGTACGTTTTTCTCCGTCAGAAATACCATAGCGCAAATCTAAAACTTCTCTTTCTCTCTCAGACATCATACTTAAAAGATCTAGCGTACGCTCTTTGTTCAGAAATCCTTCTAGCTCTTCATGCGGCGCCTCAAGAGTCATGTCTTGAACAATATCCTTAAATTGCCCTTCTCCCTCTCCGCCTATCGGTGCATCAAGGCTAGACATCTTAGAAACGCATTGACGAATTTCACGGATACGCCCTACTGAAACTTGCATTTTCTTGGCAATTTCGGCTACGCGTGGTTTACGCTTCAATTTATGCGTAAGTCTTTCAATAGCTTTTTTATACTTCGTGAGTTCTTCATTCATATAAACAGGAATACGAATCATTTTCCCCTGGTCGACAATCGATCGCGATATACTTTGCTTAATCCACCAAGCTGCATACGTTGAAAAACGAAACCCCTTGCTTGCATCAAATTTTTCAACCGCGCGAATAAGGCCAATATTGCCTTCTTCGATAAGATCACTTAAAGGGGTGCCAAGGTTCATATACTTTTTAGCAATGCTGATAACTAATCGCAAATTAGATTTAATCATCTGATCACGTGCTTGGCGGTCACCGGATTTAATCTTTTCAGAAAGCATTACTTCCTCTTGAGGTGTTAAAAGAGGAATATGACGAACGTCTTTAAAATATGCGCGTATAGGATCCAAGTGTTCTCCTTTCAAATGAGCCCATGCTTATCACAAGCGGGACAAATTTGCTCTGGTGCTCCGCTAAAAAGCGGAGCACCAAAATAATTCTTTACTTCTTCTTTCCTTCTATCGCTGCTTGTCCGGCTGCGAGTCTTGCAATCGGAACACGATATGGTGAACAGCTTACATAATTTAATCCTGCTCTCACAAAGAACTTAACACTCTCAGGATCACCACCATGCTCACCACAAACACCACATTTTAGATTCTTGCGTGTCGATCGACCACGTTTAACAGCAATCTTAACAAGCTCTCCGACACCCTCTTGATCAATAGAAGCAAATGGATCGTCTCGAAGGATTTTCTTGTCAATATATTCAGGCAAGAAAGTTGCAACGTCATCGCGACTATAACCAAACGTCATCTGCGTAAGGTCATTTGTTCCGAATGAATAGAATTCAGCCT
This sequence comes from Candidatus Aceula meridiana, assembly GCA_030765185.1. Lineage (GTDB taxonomy): Bacteria > Omnitrophota > Gorgyraeia > Zapsychrales > Aceulaceae > Aceula > Aceula meridiana. The sequence goes on along the minus strand of JAVCDE010000003.1, from coordinate 199,838 downwards.
TTTCAGCAACCTTATCAGCAACAAGTGTCGCTCGAGGAATTTCCATCATTGTTCCAACGAGATAAGCAACTTTTTTACCTTTTGCCTTGATAACTTCTTCGGCTGTCTTACGTGCAATATCCTCCAAGAAATCATACTCTGCTTTTGTTCCAATCAGAGGAATCATAATTTCTGGAAAAACTTTAATTTTTTTCTTTGCCATATTACATGCCGCTTCCATAATCGCTGTGACTTGCATTTTACAAATCTCAGGATATGTGATTGACAATCGGCATCCGCGATGACCAAGCATCGGATTCATTTCATGAAGAGAATCAACCTTGGCTTTAACAGCCGCAGGTGACACTTTTAAGCGTTTGGCCATCTCTTCCTGACCTTTTGAATCATGTGGCAAAAACTCATGCAAAGGTGGGTCTAGAAGACGAACCGTTACAGGAAGTCCATCCATAGCCTTAAAAATGCCTTCAAAGTCTTTTCTTTGATAAGGAAGAAGCTTCTTTAACGCTTTCTCTCGACCAGCTAAATCATCAGCCAAGATCATTTCTCGAATGGCCCAAATACGATCGCCTTCAAAAAACATATGTTCTGTTCGGCAAAGGCCAATACCTTCAGCACCGAATGCCCGTGCATTTTGAGCATCTTTTGGAGAGTCCGCATTTGTACGAACCTTAATTTGTCTTGCTTTGTCGGCCCACTTCATAACCTCTAAGAAAATCTGACAAATAGGATGTTTTAAAGCTTTCTTGTTTCCGTCAATAATACCAGAAACAACTGGAGATGATGAAGTCTCAACGTGGCCCAAAACAACCTCTCCAGTAGAACCGTCAACAGAAACTTCTTCTCCTTCTTTTAAAACTTTTCCATTCACCTTAACAGTTTTTGTCTTATAATCAATATCTAAAGCAGCGCAACCCGCAACACAACATTTGCCCCAACCGCGTGCAACAACTGCAGCATGAGACGTCATTCCGCCGGTTGAAGTCAAAATAGCTTGCGCAGCCCACATCCCAGAAACATCTTCGGGAGAAGTTTCCTTTCGAACCAAAATAACTTTCTTGCCCTTAGCGGCCCATTTTACAGCTTCTTCAGCTGTAAAAACAATTTGTCCATTGGCAGCGCCTGGACCTGCCGGCAAACCTTTGGCCAAAACACGTTTTTGTGTCATCGCTTGAATTTTTGCCTTTGGATCAAGAATTGGAAACAAAAGTTGATTCAAATGATCACCTTCGATTCTCATCAAACCTTCTTCAGGCTTAATCAGCTTTTCTTTAACCATGTCAACAGCAATTTTAACCGCAGCTAAACCCGTTCTTTTTCCCGTTCTCGTTTGAAGCATAAACAACGTGCCCTCTTGAATGGTAAACTCAACATCTTGCATGTCCCGATAATGCCTTTCCAATTTTAATCGGATAGTATCAAGCTCTTTGTAAATTTTTGGCATTTTCTTTTGAAGCGTTGAGATTGGATCAGGCGTACGGATACCGGCGACAACGTCTTCCCCTTGTGCATTGATAAGATATTCACCATAAAATTTGTTTGTTCCATCTGCAGGATTACGCGTAAACGCAACACCTGTTCCGGACGTATCGCCCATATTTCCATAAACCATAGACTGAACATTAACGGCTGTTCCTTTAAGCCCATGAAGTTTATTAATTTGGCGATAGCGAACAGCTCGAGGAATATTCCAAGAACCAATAACCGCGTCAATAGCATGCCTTAGCTGAACACGTGCATTCGTTGGAAAATTCTCTCCCACATGTTTTTTGTATACCTTTTTATAAGCACCAACAACCTCTTTTAACTCTTCGGTCGTTAATTCGCAATCGAGATTTCTTTTATATTTTTTCTTAATACGAGAAAGCTCTTCTTCGAAATGTTCATGATCAACACCCATACAAACATCACCAAACATATTAATGAAACGTCGGTAAGAATCCCATGCCATACGCTCATTGTTTGTCTTTTTGGCAAGGCCAACGACCGCATCATCATTGATACCAAGATTTAAGACCGTATTCATCATACCCGGCATAGAAACAGCAGCTCCACTACGAACAGAAACCAAAAGAGGGTTGTCTCTGTCTCCAAATTTTGCACCCATAACTTTTTCAATCTTAGTAATGTTGGCGTCGATTTGCTTGTCTAATCCTGAAGGATTCTTTTTGCTATGCTTATAATAATAATCACAAACTTCGGTCGTAATTGTAAAACCTGCTGGCACTGGAACACCAATGCTCGACATTTCTGCTAAGTTAGCACCCTTGCCTCCTAAAAGCTCTTTCATTGAAGCTTTACCTTCTGCTTTTCCCCCACCAAAAAAATAAACATACTTGCTTGATTTACCTGCCATCTTTAACAAACCTACCCTTTCTTTAAATGAGCACATAGCTTATGGAGCGTTAGCGAATATAAGTTACTGTGCGAATTTATCCAGCAAAGCTGGACAAATCGTTGTTGCTCCCGTTCTTCTCAAAATGGAAAATCGGGATTTCTTAATAATTTATCAATTGTTTTGATAAATATTCCATTAAATTTTCCACGGGAATTCTCTCTTGCGCCATAGTGTCTCGGTCCCGCACCGTCACTTTTTTATCTTCTAAAGAATCAACATCAACTGTAACGCAGAAAAACGTTCCTACCTCATCTTGTCGACGATAAAGTTTACCGATAGAAGCCGTATCATCATAGACAGTTGTAAACATCTTGGAAAGATCTCCCTTAATAGTTTTAGCCAACTTAACGATATCTGCGTTCTTCTTGAGTAGCGGTAAAACCGCTACTTTAATCGGAGCTAACTCTTTGCTGAATTTTAAAACTACCCTCGTTGTCCCCTTAACCTCTTCTTCGTGATACGCGTCAACCAAAAATGCCAACGTCGCCCTGTCAACACCTCCGGAAGGCTCAATAATAAAGGGGTAAATTTTTTCATTTGTGACATTATCTTGGTACTGTAAATCTTTGTTAGAAAACTTGGCGTGTTGTTTTAAATCAAAATCTGTGCGGTTGGCGATCCCTTCAAGCTCTGACCATCCAAAAGGAAATTCATACTCGATGTCGGTACAACCTTTAGCGTAATGCGCAAGTTCTTTATCGCCATGTTTACGTAGGCGTAATGCCTCTTTATGAATGCCGAGGGCGATATACCAATTAAAACGCTCGTCAATCCACTGTTGATGAATGGCATCAGCATCTTTTGGGTTGGTAAAATATTCTATTTCCATTTGCTCAAATTCACGGGTGCGAAAAATAAAATTCCCGGGAGTGATTTCATTACGGAAAGATTTTCCGATTTGAGCGATTCCAAAAGGAAGTTTCTTGCGCGACGTGTCTACAACATTGGCAAAATTAACAAAAATTCCTTGAGCGGTCTCCGGCCTTAAATACGATAGACTATTTTCATCTTCGACAGCCCCAAGATATGTCTTCATCATTAGATTAAAAGCGCGGCCTTCTGTAAAATCCTTTGAACCACATTCCGGGCATTTATCGCCGATGTGGTCTTTGCGAAAACGCTTCTTACAGGACTTGCAATCAACTAAAACATCGGAGAAATTCTCAGCATGTCCGGAAGCTCTCCAGACATCAGGATGCATTAAAATGCCGCAATCAAGGCCAACCATGTCATCACGATTATGAACAACAGATTTCCACCAGGCATCCTTAACGTTGCGCTTTAGCTCAACGCCTAAAGGCCCATAATCCCAAACGCTCCCTAAGCCTCCGTAAATTTCAGAAGACTGGAATACAAAACCTCTGCGCTTGCACAGAGATACTATCTTTTCCATTAGATTAGATTGAGTCATTGAGGGAGTATTTTATCCGAAAGCTCTCAAAAAATCAAGCTCTTTCGGTTAAGATATATCCTTAATTTAAAAGATTAAAGTGTTGTGAAGAAAAACCCTTAAATAAGTTTAACATGATCTCCCGCGGTAATTGCTCCGGAACAAATAACCTTTGCGAAAAGGCCTTGCTCCGGCATAATGCAGTATCCTACTTCTTTGTAAATTGAACACGGAGAATGACACTCTTTTCCAATTTGTGTAATTTCAACAACTGCTTGCTCTCCTATCTGCAGACGAGTTTCTTTCTTCATGACTTTAAAATCTATACCCTCAACAACAATATTTTCTCCAAACATACCAGAAGTGATATCGCTTTTATCTTGTTTAATTTTATCAATAGCCTCTTTCGCAAGAAAACTAACTTGCCTATCTCCTCCTACGGCATGTGAGTCCCCTTCTAGACCAACTCCCTCTCTCAAATAACCCTGCACCACAGGAGTCTTCGCAACATGTTTATCACGACTTGAACAAATAGAAATTATTATTCCTTGATCGGACATAAATACCTAACAAATTTTGTAATGATTGAAAAAAGTATTGTACTTAAATACGGTAAGAATGTAAAGACAGTTGGTAAAGATAGGCTATATTAGAAATCTTCAGGGTCTTGCAGGCCTTCGCGCCAATGCTTCATAAGGTGACCACTAATCGCAGAATGATTAACTTTTCCCTGTGTTTTTTCTGTTTTGTCGTAGTAATCATCAACAATTTTTTTACTTCGATATTTTGGACGCTGATTAGAAGGAGTCATCCGCCTTTGGGCAGTCCATAACAAAATAAGGATAAGAGCAACGCCCCCTACGGCGAAAACATAGACTAAGATGGTTGGCAATGTATAAATGCTCATAATTTATCACCCCTTTTAGGCGCATAACCTTCTCCTTGCTTAAAGTATAGCACAGGCTAGAATATGGGGCTTAAGAAAGATTTGTCGAGTCATCCGGAGGTGTTTTTGTCTCCTTTCTCTCGACTAGCTTACGCTTTATATGCTTCGGCCATTTAAAAAGAATCGTAAAGAACAAAAATACAAAAAAACCAACAGCGGCACAGATAAAACCAATCCAAAAAAATCCTTGAATCAGCTGAGGATCAACCTTCTTACCCGCTCCATCCAATGGCTGACCCCACGCGTCAATAACTACGTTGCTAAAACGTGGAAATTTAACATCTAGATCAAGGCCAGTAAGCGAACGGTACAAAAAAAAGACGAAAACAACAAAAACAATGCCTCCGGCAACAATGAAAAGGTCTTTGCCGAAAGATGCTTCCTCTTCTATTACGTGCTTCTTTTCCTCAGGCTGCTCGCCAAGCAGGCCGTCTCGTTTAATATCATCATTTTTCAAGAAAATCCCCTTTTCTTAATAATAACTCTATTAAAATTATATTCCTTTTCCAAGACGTATCCAATGAAAACTTTAAAGAATACAAAAAGAAGAAAAAACTTAAAAACGGAAGAAATGAGAAGATTTAACCAAGAATTTCTAAAAGGGGCCTATAGGATTCTTTGATTTGTCTCACAGAAAGAACCATTGCTTTGGTAACAAAAAAAGTTATAAGACAAATGACGATTGTAATAATAATTTTTTTATTGCGGCTGTAGGTAGGGTTTATCCAAACCAAAGGTAAAACAAGCGGGCCTACCATTAAAAATCCTATAGTAATACTCGAAGTTCTTAAATACCATGCTGCCTTTTTCTCTTTATTCAAAAACTCACCGCAAAAACGACATTTAACGGCTTCTTCTCGAATTTCTTCAGCACAAAAAGGACATTTTTTCATAAATGACAACTCCCCCTGCAAACGCGACAGCGATCGTGAGTTATTGGTTAAATTTACCCACACATGCGGAATAAATCTTCGTTTATCCCAGGAAACCCGTCCAATTGGGACGACCGCGGAATTTCCGCTACTTTTCTCCTTCTTTTAAAAGCTCAAACTCTTGTTCGTTGATTGCAAACCCATGCTCTTTTCCGGGAAACCTTTCAGCAATTACGTCAATCTTGTAATCATGGACAGCTTTTTTGATAACAGCGCTTAAATCAACGTACTGCTTAACAAACTTTGGACGGAAGCGATCAAACAGCCCTAGGATATCATGAACAACTAAAACCTGTCCGTCGCAATGAACACCAGCACCAATACCAATTGTTGGAATAGAAATATTTTCAGTAATGTATTGAGCGATACGCTCCGGGATACATTCTAAGACGAGCGAAAAACATCCTGCTTTTTCTAATGCCTTAGCTTGGTCCATCAATTTTTTCGCCGATTCAGCATCTTTGCCTTGAACCTTAAATCCGCCTAAAGCTTCAGCAGTCTGGGGTGTTAGGCCAATATGCCCCATAACCGCAATGCCGGATTTAACAACTGCTTGCGTGACTTCGAGGCATTGGTCAAACCACTCAAGCTTGACTGCGCCGCAACCAGCTTCTTCAATAAATTTCTTCGCATTATCAACGGCTAGGCTAACATCCACCTGATAAGATTCAAATGGCATATCTCCAACCACCAGCGCATTTTGAACGCCGCGGCTAACAGCCTTAGCATGGTGTAGCATCTCCGCCATGCCAACCTCTTTCGTAGAATCGAGGCCTAAAACAACATTGGCAACCGAATCTCCAACAAGAACGATGTGCACCCCTGCTTGATCAATCAAGCGTGCCATCGAATAATCATACGCAGTAAGTGCCACAACCTTTTCTTGATTCTTTTTTTTATGACAAATATCTTGTGGCGTTATTCGAACCATGCGCTACTCCCCATCGCGGCGTAAAAATAAATCAATCTGATTTGAAACATTTTTGCTATCAGATAAAACTTCAATAAAATTTGCTGGGCCCAAAGCCGCAGCCCCTGCCGCAAAAATATTTTTCGCTGATGTCTGAGCTTGGTCTTTTTTACGATAAAACCTCTCCTGAGAATCAACTTTAAGGCCTTGCGTCAATTTGGCAATATAAGAATTGACCTTACTCTCTCCTGCTAAAATAACCGTATCAGCTTCTATTATAAATTCAGAATCTTTAACGGGAATAAGTTTCCACTCGCCTTTCTCTCCTGCATCAGCAAAATCTAAACGCAAACATTTTATCCCTTTAACGTGATTTTGTTCATCAACACACAACTCAACAGGTTCTGCCAAAATTTCAAAACGAACCCCTTCCTCCTTAGCCTGTTGCTTTTGCTCTTGAGAAACCTTCATATCTTCTTCAGTCGAACTATGGACAACCATAACATTCTTACCAAAGCGTACCGCTACCCTTGCGCTATCAACTGCCAATTCGCCGCACCCAAGGACAACAACTTTCTCGCCAAGAGCAAAAGGTTCTGCTGGCCTCAAAATTAAATGTCCCCCTGCAAAATTAACACGCATCAAAAACTCCTGAGCAAAATAAACGCCAGAAGCCTCTTGTCTCGAAAGCCCACAAGGCTTAGGAATGCCGGCACCAGTCGTCAAAACAATTGCGTTATAGCCAGAAGAAAAAAGTTCCTCAATGCTGTGAGTCCGTCCAATAAATGACAAATTCTTTATCTCAACGCCAAGAGATTTAACATAATCAATTTCATTATCTAACACTTTTTTAGGAAGACGAAATTCAGGAACTCCATAATTTAAAAACCCACCCGATTTTTCGAAAGTTTCAAAAACTGTTACTGCATGTCCATCTTCGGCAAGCTGGGCCGCAACAACTAAACCAGCTGGGCCAGAGCCGACAACAGCGACCTTCTTATTCGTTTGATTCGTGCTTTCTGCATTAAAGATTTGGCGAACCTTTGACTGCCCATGATCAAAGGCAAAGCGCTCTAAGGCGCGAATGCCGATAGCTTGAACATTTTTTTCTTCATTTAAAATACATGCCTGCTCACAAGGGGCCGAACACAAACGGCCGCAAAAACCTGCAAGATTATTGTTCTCTCGGACCTTTTGGAGTGCTCTTAAAAAATCTCCTTCGCGGATTGAGCGAATAAACCCAGGGATATCAACCCCTAAGGGGCATCCAGCAACGCACTTTGGATTAGTACACTGAGGGCATCGTCTGGCCTCTTCCATAGCTTGTCTTTTGGAAAATCCTAATTCCACTTCATGAAAATTTTTAACTCGTTTGGCCGGGGTCTGCACCGGTATGTTTGGTTGTCTCATATTATTTGGTAAAATTATTCATTTTTTGTCTTAAATTCTCAAGGTCAAGTTTTTCTGCCTCAAAAATCGGCCCATCCAGGGCAACACACGTATCAGCACCGTCCACACAAATTTGCCCTGTCCCGCAAATTCCCATTCCGTCAATGGTCAGCGGCTCGATAATAACTTTAGTTTTAACGGCCTGCGCCCTCGCAACAATAAGAATTTCTTCAATAATTTCAATAGGCCCAGCAACATAAACCAAAGAGGCTTTTTCATTCTGAACAACTTCTTCAAGCGCTTGCGTCACATACCCTTTTCGCCCAGCCGTTCCATCTTCGGTCATTAAAAATATTTTTTGACACGTTAAACGCATCTGTGGCTCTAAAATAATATCTTTCCCTGTTTTTCCTCCGATAATGCCGATAACTTTGTTGTCATTTTTACGAAGCTCCCGGCATAAAAACATAATTGCGGCGATACCAATCCCATACCCGACACAAGCCACCTTGCTTTCTTTTACAATCGCCTCTGGCATCCCAAGCGGGCCAATCACAGCGGAGAGTGAGTCGCCAATCCATAAATTACCAAGCCTATCAAGAGATGGGCTATCCTCACAGAAGATAAGCGTAATAGATTCTTTTATAAGGTTAACCTCAGCAATCGGAAGGCTAACGCGCATCGTTTTGTCATCAGGCATGACTAAAACAAACTGTCCCGGCTTTGCCGTTTGAGCAATTTTAGGGGCTTTAACGTCAATACGCTTTACGCGGTCAGTAATAATTTGTTTGCTTAAAATTTCAAACATATTTTTTAAGATAAGTGAAAAACTTTTTTTGCATTTGCGTTAAGAATATTTGCCGCTTTCTGAGGATCTATCTTCTTCAAGTGACTGTAAAACTCTAATGTTTTAAAAACGTCTTTAGGTTCTGCCTTAAAGCCCTTTTCATCAATCTTATAAAAAACTGGCGAATCTGTTTCAACCAAAGTTTGTTCGATTGGCGCAAATGCAATTGCCTCTTGCAACTCAAAACTGTAAGCCAACGCCGGTGTCGCAGAAATAAAGAACCCGCTATCTAAAACTTCCTTTAAAACATCTACAGGCCCACTATACCAATGAAACACAGCTTTTTCAACATGCTTTTTTTTAGCCATCAAAAAACAGTCTTGCCACGCTCCGCGACTATGGATCACAATCGGAAGATCAAATTCTTTCGCTAAATCAATCTGCCTTTCAAAAATCTGCTTTTGCTGTTGTTTTTTTTCATCATCTTTGCGAACCCATCGATACCAAAAATCTAGCCCTGTCTCTCCAATGGCGACAATATCATCTTTATGTTCCCGAATAAACTCAAAAGTCTCTTCAATTTCACTCTCGTTAATATTGCCTGGATGAATACCAAATGCCAAACGAATGTCCATATCCAAGAATTTTTGCTTAATCGCCAGATTCTTTTTGTTGGATGCCAGATCAACGCCTTGCGCAATAATCGTGGTCACACCTGTTTCTTTAGCCCGCGTCAGAGCAGAATCGATATCTTCAATATCATTTAAGTGTGCATGGGTATCTATTAGATTAATCATAAAATAAAATTTTAAGCAATAGTTTCTAAATTTAAAAAAATTCTCTATCTGGAAAAATTTTGCGCTTTCCTTTAATACAAGCTCACCAAACGTTTGTCCAAAATCTCCTGGTTAAAATGCACATCATTGTGCACGACACCACAAACTGGATAAATGATTTAACCGATAGCAACGCAAACCATCCTTCGAAATTACCCTAGAAGTCCGGCTAAAATCTAGACGACGGGGGATTTCCACCATCCCTATCAATGTTGATCCACTTCAAACAAACACCCTTCCAATAATCATCCTCAATCTTTTGGCAAATTGTCTTGTCCTTTGAATGTAAAGCTACTCCGGCGTAGCAATTCCATTGGGGCCCTTCTCCTTCCATCTGATGACACGCTTGAATATTTCCAGTTTTTTCAGCCACCTGATGATAACATTGCTGCTTTATCGCTCCTTTTTCCATTTGATTGCAAACCTCAACATTGCCCGTATCTACTGCCAGCTGCAAATAACATTGCTGTTTTTTTGTTTCGTCACGAGTATTGCTACATGTTCTAACATAACCCTTCTCGTAAATATACAGATGACAAGTGCGCCTTTCCTCGCCTTCTGGCAGTTGAGAGCAACAAGAAGCATCTCCCCCTAGATAAGTCAGCAGAGAAAAACATTCCTTTCTCTCTCCCTCGTCTTCTAAAACATCACATTCTTTTGGCATACCTTTTCGGTTACAGAAAAGCCTAAATTTCTGATTTTCTATTTGATCGCAATCCTTATGAGCAACTTTCGTATAAGCGAGTTTGGAAACGCATTCATCATGAGAGTATTGATTTTCTATTTTCCTGCATACACTTTTTTCAACATCATAATTTCTAAATTTTATCACCTCTATATAGCAATGATCTTTCATTCTCTGATCTTCTATCAGCTCACATTTTTTAAAATCATAATCCTCAACCTGCCCTAGACAAAGATCTCGTCCTTGCCCTGAGATTATTTCCAAGCATTTTTTGTAGTCCTTTTCCTCCATAGCCACCATCCTAATGCACCCATCTTTATTGCCCCTATTTTTTATTTCTTCGCATAAATGTCCATACTCATGAGGATCCATGTTCACATAGCAAGAATAGCGATGATCATCTGAAGAAATTTTTTCACAATAAGACTTTTCTCCTTCTAATTTTGCAAGCTCTGTATAACATTCAGTCTTAAAATAACTGGGTCCTATGTCATCACAAAGAGAAGGTATTTGTGCTCTTATGGCAACTTCTTTCAGACACATGTCCCTGTAATAAGATGGTTCTGAGCCCGCTAGCTTCCCCCATTGTTCAAGACAAAGAGCAGGATCTTTCTTTCGTGCCGCAAACTCTATGTAACAATATTCAGATTCTCGAGCCTTGTCACATATCGAAGTATCGTTTTCTTGCACGGCAATCTCCCCCCAACATCTTCCGGACCCGCCAATCATAGCAAACATTTCACATCTATGCACCTCACCCTCCACTACTTCTCCACGAACAAAATGTTTACTCGCAAAAAAGCAGAACCCCAAAACAAACAAAGAAATCAACAAAATTCTTTTTTTACCCCTATTGTACGAATCCAATAATTTCATTTATTCCCCTCTACTCAAAATAAACATCACCGGCCCGTCATCAATCAAAGACACATCTATCATCGCGCCGAACTCTCCAGTTTCAATTTTACAGCCTTTTTTACACTAAGACACTTTTCTTATTAAAACACTTCAAATTTCCCATCCCGTTATCTTCGAAACATTTTTCTAACCCAAGAGACCAATGGCATAATCATCAAGGTCACGATAATAAACCAAATCCGAGGAGTGACATGCAAAACCATTACGCTAAAAATAGATCTTATAAAATCCGGTGTAGATTCTTTAATACTTAATGCTACAAGCTGCATGTTGACCCAGTTCATCGGATAATAAAACACGTTTTCTAATAAATCCATGCCGCCAAAATATCCAAGAATAAAAACAATCACAAAAATAATAAAACTTATAGGCACGGTATTGGTAAAAAAAGAAAATCGTTGTGTTCTTTGGGAATTTTTTAAAATAAAATTAGCGAACAAAAATAAAACAACAAGATTGAGCAAAAACATTCCGGCCGTATAAACACTGCTAAAAGAAGCCCCATCAATAGGGATCTCCCAAAACGGGAACGGAAAGCCAAGGGTGTAAGAATCAAACAATTCCGTCACACCGCGGCCACAGCCTCTCACAACCGGCAAAAAAGCTAAAAATAAATAAAAGATAACTGTCCGATATTTTTTAAACATGCAAACCCTTTAAAAAAAATCTCCAGCTTAAAATTCTAAGCCTTGCTATCCAAAATAAAAGTTACCGGTCCGTCATTGACCAGCGACACGTCCATCATTGCACGAAACTCGCCTGTAGAAACCTTAAAACCTTTAAAACGTAAGCTTTCGATAAACTGATTATACATCTCTTCGGCTCTTTTCGGTTCTGCCGCCTTGTCAAATGAAGGCCTTCTTCCTTTTTTACAATCCCCTAAAAGAGTAAACTGGGAAACCACCAAAAATGCCCCACCGGCTTCTTGAATAGAGCAATTCATTTTTCCATCTTTATCCTCAAAAATGCGAAGCTCAGCTAATTTCTTTGTTAAATAATCAATGTCCTCTGCTGTATCATCTTTGCCAACAGCCAACAAGACAACAAGCCCTAAACCAATGCGTCCAACCGATTGGCCTGAAACCGTAACTTCAGATTCTTTAACTCTTTGGATAACAATTCTCATAATATTTATAGTCTTTTAATGATTATAAATTTAAAAAACCGAGTGTCAATATAAATAACCATGCGCAAAGCTCTTTCCGAGCTAATTGACACCTTATTACTTTTATGTTAGAACTAAGCAACTTATAAAATGCCTTATGCAAATCCGCACAACTCTTAAAAAATATAAATTTACCGAAGAAGCTATTAATGCAGTTACGTCCAAAAAAATTACGACTTTTTACCCTCCGCAGCAACAAGCCATTGAAAGCGGCGCCCTTAATGGGAAAAATCTCCTTTTAGCAGTACCTACTGCTGCCGGAAAAACTCTTATCGCAGAACTGTGCATGATAAAATCGATTCTGCAATCAGGTGGCCGATGCCTTTACATCGCTCCCTTAAAAGCCTTGGCCGGTGAAAAATTCGATGAATTTAAACAAAAATACGAACCCCTTGGAATTAAAGTAGGGCTTGCCATCGGAGACTTAGATAGCTCCAGCAAATCTCTTAATCGTTATCAAATCTTAATTGCAACCGCCGAAAAAGTAGACTCCCTTTTGCGTTTCCGTGCCAAATGGCTTATTAGTGGATTATCCGTTGTTGTCTTAGATGAAATTCATTTTATTAATGATGGTTCACGTGGGCCGACACTAGAAGTTTTAACAGCGCGAATTAAACAACTTAATCCTGATATTCAAATTCTAGCCTTAAGCGCTACCGTTAAAAATGCGAGCGAGATGGCAGACTGGCTCTCAGCTAATTTTGTAGAAAGCTCCTGGCGCCCTGTCCCCTTAAAAGAAGGCGTCTATTTTAATGAGCAAATTATGTTTAACAACGAAGCAAAGCGCATGGTCAAAGAAGAGCCACCTGATGATTTGAGCAAGCTTGCCTTAGACACCTTACGAAGCAAAGGACAAGTTCTTGTTTTTGTAAATAGCCGTCGCTCAGCCCAGGCTTCCAGTCTCGTCGTTAGTAGTGCAGCCGGTCAGCTTCTCAATCCCGAAGAAAAAAGAAAACTTAATCTTCTCTCTAAAGAAGTATTAGGCAAATCTGGCGAGACAACAAAAATTTGCAAAAAATTAGCAAATGTTTTAAAAAATGGCGTTGCTTTTCATCATGCAGGCTTAAGGCCTAATCAGCGCAAGCTTATTGAACAGAATTTTAAAAATAATCTCATCAAAATTATTTGTTCAACGCCCACCTTAGCTGCCGGAGTCAATCTTCCGGCGAGACGAACTATTTTGCGTGATTCCAAACGCTATGAGGCAGGCTTAGGCGCAACCTATATTCCAACATCCGAATACAAACAATGCGCAGGCCGTGCCGGCCGTCCCGGCTATGATGAATTTGGCGAATCAGTCATTATTGCAAAAACTTTATCTGAATCCCGGCTGCTTTTCGATAAATACATTAACGCTGACCCCGAACCTGTTATCTCAAAGCTTGGAAGCGAATCTGCGCTTCGCATGCATATCCTAGCATCAATTTCTGCAGGTCACGTGCACAATGTCAACGAAATGTTTGATTTTATCTCACACACATTTTTGGCACATCAAAAACGCACACCAAATTTGATTGAATTAATTAGCCATATTTTTGAATTCTTAGAAGTTGAAGGTTTCATTGAAAAAAGTGGTTTTCGGTATTTTGCCACAACCTTTGGCCAATGCGTCAGCCGTCTGTACATTGATCCGATTACCGGAATCATTCTTCGAAGTGGACTTCAGAAAATTGACAAAGGTGAAGCCCCTGCCTCAAGCATCGGACTTTTGCATCTAATTTGCTGCACGCCGGATGTTGACCGCTTAAGAGGCATTGGCAAGAATGATTACATCGAACTCGAACATTTTGCCGCACAGTTTCAAGATGATTTGATTCTCACCAACAGAGACCTTCCCGACTTAGAAGACTTTTTTTTTCATCTCATTACCCTCAAAACAACTTGGATGCTCTCTTCTTGGGCTGAGGAAGAAAAAGAAGAAGATCTCTGTGACCAATTTAATATTGGGCCTGGCGATATTCATCGCCATGTTGAATCAGCACGATGGATTCTTCACGCCACTTCAGTCATCGCGGAACTTCTTGGTTTCAAGCGTCTGACCTTTATTGTTGAAGACCTTAAAAACCGTGTACGCTATGGAATAAAGGAAGAACTTTTAGAACTTGTCCTTCTTAAGGGCGTTGGACGCATTCGCGCGCGCAACCTTTTTGCAAAAGGATTCCGACGTTTTCCTGATTTTAAAACCATCGACCCTGATGATTTAGCATCTGTTGCCCAAATTGGAAAAACCCTTGCCAAAGATATCCTCCTGCAGGTCAAAAAACACTATAAAAGTGGAGCCCGATCAACTTAAGGGCAAGGCTTCCTCCCGAACAGAAAACAAAATTTATTTCCAAAGCTTAAAAGTTTCTAGGGGGATTAAAGCCTAAAAATAGTAAGGAAATCCTTCGATTCGTCCTTCGAACTTATCTTCAGGACGAGTACTCGATAAAACCTTATCGAGCGCTCAGATATTTTTCGCTTTTGATATGTTTCTCAAGATGAAAAACGAGAAAATTGTTGAGGACAACTTTTAATTCTTTTTGAACGGGCTGAGTCAATTTTAGGCGCAAAGCCTTTTTCCAATCATTGCTTTCGATATGCGTCAGCGAAGCAATCGCCCCTCTTGAAATGATACGCGCGTCCCGATCATTGGCAAAACAATCCGGACACAAAAGCCCACCCAGCTTCATGCTAAACTTCATGCTTGGAACAATGTGCTTTTGGCACACTACGCAAGAGTCTAAAAAAGGCTTAAATCCAGAATGAGAAAGAATTTTTATTTGAAAAATATGAACCAAACGGTTAATATCTTTTATCTCTTCTAACTCGGTCAAAAAATTAATGAGAAGCTGGTAAACTTTTATATTCTTCTCTTCTGTGGGCATAATCGAGTCTACCAACTCCAACGCATAGCTAGCGGCTAAAGTACGTCTTAAATTCTTTCGAATTAAAAAGAAAAAGCTTGTTAAATCACAATGACTGACCAAGTGAAGATCATTATTGCGGTGGGTATAGTAAACGAGCTGATTAACAGAAAACTTATCGACATGGCTGCCAAATTTCTTGGGGTCTTTGCGGATTCCCTTTAAAACACCTTTAATTTTACCATGCTCTTTAGTAAAAAAAGTCACGATGCAACTTGTCTCGCGAAAATTAAAAGTCTTTAGAACAATGCCTTCGGCTTTTAAAATCATGTTAAATACTTTAGGAGTTGTTGTTCTTTCGCGCGGATGCGATTGATATCTTCTGGGTCATGGTCCCGATAACCTAAAAGATGCAAAATGCCGTGGATGACATAATAAATAAGCTCATAGGCTTGGGAAGTTTTGTATTTCTTGGCATTTTCGACGACTCGTCCGGTTGAAATAATAATCTCCCCTGTCACTTTCTTATCTTTTAAATCCTCTCTTAAATCAAAAGCTAAAACATCCGTCACATAATTATGCTTAAGATATTTTTTATTTAAAATTTTAATTTTCTGGTCTGAAACAAAAACCAAAGAAAGATCCGCGTTGGTGATACGCTCTTTTTTAAGAATTTTTTTGGTCTTTTGGACGACTTGAGGGGAACTTAGACGAATTCGCTTCTGAAAATTTTTTACGGTTATTTGCAGTGGCATCTTTTTTCTCTGGATATTTAATACGTGTGTGATGCATCGCGCTTAATACGCGGGAGAACGTTGAGCTAATTTTTTCTAAATCTTTTAAAGTTAAATTGCAGTCATCTAGCTGTCCATCGATGAATTTATTGTTAACGATTTTGTGAACTGTTTCGTTAATCCGAGACGGTGTAGGCTCATCTAAGGCGCGACAAGCACCTTCAACAGAGTCTGCTAAAAGGACAATGGCTGTCTCACGCGTCTGCGGCTTAGGCCCAGGATAGCGAAATGTTTGCTCTTCAACTTTTTCGCCTTCTTCAGCATCCGAGACTGCCTTTTGATAAAAATAATACATCAAGCTTGTGCCATGATGCTGCGCGATAAAATCAATAAGAGCCGGATTTAGCTTATATTTCTTAGCAAGCTCTACCCCATCCTTAACATGGTTTAAAATAACAAGACGGCTCATTGAAGGTTCAAGTCGGTCATGTTTGTTTGTTTCAAAAATCTGATTTTCTGTAAAATATTCCGGCTTCTCCAATTTTCCAATATCATGATAATAAGCTCCTACTCTTGCCAAAAGAGCATTAGCCCCAACGCTATCCGCCGCGGCCTCAGCCATGTTGCTGACAAAAAGGCTATGGTGATATGTTCCCGGAGCTTCTAAAATCATCCGCTTTAAAAGCGGATGATTAAAATCTGATAGTTCTAAAAGCGAAAAATTAGTCACCACATGAAAAAGATTTTCAAAAATCTTTAGCGTAGCGACAACACCGAACGCGCAAATAACACCATTTAAAAGAAACGGCCTTAAATAATCTGACGCAAAATTGACAGAGAAAATAAATTCTCTAGAAGGATTAAACAAGATGACAGATACAAGCTGTGCTACACCTATAAAAAAACCAGCATTAATCAACTCGGAACGCGTGCGGGAATCTTTAACGGAAAATATCCCAACCAAACTTCCAGTAAAAAAGGTAAGAACCAAATCAAGCCTATTGCCAATAATTAGCCCAACAACAGCGCTCGACAATAATGCAGCGATAAAAGCAAGATGTAAATCATTAAATAAAAGCATCACCAGCATTCCAACAAAAGCCACTGGAACTAAAAACACACTGAGACTTGTATAATTCATTACAGTGTGTGTGATGAACATAACAGTCAATATTAGCAGTCCAACCTGCAAAAAAAGTTTGCCGCTGGCTCTTTCTAAAAAAAGAAAATAAAGTGCGGTCAAAAGAAACAAAAACGGGATCTCAAGAGAAAATCCTGACGCTAGGCAAAACAATGCCATCGCAAGAATAATGACAGCAGTAATAACAACCTGAGAAACTTTAAGATTACTTATGATTCGACTTTTCATAGGCCTCGATAATACGTTGCACCAATTCATGGCGCACTACATCTTCTCCGGTTAAATAAGCAAACTTGATTCCCTCAACATCTTTTAAAATCTTTTGAGCAGCAACTAAGCCGCATTCCTCTCCAGGGCGAAGGTCGCTCTGAGTAATATCTCCAGTGATAACAGCTTTGGAATCAAACCCAAGCCGTGTCAGAAACATTTTCATTTGATCTGATGTACAATTTTGCGCCTCATCTAAAATAACAAAAGCATCATTTAAGGTACGCCCTCGCATATAGGCTAACGGGGCTACCTCAATAATGCCTTTTTCAGCATGTTGCTCAACGCGTTCGGCATCAACCATGTCATAAAGCGCATCGTACAAAGGCCTAAGATACGGCGTTACTTTCTCTACCATGTCCCCCGGCAAAAACCCAAGGCTTTCTCCGGCTTCAATAGCAGGACGCGTTAAGATGATGCGTCGGACTAATCCTTTTTGAAGAGCGTTAACCGCCATAGCCATCGCCAGATACGTTTTTCCTGTTCCTGCCGGCCCGATGCCAAAGACGATATCATTTTGCTTAATCGTCTCAACATATTCAACCTGACCTTTAGTTTTGGGTGTTACCACCGCACCCTTTTTAGTGGCGACAGGAATTTTACGTTTTGAAAGACGTTTAAAATCAACGCCTTTTTCAGGATCGGATAATTTTAACGCGTACAAGACATCATAACGCTTAACTTCTTGGCCATTCTTAACAAAATCAGAAAGATAATCCAAGAGGCCTTCGGCAAGTTCAACTTTATTGTCATCTCCGATAATCTTTAATCCTTCTTGACTGCGCACAATCTGAACAGAAAGCTCTTTTTCAATTAGCTTTAAATTCTGATCGTATTTACCAAAAAGAAGCTGCAGGTCCTGATTATCATTAAGGGTAATATTCTTTTCCATAAATTTTAAATTATCTCTCTCTTATTTTAATAATCATACCTGGCTTGATACGGTCTGGACTAGAAAGCGTGTCTTTGTTTAAATCATAAATTTCATACCAGCGCTTATAGGTATCATAAATTTTCTTAGAAATTTTCTGCAAGGTATCGCCTTTTTGAACTGTATAGTCGATAATGGCGGCTTCTGTTTCTGCAGGTTCGTAAATCACTTTAGGTTCATTTTCAGAGGACGAAAAAGACCTCGTTGTAGTTGATGTTTTAACCCCATCATAATCAGAGGCATAGGTTGTCTCTTCCGTGATATATTCTTCTGTATTAACCTTAGGCTTTGTTTGAACTTCTAAAACATAAGTCCTTCGCGTTGGCTTGTAATCACCTCTATCCGGACACTCTCCGCTTAGGCACCCAGCGTTGCCCTGCATCTCTTGGTCAACACGGGCTTTGTCTTGTACATAAGTTTTCATAGTGCAGCTAGCTAACAATAAAACAACACAAACAAGCGCTAAACCTTTAATGATATTCTTTGACATTTTTCCCTCCCCTAAGTTAATATATTATGACTTTTAAAGCCCTAAATCTTTTAATTGCTTTGCGTCAATTTCTGCCGGAGCATCGGTTAACAAACAATTTCCCTTTTGTGTTTTTGGAAAAGCAATAGTGTCTCTAATAGAATCCAAACCTGCCATGATTGCCACAAGCCTATCAATGCCATAAGCCACGCCCGCGTGAGGCGGCGCGCCATACTGAAAAGCTTTTAGCAGAAACCCAAAACGCTTCTGAGCCTCTTCTTGGTCAAATCCTATTATATCAAATATTTTCTGTTGTACATCTTGTTTATGAATACGAACAGAACCGCTTCCAATCTCATTTCCATTTAAAACTAAGTCATAAGATCGAGAGCGAATCTTATCTAAGTCCTTACCCTCTAAAAGTCCTGAGTCTTCTTCACGAAAAGATGTGAAAGGATGATGTTCACTATCCCATTTTTTTTCATCTTTGTTATATTTAAAAAGCGGAAAATCAACAACCCAGACAAAAGCAAAATCTTCCCCCTGCTCTTTGCGCAAATCAGGCTTATCCGACTTATATTTATCCATGGCTTCTTTATGCGTTATGCGCGCAAACGGTGTTTTGATATCAATACCTTTAAGTTCTTTAAAAATAATTTTAAACATGCGTTCCGTCACATCAAAGACATCCTCTTCCTCAGCAAACGACATCTCCATATCTAGCTGAGTGAATTCTGGCTGACGGTCAGCACGAAGATCTTCATCGCGAAAACACTTAACAATTTGATAATACTTGTCCAAGCCGGAAACCATCAAAATTTGCTTAAAAAGCTGCGGTGATTGCGGCAGGGCAAAGAATTCTCCCGGGTTTAAACGTGATGGAACTAAAAAATCCCTTGCCCCTTCGGGTGTGGACTTGGTTAAAACCGGAGTCTCAATTTCAAGAAATTCCTGCTTGTCTAAAAAACTATGTATTACCGCGCAAAGTTTATGTCGTAGCTTAAGGGAATTAAGAAGTTTTTCTCGGCGCAAATCCAAATAACGATAGGTTAATCTTAATTCTTCGGAAACATCAGCAGTGTCATCAACCTCAAAGACAGGAACCTCTGACGAATTTAAAATTTCAAGGCCTGTGGCGCAAACTTCCATGTCCCCGGTGGAAAGATCAGGATTCACATTCTTCTCAGGCCTAACATTAACCGTGCCGGTAACTTTCACAACAAATTCAGGCCCAAGCTTTTGAGCCTCATCGTGCGCTTCTTTGCTTACCGATGGGACAAAAACAATCTGTGTCAAACCATAGCGGTCGCGGATATCAATAAAAATTAATTTCCCATGATCGCGCCTGCGGTGAACCCATCCGCATAAAACAACTTCTTTATCTTTATATTCTTTATTCAATTCCCCGCAAGTATGTGTTCTTAGCATGATTTTGCTTTTATCCAATCCGCAACATTATTAAGAGCAACTTCTTCTTGAGTGCCAGACTGCATGTCTTTTAACGTGGCAATGCTTTTTTTCATTTCATCTTCACCTAAAATCATAACGTATCTTGTTCCTGATTTATCGGCAGCACGCATCTGACTTTTGACAGAGCCCGCGCGATAATTAATATCACAACAAATGCCTTGAGCGCGTAAAACACCTAACACCTCGAAGGCTTTTTCGAAAGCTTTATTATCAAAGGCAACGGCATAAATGTCCAAAGGTTTATTAGATATTTCCTGATCATCTAAAGCCAACAAAATACGCTCGACACCTAAAGAAAAACCAATCGCTTCAACATCGCCACTGCCACCTAAGTCTTGAACTAAATTGTTATACCGTCCTCCGGCGCCTAGGGCATCTTGGCTGCCTAAGCTTTTAGAAGTAATTTCAAAAACCGTTTGCGTGTAATAATCAAGCCCTCTCACCAAAGTTGGCATCTTTTGATATTGAATACTCATCTTATCTAAGGAGCCTATTACCAAATTAAAATATTCTTGGCTCTCTTTAGACAAATAATCATTACTAATCTTCAAGGCAGAGACAATCTCTTGGCAATTTTTGTTTTTGCAATCTAAAACACGAAAAATATTCTTTTCAAATCTTTTCTGACAAGTCTGACAGAGTGATTCTTTTTTTACGCCTAACTTAGCACGCAAGCTGGAAGCAAATTTCTCTTTATCTTTTGGCGTGCCCAAGCTATTTAACTTTAAAGTGTAGTCCTCAATGCCAAAAGCTTTAAGCAAATTAACGCTTAAGGCAATCATTTCCGCATCTAAAAAAGGTGTCGCGCTTTGCACACCAATAGCTTCTGCGCCTATTTGAGAAAATTGACGTAACCGTCCTTTTTGAGGGCGCTCGCCGCGGAACATCGGACCGATATAAAATAACTTTGAAAGGCTTTCTTTTTTATCTAAATTATTTTCAATATAAGCACGTACAACAGAAGCAGTGCCTTCAGGACGCAATGCGTAACTTTTCTTGCCAATGCCATCCTCACCTTCTCTTTTATTCTTTTCAAGTGTTAGCATTTGCTTTTCAACAATATCGCTAGCCTGGCCCATAGAACGGGCAAAAAGCTCAATTTCTTCAAAAATAGGAGTTCGAATCTCACGGTAATTATATAGACAGAAAAGTTCTCGAGCTTTTGACTCGAGTTCTTGCCATACAATGGCTTGTGAGGGAAGAATATCTGACGTACCTCTAGGAGCTAAAAATTTTGACTTACTCATAAAATCTTTTTTTTCATTTTTATTAAGGAGTAAAGGGCGGAAGAACTTGTTCTTCCGCCCTTTACTAATATTTATAGATAATCGTATAATTATCGAATTTTCTGCTTCATTTCAAGCCCAGGCTTGAACACAACAACTTTTCTTGGGGGAACAGGAACGCTCTCTCCTGTACGGGGATTTCTTCCGAAACGAGCTCGTCGTTCTTTAATTTTAAAAACACCAAAATTCCGAAGTTCCACCTTTTCATTGCGGGTTAAACTCTCAACAATAACATCAAATGTTTTTTGAACAACTTTTTTAACATCAACCTGTTTGATGCCTGTCATGTCAGTAATGCGTAAAACAATATCTTTCTTGGTCATAAAATTCACCTCCTAGTCGCTAAGTATCGTATCAACAATGACTTAGAGTGTCAAGATAAAAAATTAGATCTGCAACGAGATACGCTCTGCACCCAGCAAGTCCTTTAAATCATCCATTAAAGCTTCACTAGGATCCACATAAAGGTCTTGGCCTACCAAAATTTGAACGCTTTTATGCGAATTCGTATTTAAATGTAGATAAACCGGAACTTTTCCTGGAAAATGCTCAAGCCGATTCTTTAATTTCTCTAATCCGGACTCTCCTACCCCTGATAAATCAATTTTTATAGTCTTAATGCTCTGATAAGACTCTTTAACATTTTTAATATCATTGACTATAAGCTTAGGAGCCTCATCGCGAAAGCTCACCTTGCCAACTAAAACTACCACAGATCCATCTTCAAGATAGCCTGAGATCGCCTCATACGTTGACGGAAAAACAACGCCCTCAACCTCACCTTCCATATCCTCAAATTGAATAATGGCCATACGCTCACCTGTGCGCCGCGTATTTGTCTTCTTCACATGATTAATAAGCCCAATAAGCTTGACCTCTTGCCCATCTGTGGCCCTATAAAGATCTTTGGTCGAATATTCTGTAAATTCTTTAATCTCAACCTGATAATGCGCCAAAGGATGCCCCGAAACATAAAACCCTAACAATTCCTTCTCATCTGCTAAGGCTTTCATCTTTGCCCATTCCTTAACAGTCGGCAAGGTCTCTACGCCGCTCTGAAAATCTTCCATCCCCTCCATGTCAAAAAGAGAAAACTGGCCAGTAGCTCTTTCCTTCTGAGCCCGTGCCCCAGATTCAAGAGCATTATCCACAGCCTTCATCATTTGAGCACGATGGCCTTCAAAAGAATCAAAAGCTCCGCATCGAATTAAACTCTCCAAAACCTTCCTGTTAGCTGTACGTAAATCTACACGCTTGCAAAAATCAAAAATATTTATAAATGGCCCGTCTTTTCTTCTTTCTATGACAGACTCAATAGCGGCTCCTCCAATATTTTTAACCGCAATCAATCCAAAGCGAATGCACTTATCATCCTCAACGCCAAATTCTAACCTGCTCTTATTAACATCCGGAGGCAAAACCTTAATCCCCATTGCCTCAGACTCCTTAACATATTCAACAATTTTATCTGTATTATCTTTTTCAGAGGTTAAAAGCGCACACATAAATTCAATAGGAAAGTTAGCTTTAAGATATGCCGTACGATAAGAAATAAGAGCATAAGCTGCCGAATGGCTACGATTAAATCCATAACCTGAAAAATAATCGATCAAATCAAAAATCTTGTTAGCCAGTCCCTCTTTAATCTGTGATGTCTTTTTACATCCAGTGATAAAATCAACACGCATCTTGTTCATGACGTTTGGAATCTTTTTGCTCATCGCACGCCTAAGATGGTCTGATTGCGTCATTGAAAATCCAGCCAATTCGGCTGGGATTTTCATAACCTGTTCCTGAAAAACAATAATGCCATAGGTCTCTTTTAGAATAGGCTCAAGTTTTGGATGATCATAACGAATGCTAATGCCATCACGTTTTCGCTGAATATAATCATCAAGCATTCCACTACCAATAGGGCCTGGACGGTAAAGAGCCAAAATCGTAATCAAATCTTCAAACTCCGTAGGCTTAATGCGTTTTAAAAGTTCCCTCATCCCCGAACTTTCCAGCTGAAAAATACCAAAACTATTTGCCTTAGATAAAAGATCAAATGTTTTTTTATCTCCCGGAGGAAAATCTTCAACCGTTAAATCAATTCCATGATTTTCTTTAACAAGCTTTAAAGCTTTATCGATAACCGTCAAAGTTTTAAGGCCTAAGAAATCCATTTTCAAAAGGCCGATCTTGGCAATACCGTCCATAGAATACCCAGTGGTAACTTGATCATCACTCGTCTTATAGAGCGGCACATGCTCGGTAAGCGGCTTATCAGAGATAACAACACCGGCAGCGTGAATTGATGCGTGACGATTGAGGCCTTCTAAAACTTGTGCCGTCTCGATGAGTTTGGCAACTTGCCCATCTTCCTTGCAAAGCTTAAGCAACTGCGGTTCTTGCTCAAGCGCACTCTTTAGCTTGATATTAAGCTCGTGTGGAATAAGTTTTGCGATCTTATCAACATCAGCATACGGCATGCTCATAACGCGTCCGACATCGCGAATCGCAGCCCTAGCCTGCATAGTTCCAAAAGTAATAATCTGTGCTACCGAATCTTTACCGTATTTATTGGTAACATACTCGATAACTTCTGGACGACGCTCATAACAAAAATCAATATCAATATCAGGCATTCCAATGCGTTCCGGATTAAGAAATCTTTCAAAAAGCAAACCATAGCGCAAAGGGTCTAAGTCGGTGATGCCAAGCAGATAACTAACCAAGCTTCCAGCCGCTGATCCTCGTCCCGGACCCACAGGAATTCCGTTTTGTTTAGCAAAATGAATAAAGTCCCAAACAATCAAAAAGTAGCTCACAAATCCCATCTTTTCAATGGTTGAAAGTTCATATTCTAAACGCTCACTGGCTTCTTGAGTCTTCTCTTTAAAACGACGCTTAATTCCATCCTCGCATAAATCACGTAAATAATTTTCTTTAGTTTCTCCTGTGGGTGGGTCATAACGAGGTAGGTGAATTTTATCAAAGCTAAGTTCCAGATTACATTTCTCAGCAATTTCGATAGTATTTTCAATAGCTCCAGGAATATGACCAAAAATCGCTTTCATCTCATCTGGACTTTTAAAATAAAATTCATCCGTAGACATACGCATGTGTCTAGGATCATCAAGTGTTGTCTGTGTCTGAACGCATAGCAAAGCTTCATGCGCTGAGGCCTGATTCTTTTCAAGATAATGAACATCGTTAGTTGCCACAACACCGATATCTAATTCTTTACCAACTTTAATAAGACCATCGTTTACAGTTTTCTGTTCTTCGATGCCATGATCCATAAGCTCCAGATAGAAATTTCCTTTGCCAAAAATCTGCTGAAGATTGTCAGCAGTCTTAAGAGCTGCATTAAAATTTTCAAAACGAATAGCTTGAGCAACCTCACCTCGAAGACATGCTGATGTAGCGATAAGGCCTTCATGATATTGAGACAAAATTTCTTTATCCATGCGAGGCTTATAATAAAAGCCTTCTAAATAAGCCATAGAAACAAGTTTCATCAAATTTTTATAGCCCTGCTCATCTTTAGCAAATAAAACAAGATGGCTCATTCCCTTTTTTTGTGAATTAGGTTTTTTTTCGAATCGACTTTCCGGCGCGACATAGCATTCGCATCCGATAATCGGCTTAACGCCATATTGGATAGCAGTTTGATAAAAATTAATCGCGCCGAACATGTTGCCATGATCAGACATAGCTAAAGCCGGCATGTGGTAATCAGCAGCTTTTTTAAGAAGGTCTTTTACGCGACAAGCCCCATCGAGGAGGCTAAACTGGGTATGGACATGAAGATGGACAAAATCCGAATGGTAACTCATATTGCACAAATTGTAAGCCGCAAACGATAAGCTCTAAGCTTAAAGCCTATAACTTGTGGCTTTATGTCTTTGATTACTCCCACTCAATTGTGGCAGGAGGTTTTGAACTAATATCATAGACAACACGATTAACGCCGGGAACTTCGTTTATAATGCGATTGGCAATTTTCGCTAAAAGATCCGGTGGCAGGGTAACCCAGTCCGCAGTCATCCCATCAACACTGTTCACACATCTAACAGCAATGGCATTTTCATAAGTTCTTTTATCACCCATGACACCGACGGACTTAATAGGCAAAAGCACAGCAAATGATTGCCAAATTTCATCATAAAGCCCGGCCTTACGAATTTCTTCTAAAACACGCTCATCAGCTTCACGAATAATCTCTAATCTCTCTTTGGTAACTTCACCAACAATACGAATCGCTAGACCTGGGCCCGGGAACGGTTGACGTTTAACAATATTTTCAGGAACACCTAAATATTTTCCAATTTGACGAACTTCATCTTTAAATAATTCGCGAAACGGCTCAATCAATTTTAATTTCATACGTTTAGGCAATCCACCAACATTGTGATGACTCTTAATCATAACGGATGGCCCGCCCAAAGGCGATGAAGATTCAATCACATCAGGATAAAGTGTACCTTGACCTAAGAACTCAACCTTTTTCTTTCTTTTCGCGACTTCCTGAAAAACTTTAATAAACTCATCACCAATAATTTTCCGCTTTTGCTCTGGATCGGTCACATTCTTCAACCTTGTTAAAAAGCGCTTTTGCGCATCAATAACTTGGAGGTTCATTTTAAAATGATTTTTAAATGTACGCTGCACAGAAGTAACCTCATTCTTGCGCAACACACCATTATCAACAAAAATACAATGCAATCTTTTTCCAATGGCTTGGTTAATTAAAACAGCAGCAACGGATGAATCAACTCCCCCGCTTAATCCCATCACCACTTGCTTGTCTTTAACAATTTCTTTAATTTCTTTAATTTGCTGCTTAACGAGCTTATCCATAGTCCAGCGAGGCAAACATCCACATATCTGAAAAAGAAAATTCGCTAAAATCTGATTTCCCCTCTGAGTATGTACGACTTCAGGGTGAAACTGAACAGCATAAATCTTTTTTCTTCTTTCAGAAAATCCTGCAACCGGCGTTGAAAGCGTATGGGCAATTGCTTTAAATCCATCAGGAACTTTCTTAATCTCATCGCCATGGCTCATCCAACAAGTTAAATTGCTTGGAAGATTAAAGAAAATATCCTTAGGGGCATCAATAAAAAGTTCAGCACGTCCGTATTCACGCTCATCGGTTTTCTTAACCTTGCCTCCCAGCATATGAGTAATCAATTGCGCACCATAGCAGATACCTAAAATAGGAACTTTGAGTTTAAAAATTTCTTTTTTAGGCAAAGGTGCGCCTTTATCATAAACGCTCATTGGCCCGCCGGAGAAGATCAACCCTTTAGGATTAATTTTCTTAATCTCCTCGATCGAAATATTGTAAGGAACAATCCGACTAAACACTTTGCTTTCACGAATACGCCGCGCAATAAGCTGTGTATATTGCGAACCAAAATCTAAAACCAGAATAATATCTCTATTTCTCATAATAAAATTCCTATTTCCTTTTTTTTATTTACCCATTCCGATCTTTTGACCGATTTGAAAAACTTTTCCCTCTGTTTGAATTGAAGGCGCAATAATAACCTCAACATCCTGCATTTCTTTAATATTCGAAGCGCCTAAAGATCCCATGGAAGTCCTAAGTGCGCCAACGAGATTCTGTGAACCGTCATCAACTTTAGCCGGCCCTAATAAAATCTGTTTTAGAGTTCCTGAAGTTCCAACTTTAACTCGCGTTCCTCGTGGCAGATTTGCATTTGATGTGGCCATGCCCCAGTGATAACCGCCACCAGGAGCTTCTTTGGCCTTTGCAAAAGCAGAACCTACCATAACAGCATCAGCGCCAGCGGCAAAGGCTTTACAAATTTCTCCTCCGATTCGCATGCCGCCATCGGTGATAATCGGAACGTATTTTCCTTTTCTCTTAAAATAATGATCACGTGCGGCAGCGCTATCAACAGTCGTTGTAATCTGCGGGACACCAATACCTAAAACACCGCGCGTGGTACATGCTGCTCCCGGACCAATGCCGACTAAGAGTCCGTCAACGCCTTCTTCCATCAGCTCTAAAGCAACTTCATAGGTGACAGAATTTCCCATGATAATAGGAATTTTCATCTGCTTTAAAAATTTCTTGATATCTAAAACTTTGTATTCACTGGCAACGTGTTTAACAGTGGCAACGGTTGATTGAACGACAAACATATCACATCCTGCTTCTTGCGCGATTGCGCCAAATCGGGCTGCATTTTGAGGAATACAGCTAACGATAGCAGGAACTTTAGCTTTTTTAATTGCCTTAACGCGTTTGACAATAAGTTTTTCTTTAATAGGTTTTAAGTAAAGACTCTGAACGAGCTTAGTGGCTTCTTCAGGGGTCGCCCCTGCAATTTGAGATAGAACTTGGGTTGGATTATCATAACGTGTTTGAACACCATCTAAATTAAGAACAGCAATACCTCCTAATTTACCCATAGCAATCGCAAAATCAACGCCTACAACACCATCCATGGCAGCAGCCAAGATTGGAGTTTTAAACTTTGTTTTTCCCAGAGACCAGGAAACATCTACTTCGTTTGGATTTATTGTCATATTGCCCGGAACAAGAGCAACATCATCAAATCCGTAGCAACGCCGTGCCCTGCGGCCGATTCCAATCCATTCTGCCATTTTACGTAACCTCCTTAAAAATAAGTAGTTTAGAGCCTAATACAAGAGATTTTGGGGTAATTTTCATAGCTATATTTAAGCTAATAATATACTGATATATATACCAAAAGTCAAGAGGATTATTTTTGTGAAAGAATGGGCCCTTAAACCGTACGTTTAAGGGCCCAGAAATAAAACATGCGATCATTTAAACCTTACAAGTCATGTCCTCGCCACAACACATCGGTGACTTAATTTTACCATGCTCATTAGGACATTTAGATACTTGGACCTCTTGTCCTTCAAGATTAATTTTGTCATTGACGAGAGGTGCATCACATTTTGAGCAAGTTGCATTTACGCCCATGCCGCATTTTGAACATTCATAAGTAGCCATTAAAACCTCCGTTTCTGTATTAGAAATTTTTTAAATTATTATTGAAATATTATGCGCCCTGTTTTAGCTGATTGATTTCGATGGTAAACTCGTGCAGCATTTCATGCAATAACTCGGTATTGCGCGTGGCATTAGAAAAAATCTCTCCAATTTTCTGCGAAAGAACCTCCTTACCTGTTTCCTGGACTTCTATCTGAACTTTGGCCAAGTGCTCAATTGTCACCTGTTGTTCTTTCTCGACTTTTTTCAATTCCTCGCTTAGATGATTCAGCAATTTTAGACGTTTTTGTTGTTTTTCATCCATGATATCCTCCTTTTGTAAAACCGCGGGTGTGTTTTTAAGAAATCTCTTTTTATTTTATCATAAGAGACGAGGAAAATTTTTCAAAATTTTTTAAAAATCTTTATCCTTGTGCATATTTCTAATGTTCAGCAAAAAGGGGACAGTTCCTACCTTAGGAACTGTCCCCTTTTTATTTTACTTTATTCTGAAATTTCGATATTTATTCACCCACAACTCCTTTGGGTTTTCTTAGTATAAGCTCGCATTCTTAGTGGAGATCCCTCGGGTGCGATTTGTCAAAAATCGCACCCTGGGATGGATTTGAGCTTCGCTCAAATCCTACATCATTCCGCCCATGCCGCCCATGCCACCCATGCCGCCTGGCATTTGAGGCATAGATGATTTTTCTTCTGGAATATCAGTAACCAATACTTCTGTTGTCAAAAGTAATGACGCGATTGAAGAAGAATTTTGCAACGCGGTACGCGTTACTTTTGCCGGATCAATAACGCCAGATTCAAACATATCTGTGTAAGAATCTTTGTTAATATCGTATCCTATGTTAGTCTTCTCTTCTTTTAATTTCTGAACGATGACAGATCCATCAAGGCCAGCATTAGCGCAAAGCTGTCGGATAGGTTCTTCGATAGCACGCTTGATAATACTTACGCCAGTTTGCTCGTCACCATCTAATTTCATTTTATCCAAAGCTGCGATAGCACGTAAAAGAGCAACACCGCCGCCAGGGACAATACCTTCTTCTAAAGCTGCGCGTGTTGCATGTAAAGCATCTTCGACGCGGGCTTTCTTTTCTTTCATCTCGCTCTCGGTAGCAGCGCCAACATTAATAACGGCAACGCCGCCAGAAAGTTTCGCTAATCTCTCTTGTAATTTTTCTCTATCGTAATTTGAATCGGTTTTTTCAACCTGAGCCTTAATTTGCTTAATGCGGGCCTGTAAAGCATCTTTTGCGCCAGCACCTTCAACGATCGTTGTGTTTTCTTTATCAATCTTAACCTTCTTTGCCGAACCTAAGTCATCTAGAGTAACGTTCTCTAGTTTTAAACCAAGATCTTCGGTAATGGCTTTGGCACCGGTTAAAACCGCGATATCTTCAAGCATGGCTTTTCTTCTATCACCGTAACCAGGAGCTTTAACAGCAGCGCAAACAAGAGTCTTTCGAAGGTTGTTTACAACCAACGTAGCTAATGCTTCTCCTTCAACATCTTCGCAAATGATAAGAATTGGCCTTCCAGACTTTGCTGTTCCTTCTAAAATAGGTACAAGGTCCTTGATGTTAGAGATTTTCTTTTCGTAAATTAAAATGGCTGGATTTTCAAGCTCGCATTCCATCTTCTCCAAATCAGTAGAAAAATATGGAGAAAGGTATCCTTGATCAAATTGCATACCTTCAACGATTTTGAGTTCTGTGTTGATGGTCTTGCTTTCTTCAACAGTAATAACACCATCTTTGCCAACTGCGCTAAAGGCCTCGGCTAAATTCTTGCCGATATTCTCGTCGCCATTAGCCGCAATAGATCCGACTTGCTCAACTTCTTTAAGATTTTTATTATCAACCTTCTTAGAAATTTTCTCGATTTCTTTAACAACGACTTCAACGGCTTTTTCAATGCCGCGTTTGAGCGCCATAGGATTGGCACCTGCGGTAACATTTTTAAGGCCTTCACGATAAATCGATTCAGCTAATACTGTTGCTGTTGTAGTACCATCTCCGGCTAAATCAGAAGTTTTTTCTGCAACTTCTTTAACCATTTGTGCACCCATATTTTCATAAGGGTCTTTAAGGTCAATTTCTTTTGCAACAGTAACACCGTCTTTGGTAATTGTCGGTGAGCCAAATTTCTTATCAAGGACTGCGTTACGTCCTTTAGGACCTAACGTGGCCTTAACAGCTCTCGCAAGCTGTTCAACACCTTTTAAAATTGCGCGTCTTGCTTCTTCACTAAAAAGTAATTGCTTTGCCATATTTATATCCCCCTCTTTCACTTTCTTTAAATTTTGGTATCTCGGGTTATTTTTCTGTCCTTGCCCGAGAGTTCATCCTGAAAACCAGATTGTTTTTAGGATTACTTCATAACCGCTAAAACGTCGTCTTCTTTCATAATCAAAAGCTGTTCGCCTTCTTTGGTGGTAATTTCACTGCCGCTGTACTTACCATAAAGCACAGTATCACCGACTTTAACTTCCATAGCCTGAACGTTTCCGTTCTCTAATACTTTTCCCTTGCCTGCGGCAACAATTTTGCCTTCTTGAGGTTTTTCTTTTGCCGTGTCCGGGAGAATGATTCCTCCCTTTGTTTTTTCTTCGGCTTCAAGGGGCTTAACAATAATTCTGTCAGCCAGTGGTATAAGTTTCATAGAACTTTCCCTCCTTTAAATGTTATAGATTGTTACTATGCCTAAAGTTTCGAGTCTAATAAAAAATAGCACTCTATCTTTTCGAGTGCTAAATATACCAAAAAGAAATATTTTGTCAAGATTTTTTTTAAAGGAGAGATATCTTGAAAAAAATGCAGTGTACTATTTTTTAAAAATGACGATATTAATTCCCATATACAACCTGTAATTGTGCGACGGATGGAAAATTTTCATAATGCTCTCCTTGTGGGCCAATAAAACTACTGCCTTTTTTGACAAGCATCACAGATGTGTAGCTCCCGTTAATATTAGGAATATGAATTGTGTAACTGTTGTTTGAGCCCTTGATTGTTGTAATATTCGTTCCCAGGAAGGGTACCTCAATGACACTAACTTCTCTGGCAAGATCGCTGATATGATAAATAGGATCAGAAACCACAACGTATCTGGCACCGATTCTGTGGAAATAAGTATTGTTGTAGCAATAAAAAGTCTTTCCTTTTACGATGATTTTTTTATAGCAAAGCGGCAAAGAGGTAACGCGTGCGCCTATAGGAGCATCAACAATAATGTATCCTCCGGGCGCCTTTTGATAAAAATAGCCGTGGCTATAGTAATACTCATCCCCAGCATGAAAAATAAAACTTGCGATAAGCCTAGGAAGCGTAATTCTTTTTCCATAATACGGATGGTGGTAATGATGGCGGGACTGATAACGAGACCTCTGTCGCGGCCCCTTATTATGCTGTGATTTTGCTAGCGCATCAGCCGTATTTAAAAAAACAGCAGCACTGATAATGGCAAAGCCGATAACAAATTTTGTATAAACTTTCTTTGCAAACATGTCCCCTCCTGAGTAGAAATGATTTTTGGAATTTTGCCAGCCACTCTTTTAGACAGACCTTTTTCAAAAAAAGTTTCATCGCACAAAAAGAAAAACCTCTAGCAATTCTAAAAAAGAATCGCTAGAGGTTTATTGATTTCGTTCTGATAATTTATTTTATATCTTAACGACGTTCTGGGCTTGTTCACCTTTAGGGCCTTGAGTAATTTCAAACTCAACGGCTTGGCCTTCATCTAAAGATTTGTAACCATCACCCTGAATTTCGCTATGATGCACAAAAACATCTTTGCCTTCTTCCGGTGAAATAAAACCATAACCTTTTTGGTTGTTAAACCATTTTACTGTTCCTTTAACCATTTGTACTGTTCCTCCTTTCAAAAAAATTCGAGTCATGCGGTAGATCTTTAACTTATATAAAAAAAGCCGCGAGGTCAGTTCCTTCTACCTCACGGTCTAAGTATCTTGTCCCTCTTAACTCTCTAAAATTATCTCCCAGGGAAGATGCTTTGTCAAGTAAATTTTTCATCTAAAAAAACAAGAATTCAAAACGAAAAACTTGACAAACAAAGCCGTTTCTCCATAATACAAACACATGAAAAACATCAAGAATTTCTTTGAACAAAGGCTGCCGCACTGGGATATTGTCCTTTTTTGCATCATTTTATTTTACTTTACTTTGCGTCTATGCTTTTTTGCCGCAAGCATTGTCCCTACGATTCCTCCGGATGAGACTGACCGCGTTCAACTAAGCCTTATCTACTCTCAGCATCAAAGGTTTATTCTTCCTGAGTCTTTGCAGGCTCCGCACTTATATTTCTTTATGGGAATGCCATATTTATATTTCTGGATCATGGGAAAACTACTTTTGTTGAATATCTTTTCAGTTCCCACGCTTATATTTTTGCGCATTATTCATATTTTTATGAGCATTGCGACGGTTATCATCAGTTTTAAACTTTTTCGCCTTCTTACCCATGACAAGCTAACAAGCCTCTTAGGAATTGTTGTTTTAACGAATATCCCCATGTATTCTTTTTTAGCTGCTTTTGTCAGCTACGATAATCTTACTAATCTTCTGTCAGTGTCTTCGCTTTATCTTCTTTTTTCTTTTTTTAAAACACGGCGAGGCAACTATTTACTCCAAGCTACCATCACATCACTTTTAGGGTCTCTAATTAAGTATTCCTTCCTACCTTTACTTTTAATTTTTTCCGCTCTTTATGTCATTGACTTTATAAAAACATATAAAAAGAATACGCATGCTTCTTTTCTTAGCCGTTTAAAATTAAGGCCAAAACAAATCCCCGCGATAATTGTCATTTTTGTGCTTATTTGTTTAAACGCCAATCTATATTTGACCAATCTGATTCGATACAGAAATGTGATTCCCGACTGTGAGCAGGTGCTCTCCCTAGACCAATGTATGGAAAAACCAAATTTTAAAGCGATCAAGGACTTAGAAAACTACGCGAAAACAATCCCTAAAAAATTCTTTCTAGCCCCTTATGATTATTTCTTTTATTGGAGGATGGCAATCGTAAAAACAACTCTGGGAATTTTTGGACATAAGGTTATGTTTCGAAGTTCTAGAGAGCTTTTGTCTTATAACATTCTCTTAATTCTTTTTCTTATTCTTTTAATACGGAATTTTCGAATCAAGAATACTTTTGTGACATATTGCGCCTTAAGTGTCTTGGCTTATTTATGGGTCGTTTTTTATCACTTGAATTATAAAACCCATTATCTAAATTCATTCTTTATTGAGGCAAGCTTGCAGGGACGGTATATCTTCCCAATAATTTACCTAATTGTTTTTCTATTTTCTTATTTCTTGTTAAATTTTGTCCCAAAAAAAATAAAAATCATCCTTTTTATAATCATCTGCTACATTTTTATCTTAGGCGATTTGCCCTATTTTCTAAAACATGCCGATAAGTCGTGGTATATCCAAAACTCTGAGGATGTGCAGATTGAGATACCGAGAAGTTAACTGATTCTAAGAATTATCAGCTAACAATCGCAGGCCTTTAAAAACCAAGTCTTCATCAATTTTATGAACTTTGTGATCCATGTAGCTTTTCATTAATCGTGCATAGCCGCCGGTTAAAATTACTTTAGCGCGGTTTTTCTTTTGACGATGAATGCGCGCAATAATCCCATCCAATAAAGCCCCGTAGCCATAAAAAATTCCACTTAAAATACTTGTTTTAGTATCTTGGCCGATGAGTTTTGCGGGGCGTTCAATATTTACATCAGGCAAAAGTGCTGTTTTCTTAAAAAGTGACTCCGCGGAAAGACGCAAACCCGGGACAATGATCCCTCCCTCATAATCTCCCTTTTTGGAAATATAATCACAAGTGACGGCTGTTCCCAAATCAATTACAATCAAAGGCTTACCGTAAAGTTCTTGAGCAGCATAAGCGCAAACAAGCCTATCTTGACCGATTTGTTTTTTATGATAACGGCTTATCAAAGGAACTTTGATATTCTTTCCAACAATTAAAGGCTCACTACCCAATTCCCTGCGAATAAAGCTTTTGACGCAATTAAGCGTCTTTGGGGCAACGCTACATACAATGCTTTCGCTTGTTCCTTTTCGTTTCGCCTGAACAATCTGCTGAGCGATCGTGTCTTTAAATTGCTTTTGAGGCAGACTTGTTGAAACACATGAACGCTTAATAATTTCTTTGCCCTTAACACTTGCGAAAGAAACATTTGTATTTCCAATATCAATCGCTAACAATGTTTTCATTTTAACCTTTCTAATGCATCAACAGTTTCTTTATGATTAGGGTTAAGATCAAAAGCTCTTTGGTAAAACGGTCTAGCAACAGCTAGTTCCCCTTTTTTCTCATAGGCCATCCCCATTCCATAATAAATCCAAGAATAATTATTGTCTATAGTTCTACCTCTCTGGAAATATTCAAGGGCGATGTCAGTCTGGCCTTTAAAAAGATAACTGATTCCTAAATTATAATGAGTCTCAATGCCTAAAGGGTTTGCCTCAAGCGCTTTTTTAAATTCGATAATCGCTTTATCATATTGGTTACGTCTACCATAAACCTTTCCAATAGCATTATGCATTCGAGAGGCTGGCACTCCAGGATACTCTAGGGCAATCCGATATTGCTCAACCGCCTTATCAAAGATTTCATACATATAAAGAGCATCCGCGTAAAAAATACGGACAATGGAACTGCGTGGAGTTTTCTTCTTGGTGTCCGCCCAAAGCGTGACATCATTTCTCCAAACATAATTGCGTGTCACCGTTTTCTGAGCATAAAGAACAATCACAATACCCAAAACAATCTGGAGCAAGAATCTCGCGCTTCGCATGCGCGGGCTGCGTAATTTATCAAAAAAATAAAAGAATGCAATCGCGAATAATACGCAATAGGCAACAGATGGAAAATACATAAACCGCTCAGCAAAAAGCCCGCCGATAGGAATAATATTTGAAATTAAAAAACTGCTTAAAAAGAAAAACCAAATAAAAAATGATACTACGGGTATTTTTTTTGCAAAAAATATTGCGCAAGACAATAGCCCAAAGACAACAAAGATGCTTATAAAGATTGTAACACCGCCGATTGCTGCAACCGTAGGCAAAAGATAAAATGCTGTTAATTTAATCGGGACAACAAAAAGTCCAAGATACTTGGCGAAAATACATATAACCGAAACAAGATGCAAAAACAAATTGGGCTCAGCTGCTACGTTCATATTAAGATTGAGGTCCCAGAATCCAAACGCTGCGGGCTTTTCAATAAGTTGTGAACGCGCAAAAAGATACAAAACGGCAACTAACAAAAACCAAAGATAACGAGAACTTGATCGACAGAAATCTTTAAATGAAAACCGAAAAACAAAAAAGAAATCATACAGCATATAGACCACAGGAAGAACAATGGCCTCTTCCTTTGAAAAAAGAGCTAAGAAAAACAAAATAACGGCCCCTGTCGCGTAGTGCTTCTTTTTTAACCCATCGCTTTTAACAAACATCAAAAAAGATGCCAAGGAAAACATAGAAGCCAGAATTCCCATATAATTAAAAATAGGCGCCACCGCCTCAACATGAATCGGATGTACGGCAAAAATAAGCGAAGATAAAAATGCGACCCTTCTTTTTTTGGTTATGGCATCCACAAGAAGAAAAACAAGAAAACTATTTAAAAGATGCAAAAGAACATTGCTCAGGTGAAGGGCAAAAGAATTAAGTCCAAGAAGGCTATAAAGACCAACTAAGTACACCATCGCAACAGGTCGATAATACCCGCTTGCCTTTTGAAGAGGCGTCGCCTGAGTGACGTCGCTAAAAAATATTTCCTTAAGATGAGAAAAATCATGAATATATTCATTCTCTAAAATAAGGTAGTGGTCATCATACGCAAAATTATTAAAGAACGCATTGCCAAAAATAGCAAAAACAACAATGCCTAAAATTAAAAATACTGTTAAGTTGCTATCTTTTGAAATTAGCTTCATATTGTTTTAACTCCTTGATTTTATCCCGAATGGCCGCGGCTTTTTCAAATAACAAATTACGGGCCGCTAAATCCATTTCTTTTTCTAGGCCTGAGACCATATTCGCAAGTTCATACGACTCCTCCCCTAGACCTACGACTTCTTTTAGCATTTCTTCTGACTTGCTTAAACGCTCAATTCCCTCTTTAATGGCCTTCTCAATGGTTCGAGGCGTAATATTATATTTCTCATTAAAGGCGAACTGAATCTTGCGGCGGCGATTACATTCCTTTATCGTTTCTCTCATCGCTTTCGAGGTTTTGTCCGCGTACATAATAACCATGCCGTTTAAGTTGCGGGCGGCCCGTCCTGAAACTTGAATAAGCGATGTCTGCGACCGCAAGAATCCTTCTTTATCCGCATCTAAAATAGCAACCAAAGACACTTCGGGAAGGTCTAGGCCCTCACGCAACAGATTAACTCCGACTAAACAGTCAAATTTTTTTAAACGCAAATTCTGTAAAATTTTAACGCGGTCAATGGTTTCGATATCACAATGAACATATTTAACTTTAATGCCTTTTTTTTCTAAATAGGCCGATAGGTCTTCAGCCATACGCTTTGTTAATGTCGTGACCAGTGTTCTTTCATTTTTCCTTGCACGTTTTTTTACTTCTTCAACCAAATCTTCAATTTGCCCATTAGTAGGCCTTACTTCTATAGGTGGGTCAACAATTCCAGTCGGTCGAATAATTTGCTCAGTGATGTGGTCTTTGCTTTCTTCCCTCTCAAAGGGTCCGGGGGTAGCTGAGGCAAAAATTTTCTGTCCGATAACTGACAAAAATTCATCAAATTTTAAAGGTCTATTGTCTAAACAAGATGGCAGCCTAAACCCGTGTTCAACTAAAGTTTTTTTGCGAGAGCGGTCGCCTTCGTACATGCCGTTAAGCTGAGGAACTGTTACATGAGACTCGTCAATAATAGTTAAGAAATCTTTCGGAAAATAATCTAAAAGCGTGTACGGACGGCTGCCTGTAGGTCTTCCGGATAAAGATCGTGAATAATTTTCAATCCCATGACAATAACCAACTTCTCTAAGCATTTCCATGTCATAACGGGTACGAGACTCCAACCGCTGAGCTTCTAAAAGTTTACCCTTGTCCTTTAAGAATTTGATATGAACGTCGAGTTCACGCTCTATGGATTCAATCCCTTTCTCAACTGTATCAGGAGACATAATGAAATGCTTAGCCGGATAAATTGCAATCTTTTCAAACGTGCAAATTTCCTTTGCACTAATAGGATCTATTTGCGAAACTTTCTCAATCTGATCATCAAAAAATTGAACACGAATGGCATCTTTACGATATGCCGGAAAAATTTCAACAACATCACCTCTCACGCGGAATGTTCCGCGCTTAAAATCATAATCATTTCGCTCGTATTGAATATTTAAAAGCTGATGCAAGGCTTCATCGCGATCAATCACTTGTCCTTTTGTAAGGCAAAGTAATTGCTCTTTATAGTCCTCCGGGGAACCTAAATTATAAATGCACGAAACACTGGCAACGATAATCACGTCGCGTCGGCTCATCAAAGATGTCGTCGCAGATAGCCTTAGCTGGTCGAGCTGATCATTAATCGAGGCATCTTTTTCGATATAAACATCTGTCTGCGGGATATACGCCTCAGGTTGATAATAATCATAATAGCTGACAAAATATTCAACGGCATTATTTGGAAAGAATTCTTTAAACTCGCCATAAAGTTGAGCCGCTAAAGTCTTGTTGTGGGAAATGATGAGAGCTGGACGGTTGACCTTCTCGATAACATTAGCAAGGGTAAAGGTTTTACCGCTACCGGTTACTCCAAGCAAAATCTGAGAAGAGGCATCTTTTTGAATATTTTCAGCAATCGTCACGGTTGCCTTTTGCTGTTCGGCAACCAGACGAAATGGACTTTTTAAGACAAATTTCTCCATCCCTTAAAGCTAACTATGTGCCCGATAGTTCTGTGGCAATTCCTTTAAAAATGCGCTCCACAAATTTATCGTTTTTATAGGTTTCAAAATTCTTAAATGCGGTTGAAAGAATAGAGAAATAACGAATTTCTACATCTGTATTTTGCTTATTTTCCTTTAGCACAATGTTCAAGGACATATAGCGCGAACTTAAAAACATAGCCTTTTGCTTAACATTTGTAAAAATCAAAACCTGCTTCTTGTCTTTATCCGGCACAGCTGTCTCCTGCTCAAAGGCAAGAGGGCTGGATTGCTTAGCAACAGTCCATCCAAACTTTTTCAAAACCTTGAAAGTTGCATCAAGTGTTTTATCATAATCAGCTAAAAATTGTTTGCTATAAGGATTTTCTGCTTGAAGATACTGAGGCATTTTAACCGTGACGCAACCTGTAAAAAAAATGGCGAAAGATAATAAAACGATAACATATTTAGTATATTTCATATTGCTTCCTTTCTTGTTTAGTTCTTGCCTTTACCCTTGGCAAAGCCACCAAGGGTAAATTCGCCTCACCATTAAAACGGTAGCAGGCTCATTAACAAATTTTTCCGTGCTTATAAGGACGTGTTTTATTCTTTGCGGCTTTTTTAGCAATTTCGTGAGCGATATCGATGCTTAAGCCACCACACAAATCAAAAAGACGAATAAAAGTATCCGCTATCTCTTCCTTAAAATTTTCATCCTCTTGCTTGCGGTAAGATTCCATAGCCTCGGCAAGCTCAGTAACAACGAGCATCAATGCTTCACCCATGTTGCGCTTTTCATCCCAAAACCCCTTTTCTACAGCAATTTTGTGGCAAGCTTCAGTCAGCTCAGACAATGTTTTATTCTCAAATCCAGCATCAATCATTTTTATAGCCTTTCTTAGCTTAATAGTTTCTCCATATCATCCGATAAAGGCGCCTGAATTTCAATACTTTTTTTTGTTACAGGGTGTCTAAAGCTTATTTGGTGGGCATGCAAAGCTGTACGGCGAAACTTTAAGTTGTAATCCTTGGCAAAGGCATATTTACGTTCTCCTAAAAGTGGATGTCCTATTTGAGAAAATTGAATACGAATCTGGTTTGTGCGCCCGGTCATAAGGTCAACCTCGACAACGCTAAAATTCTTCATCAAGCGTTGAACTGTATACGTAGAAAGTGCCCACTTTGACTTAGGCCGTTTATGATACTTCATAGAATCATAACTGACAATAGCGCCTTCTAAGCGGCCGGAATTCTTTTTCATCTTGCCATGAACAAAAGCGATATATTTCTTTTTAACCAAACGCCCCTGAAAAACATCCATGAGCAATTTTTGATTCTTCTTGCCATAAGCAAAAACGATAACCCCTGAGGTGTCACGGTCAAGCCGATGGCATGGATGAAGCCTACCTTTTTCCGGATAGGCATGTTGTTGATTAACAAGAGTTGTGAGCGTTCGTTCTTCTTTGTGGGGCGTCGGGATAACAACCAAACCGGCTGGCTTATTAACAATGAGATACCAGGAATCTTCGAATAAAATTTCGACAGACTTTTTACTGTGCCTTGGTTGTGCGATCATGCTCACTTTAAGGAAGTTTTAAGGATAATCGAGATTAAGAGTCTGCAGGACCTTCTTCGGCTTCTTCTTCAAATAACGCTGTCAGGCGATTAAGCTTTTTAATAATGATGATTGGAAAAATAATAATCCAGGCCTGAAAGGCGACCGAAAGAAACGCCTGTAACGGTGAAACTGTAATTGTCATTGCATTTTCCATGAAAATTCTCCGGATGCGGCAAGCTCGCCTTTAAAAAGCACTCCACTCCTGCTGGGGCTTAGTTTTCAATAAAGTTTCAACATATTGCGTAATGCACTTTTTGTCTTTCTCCTGGATACTGCTGAAGTAAATAGCCACGCTAAAGCGCTCCTGGCTTGGAAGAGGTTTGACGCGTACAACAACTCCCTCACAACAAACCTTTTTAACAGTAGTCTTAGCTTTCTTTTTTGACGGGATCAAAAGCTGAAGTTTAAGTTTTGTCATTGGAGCTAGCTCTTTATCCACGATGCAATAAGCGCCGGAGGCGCTTAAGTTCTTACTCTCGGTAACAATATCAAAATCCTCCAGAGAAATCTTTAAGGGAATATTGTTATCAATGCGGGGGCTTCGACGTCTTTCATCAGCGTGCATAATCAAAACGGTTTACTCCTTCTTAAGCCTTGGCTTCTTCGCTTGTTTTGGCAGCTTCAGCAGCTTCAGCAGCAGCTTGGGCAACAGCTTCATCGGCTTTTTTCTTAGTAGTTAGCCAGCAATTTTTATTACAAAAATATTTTTCATTTCGATAATAGCGCTTGGCCCTGCTTAGGTGCTTTTTGCACGCTGGACAGTTTTTTAACTCTTCTTCGTTTGCTTTTCCTCTAGCCATGATATAATTTTACTCCTTTCTACTAATAAAACAATATATTCTTAAATTGGATAAAATGATGGGATTATCGTACGCGATTTGATTTAATGTATTGGCGGATACTATCCTGACTTTGCGTACCTTTATTCTCAAACTCAATTCCAAGCTGATATCTGTCGGAACATGGAACACGGTGCGCCCATGCTACTTTAGCCTCTGTTTCAAGCGGATCAAAATCTTCCTTGAGACGAAAATTTAAGGAGACCTGAGTGCGCGGGCGAACAAAATGATTAAAAGTAATCCTTAAGCCTC
This sequence comes from Candidatus Aceula meridiana, assembly GCA_030765185.1. Lineage (GTDB taxonomy): Bacteria > Omnitrophota > Gorgyraeia > Zapsychrales > Aceulaceae > Aceula > Aceula meridiana. The sequence goes on along the minus strand of JAVCDE010000003.1, from coordinate 158,676 downwards.
CCTCGCTGATGTCTTGTCCTAGGCATCCGCCAGACTCCTCCGTATCAGGAAAACGGAAAGAAACCGGCTCCTTAAAATTAAATCTTTGATGTATACGTCTTTCAGATTGATTCTGATCGGAAAGAAACATGTTTTTACTCCTATTTAATCCTTGATTACTTAAAGTATATCATATTTAAATAGGGTTACAACCACTTTTTACGCCTACACTTAGGGACTTTACCGCAGAGAATGTTCGTGCTATAATCCTGTCCATGTATAAAGAGTTTTACGAACTTCACGAAAATCCTTTTAGTGTTACCTCCGACCCTTCATTTTTCTTTGCAAGTTTGAATCATAACGAAGCCTTTTCTTACTTGCAATATGGTATCAGAGAGCGCAAAGGGATTGTTCTTGTTACCGGTGAAATTGGAACCGGGAAAACAACGCTATGCCGCACACTCTTAAATAATCTAGATAACAAAACAAAAACAGCCTTTATCCTCTATCCAAACTTCTCAGAACTTCAGTTGCTGCAAATGGTTATAAAAGACTTTGGCATTGAGGCCAAAACCCGGAATAAAGCAGATATCATTGAGGCTTTAAATAAATTCTTGCTTGAAGAAACCTCGCATGGGCATAATGTTGCCTTGATTATTGATGAAGCGCAAAATTTAAAGCCAAGCCAACTTGAACAAATCCGTTTGCTTTCAAATTTGGAGACAGAAAAAGAAAAACTTTTACAGATTATTTTGGTTGGCCAACCTGAACTTTGTGAGAAGCTCAAAACCACGTCCTTACGCCAAATCAATCAGCGCATTGCCGTGCGCTACCATATTAAGCCCCTCGGAAGAGAAGAACTCAAAAAATATATCAGCCACAGGCTTACGGTGGCCGGAGCTAAGGGAAAAATTAATTTTACGGATAAAGCCTTAGCAGAAATCTTTATTTATTCCGGCGGGACACCAAGGTTGATCAACATTATTTGTGACCGTGCCCTTTTGGCCGGCTTTGTTAAGACAACATTTACAATCGATTATGAACTGATTAAAAAATGTATCAAGGAGACAGGATAAATGAGCATTATCAATGACGCTTTAAAAAAGACACAAAATGTCTATCAAGCACAGAAAAAAAACCAAACCCCTAGAGCTCAAAACCCCGGAATCTCTCAACCTCCTAGAATTCAAAAACCCGGACTCTCGCCTGAAGGCAAAACAAAAGACACCATGGTTCTCATCACAACGATTATAGTTGCAGGAGGTTTTGTCGGTTGCCTGATTGTCCTTTCCATTTTATTGTGGCCTAAAGATCCTATTGATCAAAAAGCCTTAACAGAAAAATTTTCCCTTTCCGATCAAAGCGCTATTTCTTCGATAGAAACAGTGCGGGCATCGTCTTCTTCATCTGACCCGAGTCTTCGAGGCATAAAACTTACCGGCATTGCTATCATTTCAGGTGAGCAAACTGCATTGATTAGCGGTAAGATTGTTAAAGAAGGCGATGAAATTAAAGGAAAAAAAGTTTTAAGAATTTTAAACAATCAGGTGAAGTTGTTCGGGGATGGAAAAATCTTTATTCTAGATTTAAAACCCTAGGAAATATTCTTACGCCATATAGCGGGTAACCATCTGCTTAATAACGCTGGTCGGTACACCTTCCACCACCCTGACACGACCAATCCCTTGTGGTAGCACTAAACGATTCTTTTTAGCGATAATCTTCTTATCGTGTGAAACAGCTCTCATCACAGGAGAAAGCTTAATACCTTTGGCTTTAGCAGGCAGGCCAACTTTGTCCAACAAATCTTCCAACTTCTGAAGTTCTTTTGAGCACAGCATCTTCCTTTGACATGCAATAGCACCTGCTATGCGCATGCCGATACCGATAGCCTCTCCGTGCTGGTAACGATTATAAGCACAAGCTGATTCAATCGCGTGTCCAGCTGTATGGCCAAAATTTAAAATAGTGCGGATTCCCTTGCGCTCTTTTTCATCCGCAGAAACGACTTTGGCTTTGATGCGGCTGCATTCTAAAACAACTGAAGTCGTTGTTTTTAAATCTACAGATAAAAGCTTGTCTGAATTCTTTTCAATGTAGCTAAAAAGTTTTTTATCCTTAATGACTCCGTATTTAATAGCCTCAGCTAAACCGTTTCGGACCTGACGATTGCTTAATGTCTTTAAAAGAGCTACATCAGAAAAAACAATCTTTGGTTGATAAAAAGCTCCAACAAGATTCTTTCCTAAGGCAAGATCTATGGCAACCTTACCTCCGATAGCCGAATCAATTTGAGCTAGAAATGTCGTAGGGACCTGGACAAAAGGAATACCTCGTTTGTAAACAGCAGCAATAAAACCAGCCAAATCTCCGATAACCCCTCCGCCAAAAGCAATAATAAACATCTTCTTCTTTACATCCATCTTAGCAATCTGCTGAATTAAACGAAAAGCGACTGTTGCAGATTTACTACGTTCGCTATCAGGAACTTCGAGAAACTTAACACTAATTCTTTTTTTAGCCAAACTTTTGCTCAAAGCTTTTCCATGAAGTTTGCGAATAACGCTATTAGTTATAACAATAGCATCATCGCCAATGTCAAGAGCACGTATTTGGGCTCCGAGTCCGGATAGAATATTATGCCCGACAACAATATCGTAACTATTCTCTTTTAAGTTAACACGAATTTTCTTCATAATTGAACTCCTAAAAAAGATGCGACAATCGCAACTAAAGGCCATATCGTATGCTTTAAAAGGCCAAGATATAATAACAGAAAAACAATAATAATTCCATACTTCTCAAGCTTTGCATACGTGTAGGCCGCACGATGTGGCAAAATCCCCATGACAATGCGCGAGCCATCTAAAGGTGGAATAGGAATTAAATTAAAGAAAGCTAAGGCAAGGTTAATAATGACTCCCATTTGCAAAACATAAAGACTACCCTCAGAAAGCGAAAACACAAGAAAACGACTCAAAAAGACGGCAAGAAACAAATTGGTTGCAGGACCGGCGGCACCAACAAGAATCATATCCCGTTTAGGATTTTTAAGCCTTGCGAAATTAACCGGAACAGGCTTAGCCCATCCAAAAATAAACGGCGAACGTAAGAAAAAAAGCATCATTGGAAACGCAATTGTTCCGATAGGGTCAACGTGTTTGAAAGGATTTAACGTAAGGCGGCCTTGATTTTTCGCTGTAGGGTCTCCCAAGCGATAAGCAACCCACCCATGAGCATACTCATGGCAGATAACAGAAGGAAAAAAGATTAGGGCAATTTTTAGAAAAAGATATACAGGCATTGCCTTATTGTTGGGTTATCGTTTTAAAGATATGAAGGATTTTAAAGCCTAGCTTATGCTTTCTTTTTTTCTGGAGCAGCGGCTTCTGTGCCTGCTGCCTTAACTTCACCTTCAGCAGGTTTTTCCTTAACCTTCTTGGCTTTAATCTTGATGACCTTTGTTTTCGGCAAGGCAGTGACAGCACGGCCATCAGACCACTTTCCTTTTTTCATAAGGTCTTTTATACGCTGAATGCGTGAAAGGACGCTTTTCTGCTGTGATGAGGCAGAATCAACTTTAAGCGATGGATGGATAGACATAATTATAATCTCCTAACTAGACAATCTTTATACTTGTATTTTAATTCCGTTATAAATCCCTTAGCGTCGAGGTTCGTTAAAAACTTACCTGCGCAAACAATGATATACTTACCCTTAGGGATAACGAAACTTTCATACCCTTTTTGTTTCAAGCTTTGTGCTTCTTTTTCAGCATATTTGTTTGTTTTAAAAGAAGCAACCTGAACTGTAAAATAATCTTGAAGGGGCTTCTCTGAAACATTTTCCGAAGCTGGCTCAACAGATGCTTGAGCGACAACGCTCACTTTTGGCTCTTCAGGAATAATTGTCTGCGATGGCATTGTCCTGGATTCCTGCTCAAGAGCTGCTTGCTGCTTTATCGGCTCATCCCCAGAGGGCAAAGCTGCAATTTTTCCGCGCTCAACCCCTATCGAGAAAGATAGAATAATAACCATAAAAAGACAAACAGTCAAGATAATTATATTTTCGAAACTCAAAGTGATGCTGGAGAATAAAAACTTGGACTTATGCGGGTCCGGAGCATCAGCAGGTGAATGTGGAAAAAGTTCAAATTGGGATTGTTTAAAATTAATATTCATAAATATATTATAGAGTTATTTAGCCATTAAACTCAAGTATTTTCTAAATTTTATTTTCTTAGCGAGTTTGCAAAAGGCGTTAACCACCTTAGGATCAAACTGGATCCCGCTTTCTTTTTTTAGCTCTCCAAGTGCTTCATTACAAGAAAGGCCTTTTTTATAAGGGCGATCAGAAACCATGGCCGCAAAAGCATCAGCAACTGCCATCACCCGAGCTCCAAAAGGAATTTCCTCCCCCTTCAATCCAGATGGATAACCATTGCCATCATAACGCTCATGGTGATACAGCACAACCGGCAAAACAGGTTTTAAGAATGCAACCGGCTTTATCATATCAACGCTTTTTTGCGGATGGTTTCTGATAGTGCGAAATTCTTCTGCAGACAAACGACTTTTTTTGGCTAAAATCTGATAAGGAACATCAACAGACCCTGTGTCATGCAAAACACAGGCATACTGTAGAGTCTCGATATCTTTATCTGTCATATGTAAAGACTCCGCTAAAGATGTTACGATTTTATAATAAATTGGCGCGTGAGAAAAGAAATCCATAGAACGATGCTGCTCGAAAAATTTTCCCATTGAACGAATACTATCTAAAATAACTTTTTGCTGCTGCTCGTATAGCTGAATATTCTTAACCGCCGTAACAATTTGCTCGGCGACAACAGCTAAAACTTCTCGATCAAAATCTTCAAAAACCGCTTCGTTCTTTTTTCTTTTCATAAAAATGGCACCGATATTCTCATCGCTAACCAAAGGAAGCCCTACTAAATGATTAAGGACAATTGTGCCACCATGAGAAACATCAAGCTCAACTTTAGAAACTTTCTTTAAGTCACATTTTTTACTTAAAAGAATATTGACCTTGCCGTTAAAAACAGCAATAAGCTTTAATCGTCTTGTGTTTTCTTCTAGAATATGAACATAGGACGAACTTGCCCCAACAAGTTGACAAATGATGCGCGTCAACCGAATCAAAAGCTCACGGGTGTTATACGTCGAATTGACCAAACGGTAAACCATGTGAACAGCGGCGATAACACGCTTGTATTTTTCTTGAGAAGAAAATGTGTAAGAACTTTGTATTTTAGGCATAATTTTTTAAGAAACTTTTTTATATTCTTTTAACGCCGCCCGGTCTGTCATGTCGGCGATAAAATTACAAATAATTTCTTTTTCCTCATCTTTCGTATACTTTTTATCACGGTCATAAATCTCATACGGAAGCTGCTGAGGATTGCTGCTGTAAACTTCAAAAAGCTTTTCAATAACAAGCTTGGCCTTAATGGTCATGCGTTCAACGAGATAGTGATGATAAAGTTTTTTGTTTAATAGCTTCTGCAATTCGTTGCGCTCAGCATACATCTTCTCACTAAAGCGGATAACTTGGTCCTGGCATTTTTTGACATCAGCCGAAAAAGAAAAATTATACTCTTTCAACTTCTCGTCAGAAGTCTTGAGAAGATCTCTAACTTGAATATCAATAAGACTTTTAACAATTTGATTGCGCTCAATATCTTCGCTAAGAGATTTTCCAGCCCGCTCAATTCTCTCGAGCGTCCGTGACCACAAAATACTTTCACTTAAATCTTCCTTGCTCAAATATCGAGAAGTTAGTCCATCGTCAATGTCATGATTTAAATATGTCAACTCGTCAGCAACATTAACAACTTGTGCCTCTAACGTTGGGTTTTCTTGCAAAAAGCTCTCTCCGCTTGATGGAATATCATAAGTGGTTTTATGCTTTAGAATTCCAATTAAAACTTCACACGTTAAATTTAATCCCTCAAAGCTTGGGTAGCGTTTCTCGCGGACAACAATTTCATAACTGCGTTTATTGTGATTGAATCCACGTGATTTATTCTTTCCAGCCCGCATTCCTAAAAATCCACCCGCCCTGCCACCTACCCTGCCACCTGTCATAATATCATTTAAGGCAGCCTCACCCGCATGTCCAAACGGAGGATGACCCAAATCATGAGCCAAGGCAATAGCCTCAATTAAATCCTCATTGAGCATCAGGTTGCGTCCGATCGTGCGGGCAATTTGAGCGACTTCTAAGGTGTGGGTTAGCCGGGTGCGATAATAATCTCCCTCAAAGATAGGAAAAACTTGGGTTTTATACTCGAGATTACGAAAGGCACGCAGATGAACAATACGGTCTCGGTCACGCTGATAGCAAGTACGCGTCTCGTGAAGAGGCTCTTTGTGAACTCGCCCTAAAGAGTCCTTGCTACGCATTCCATAAGGGGCGAGGATTTTATCTTCGAGGTCTTCAATTTCTTGTCTTGTTCGCATTAACTAATTTCTCATGTAATACAACCATGGATTGTGAAATGACTTTGGCATTCGTTGTCACTGGCATAAAGTTAACATCCCCTTTCCATCGAGGAACAATGTGGATATGAAAATGTCCCGGGAATCCGGCTCCAGCGACACGTCCGATATTAATACCAATATTGTACCCTTCTGGCTTTAAAACGATACCTAGCAAATCTTTCGCGTCTTCTAAAAGTTGAAACAAATCTTCTTTTTCTTCTTTGCGCAAATTCTTAAGATCAGACACATGACGATTGGGAATAACTAAAACATGGCCGTTGTTATAAGGAAAAATATTTAAGACCGCAAAACAATGTTTTGTCCGCTTAAAAATGTAATTCTTTTTATCTTTGCGGCTTTTAATAATTTTGCAAAAAACGCATCCGGTTGTTTTTTTATGAATTGAAGTCACATACGGTGCTCGCCAGGGAGCCCATAATCTTTTTGAGGTCATTGGATTTTTACAATCTCCCCTTCAATGGTTTTGTCTTTGATGTTTAGAATGCCGTAAGATTGATACGGTGCAAAAATTATATCCGTAGCGCTTCCCGGGTTAAAAAAAAGCACTCCGTCTATTTTTTCGTTCATCGGGTGGTGCGAATGCCCAAAAATAATAACGTCAACTTTTTTACCACAAAATTCATTCTTAACTGCATCTAATAAACCTTTTGGTGCGCCTTCCCCATGAAAAAGTCCTAAATGGAAGCCCTCGCAATCAAAAACCTGACTTCGCGATAATGCTGTTCGCAGTGCATTGCCATCCATATTGCCATAAACAGCTTTGACATCAGCAATCTTGCAGAGTGTTTCCAAAACATCCATCGAACAAAAATCACCTGCATGAATGATTAAGTCCGTTTTCTTAAAATCCTCAAGCATTTGTTTTGGTAAAATTTTTGAATGTGTATCAGAAACGACGCCTATTCTCATTGAATAATGTAGGGTTTATCATACATATTAAGAAGTAAATTAAGTTCGCCTTCAGACCATATCCACATCTTCTCTTGAAGAGCCCGCAAACGTACATTGTCCTCTAAGCTGTCTAAAGAAATCACAACGCACTTTTGCGGTTTTTGGTTAAATTTCCTTGATTCATCCATAAAAAGATTAACATCTTTTTCGGAAAGAGAGTCTTGTTTTAAAATAATGAACCACAGGCCATCTTCAGATGAAGCCTTGATAATATCAAAAGATTGATTATTCGCGTTGCGTAACTTAATCGGCTTGATCTTGCGAAATGAAGGTAACCGATAACGCCGCCCCTGGCAATTAAAGGATTCGTTTCCAAAACACTGCAAAAGTTCGATAATACGCAATGACAGTTCCTTTTGCGATGCCATCTGAAAAATCTCAACAGCTGCGGCAAACTCTTTTCGAAAATCCACTTTTTGTTTCTTTGGATCACAGTCAATATTATTTAGCCGCTTCTGGAAAATATATTTAATCCAATAGCGAAGCAGCTTGTCTTGCAAATAATAAAAATTTCCGCTCTTCTCGACAATGCCAAGCTCTATTAAGCGCGATATCTTCTGCCTGATAAAACTTTTCTTTAGGTCACAGGCAACAACGATATCTTCAATTTTATGTTGGCTATTCGAGAGCGCGACTAAAATAGAATAAATTTCTTTTGGGCTTTTCCCAGCAGATAGGCTATTAATAAGAATTTCAAAATGGCGGCTTAAAACGCCCCATCGGTTAAAAATGGTATCTTCAACAGCCTGAGATAAAATCGGTAAAAAGGCAACATCTTGACGGTGCATGAGGCTTAAATTTCGAATTCTCGAAGCAAGAATATCCAGATAAAAAGGATGCCCCCCTGTAAAATCAAAAAGAAAACTTTTAAGGTTTTCACCAATACGAATATTTCCAAGTCTTTGCGCGATAAATTGCTGCGCGGTCTTGGCATCAAAAGAATTGACTTCGACAATTTCAAAATGCCCAAAAAGAAGAAAAAGTTTTTCCGAAAGAATCTTTTTCGCCTCCCCTTTCGCCGAGCTTGAAACAACATACAAACAACGCTTTTGCGTCATGATACGCTTGCCGAGCTCTTGAAAAACATCTTGAAGATCAAAGTCTTCCAAGAGATGAAATTCGTCTAAAACAATCAAGCAAAACTTCCCAGATTCAAGCGTAAAAACTTCCGGTAAAGAAATTAATTGGCTATAGGCTTCAGTAAAACGTTTTTTTGAAATCAACTTTTGAATGCTGGAAACTGCGCGAACAGTTTGCGGAAGATATTTCTTAATAGATTCACTTAAAACATTGATATCGTTATGCAGAGGGAAATCGTTCACCTTCGCAAAGTGATATAAAATACTCCCAGCAAAATTTGTAAATAAATAGCGAAAGTCTTTTTGCTCAAGGTCAAGATAAGCAGGAATAATCTCTTTATCATCTAAGTCTGAGATAAACTTTTGCAACAAAAAGCTTTTCCCGGCATAAGGAGTTCCTAGAAAAGCCAAGTTCTGTCGATATCCTTCTTTAAGATCTAGAACGCGTCGTTTTAAGAGATTAAGAGTCTCTTGCCTTCCAAAAAAACTTTTTTCTGATTCCATAAAATTCATATATTTTGTTTTATCGCGGTAAAAAGTACAAAGGATTACTCGCTATAGAATTCTTTCGTACTTCAAAATGTAAAAAAGCTAATGAATCATCGCCCCCAACTTTAGCAACAGGGACTTTTTTTGTTACAAAATCTCCAATCGAAACTAAAATTTCAGAATTTTGTGCATAAACCGTGTCATAGCTGTCTCCATGGTCAACAATAACGGCATAGCCATAACCACTTAAAAAATCTGCAAAAACAACTTCACCGCCCCGCGCCGGATATACTTCCTTGCCAAAGCTTGATCGAATATCAATGCCGTTATTTGTCCAATATGTTTTCTTATCGCCAAAGTAAGAAACTACTTTTCCTTTGATGGGCCATTGAAATTCATCATCCTCAAAGGCCTCCTGGCTTGAAACAATTTTAGCGGTCGTTGTCGCTCCAGGGATAAGAATCAACTGTCCTCTTTCAATATGCGCAGCGTTCGGAATATGATTGGCCTTCACAATCTCTTCAACGGAAACTCCATACCCTTTGGCAATACTCCAAAGAGTTTCACGGGATTTTACCGTATGATAAATTCCTCGAGAAGCTGCCGGGGAGTCTTTGAAAGAAACTGTTCTCGCCGTTGCACAGCCTGAGAAAAACACAACCGTTAAAATTACCAAAAACCCAAGCTTTCTTATCTTCATTCTTTTATCGCTTTAAGCGAGGGACGGGAGTCGAACCCGCGACGTCCAGCTTGGGAAGCTGACATTCTACCACTGAATTACCCTCGCATACATCTACAGTTGTTCGCTTATCTTTTGCTCTAAAGCATAAATTTGATAACGAATTCTCTTACACTGGCCAGCTGCCTTTGTATTTAAAAGCTTTGAAAATTCTTCTAAGACGCGCAAAGATTCTTTGATGCGCTGAGAATTAGCATAAAAAATATCGTAAACATTGCAACGCTTAAATTCAGCTGGGACATCTTTTTTTCCGACATCCATCTGGATATTACGCGCATGGGCAAGGCCTTTTTTCTTTTTTTCTAACAAAGAACGTAAATCTTCGATTTCATGACGAAGCCGACGATACTGTGCCGTCTCTTTCTTATTGTCTAAAACAAAACGGCTAACATCTTCACAAACCCTTAGCGCTTCTTTTGTGCGATTAAAATTTGCATCAATAACTCGAAAAACTTTTATATTGTCTATCGAACGCATTGACTTTTAATTTTCTGAATAAGGCGTGTTGTTGAAAATCCCGGCAAATACTTTACAAGCCATACTTTTCCCCCATTCGCCTTAACAATATCTTCGCCGACGACAACTTTGCCTTTCCAATCAGCACCTTTAACCAAAACATCAGGCTTTAACGCTTGGACAACTTTTAAGGGAGTTGGTTCATTGAAAATAACAACATAATCGACACATGCTAGGCTTGCGACAAGGCCGGCACGAGCATGTTGGCTTTGGATGGGACGATTGCATCCTTTAATTTTCTTAACAGATGCATCGCTGTTAACCGCGACAACAACAATATGCCCTTCTTTTTTAATCGCCTCAAGATAGCGGGCATGGCCCAAATGAAGAATGTCGAAGCATCCATTCGTTAAAACAATCTTTTTTTTCCGCTTTTTTAAAAGAGGAATTTTCTTAGAAAGTGTTTTAATGCTAAGTATTTTTGATTTTGTATTCATCATTTTATAAACGCGCATTCTACCAAATCACAAATGGCATGAGCCATAACGATATGTGATTCTTGAACACGAGCTGTGTTCTTTGAAGGAACAATCAAGCTAATATTTGTCATTTTTGCAATTTTCCCACCATTTCCGCCGGTCAGCGAAACTGTTTTCATTCCAATTTTCTTTGCTGTCTTTAAACCCTCAATAACATTAACGGAATTACCACTTGTTGAAAGAGCTACAGCAACATCTTTAGAAACTCCCAATCCTTGCAGTTGACGCGCAAAAATAATCGAAAATCCGTAATCATTACCTAAAGCCGTTAGAATAGATGTATCTGTCGTTAACGCAATCGCGGGAATTGATTTCCTTTCTTTTTGAAACCGGCCAATAAACTCCGCAGCGATATGCTGGCTATCTGCAGCAGAACCACCATTTCCAAAAAGGATAACCTTCCCTCCTTTCTTAATTGTTCGCTCAATAAGGACAACAGCTTGCTCAATCTTACGAATATTTAGCTCTAATGTCTTTTGCTTGATGGCAATAGACTCGTTAAAGATATTCTCAATAATTCTTTTTTTAGATTTAGTTTTTTTATCCATAATTACTCCGCAAAAAAGACACGTGCCATATCATAGATGTCCATATTGATCGTCTTGCGCTTTTCAATCGCTTCTTCAATCGGCACGGAATGTAGTCGATTGTTTCGCAAACTCACCATGTGACCGAACTTCTCTTCTTCAACTAATTCGATAGCATGAACCCCGAAACGCGTTCCAATTAGCCTATCATAAGCTGACGGGATACCTCCTCGCTGAATATATCCAAGCATGCTAACGCGAGTATCAAAGCCGGTCTCGCTTTCAATCATACGCGCAATAAGCTCGCTAATTCCGCCAAAAGTGTGCATTTTTTTCTCACTAATCGTTTTAAAAAATTCCGGATGATCTTTGCAGGTAACCCCTTCAGAAACAATAACAATGCTAGAAGTTCTTCCACACTGATGTCTATTTTTTAAAGCCTTGCAGACAGCTTCAATGTCTACAGGAATTTCCGGAACAAGAACAATATTTGCTCCACCTGCAATACCAGCCTCTAAAGCAACCCATCCGGTATAACGACCCATAACCTCAGCAACCATAATACGATGATGGCTTTCGGCAGTCGTATGAAGCCGATCGATGCACTCGGTTGCAATGTTTACCGCGGTATCGAATCCAAATGCATAATCTGTACCAGATAATGAATTATCAATAGATTTAGGAACGCCAATAACACGAATCACTTTCCTTTTTTGTAACTCTGAAGCAATTCTAAACGTTGCCTCTCCTCCAACAACAATTAAGGCATCAATCCCGCTACGTTTATAATTCTCCGAAATTTTTTTAATTTGATCAGGATTTTCTAGTGGGTTAATTCGGCTTGTTCCAAGAATCGTTCCTCCCCGGTCTAGAATGCCACTAACAGAATTTAAATCAAGAACCTTCATATCGTTATCAATAAGGCCTTGCCATCCATTCTTAATACCTGTAATCACATATCCATGATGAAGACCCTTGCAAACAACTGCGCGGATAACAGAATTAAGACCGGGGCAATCTGCCCCTCCGGTTAAAATCCCAATCTTTTTCATAAAGTTTATCCTTTCCCCAAAAATAAGGATACGTTATTTACGATACCTAAAAGGAACCGACAGCTGTTCCTTCCCTTCAGGTTCTTCTTCAATTTCTTTTTTTCCTTTGCTCAACTCAGAAATAATCTTTGTAATGTGGATGCGAACAATAACATTTTCCTCAATGCCTAAAGCATCTTGAATGCGCTCTTTAATAATTTCCTGTAGCCTAGATGTCATGTCCGGGATGCTAGCTTCTGAGCGTAAAATAAGACGGCAAGATATTTCAATTCCCTTTTTCGTTGCGGTAATCGCCGGCTTCATCTCCTTGACTTCAACGACTCTTAAAACAGCACGCCTAACCGTATCTTCAAGAGCACTTAAAGAAATGCTGACACGGCCTGAAGGATTTTCAAAAGCAATCGTCCGCTCTTTGTGGCCACCGCCTAAAATAACCTTCGCAAAAATAAGGCTTAGCAGCATAATGATGACGCTCATTCCAAGAATAACAACACGGATGCTCGCATCATGATAAGCAAGCCCAAGATAATAATTAACATCCGCAAAAGATATGCCTTGGGATGCAAATAAAATTGCTATGCCTCCGATTGCTAAAATAACAATAAGATAAAATAAAACTCCTAAGTGTTTAAAAAATTTCATTATGCGCCTCCTTCAATTCCTTGAATATTGATATGAACATCTTTTAAATTAATATCGGTAGTTTTTTCAACTGAATCGCGAATTGTGTCTTGCAAATGCCGGGAAACATCTGGAATGTTAACACCGTAGCGGACGCAAATGCGCACCTCGATACAAACATCATTGTCCTTATCAATTGAGACAACAATCCCTGAATAAATTCTTCGCCCTAAAACTTTTAAAAGATTAGAAAAAAGCGACTGTGGGGCGAGGGTAACACCATCGGTTTCATGGATAACGGATAAAACAATATCAGCTAAGACTTTTTTATGAATCTGAATAGAACCGTAATCAACTTTTTGCTCTTCGCGCATAGCACCTCTCCTTTTATGCTGAAAGGGTTTTAGAAATATTTACTTCTGGTCTATTTCTCCTTTGGCCATCTTTTCTAGAAAATGCGTTGAGATTGTCCCTTTTAAAAACAACGGATGCTGCAAAATTCGTTGATGAAACCCTATCGTTGTTTTAATCGGGGCAACATAAAATTCTTCTAAAGCACGCGCCATCGTGCGGATAGCATCGCTTCTTGTTTTTCCATGAACAATAAGCTTCGCCACCATTGAATCATAAAAAGGACTAATCAAATAATTTTGATAAATATGCGTATCAACGCGAACACCTGGCCCACCGGGAAGATTAAGTTCCTCAATTCTTCCCGGAGAAGGCATAAAATTATTATCCGGATCTTCAGCGTTAATGCGACACTCAATCGCAGCGCCATTCATTTTAATATCCTCTTGCTTAACTTTAAGTTTTTCACCAGCTGCGATACGAATCTGTTCTTTAAGAATATCAATCCCTGTAACCATTTCTGTTACCGGATGCTCAACCTGAACCCTTGTGTTCATTTCCATGAAATAAAACAATCCATCATCATCAAGAAGAAATTCAACAGTTCCAACTCCTCGATAATTAACGGCCTTAGCACCTCGAATAGCCATTTCACCCATCTTCTTGCGCAATTTTGCACTTAACGCAGGTGAAGGCGCCTCTTCAAGAAGTTTTTGATGGCGTCTCTGAATACTGCAATCTCTTTCGCCTAAATGAATAATGTTCCCATGAGTATCAGCAAGAATTTGGATTTCAATGTGGCGAGGATTGGTAATATATTTCTCGATATAAACATCCGGATTTCCAAAACTAGCTTCAGCCTCTGTTTGTGCCATCGTTAAAGAGCTAATAAGCGCAACATCATTATGACAAACGCGCATCCCCTTACCACCACCGCCAGCGGTAGCTTTAATAATAACTGGATATTTAATCTTTTTAACAAGCCGCAAAGCCTCTTCTTTACTTCTGACAATAGAGTCTCCGCCAGGAGTAACAAGAACATTGGCTTTTTTCATAACGCTTCGAGCCGTTACTTTGTCTCCCATTTTTCGCATACTATCAGGAGTTGGCCCAATAAAATTAATATGACAGGATTCACAAATTTCTGCAAAATGTGCGTTTTCAGCTAAAAATCCATAGCCAGGATGGATGGCCTCAGCATCAGTAATTTCAGCAGCAGAAATAATGGCAGGAATATTCAGATAACTATCTTTGCTGGCAGCACGGCCAACGCAAACGGCCTCGTCTGCAAAGCGGACATGCAAAGAATCTCGGTCTGCCTCAGAGTACACGGCGACAGTGCTTACGCCAAGCTCTTTACAGGCACGAATGATGCGCAGGGCAATTTCTCCGCGGTTAGCAATCAGAATTTTAGAAAACATTATTATACCGGCTCAATCAAAAGCAATACAGTTCCAAATTCCACTGGTTCTGCATTTTGAATTTTAATATCAACAATTTTCCCGCGGACATCAGATTTAATTTCATTCATCAATTTCATCGCTTCAAGGATACAGACAACCTGCCCGACTTCAACGACTTGTCCAATATCAACAAAAGGCGGAGCATCCGGAGACGGTGAGCGATAAAATGTTCCAACCATAGGGGCCTTGATTTCTTTTAAGCCCGAAGAAGAAGCAGGTGTTACTCCGCCGGATTCTTGCGGGGCAGATCCCGAAGCGCTCACCGGGGCAGCCATCATCGGTGACGTCATAACAACAGGTGCGCCCGTAGACCCTTTACAAATTTTAATTTTCCCGCCTTCTCGTTCAACCTCAATTTCGCTAAGGTCATTGTCGTTCATCAGCTTGATGATTTCTTTAATCTCTTTTAAATTCATTTCTTTACCCTTTCAACATATGTTCCGTTTCTGGTATCAACTTTAATCCACTCCCCTGTTCCAACGAAAAGGGGAACTTGAACGTTTGCGCCAGTGTCAATGGTTGCAGGCTTATTTCCTGCACGCGCAGAATCTCCCTTTACACCTGGCTCAGTTTCAACAATTTGTGTCTCAATAAAATTTGGCATCTCAATCTTTTCAATTTGTCCGTCATGAACATAGGCAGTCACGCTTAGATTATCTTGAAGATAGTTAATATTGTCTCCAAGCAAATCTTCGGAAACAAACATTTCTTCAAAACTTTTCTGGTCCATAAAATGAAGTATTTGCCCTGCCCGATAAAGGTACTGAATCGTTCTTTCCTCTAAAAAAATGTTCTCGATTTTCTCAGAAGGCTTGAATGTGCGTTCGATAACAAGCCCACTCTTAAAATTCTTTAATTTTGTGCGGACAAAAGCCCCACCCTTGCCAGGCTTAACATGTCGATGCTCAAGAACAAGAAAAATATTGCCATCAAGTTGAATTCCCATGCCGGTTGTAAGTTGATTAATAGTGATTGTCACGAATTATCCTGAAGTCTTTTGTTATTATATTTATCTTTATACTATATTCGGTATTAAAAACTATCGTGAAAGGACCTTGCAGCCTTTGGCTGTTACAAGAACCATATCTTCAACGCGAATACCAAATTGATCAGGGAGATAAACTCCGGGCTCAACGGTTAAAACCATCCCCTCCTTAAGAATTGTCCGATTCTTTGATGACAAGGTCGGATTTTCATGAACTTCCAACCCGATACCATGCCCGAGGGAGTGGCTGAAAAACTTATCTAACTTGTTCTGCTTAAGGAAGTTTCGTGCCTGCTTGTCAATTTTATCTGCGCGCTGTCCAGGCTTTATAGCCAAAATCGCACACTGCTGAGCCTGGCAAACTAAACGATAGGCTTCCTTCACAGATTCGGGTATTTTACCCAAAAAGAACATACGTGTCAAGTCAGACTTGTAACCTTGAACCTCAATTCCTAAATCAACTAAAAGAACTTCGCCCCGTCGGAGCTTTCGACTAGTAACCTTGGCATGAGGATAACTGGCATGAGGGCCAGAGGCGATGATAGGTGGGAATGAAAAACGAACCTTTTGCGCTTTAACGTAGCTTTCTAGCTTATCTAAAATCTTCCGCTCTGTAAGGCCAGGCTTGATAATTCGCCCTAAATATTGATAACATTTAAGATTAATTTTTATAGCTTTCCTAATTAAAAAAAGTTCTTTTTTTGTTTTAATAGCCCGCAAGGCCTCAACTAAAAAATTTACGGTGATAAGCCTTGATTTCTTTATATTCTTTTTTAAGCTACAGAATTGGGCTACAGAAAGATACCTATCATCAAAACCAATACGCCTAATCTTCTTTTTTAATGCGAGTTCGGCAACGTGCTTCGTCAAGGACCTTGTATATTGCTGAACTTCTATCTTCTTCAGATGTTTTTGTACTTCGCATGTATAGCGAGCATCAGTAATATAGAATATTTCTTTTCGTGTTACCAAAAGCCAGGAGTCTTCAGAAGGAAAGTCAACAAGATACGAAATATCGATTGGCTTTGTTACTAAAAAAGCATCAATATTGTTTTTTAAAAGGTGATCTTGAAATTTCTTGAGTCTTGGATTCACTTTTTGATAAGACCCAAGATAGCCTTGAGCCCTAAAATATAACTTTGCGGGCCAAACCCAGAAACTTGCCCAGTGCTAACGGGGCTGATTAAAGATGTCTGACGAAATTCTTCCCGAGCATAAATATTAGAAAGATGCACTTCAACCGTTGGAAGACTGACGGCTGCAATCGCATCACGGATGGCAACGCTTGTATGCGTATACGCAGCTGGGTTAATAAGAATAGCAACAACTCCATTTTTAGGGGCAGAGCCTATCGCATCAACAATCTCGCCCTCATGGTTTGTTTGAATAATCTGTAAACTAACATTACCCTCTTTAGCAGATGATTGTAACTGTTTATTAATTTTATCTAAGGAAACTTTACCGTAGATATCGGTTTCTCGAGCTCCTAATAAATCTAAATTTGGGCCATGAATAACTAAAATTTTTTGCATGTTCTTCCTTCCTTAGATTAAAAGTCTTTGCTCTCACTCTGAGGCATCATAACGGGAATTCCATCTTTAATAGGGTACTGACGCCCACAGGAGGTGCAGACAATCTTTGTTTCGTTATCTTCAACCGGTCCATGGCATGTTAGGCAGGTCAAAATTTTTAATAGTTTAGCATCGACTGTCATGCCCGTGAACCTTCTTTTGTAAGCGCAGCATATTTCATCTGAAGTTCATATACAGAAGTGCTAAGCAGCTTATCCTCCTGCTCATTTAGATTTCCTGTTGTTTTCTCTCGAATAAGGACTAGGGTATCAATTAAAAATTTTGCCTGAGGCAAGTTCTTCTCTATTTTATTTGTCACAGGGCTTGGCACCTCACCTAAAAAAACCATTGCCTGAAAAGCCAAGCTTGTAATATAGGCCAAGAAGTCAACTTTCGGCAAATCTTGTCTTTTATCTTCTGTTTGGGCATCTGTCATAATTTTTAGGATAACATTGCTCTTTTATATTGTCAACCCGCTCAAATGTTTCGACTGCGAAACTAAAACCTTAAAGTTTCTTTTGGCTATCCATCATTCTCGGGGTAACACTGAATCGATAAGCCCATCCTGCGGGTAGATTCTTTTAAAATTCTTAACAACACATCATATACGGTTTCTCACCGAACGTGTCAACTTAAACAGCCGCCTAAAAACCCTCTATTCTACCTCAAAAGAAATAACTACGTTAAACGAAAGCTCAGGATACTTTAGCTCTTCAGGAAAAGGCGGGAAAGGACTTGCCTCTTTGACGCTCTGCACACTTACACGCCTGAGGTATTGGTTGGCCTTAGTGCGCTCTTCAATAATTCTTATTTGTTTAAGTTCTCCGCTAGCCTCAACAATAAAAGCAAGGTACACCTCGCCAGAATCAAATTGTTGATAATTAACATAAGCGCGTTCGCGAATGCTACTGCGCACTTCCTTGTAATAATCTAAATAAAGTGGATTCTTGATCTGCTGAGCCTCAAGAGCCGGAACTGAAACCTTACGCTTAGTCCCTTTCTCTGCAGGCTGTTTCGGCTTTTGCCCTTTTTGAAAAAAATCCTCAGAAAGCTTAGAAATATCTTTCGTAAGAGAATCTAGACGCCCTTTGGTGTTTACAGGCTGGCTTTCTACTTCAACCTTCATCCCCTTAAGAGGCTTCTTCTCTTTTGGAACTGTCCCCTTTTCAATCGTCATTCTGGGATAAACCACTTCTAAGCTCTTGATAGGTTGGGAAAGAAAATGGACATTAGAATAAGATAGCTTTAATAAAACAAAAATATGAAGCAAAAGTGAAACCATCAAGGCGTATTTAAAAATTCGGTCTTCCATATAAAAAGGCGGGCAGAATGTTTGTGTTTATGATTTTGGTTGAAATAGGTCTTTAATCATAAAAGCAATAAAACGAAATGTATCGACGAAAGGGTTAATTTTGCTTAGCTCGTCCTGATAAATTGTTTCAACGCCGATAGAGTGAATTCTAAATCCCTTGCGGCTTGCTTTTGTTAAAACCTCTGTTTCAATCTCGAAATCTAAAGATGATAAATGAACACTTTTTAAAATACGGGTTGGAATAAAACGAAATCCGCACTGGGAATCCGGGATAGACTGACGGCAAGCTAGAGAAATTATCCCTGACATTAATTTGTTGGTCCAATAACGGACAAATGGCATAGTTCGGGCGTTATTCATACGGCTGCCATTGATAATTCCATCAGGAAATTCTTCAGCCTTATCAAAAAATTTGTCAACATCGCTGACGGCATGTTGCCCGTCTCCATCCATAGCAATAACTCCGTCAAACCCTTTGGCAACAGCATAATCAAAGCCGTCTCTTAAAGACGTTCCTTTTCCGCTTCGCTCGACATGAACAATAACCTCGGCTCCTTGTGCTTTCGCAAGGCCTGCCGAACCATCTGTTGAGCCATCGTCAATTACAAGAATGTCTTTTCCCTTGGCTTTAAGTTGACGAACTAATTCACCAATTGCCGCAGCCTCGTTATAAACAGGAATAATGATGCAAATTTTCATGATATCCAAAACCTTTGAAACATAAACCATTGAGATGGATAAGCGCGTATATTTTCTTCAATAATCGAAATACCTTTACGCATCAAACGACGAATTTCTTTGTCCTTATCCCCTTCCGAAGAAGGAATAATTGGCTCTTCAAGCTTTAGATGAAACGTGTCATCTTCAAGACGGACGAGAAAACCAGGAATGATTGCAGCCCCGGTCTTAACCGCAAAAGCAGCAGGCCCGCGAGGAATAACGGTTTGTTTCTTAAAAAAATCTAGAACCTCACCGTTAGCATTAAAATCTCGGTCACCTAAAAGTGCAACCAACTTATTTTCATTTAAACCCTTAATGCATTCACGGATGCCAACATTATTAGGAACAACAATCATTCCTTCGGTCTCACGTTGTGCATTAAATAAATCGTTAACTGTGCGCTCCTTATGCGGAAGAGCAACTGCGATCATAGAATATCCTAGTTTACTAAGAACAAACCCTCCTAATTCCCAATTTCCTAAATGTGCGGTTAAAAGAACAACACCCTTATTTCTTTTTAAAGCATTTTTTAAATATTCAAGATTATCAACCTTGATATTTTTGCTAATATAATCTTCGTCGACTAGTCCCGGCATGCGAAAAAAATCAACTAAATATTTCCCAAAATTACGAAAAACATCTCGTGCAATATGAGAAACATCTTTACGGCCCGGAAAAATAACTTCGAGATTGTTTTTTACAGCTCGCCGATCTTTTGCTGATAGATAATATTTAAAAACAGAAATACATCCTGCAATCCGATAAGCTAACTTAATCGGTAAGCGCCGAACCCAAAATTGTCCAATTTTATAAAGATAATATTGTATCATTTTTCCAAAATAAGTTTCGCGACATCCATTGCCGCCTGCGGCTTGCCGTACTGAAGGGCAGCCTCGCGCATTAATTGAAGTTTTTCAGGTGAGCGTAAAAGATCTCCGACTTCTTGCGCAACTTGCGAAAGATCGTCAATTTCGACAGCAATCCCTTTTTTCAAAAGCAAATGAGTGTTCCTTGCCTCTTGCCCAGGAATAGGATTAACAATAACCATCGGAAGGCCCTTAGACAAACATTCTGCCGTTGTCATTCCTCCTGGCTTTGTAATAATCATGTCCGCGCAGTCCATAAGTTCATCAACGTTATCAACATAAGAAAGAACGCGGATATCTTGGCCATAAGGAAATTTTACCTTCCGAAGTGCCTTAAGAATACGCTTATTCGTACCAGCGATGACAACAAGCTGAAATTCTTCTCTGCAGTCGGCTAAATTCTTTACAATAGACCTTATTGGGCCGATGCCTTGTCCCCCGCCCATAATCAAAATTGTCTTAATCCCTGCCTTTAATCCTAAATCTTTGGCAGTATGATCCTTTTTAGAAGCCTTTGAAAATTTAAGATCAATAGGAATTCCATAAAGTTTAATGCGCTTAGCTTCGATACCGTCTTGGACAAGGCGGTCTCTTGCCTCTTTTGTTGGAACAACATAATAATCAACCTTGTCATGAAGCCAATAATGATGCGGTGCAAAATCAGTTAAAACCCCAATGAGTTTAATGGGATTATCGTATCTTTTTTTAAAATCTCCGATCATGCCACACGGAAATGCCTGCGTACAAACAACAGCATCAGGTGCAAATCTTTTAAATAATCGCTTAAGTTTTGGCTGCTTTGCGTTATTTAGAATTTTCTTAATTTTTCCAGTCTTTTTAACAACTTTAGGATTGTCATAAAGATAATCCCAAAGCTGAGGCCGTCGCTTGATAACACTCATGTAAGCCGTATTAATAATTTTTTCTAAAATCGGATATACATAAGCAAAACCATTGAGATTGAGCGTTTCAGCCTGAGGATTTAATTCCTTTAAGGCATTTTCAATAGCCACTGTTGCCCGATGGTGACCAGAAGTCTTTGTAATATGCATTAAAAGAATTTTAGGATGGCTCATAAGATTATTCAATAACTCCTAAGGCCTCACCGATCTTGGCCTCAGAATTTTCCTTGATAAAAATTTCCTTTAGTATTCCCGTTGTCGGAGACGGAAGACTAAAAATGGCTTTATCCGCCGAAAGTTCTACAATGTCTTCACCTTCTTTAATCTCACTGCCGGTTTGAACATACCAACAAGAAACAGCTACCTTGTCTATTCCTTTGCCTAGAGGCGGAACTTCGATTTTCATTCTTCAATTCCTAAACAAAATATTTTTTGAAAACAACGAATCATTTTCTGTTTTGCTTGTGGCATATTAATTTTATAACCGAGCTGTTTTTCCAAAGATGTCATTTCAACGTTTAGGCCACAAGGCTTAATCATACGAAAAGAATCCAAATTTGTATTTAAATTTACAGCTAATCCGTGATAAGAAACCCACTTGCGCACACCGATGCCAATAGATGCAATTTTTTTATCTTTAACCCATGCTCCAGTGTGTCCAGGTACTCTATTGGCCACTATACCAAACTCTTGTAGAAAATCAATAAGGACCTCCTCCATCTGATGCATAAAGAACTTTAAATCTTTTCCAAAACAATTAAGATCAAAAATCGGATAAACAAGCAGCTGTCCTTGTCCGTGAAATGTTATTTTTCCACCTCGGTCGATAGGCACCACGGGAATATTTTTCTTTTCAATCTCTCTCAAAGAACAAGAAAAATTATCTTTTTTATCTAGACGCCCTAAAGTAAAAACCGCAGGATGCTCGCACAAAAATAAAACATTTTCTCCGCCACTTATTACGCCGCTTAAGGCCTGTTTTTGTCGACGGTAAGCTTGATTGTAATCGATCAAGCCTAAATCATAAATTTTGCAAGGGATACAAATTTTTTGAGATTGGTCGAACACTGCCATAATTTTTTCTTAGAATTTTGGAGAAAAAAGGTGAGAATGCTTAAAATATCAGGAAAGTTCTTTGATTCTTCGACAAATGGCATCAGCCATTTCTTGTGTCCCTACAGACGTTTGATCAGCACGGTCAAGCTTTAGGTCATATGTAACATCTTTTCCTTCTTTGATAATAGACCGAACCGCTGATTCAAGCTTCTCAGCTGCTTTTTGCTCTCCGAGATAATCAAGCATCATAACGGCTGACAAAATTATTGCTGTAGGATTAACTTTGTTCTTTCCTGCATATTTCGGCGCTGAACCATGAACAGGTTCAAACAAGGCAATCTCATCTCCGATATTTGCCCCCGGGGCAATGCCTAAACCACCCGCTAGCCCCGCGCATAAATCGGAAATAATGTCTCCATATAAATTTGGTAAAACAAGGACGTCGTAATACGAAGGTCTTTGCACAAGCTGCATTGACATATTGTCAACAATAACATCCTCAAATTCTACGCGCCCCTCGTATTCTTTCGCAATCTCTCTACCTGTCTGTAAAAATAACCCATCTGTAAATTTCATGATATTAGCTTTATGCACAAGCGAAACTTTCTTTCGCTTGTGCTTAACAACATATTCAAATGCAGCCCTAATAATGCGCGCTGAAGCATAAGCAGAAATAGGCTTGATGGAAATGGCAGCATCCTCTCGAATCTGTCTCGGCTGAAGGCTATTGATTTCCTTGATAAGAGATAAGGTTTCTTTGCTTCCTTTTTCGAACTCAATTCCAGCATACAAATCTTCTGTATTTTCGCGAAAGATAACTAAATCCAGATCTTTTTCTTTTGATTTTGTTCCTTCAATGTATCGTGCCGGACGGACACACGCAAACAAATCTAACTCTTGGCGAATCTGAACATTAACAGATCGGAATCCTTTTCCAACGGGTGTAGCAATCGGACCCTTGATCGCTACTTTATTCCTTCGTATGGATTCAAGGGCTTCCTTAGGAAGCGGGGTGCCGCATGTTTTAATTGTATGCTCCCCAGCAGGCTGCTCTTCCCAATCGATAGCAACACCTGTTGCATCAACGCACTTGCGCATTGCAAAAGCAACTTCCGGCCCGATTCCATCACCTGGGAGTAATGTAACTTTATAGGTCATAAAATTTCCTCTATTCTACAATTTTCTTAAATTCTTCCGGATTCTTAGCTCGACTGATAGCGGCCTCATAAGTAATTTGCCCTGCCTGATACAGCTCCTGGAGACATTTATCCATAGTCTTCATGCCATATTTATGGCCAGTCTGAATAGCTGTCGGAATTTGCTCAATAGCCTGCTCGCGGATCAAATGGCGAATTCCTGGGGTGGCAATCATAATTTCTGTCGAGAGTATTCTGCCCTCTGATTCTTTTCTAGGAAGAAGGTCCTGAGAAAGGACACCGGCTAAACATGATGCAAGCTGAAGCTTAACCTGTTCTTGTTGGTGAGGCGGGAAAACATCAATAATACGTTCGATCGTCTGGGGGGCATCCGGGGTATGAAGCGTTGCCAGGACAAGGTGGCCTGTTTCGGCAGCAGTTAGAGCTGTTGAGATGGTCTCAAGGTCACGCATTTCTCCAACGACAATAACATCGGGATCCTGACGCAAACATCGCTTAAGGGCTTCGGAAAATGAATGTGTATCATTATAAACTTCACGCTGTTTGATAATTGCTTTTTTATTGTAATGAATGTACTCGATCGGATCTTCGATACAAACAATATGGCAAGCACGCTCATTATTAATCAAATCAATCATCGCAGAAAGGGTTGTTGTCTTCCCTGACCCTGTAGGTCCTGTAACTAAAACGAGGCCATTGTGACGTCTAGCAAAATCTCTAACAACATCCGGAAGCCCTAACTCTTCAATGGTAGGAATAAATAACGGGATTCTTCGTAGGGCAATCTCAACTGACCCTCTTTGAATATGCACATTAGCACGGAAACGATCTAACCCCGGAAGGGCAATGGAGAAATCAAGCTCTTTTTGTTCTTCAAAATGCTCTTTTTGATCATCCGTTAAAAGACCGTAAATCATTTTCTTAAGTGTGTCGCGATCTAAGGGCTCTTCATCTAAAACAACCAAATTCCCGTCAATGCGCAAAACAGGAGGCGTTTCATCTGTTAAATGTAAATCAGAGGCCTTACGCTCAATGGCTGACAATAATAAATCTCGGACTTCTCTGTGTTTTGACATAGTCGTTCCTTATTTAGAATTCTCTTTAACCCATTTGGCAATGCGGCTGATTCCCTCTTCAATGCGCTCAACCGAAGTAGCAAAGCTTAAGCGCATATATTCATCAGCCCCAAACCCTTTTCCGGGAATACAAGCAACATTAGTGTCATCCAAAATTTTCTTCGCAGTCGAAACAGAATCTTCGCCAACCTTGCTAATGTTGCAAAAGATATAAAATGCCCCATTAGGATAAATATAGCTAATTTCCGGAATTTTGTCTAAGCATTTCATTATAACATCACGCCGTTTTTGAAATTTTCCCTTCATCGCGTCAAGTGTATCAGGAGGAGCACCTAAAGCTGCCAGTGCAGCTGCTTGACTAATCGAGCTCGGATTAGATGTTGAATGATCTTGAATCTTTTTGACATTCTGAGCAATTTCTTTAGACCCACCAAAATAACCAATCCTCCACCCCGTCATTGCATAAGCTTTAGAAACACCATTTACAGTTACAGTCAAATCAAAAATTTCTTTACCTAAAGAAGCGATTGATGTATACGGCTCCTTCGCATAGCAAAGTTTTTCATAAATTTCGTCGCTAACCACAAAAATATTACGCTTAACGCAAACCTGAGCAATATCCTTTAGTTCTGTTTTTGTATAAACAGTTCCGGTCGGATTAGACGGAGAATTAAGAATAAGGGCTTTTGTGTTTGGAGAAATGCTTTCCTCTAGCTGCTTAGCCGTAATTTTAAATTGACTCCCTGAGGTTGTTTCTAGAAATTTTGGTGTTGCCCCAGACAACTTTATCATTTCAGGATAACTGACCCAATAAGGAGCAGGGACAAGAACTTCATCCTTCTCCTCAACCAAAACCTGCATTAAGTTATAAAGCGAGTGTTTGGCGCCGCAAGAAACAACAATTTCAGACGTAGGATCATACTTGAGATTATTGTCGTCGAGAAATTTCTTAGAAATTGCTTTTCGTAGATCTACGGTTCCAATGCTAGGAGTATATTTGGTAAGGCCATCTTCAATAGCTTTGATAGCAGCTTTTTTGATAAAATCGGGAGTATCAAAATCGGGTTCACCAGCGGCGAAATTAACAACATCACAACCTTGGGCTTTAAGTTCCTTAGCTCGTGCAGTGATCGCGAGTGTTGAAGAGGCAACAACATTCTTCGCTCGTTTTGAAATCGGCATAGCTTACTTCCCCGGATTTTTTTTGCTAAATATTTTCTTAAGACCTCGCCCGATCCTTTTTGAAGACTTTTCTTCTGGCTTCGATTTCTGAGAAGCAGTAGAAGGTGCTTTCTTTTCTTTTTCTTTAGAATTTTCAGCAGTCTTTTGCGCAGATTCTTGCGTAGCCTTTGCTTCAGCAGGCTTCTTAGCTACAGATGTCTTTTTTGCTTTAGAAGTTTTCTCAACAACAACTTTAGCTTTTTCTGTTAACTCTAGAAAAACAAGCTTTGCGTTATCCCCTCTTCGAGTTTTTGCAAGTGGAATGATGCGAGAATATCCACCGTTGCGGTCCTTGAAACGAATAGCTGTTTCATTAAAAAGAGTGCTAACCATGCGATGGCTGCCGATAATCGCAAATGCCATTCTTTTAGCAGCTAGTGTTTGCTTTTTTCCTAATGTAATAAGCTTATCAACAAGCTTACGCGTTTCTTTGGCTCTTGCCTCAGTTGTACAAACACGTTCATGGAGAAGTGTTGCCCGGGCAATATCCCGAACAGTTGCTTTTCGCCAGCTTGAATTGCGTCCAAATTTTCTTCCTGCGTTTCCGTGTCTCATAAAATACTCATCTCTTTAAATTAAAAAAATTTCTTTAGTCTTTTTGTCTTAATTTCTTTAGATCAATCTTCATTCCTAGGTCTAACCCCATGGTCTTTAGAATGTCTCCTATTTCTGTTAAAGATTTCTTTCCGAAGTTACGAAATCCTAATAATTCTGGTTCGCTTTTTCGAACAAGCTCAGAAATAGTTTTGATATTCGATTCACGAAGACAATTAGCACTTCTAACCGATAATTCTAATTCGGAAATAGGTAAACGAAGTTTTTCGTAAAGTGCTTTTTCTTCGACAGAAACCTCTTCCTCTTCTTCTTCCTCTTCAGGAAGTTGACCATAGCTTACAAAAACGTCCAAGTGACGCTGTAAAATATTGGCTCCGTAAAGAAGGGCTTCTTTGGGGCTTACGCCGCCATTAGTATTGATTTCTAAAACTAATTTATCATAGTCTGTTTTTTGACCAACGCGTGTGTTCTCGACGAAGAAATTAACTTTAACAACCGGTGTAAAAATAGAATCGACAGCGATGGTTCCAACAGGAGCACCTTCTTTTTTGTTAACTTCAGCCGGCATATAACCACGTCCGCGGGACACTTCCATCTCCATGTTAAGCTTGGTATCTTGGGTTAATGTCGCAATAAGGAGATCCGGATTTAAAACCTCAATGGTTTCATCTCTGATGATATCCCTAGCGTAAACTTCTCCTTTTGTATCAGCTTTAATATAAATTGTTTTGGCAACCTTAGAATGCGAGCGTAAAATAATCTGCTTGACGTTAAGAATAACATCCGTGACCGGTTCTAAAACACCGGAAACTGTGGCAAATTCATGCTGAACTCCATCGATACGTATTGATGTTACCGCGCTTCCCTCTAAAGAAGAAAGTAAAATCCGTCTTAAGGAGTTTCCTAGCGTTACCCCATAACCTCTTTCAAAAGGTTCGGCAATAAATTTTCCATATGTATCAGTATAAGTTGACTCTTCGCATTCCAAACGCTTTGGCATTTGAAAATCTCTCCATTTAACCCCCATCTAGGCCTCCTACATTTTTGAAAATTCTTTTAAATAAATAATTATCGTGAA
The DNA here is from genome assembly GCA_030765185.1 of Candidatus Aceula meridiana. Lineage (GTDB taxonomy): Bacteria > Omnitrophota > Gorgyraeia > Zapsychrales > Aceulaceae > Aceula > Aceula meridiana. The sequence goes on along the minus strand of JAVCDE010000003.1, from coordinate 131,407 downwards.
TAAAGCTCGACAATCAATTGTTCGTTAACCGGATACTGAACATCTTCTCGAACCGGCAACCTTAAAACGTTCCCTTTAAAATTATCACTATCAACGCTCAGCCACGCAGGAATATTGCGAGCCTTAGACGTTTCAATATTATCTTTAACAAGTTTTTGACCCGTCTTTTGAAATTTCATCTCGATAGCATCATCTTTTTTTATCAAAAAAGAAGGAATGTTAACGCGTCGACCATTTACCCTTACGAATCCATGGCTAACTAGCTGTCGAGCTTGAGCACGTGATGATGCAAACCCAAACTGATAGATGACATTGTCTAAGCGCCTCTCTAGAAATTGAAGAAGCACATGACCTGTGACATCCTTAACGCTAGCAGCTTTAGCAAAATAGCCACGAAATTGTTTTTCTAAAATTCCGTAAATTCTTTTAACTTTTTGTTTTTCGCGAAGCTGCAGACCAAAGTTTGACAATTTTGTTCTTCGATTACCATGCTGTCCTGGAGCATATTCCCTCCGGGCAAAACCGCAACGATGTGTAGAACAGCGTGTTCCTTTAAGAAACAGCTTTTCTCCTTCTCGCCGACACTTCTTGCAACTTGGTTCTAAATCTCTCGCCATAAATGACTCCTTTTATACGCGGCGTTTTTTGCGTGGACGACACCCATTATGAGGAACAGGTGTTACATCTCTGATCATTGTTACTTTTAAACCAGCTGCAGCAATAGCTCTTATAGCTGACTCTCTTCCTGCACCTGGCCCCTTAACAAAAACTTCTACATTCTCTAATCCTAAATCTTTTGCTTTTTTTGCGGCATCTGTTGCAGCAACCTGTGCAGCAAACGGCGTCGATTTCTTTGATCCCTTAAAACCAACATGTCCAGGAGAAGACCAAATGATAACAGCTCCCTGAGCGTCAGTAATGGTAACAAGCGTGTTGTTAAACGTTGCCTTGATGTGAACTGAACCGCTGGTTACTCCTTTTAAGGATTTCTTCTTAGATTTTGTTTTATCTTTTCTTGGCTTCGCCATTGATTCTCCTTAATATTTACTTTTTAGAAGGAGATGCCATCATGACCTTCTTTTTACCCTTGCGTGTACGGGCATTGGTCTTTGTGCGTTGGCCGCGTGATGGTAATCCCTTTTTATGACGTAATCCCCGATACGAACCAATATCAATAAGACGTCTAATGTTTTGCATTACTTCACGCCTCAAGTCGCCTTCGATGCGATAATCTTTCTGAATGATTGAGGTAAGTTTTGCGATCTCCTCGTCAGATAGATCTTTGGCACGCTTATTTGGGTCAATCTGAGCAATCTCTAAAATTTTCTTACAGTTTGTCCGTCCGATACCGTAAAGGTAAGGCAATGATGCCTCGATACGTTTTTCTTTGGGAAGATCCACACCTAAGATTCTGGGCATAGCTTATCCTTGTCTTTGCTTATGTTTTGGATTGCTGCAAATAACGCGTACGACGTTTTTACGACGAACAACTTTACATTTGCTGCAAATTCTTTTAACAGATGATTTTACTTTCATTTTTGCTTTTCCCTGTATGTAATACGCCCTCGTGTTAAATCGTAAGGCGAAAGCTCTACTTTAACTTTATCTCCCGGCAAAAGACGAATAAAATGAACACGCATTTTTCCTGAAATGTGAGCTAAGACCCTGTGTCCATTATCCAGTTCAACCTGAAACATCGCATTTGGCAATGATTCTTTGATAACGCCTTCAACTTCTATGAGTTCTTCTTTAGCCATTTAGATCCGTTAATATTTTCGGGCCGTCTTTTGTTATGGCCACTGTATGTTCAAAATGAGCTGATGGCTTTCCGTCAGCCGTAACAACAGTCCATTTGTCCTCTAAAACTTTTGTCTGGTACGTCCCGAGATTAACCATTGGCTCAATAGCAAAGGTCATTCCTTCTTCCAAGACTGGACCAGTCTTTGGCAAACCAAAATTTGCCACTTCAGGGTCTTCATGTAACGAGCGCCCAATTCCGTGCCCTACAAAGTCCCGGACAACAGAAAAGCCAAATGGCTCAACAAAACTTTGAATCGCAAATCCAATATCCGAAAGATGGTTTCCAGGCCTTGCTTGCTCGATTCCTTTATGCAGTGACTTCTGAGTCATTTCAATGAGGCGTTGGATATCTTCGCTGATAGGACCAAAGCCTATCGTAAAAGCTGTATCTGCCATCCATTCGTCTAAGATAAGACCAATATCAATACTTAAGATATCATTATCTTTAATCTTGCGATTCGAAGGAATCCCATGAACAATTTGCTCGTTAAACGATGTACAGGTTGATGCAGGAAATCCTCGATAACCCTTAAAGGCCGGTTTGGCCTTTCGTTTGATAATGGCATCTTCGACAATTTTGTCGATCTCTAACGTTGTAACCCCACATTTCAAAGAACCTTTTAAATCATCAACAACTTGCGCTAGGGCATTGCCTGCCCTTGCCATACACTCAATCTCACTGTTAGATTTGATGACTATCAATTTTCCCATCTTTTTTAAAAATCTCTAAAAGCTCATCTTTAAGCTTGCCGGCTTCTTGATTTCCATCAACAGCCAGCAACAAACCTTTTGCCTTGTAATAATCAATAATCGGAGCTGTGCTTTCTAAATAAACATTAATTCTTTTTCGAATCGTCTCTTCATTGTCATCCGGCCTTTGATAAAGCTCTCCTCCGCATGAATCGCAAACCCCCTCTTGTTTAGATGGCATATTTGTCGTATGAAAAAGCGCTCCACAGCTTCGACAAACACGGCGACCCGTCAAACGTTGAATAACCACTTCGCTATCGACTTCCATATAAACAACATAATCAAATGGCTGGGCAACGCTAGTAACAATTTTGTCTAAATCCTCAGCCTGGCTTGCTGTGCGCGGAAATCCGTCTAGAAGATATCCTTGTCCTGCAAAATTTTTATCAGTAAGCTTCAGTTCAATAATTTTAGTAACAACTTCGTCAGGAACCAAGCCTCCGCTTTCCACATATTTCTTGACCTCTTGTCCTAAGGGAGTATTATTTTTCATCTCCTCGCGTAAGATGTCGCCCATCGAAATATGTTTTAATCCTAAAACTTTTTCTAAAAGCTTTGCCTGTGTTCCTTTTCCAGCTCCAGGTGCTCCCAATAAAACTAGCCTCATCGTCGCCCTCTCAAATGTCCTGATTTCATAAACCCATCGTAATGTCTCGTCAAAAGCTGCGATTCCATCTGCTTTACGGTATCAAGCATAACGCCAACGATAATTAAAATACCTGTTCCCCCAAAGAACGAAGCTACCAAATAAGGCACACGAAATGCCGCCATGATAGCATCAGGCATAACTGCAATCGCACACATAAAGAATGCTCCGGCTAATGTAATGCGCGTCATAACAAAATCTAAAAAGTCTGCCGTTGGAGCTCCAGGTCTAACGCCGGGAATAAAGCCACCATGCTTTTTCATGTTTTCTGCAACGTCAACCGGATTAAATACAATAGCCGTATAAAAATAGCAGAAAAAGATAATAAGGATTCCGTACAAAATATAATAAGCGGCATGGCCACGCATAAAGAAATTTGCAAAAGTTTGTATCCCTGGATTTGGAATAAAACTCGCAATAGTCGCAGGAAACAATAATATCGACTGCGCAAAAATAATAGCAATAATTCCGGCCGTGTCAACTTTAAGAGGAATATATGTACTCTGTCCGCCATAAACTTTTCGCCCAACGATTCTTCGGGCATACTGGACAGGAATCCGCCGCTGCCCTTGTGTGATCATTGTAATCGAAAGAATAACTCCTATGAGAAAGAACACCATAATGACTAGCGTAAGCGGTTGAATTTGCCTCATTGATGCTGTTTTTGGCGATAAAAGGACAATTAACGTTTGGATAGCATTCGGAGCTCGTGACAAAATACCTGCTGCGATAATTAAAGAAATCCCCTGGCCTATCCCTCTTTCTTGAATCTGCTCACCAAGCCACATCAACAAAAGTGTTCCGCATCCCAATGTGCAAACCGTTGTGAGGCGAAAACCCCAGCCTGGGCTATTCACAACCTGTAATCCCTGAAAAGCCTGAGGGCTTTCAAGCCAAAGAGCAATAAAATATGACTGGACTATTGCCAATCCCAACGTGCCGTAGCGTGTGTACTGATTAATCTTGCGATGACCGGCTTGCCCCTCTTTGGATAATTTCTCAAACGCCGGAATAACAGCCGTCAAAAGTTGCATAATAATCGAACTTGAAATATACGGCATAATCCCTAAAGAAAAAACTGTCATGCGCTGAAGCGCACCACCGGAAAACATATTCATCATGCCAAAGATTGTTCCGCCACCTGAAGATTCATTAATACGTCGAAAGAATTCTGCCAAAACCGCACCGTTAACACCTGGCGTAGGAATATGGCATCCTAAACGATAAAGAGCAATAATACCTAACGTAAAAAGAATTTTCTTTTTTAAGTCAGGAATTTTAAAACAATTTGCAAATGCAGCTATCATAAATTTTTTCGATTATTGTTTCTGAATAACTTCTGCTTTTCCGCCGGCCTTAATAATTTTTTCCTGAGCGCTTTTGGAAAAACTATGTACATGAACACTTAAAGATTTCTTTATTTCGCCAACGCCTAGAATTTTTACAGGTTTGTAAATACTCTTAATTAATCCCTGATTCTTTAAAAATTCTAAATTAACATCGCTTCCTTCTTTGAGTTTCGATAATTGAGCTAGATTAACTAGCTGATAAAGTGTGCGATGTCTAGGGCGAAAACCAAATTTTGGCAAACGTCGAATCAAAGGCATCTGTCCACCTTCTGACCCATGAATAACCGCGCGTCCTTCGCGAGACTTTTGTCCGTTCATTCCTCGCCCGGATGTTTTTCCTCGTCCGGAACCTTGTCCGCGTCCGATGATTCTTTTCTTTTTACGCGCCCCCTTAGGTCGCTTTATGTCATGCAGTAGCACTTGGATTCTCCCCGATGTCTTTTGTTGCCTCTCGCGTTGCTTCTTCTGGCGCTGCTTCTGGCGCTGTTTCTGGCACTGCTTCTTTTACTTCTTCTTTGTCTTGATCTTTAAAAGGTTTTAAACGATTTAAGCCATCAACCGTAGCTTTGATAACATTGATGGGATTGTTTGAACGATGGCATTTTGTCAAAATGTTACGAATTCCTGATGCATCGCATATTGCGCGAACCGGCCCTGCCGCAATGACACCTGTTCCCTCTGAAGCAGGTTTCAACAAAACAGTTGCGCCTCCGCATCGGCCGATAATTTCATGAGAAATCGTTCCTTTGCGGACAATAACTTTAAACATATTCTTTTTGGCGATACGTAAAGATTTCTGAATCGCTGTTGCAACCTCAGGAGCCTTATCTAGACAATAACCAACATTGCCCTTTCCGTCTCCTACGACAACAAGAGCGCTAAAAGAAAGTTTTTTACCCCCCTTAGTAACCTTTGTAATGCGGTTAATCGAAATAACTTTTTCAATAAAACCAGAATCATCTTCTCTCTTGCGAGGAAAAGACGGTTTGTTCGGGCGTCGCTTTTTCTTATAGCTAGGAGCTGCTGGAGCTGCGGGAGTTTCCTGCGCAGAATCTTTTGGATCAACCTTTGCTTCAGCAGAAGGGGCAGCCGCTTGGCTTTCCTCTATTTTGCCAGCATCTGGAATCTGTGCATTTGGAACCTGTGCAGTCTGTGCTTCAGGCTGTACCACCTGCTCTTGAGATCGTTGCTCAGGTTGCTGAGATTCTTCTTGTTCTTTTTGCTTTTCTTGTTCTTCGCTCATATTAAAATTCTAATCCGCCTTTTCTGACCGCTTCGGCAAAAGCCTTAACTCGGCCATGATAAATATAGCCGCCACGGTCAAAACATGCTTTTTTGATTCCTTTTTCTTGTGCCTTAATGGCAAAAGCTTCGCCTAAAGTGGAAGCTGCATCAACATTGCCTCCACTTTTTATTTTTGTCTTCAATGTCTTATCTAAAGTAGATAAAGTAAATAAAGTTCTGCAAGCCACATCGTCAATCAAAGAAGCCGATATATTCTTAAGACTTCGATGAACACAGACGCGGGGTTGCTCGCCTGTCCCCTTAACTGTTTTTCGAATTCTTTTGTGACGAAGAATACGTTTTTGTTCTTTAGTTTTTCGCATTAGATTTACTTGGTGACAGATTTTCCTTGTTTACGTTTAACAATTTCTCCAGAATAACGGATGCCTTTCCCTTTATAAGGTTCCGGCGGCTTAATCTTACGTATCTTCGCAACAACATTACCAAGAATTACGTTGTCGATGCTTTCAAATTCTAACTCTGTTGGGGTCAAGGCTTTGGCAATAATCTCTTGCGGAACTTCGAACTCCACAGGATGGCTAAAACCAAGGTTTAAAATAATCTTTTGCCCTTGAACCTGAGCACGAAAACCAATCCCCTGAATTTCTAATTTTTTCTTGTGACCTTCGGTAACGCCTAAGATCATGTTGGCAAGACGAGCACGCACTGTTCCATGATTAGCACGATTTTGCTTTGCCTCAGAAACACGATTAATCAACAACTTCTCTTCTTTATTCTCAACGGTAATTCCAAATGGAACAGCTAGGTCTAATTTGCCTTTAGGGCCTTCAACCAAAACAGCTCCATTGTTAAGCGTTATTTTAACGCCTTTTGGAATTTCTATAATTTTTTTTCCGACTCTTGACATTTTTAACCTACCAAATATAGCAAATAACTTCGCCACCGACTTTTAGCTCACGTGCCCTTCGGCCATCGACAATCCCTTTCGATGTGGAAAGCACAGCTGTTCCTAACCCATTAAGAACGCGTGGTATTCTGCTGCTGGTTGCATAAACTCTTAAACCTGGTTTAGAAATTCTTTTTAAATCAATAATAGCGGATTCTTTATTTCTTTCGTATTTCAAATAAATTTTAATGCTTCCTTGAACGCTATCCTTTAAAACACGAAAATCTTCGATGTATCCATCTTCCTTAAAAATGTTAAGAACCTCTTGTGCCATTTTTGAACATGGAACATCTACGGTCTCTTTTTTGACTCGTGTAGCGTTCTTAACGCTCGCTAACATATTACTAATAGGATCTGTAAGTGACATAAATTCTTCCTTTTTTACCAGCTTGCTTTTTTGACTCCAGGAATTTCGCCTTTCCAAGCTAGTTCGCGGAAACAAATACGACAAATTCCAAAACGACGTAAATATCCCTTAGGACGTCCGCACAATGCACATCGATTATGCTGCCGTGTTGGAAACTTTGGTTTCCTTGCTTCTTTTAGTCTTAATGCTTTTTTTGCCATATTTTTTCCTTATTTTTTACGAAACGGCATGCCCAAAAGACTCAAAATTTCAGATGTCTGCTCTTTAGGGCCATGATTAAAAACAAAAGTAATATCCATACCTTGCGACCGTGTAATTTGATCTAAAGGAATTTCCGGAAAAATTGTCTGATCAGAAATACCTAGAGTATAGTTTCCGCCCTGATCAAAAGACTTTTTAGAAACACCATTAAAGTCACGAATCCGTGGCAAAGCGATGCTAACAAGCCTATCCATAAACTCATACATCTTATTGCTTCTAAGAGTTACCTTACAGCCAACAGGAAGATCTTCCCGAAGCTTAAAATTTGAAATCGCCTTTCGCGCCCTTCGTATAATTGGCTTTTGCCCAACAATTAGACCCAATTCTTTCATGGCGTTTTCTAAAAGGTGGATATCGCTGATAGCCTCACCAATGCCCATGTTAATCACGATCTTAGTTAAGCGCGGAATGGCCATGCTGTTTTTTACCCCAAACTTTTCTTGCACTTTTGGGACAACTTCATTTTTATATTTATCAAGTAATCTTGGTTTCATTATTAATTAGCAGCTCCACATTTCTTACATTCACGAATTTTTGCCCCATCCTTAAGGACATTGGCTTTTGTTCGGCTTGGCTTGCTGCACTGTTTGCAAACTAACATTAAATTGGATAACCGAATAGGGGTCTCCCTTTCAACAATGCCACCTTGCTGATTTTCCTGAGTTTTGCGCATAGTTTTTTTAATAAGGTTAATGTTCTCAACGATTGCTTTTCCCACTTTCGGAAAAACACGTAAGACTTTACCCTTTTTCCCTCGATCTTTTCCTGTGATAACCTGAACGTTATCGTTTTTTTTAATTCTTAACATCTTAGACAACCTCTGGTGCTAGAGAAACAATTTTCATATATTCCATATTACGCAACTCACGCGCGACAGGACCAAAAACACGTGTACCTCTAGGATTTCCTGCATCGTCAACAATCACAACGGCATTGCTGTCAAATTTGACATATGTGCCATCGGTACGACGGACTGGAAATTTCTGACGAACAATAACAGCTTTAACAACCTCGCCCTTCTTAACAGCAGCGCGAGGAGCAGATTCTTTAATATTAACACGAATCATTTCGCCAACCTGAGCACTTCGGCGTCCTCTAGCGTTTAAAACACCAATGAAAGATGCCTTACGAGCTCCTGTGTTATCCGCAACCGTTAAAATTGTTCTCATATAAATCATTGTTGTTCGCCACCTTGCTTAACAATTTCGCTAATAACCCATCGTTTATCTTTAGAAATAGGCCTTGTCTCCATAATCTTAACGATGTCTCCGGTCTTGGCTTCATTTTTCTCATCGTGGGCTTTATATTTTGCAGCATGCTTTACCGGTTTTTGATATTTAGAATGCTTTGCACCCCACCTAACTTGGACAACGCATGTTTTGTCCATCTTGTCACTGACAACCGTTCCGGTAAAAATTTTTCTTCTATTGATGCGTTCGGTCATTTACTTTCTCTTTCCTTTAAAACAGTCTTAATGCGTGCAACATCTTTTTTAAGTTGACTAAATCGGGCTGGCTTCTCAACCTTACCGAATTTTCGCTGATAATTTAAGGCATAAAGCTCTTTTTTAATAGCTTTTTCCTTTTGCATTAATTCTTCAATGTCTAAAACTTTTAAATCTTTGGCCTTCATTTCTTAATCCTTAATGACTCTCACCTACGCGAGAAACAAATTTTGTTCTAACGGGCATTTTAAAAGCAACCAGACGAAAAATTGTTCGAGCAAATTCTTCAGGGACACCACTCATCTCAAAGAGAATTTTTCCTCTCTTGACAGGACAAACCCAATGGTCTAAATCACCTTTACCTTTTCCCATGCGTGTTTCTGCGGGTTTCTTTGTAATCGGCTTTGATGGAAAAACATTGATCCAAAATTTTCCTGCACCCTTCATTTTACGAGCAACTGTAACGCGAGCTGTTTCGATATGGTTAGAGCGTAAAAATCCATTCTCAAGGGTTTTGAGTCCATACTCTCCGTAACTCAAGGTGCTTCCACGAGTGGCAATCCCTCGACATTTTCCCTTTTGGGCTTTACGATACTTAACTTTTCTTGGCATTAAAAGCATAATACTCTAATTTCTATTTATAACTTTGGTTTTTCTTGCAGGTCTTCTTGTTTTTTATCTAGAATAGCGTCACCATGATAAATCCATGCCTTAACGCCAATTGTTCCATAAGTTGTTTGTGCTTCAGCAAACCCATAATCAATATCTGCGCGAAATGTCTGCAAAGGAAGTTTTCCCTGTTTATGAGTTTCTCTTCGAGCCATTTCTTTGCCACCTAAGCGTCCTGCGCAAGTAATCTTAATTCCCTGAGCTCCCGAGCCCATTGCCTGTTCAATAGCACGCTTCATAGCACGTCTAAACGCAATACGTTTTTGTAACTGGAGAGCTACACTCTGAGCAATCAAGTTGGCATCAATAGCGGGATTCTTCACTTCTTGAATATCAATCGCAACCTCTTTAGGTGTAATCTTTGCTAAATCTTCTTTAAGCCGATCAATATCAGCACCGCGTCGTCCAATGATAACGCCGGGTCTTGCTGAACGAATTCGGATACGAACTTGTGCAGCAACACGTTCAATGTCAACCTGAGCAACAGCTGCATGTGCAAATTTCTTTTTGATATGTGTTCGAATTCTTGAATCTTCAACTACATTAAAAGCAAATTCTTTTTTATCAGCAAACCAACGGCTTCGCCAGTCTTTGATGTATCCAATTCGTAAAATTATAGGGCTTACTTTCTGTCCCACAGATGACCTCTCTTATTTCATTTTTAAATCTAGTTCAACAGTTAAATGAGTTGTTTTCTTATCAATCGGTGTTGCCCGTCCAAAAGCAGCCGCGCGATACCGTCTCCAGGATGATCCTAAATCTGCGGTAATTTTTGAAACAAAAAGCTGTTCTTCACTTAATCCTTTTTGCTTCGCATTGCTAATGGCAGAATTTAAAACTTTCTTTATTCTATCCTTAGAACCTTTTTGAACGTGCTCAAGGATAACCAAAGATGTCTTTACGTCCTTTCCTCGAATGAGGTTAATAACCTGACGTACCTTGGTTGGTGAAACACGAATAAATCTTCCTTTGGCTTGTGCAATCATTTCTTATCCATTATGTTTTAGCTGCAGATTTCTTTGCTTTAACTCCACCGTGTCTTTTAAAAGTCCGCGTTGGTGCAAAGAAACCAAATTTATAACCGACCATATTTTCTGTAACAAATACAGGGACATGTTTTCTACCATCATGCACCGCCACTGTAAAACCAACAAATTCCGGAGTAACTGTTGACTCTCGTGACCAAGTTTTAATTGGTTGTCGCTGTCCGGTTTTCTGCATCTTTTCTAGCTTTTTTAGAAGATGCTCAGCAACATAAGGTCCTTTTTTAATTGAACGCGGCATTATCGCTTTCCTTTTTTCCTTCTTCTAACAATCATTGAATCTGAGTATTTACGCTTTTGTCTTGTCTTAAATCCTTTAGTTGGCTTGCCCCAAGGCGTGACTGGATGCGGATTTCCCTGTGGAGCTTTTCCCTCACCACCACCATGAGGGTGATCAACAGGGTTCATCGCAACTCCTCGAACATTGCCCTTTCGCCCCTTCCAACGATTCCTTCCAGCTTTTCCAATTGAGAGGGAATCATGCTCAACATTGCCAAGCTGACCAACAGTAGCCCGACACTGAATTCTTACCTTCCGCACCTCACTTGATGGAAGGCGAAGATGAGCAACATCTCCTTCTTTAGCCATAACCTGAGCCGAAGTTCCTGCAGCGCGAACAATCTTTCCACCTTTACCAGGAGAAAGCTCAACATTATGCACAGCAGCTCCTAAAGGAATCTTTTCGATAGGCATGCAATTGCCTGGTAAATTTTCAATATTTTTTTCAATAGTGCTAACGATCTCATTTCCTACTTTTAATTCGAGCGGAGCTAAAATATACGCACGCGTATTATCAGGATACTGAATCAAAGCAAGACGAGCTGAACGATTTGGATCATATTCAATAGCAATAACCTTGCCTATTTCATCAATACGACTACGCTTAAAATCAATAACACGATACATTCTTTTATGCCCACCAGAACGATATCGAGCCGTGATACGGCCTTTATTATTGCGTCCTCCACTCTTTTTCAATGGGCGCAAAAGAGCCTTCTCCGGCTTCGACTTTGTAATTTCTGCAAAATCAGAAATCGTCGTGTGTCTTAAAGCATTTGTTGTAGGGCGAAATTTTTTAATTCCCATTAAGTAACCTCAATTTTCTGGCCTTCTTTAAGAGTAACTACAGCCTTTTTCCAGTCAGGTGTATGACCTAAAGCTTGACGGACTCTCTTTTTTTTGCCAGGAACAACAAGTGTGTTTACGCTTTGAACCTTAACTTTATAAATATCTTCAATGGCTCTTAGGATATCAACTTTTGTCGCAGTCTTCGCGACTTCAAAAAGATATTTTCTTTCTGCTTCTAAGAATGTCCCTTTTTCTGTGCGAATAAGTGTTCTAACAATATCGTAGCTAGTGGCCATATTTTTTCTATATTATGTTTTTAGACGTTTAAGCAAGCTTTTAAACGCATCTTTAGTAATCAAAAGTTTTTTATTCTTTAAAATATCGTAGGCTGTGACATCACTGGCACGCACCATGTTTAGCACCGGAATGTTATGAGATGCTCTCTGTGTTGATGTGTCAGTTTTATCAATCACGGCTAAAATTGTTCCCTGAAGCTTTAATGTTTTCAGAAGCTTGGCAAAATCTCTTGTTTTTGCAGAATCAACCATCAACGCATCGATACAAAAAATATCGTTGCTGAGGTAACAGGCATTTAAACTTGCTTTAAGAGCTGAAATTTTTATTTTTTTAGGCAAGCTATAACTAAAATCTCTTGGGTGTGGGCCGAAAGTAACCCCTCCGCCCTTCCATAGAGGGGATCGACTTGATCCTGCGCGGGCTCGCCCTGTTCCTTTTTGGCGATGAGGTTTTTTCCCTCCACCGGAAACATCGGCGCGCTCTTTAGTTGACGCTGTTCCCTGACGCTGATTGGCTTGGTACATCAAAACAGCTTGGTGTAAAACACCCTCGTTAATACGTCCCCCAAAAATTGACTCAGGAAGGTCGAACTCTTCAACCTTTTTTCCTTTAATGTCGTGAATAGCACAAACTGGCATTTTTATTTCTTACCTTTTGCTTTTGATTTGCTCTGTTTCATCGGATTACGCTTAACAGCATGTACTGCTTTCACTTGATCCAAGGATTTAAATTCTCGTTTTTGCGATTTATTGATTGTGATATAGCTTCTTTTGTGGCCAGGAATAGAGCCCTTAATCATTAATAAATTATTTTCAAAATCTATGTCCATAACGCGTAAGCCTTGAGTTGTTACTTGTATGTTTCCCATCTGTCCCGGCATTGGGCGTCCGCGAAATGTTCTTGAAGGATCCGCACTTGGGCCGATAGAACCAACGCGTCTATGATGATTAGACCCATGCCCTGCTGGACCACCAGACCATCCCCATCGCTTCATGCCGCCCTGAAAACCTTTTCCAATTGAAATACCAGTAACATCCACAAAATCGCCTGGCTTAAATAAGTCGGCTTTCACTTCTTGTCCAACCTTGCAATCGCTTGTATCAGCGGCTTTAAATTCTTTAATAACTTTAACAGGCTTAAGTTTATTTTTTTTAAAGAAACCTAATTCTGCTTTGTTTAGACGTGATTCTTTAATTTCATCAAACCCAAGCTTCACCTTAACGGGAGAATCTTTAAGTTCCAGGATATAGCATGGACCAGCCTCAACAACAGTAACCGGAATAACGTTCCCGTCTTTATCGAAAATCTGCGTCATGCCAACTTTTTTTCCTAATAAACCTGCGACCATCAGTAATCTCCTATTGCTTAATCTCTACGTCGACCCCAGCCGGGAGGTTTAATTTTCGTAAAGCCTCTACGGTTTTTGCAGTTGGGTCGAGAAGATCGATTAGGCGCTTATGTGTTGCCAGTCTAAATTGCTCACGTGATTTTTTATCAACCACAGGAGAACACAACACTGTATAAAGCTCCTTCTTCGTCGGAAGAGGAATAGGGCCGGAAATTCGCGCTCCGGTCCTTTTCGCTGTCTCGACAATCTCCTCAGTCGATTGATCAATCAATCGGTGATCGTAAGCTTTAAGTTTAATACGTATTTTTTGCATTATTTTGTTAAACTCTTTTATTTAATAATTTCTGAAATAACACCAGCGCCAACAGTTCGTCCACCCTCGCGGATAGCAAAACGTAGCTCTTTTTCCATGGCAACAGGTGTAATCAATTCAATTTCTAATTCAACATTATCACCTGGCATTGCCATTTCCACACCTGCAGGAAGTTCAGCAGTACCGGTAACGTCTGTTGTTCTAAAATAAAACTGAGGACGGTATCCTTTAAAGAAAGGTGTGTGTCGTCCGCCTTCTTCTTTGTTTAAAACGTAAACTTGTGCTTTAAACTTGGTGTGTGGCATAATCGACCCTGGCTTAGCTAAAACCATTCCGCGCTCGATAGCCTCTTTAGCAACACCACGTAAAAGAAGTCCAACGTTGTCCCCTGCTTGTCCTTGATCTAATTCTTTGCGGAACATCTCAACACCAGTTACAACTGTTTTTGTAGTTTGTGGTTGAAGACCGACAATATCAATTTCTTCACCGACTTTAACAATTCCTCTTTCAATCCGTCCAGTAGCAACTGTTCCGCGACCAGAAATAGAGAAAACGTCTTCAACGGCCATTGAGAATGGCTTATCAAGATCTCTTTCAGGCGCAGGAATATAACTATCAGCAGCTTCCATTAGCTCATCGATGCACTTTGTTTTCTCGGCATCATCAGGGCTGTTTAGCGCTTCTAAAGCACTTCCCTTAATGATTGGAATGTTATCTCCATCGAATTTATATTTTGAAAGAAGTTCACGAAGCTCAAGCTCAACAAGCTCTAGAAGTTCTTTATCTTCAACTTGGTCACATTTGTTAAGAAAAACAATAATACGAGGAACATTAACCTGACGAGCTAAAAGGATATGCTCTCTTGTTTGAGGCATAGCACCATCAGCAGCAGATACAACTAAAATTGCACCATCCATCTGAGCAGCACCAGTAATCATGTTCTTGATGTAGTCAGCATGACCTGGGCAATCGATATGCGCATAATGTCTTTTCTCTGTTTCATACTCGATGTGGGCGATATTAATTGTAACGCCGCGCTCTTTTTCTTCAGGAGCGTTGTCAATCGAATCATATGAACGTACTACTGCATTTCCAACCTTTGCGAGATGTGTTGTAATCGCAGCCGTTAATGTTGTTTTACCATGGTCAACGTGACCGATGGTCCCGATGTTTAAGTGAGGTTTATTTCTTACGAATTTTTCCTTTGCCATACTCTTTTTCCTCCCTTTAATTCTTATTAAATCTTAATTATTACTTTGCTGAATTTTTTCCTTGTATTTTCTCGGCTACATGCGACGGAACTTCGGCGTAATACGCAGGTTCCATAGAAAATGTAGCACGTCCTTGAGATAGTGAACGAATCGCACCAGCATAATTAAACATTTCGGCTAGCGGAACTTCACAGCGAGCTGTCTTTAAAATTCCGCGATTGCCCATCTCCACAATCTTGGCTCGTCGTGTATTTAAATCCCCAATTACGGAACCCATAAAATCTTCAGGAACGACAACTTCAATGTCCATCACCGGTTCTAGAAAAACTGAACGTCCTTTTCTCATTCCTTCTTGAAAAGCATTCTTTGCAGCTAAATGAAAAGCCAACTCACTCGAATCAACTTCATGATAAGAGCCATCAACTAATGTGACAATCACATCGTCAACCGGATAGCCTCCTAAAATACCATTCGCCGCAGCACTATTAATTCCCTTTTCGACAGATTTAATATATTCTCTAGGAATCGCTCCGCCCTTAATCTTATCAATAAAGGTAATTCCTTTGCCTTTTTCCTCTTGCGGCTCAATATCAATAATAACGTGTCCGTATTGTCCTCGTCCACCAGACTGCGAAATATGCTTTCCTGTAATCCCGCTAGCTTTTTGCGTAATTGTTTCTTTATAGGCAACCTGTGGTCTTCCGACCTTTGTTTCAAGTCCAAACTCTCGTCTCATCCGGTCAACAATAATCTCAAGGTGAAGCTCACCCATTCCGGAAATAACTGTCTCGCCTGTCTCTTCATCAAAACGCGCTCGGAAAGACGGATCTTCATCAAGAAATTTACGTAGCGTCAAACCCATCTTGTCTTGATCTGCTTTTGTCATCGGCTCAACCGCCATAGAAATAACTGGCTCAGGAATACGCATATTCTCTATTAAAATCGGCCCAGACTGATCGCAAAGACTATCTCCAGACTTAGTTTCTTTAAGACCTACAAGAGCAACGATTTCTCCTGGGCCTGCCTCAGTCACAATCTCTTGCTTATTCGAATGCATAACAACAATCTTTGATATCTTCTCTTTAACTTCGCGGGTCGAATTGTATATTTGAGTTCCAGAAACAATCGTGCCTGAATAAATTCTAGTAAAGAATAATTTGCCAACATAAGGGTCCATCGCAATCTTAAACGCAAGAGCAGCTAATTTTTCGCTTTCTTTAGCCTGATACGAAATCTCTTTGCCAGTTTTAGGCTCCTTCCCGACAATAGGAGGAACATCTAGAGGTGACGGAAGATAATCGCAAGCCGCATCCAAAACCATTTGAACGCCTTTGTTGCGAAGCGCTGTTCCGCATAAAACAGGAATAAAAGCATTGTTAATAACTGCGCGTCGAATAGCATCTTTGAGCTCCTGGGGACTAACAGCGTGATCCTCTAAATACTTCTCCATTAGTTGATCATCGACTTCAGCTACTTTTTCAAGTAATTTGTGCTTATATTCTGCAAGCTGTGCCTTCAATTCCTCAGGGACATCTTGATGTTTAGGTTTTGCGCCTTCCTTGTCTTCATAAGTAACTAGTTTCTCAGTGATAATATCAACGATACCTGAAAAATCATCTTCTGCGCCAACAGGAAACTGAACAGCCGCCGCATGAGCTCCGAGACGGTCATACAGTTGACCTAAAACGTTTTCAAAACTTGCACCTAAACGGTCCATCTTATTAATAAAGGCAATGCGCGGAACTTGATAACGATCAGCCTGACGCCAAACAGTTTCACTTTGAGGCTGCACACCACTTGTTGCGCAAAAAACAACGATAGCACCATCCAAAACTTTCAAAGAGCGCTCGACTTCAACCGTAAAATCTACGTGTCCAGGCGTATCAATAATATTAATTTTACAATCTTTCCAAAAGCAGGTTGTGTTTGCTGAGGTGATCGTAATCCCTCTTTCCTGCTCTTGTTCCATCCAGTCCATGACAGCCGTTCCTTCGTCTACTGTTCCCATTTTATGGATAACCCCTGCATAATAGAGGATTCGTTCTGTAGTTGTAGTCTTCCCTGCATCGATGTGAGCGATGATACCTATATTACGAACGTTTTTAAGCGGAATTTTGTCAGCCATGATTTACCATTTCAAATGAGCAAATGCTTTATTTGCCTCAGCCATTTTATGAGTTTCGTCTCGTTTTTTTACCGCCGGGCCTTCCCCTTTAAACGCTGCAAAAAGTTCCTCAGCTAATTTAATTTCCATGGGCTTGCCCTTTTTCTTTCTCGCAAGATCTCTCATCCAACGAAGTGCGATAGAATTGCCTTTTAAAGGCGATACCTCCATCGGAATTTGGTAGGTTGACCCGCCAACACGCCTTGACTTTACTTGAAGTTTTGGACGGACATTCTCAACTGATTTTCCAAATGCCTTTAAAACATCTTCTTCGTTTGTTTTTTTCTTTAAAATATCTAAAGCCCTGTAAACAATGCGTTCTGCTAAAGTCTTTTTACCTTCGAGCATCATCATTCCAATAAAGCCAGCAACTAGTTGGCTTTTATACTTTGGATCAATTTGGGCTGATCTTTTTTCTGCTCTATGTCTTCTCATTATTTTTCTCTTTTAGCCCCGTATTTTGAACGAGACTGCTTTCTCCCTTTAACCCCTGTGGTGTCTAATGTTCCACGGACAATATGATAACGCACACCAGGTAAATCCTTAACACGGCCTCCTCGAACCAAAACAATAGAGTGCTCTTGAAGGTTATGTCCTTCACCGGGTATATACGAAGTAACTTCCATCTTGTTCGAAAGACGGACTCTTGCGATTTTCCGTAAAGCCGAATTCGGCTTTTTAGGAGTCATCGTCTTCACCTGAAGACAGACGCCTCTTCTTTGCGGGCAGTTCATCAGAGCAGGGGATTTACCCTTCTTGCTCTTCAGTTTCCTGCTTTTCCTGATTAATTGTTGAATTGTCGGCATATTTCACCATCTCTATGTTTTTGTAGGCTTTAAAACCTGTCCCAGCAGGGATTAAATGACCCACGATAACGTTCTCTTTTAGTCCGCGTAAATAGTCCACCTTACCAGAAGTCGCTGCGTCTGTCAAGACTCTTGTTGTTTCCTGAAAGCTTGCAGCTGAGATGAAACTCTCTGTGGATAAAGACA
Organism: Candidatus Aceula meridiana; assembly: GCA_030765185.1. Taxonomy (GTDB): domain Bacteria; phylum Omnitrophota; class Gorgyraeia; order Zapsychrales; family Aceulaceae; genus Aceula; species Aceula meridiana. The sequence continues at coordinate 113,494 of JAVCDE010000003.1, read as the reverse complement.
CTTTGGTAATTCCCAAAAGAAGCGGTGTTGCAGAAGCAGGCTTGCCTTTTTTCTTCAAAGCCGCCTCGTTAGCTTTCTTAAAAATCACCTTATCAATCTGTTGACCTAATAAAAATTCGGTATCTCCCGAATCTTCAATTTTGACCTTTTTGAGCATTTGCCCAATAATAAGCTCAATGTGCTTATCGCTAATGCGAACACCCTGCAAACGATAAACTTCCTGAATTTCATTAAGCAAATATTCTTGAAGAACTTTGTCGCCGGAAACCCTTAAAATATCGTGAGGAACAACTGGGCCTTCCGTAAGTTGCTGACCGGCAAAAACACGATCACCTTTGTAAACATTCGGATGCTTACCGTGAGGAATAACATACTCCTTGTTCATACCCGTTTCGCTTCGAACAACAATTGTACGTAATCCTTTACGGTCCTCACCAAATTCAACGAACCCATCAATCTCACTAATAATTGCAGGATCTTTTGGCAAGCGAGCTTCGAAAAGTTCTGCAACGCGAGGAAGACCACCAGTGATATCACGTGTTTTTCCGGATGCGCGTGGAATCTTTGCTAAAAGCTCACCTGCTCCAACTTTTTCATTATCTTTAACAAGAATATGTGCTCCTACGGGAATTGAATAAATTCCTAAAACTTCTTTTTTCTCATCAGTAACAATAATCTGTGGATGGAAATCTTGCTTATGTTCAACAACAACGCGCTCGGTAACACCGGTAATAGGATTTAACTCTTCTTGAATCGTAACATCTTCTTTAATGTCTTCAAAATTAACAACACCTTGAACTTCAGTAATAATTGGAATTGTGTAAGGATCCCAACTAACAAAAATAACACCTTTTTTAATTTCGCTTCCATCAGATACTTTAATTGTTGATCCCTGAAGCAAAGGATAACGCTCAAATTCACGGCCGAACTCATCGTTAATGCTAATTGACCCATTTCGATTTAAGACGACAAAATCTTTTTCTTTTTGAACAACTCTTAAGCCGTGGTATTTAACAACTCCATCATTCTTTGAACGGATGAAAGATTGCTCAACAGAACGACTAGCTGTTCCACCAATATGGAATGTACGCATTGTCAACTGTGTACCCGGCTCACCAATACTCTGAGCAGCAATACATCCAACAGCTTCCCCTATCTCAACAAGACGCTGAGTAGCTAAGTTGCGACCGTAACATTTGATACAAGTACCTCTTTCAGACTCGCAAGTTAAAACACTGCGGATACGTACCTTTTCGATTCCAAGCTGCTCAATAATTTCTGCTTTCTCCTCAACAATTTGCTGCCCAGCCTCAATAACAAGTTGATCTGTAACAATGTCAACAATGTTATCTAAAGCCACACGGCCAATAATACGTTCTTTAAGACTAGCAACAACTTCATCGCCTTCGATAATAGCTGATACTGTAATTCCATTAACAGTGCCGCAGTCCTCTTCAGTAACAACAATTTCTTGAGCAACGTCAACAAGGCGTCTTGTTAAATACCCTGCGTCGGCTGTTTTAAGAGCTGTATCTGCCAAACCTTTACGCGCGCCGTGAGTCGAAATAAAATATTCCAAAACAGTTAAGCCTTCACGGAAACTAGCGATAATCGGATTCTCGATAATCTCACCCGACGGCTTGGCCATAAGACCACGCATTCCGGAAAGTTGGCGGATCTGCAAACGTGATCCTCGTGCGCCTGAATCTGCCATAATAAAAACAGGGTTAAATGGGTCCATGCCTTTAAAGACTAAATCAGAGATCGCTTCGGTTGTATGCGTCCAAATGTCGATGATTTTGTTGTATCGCTCGCGAGCAGTGATAATACCCTTTCGATATTGATCTTCAACCTTAGCAACTTCTTGTTTTGAACTTTTAACCAAAACCTTTTTTTCGCTTGGAATTGTCATGTCGTCGATGCTAATGGAAATTCCAGCCGCCGTGGCAAACTGAAATCCTAATGCCTTAAGGGCATCTAAAAGAAGAACAGTTTGCTGCTGTCCAAAATGCTTATAACAATCCGAAATAACTGCCCCGACTTTTTTCTTATTTAAAGTCTCGTTGACATAACCAAAATTAACTGGAAGAAGCTCATTTAAAAGAATTCTTCCAACGGTTGTCTCAACAATCTGGCTTTTCTTTTTGTTATCTTCTTTGATTTCTCCTAAATCTCTCTGCTGCGAAATAACAAATGACGGCTCTTCATCGCCCCAAACTTTTTCAGCATTTAAACGTAACTTAATGCGAGAATGCAGCCCGACAAGATCATCATGATAAGCAATAACAGCTTCTTCTTTTCTAGCAAAAAGGCGTCCTTCCCCCTTATCGTTAGCAGCATCTTTTGTAAGATAATAAAGGCCTAAAATAATATCTTGAGTCGGTGAAATAACCGGACGACCATCAGCAGGTGAAAAAATATTGTTAATGGAAAGAACCTCTAAGCGGCATTCCATTTGTGCTTCCAAAGAAAGTGGAACGTGGACAGCCATCTGGTCTCCGTCGAAGTCTGCGTTAAAAGCCGCGCAAACCAAAGGATGAAGCTGAATCGCTTTTCCTTCAACAAGAGTTGGCTGAAATGCCTGAATGCTTAATCGGTGAAGCGTTGGTGCGCGGTTAAGCATGATAGGATGATCTTGAATAACTTCATCTAAGATATCCCATACTTCATTCTTTGCTCGCTCAACCATGCGCTTTGCACCCTTAATCGTATGAACAAATCCTCTCTCACGAAGCTTACGGATAATAAACGGCTCAAAAAGTTCAAGGGCCATACGCTTTGGCAATCCGCATTGATGCAATTTTAGCTCTGGACCAACAACAATAACAGAACGACCAGAATAATCAACGCGCTTTCCTAAAAGATTCATACGAAAACGTCCTTGCTTACCCTTCAGCATGTCTGATAAAGATTTTAAAGGACGATTGTTTGATCCCAAAACAGGTCGGCCATGACGTCCGTTATCCAATAAAGCATCAACGGCTTCTTGAAGCATGCGCTTTTCGTTACGAATAATAATTTCCGGAGCGCTTAAGTTCATTAATTTTCTCAAACGGTTATTGCGGTTAATAACACGCCTGTAAAGGTCATTAAGATCTGATGTCGCAAAACGTCCACCTTCTAGAGGAACTAATGGCCTTAGATCCGGTGGAGTAACAGGTAAAATTTCTAAAACCATCCACTCGATGAGATTTCCAGATTTCTTAAAGTCTTGAGCAATTTTAAGAATCTTTGCAAATTTTTTCGCGTTTGTTCCTGTCGGATTTGCTTTGGCTAAATCCTTGCGAAGATCACGGCATAGTTTGTTTAAATCAACTTGCTTTAAAAGCTCGCGAACAGCCTCAGCACCAATTTTTGCCTTAAAAGAATCTCCGTATTTAGACAAACACTCTTGATATTTATCTTCATTTAAAAATTGTTTATATTTTAAATTTGTGTCCCCAGGGTCAGTGACAATATATTCTTCGTAATAGATAATTTTTTCTAAATCTTTAAGGCCAACCTGCAAAAGAGATGCTAAGCGCGATGGTACAGCCTTATAAAACCAGATATGTGTAACAGGACAAGCAAGCTCAATATGAGCCATGCGTTCACGACGCACCGATGAACGTGTCACGAGAACGCCGCATCGATCGCAGACAATCCCCTTAAACTTAATTCCTTTATATTTACCGCAGTTACATTCCCAGTCGCGGACAGGACCAAAAATTCTCTCGCAGAAAAGTCCGTCTTTCTCCGGTTTCAAAGTGCGGTAATTAAGCGTCTCCGCTTTTTTTACTTCACCCAAGGACCAAGAACGAATTACTTCCGGAGATGCAAGCCTTATGCTAATACTATCGTATTTTTTTTCTTGTTGGTTCATAACGCCTTATTTTCCTTTTTGCTTGTCCTGGTTCTTTTCTTCTGAAGATTCCATTCGAATATCTAAGCACAATCCCTGCAACTCTTTCATCAAAACATTAAATGATTCCGGTGTTCCTGGAGTAAGCTTCTGTTCACCCTTAACAATTGCCTCATAAATACGGCTTCGTCCAGCAACATCGTCACTTTTTACAGTAAGCATTTCTTGAAGAGTGTAAGCAGCTCCATAAGCTTCTAGAGCCCAAACTTCCATTTCTCCAAATCGCTGTCCACCAAAATGCGCTTTTCCACCTAACGGTTGCTGTGTAACCAAAGAATACGGCCCAATAGAACGGGCATGAATCTTCTCGTCAACAAGGTGAATGAGCTTCAACATATAGATGTAGCCAACAGTTACTTTTTGATCAAAAGGAATTCCTGTATAGCCATCATAGACAGTTGTTTTTCCATCTTTTGGCAAACCGGCTTCTGCTAATAAGTCTCTAATCTCTTCTTCCGTTGCTCCATTAAAAACAGGTGTTTCACAGATAAGGCCCAAAGCCTGCGCAGCCCAGCCTAAATGCGTCTCAAGAAGCTGACCTACGTTCATGCGAGAAGGAACGCCTAAAGGATTTAAAATAATATCTACGGGTGTTCCATCTTCCAAGAAAGGCATATCTTCTTGAGGAAGAATTCTAGCAACGACACCTTTGTTTCCGTGACGGCCAGCCATCTTATCCCCCTCAGAAATCTTTCTTTTAGTCGCAACATAAACAACCACGCGCTTTAAAACGCCTGCAGGAAGTTCATCACCGCGTTTAATTTTCTCAATTTCATGATCCTGCTCTTCAGACAACTCCTGAAGGCGGTCTTTATAAAAACGCAAGACATCTTTCGCCTCTTGGTCCTCTTTGATTTGGCGATCGGTCATTTTTTCTAATTTTGTGGCGCTTACTTTTAATATGCGGCAAAGACGTTTTTCTTTTTCTTCTTTTAGAAAAACAATTTCCTGTGCATAATACTTTTTAATTTTGCCCGTTTCAGCAATTTCCTTTTTCTTATCTTCTTTAGATTTTCTTCCGCGCTCACTGCGCTGAAAAACTTCAACATTAACGATAACGCCTTCTTCTCCAGGAGGAAGCGTAAGCGATGTATCACGAATATCTGCAGCTTTTTCGCCAAAAATCGCGCGAAGCAATCTTTCTTCCGGAGAAAGTTCTTTTTCACTCTTTGGAGTAACTTTTCCAACTAAGATATCACCGGCTTTAACTTCAGCACCGATACGGATAATACCGTCTTCGGTTAAATCCTTAAGTGCTTCTTCACTAACATTAGGAATATCACGTGTGACTTCTTCATTTCCAAGACGTGTTTCACGAGCTTCCACTTCGAATTTTTCAACATGGATAGAAGTATAAACATCATCTTTGGCTAATCTCTGGCTCAAAATAATAGCATCCTCAAAGTTGTATCCACGCCATGACATAAAAGCAACAAGAATATTACGCCCTAAAGAAAGCTTTCCATCTTTTGTGGCCATACCGTCAGCGATAACTTGACCACCTTGAACATATTCCCCAAGCTTCACAATAGGTCTTTGGTTAACGCATGTATTTGCATTTGATCGAACAAAATTGCGTAAAGGATACTCTGTTTTGCCGACGGCAATCGAGCTTGCGTCAACTTTTGTAACTTTGCCAGACTCTTTGGCAAGGACAACTGTTCCACAATCGCGTGCAACTGTTCCTTCCATTCCTGTTCCAACTAAAGGAACTTCTGTATACAGCAACGGCACGGCTTGACGTTGCATGTTCGATCCCATCAAAGCACGGTTAGCATCGTCATGCTCTAAAAATGGAATTAAAGACGTCGCAGGGGAAACAAGCTGTTTCGGACTAACATCCATATATTCAACTTTGCTTGGATGAACATAAGGAAAATCTACTCTATGTCGACAAGAAATGTCTTTTTCAAGGAAATGACCACCTTTATCAATAGGCGTATTTGCCTGAGCAATATATTTGTTTTGGTCAACATCTGCAGTTAAAAATTCAATTTTGTTTGTTACGCGCCCATCAACAACTTTACGATACGGGGTTTCAATAAATCCTAAATCGTTAACACGGGCACATGTTGTTAAAGATGCAATAAGGCCGATATTCGGACCTTCTGGAGTTTCAATCGGGCAAACGCGTCCATAGTGAGTAGGATGAACGTCACGAACTTCAAAGCCTGCGCGTTCGCGTGATAAACCACCAGGTCCTAAAGCACTCAAACGGCGCTTGTGAGTGGTCTCAGCCAAAGGATTCACTTGGTCTAAAAATTGTGATAATTGGCTTCGTCCAAAGAAATCTTGAATTTGGCTTGAAAATAAACGTGAATTGATTAAATGATGTGCGGTTAAATTATCAAACGTGTTTAAAACAACAAGGCGCTCCTTAATAGAACGTTCGATTCGAGCTAAACCAATACGCACCTGATTCTGGACTAATTCTCCAACCGTCTTAATGCGTCGGTTCCCAAGGTGATCGATATCATCGGTCTCCCCCTGTCCATCGCGAAGCCTAAACAAATAGCGAATAACTTCAGCTACTGTTGTAAGGTCCAGAATACGGTTGTCAAGATTAACATTTACACCTAGCTTGCGGTTAATAATAAAGCGTCCAACTTTGCTAAGCTCATAACGTTTTGGTTCAAAAAACAATCTAAAGAATAAAGCATCTGCAACTTCAATGGTTGCAGGCTCTGTTGGTCTCATTTTGCGATAAAAATCTAGGAGAGCTTCTTCCTTTGTCGTTGTGTGATCTTTTTCAAGAGTATTTTTCAACTTATCAAAGTCATCGCCGAAAACTCTCTTCATTTCTTCTTCTGTGGAAAGACCCATGATGCGTAAAATCTGTGTTGCAGGGAAGCTACGTCGTCTGTCAATATACGCTAAAAGAACATCATTTAAATCATATTTAATTTCAAACCAAGCTCCGCGTGAAGGAATAATTCTTCCTTGATAGATGCTTTTTCCTGTTGGATGAAGCTCTTGCTCAAAGGAGGCTCCCGGTGGACGCTGAATTTGTGATACGACAACTCTTTCATCACCATTAATAATGAAGGTTCCCGTATCCGTAATCAAAGGAAATTCTCCGAAATAGACTTCCTGCTCTTTAACTTCAACAGGTGAAATCAATCGAAGGTTAACCTTTAAAGGCGCAGAATATGTTGTTCCACGTCTCTGGCATTCGAGGGCGGAATATTTCTCTTTTCCAAGATGGTAGCTAATATACTCTAAGCGAACTTGCCCATCATAACTTTCAAACGGAAAAGCTTCGCTGAAGACCTCTTCCAATCCACGCATTTCCCGCTTGTCAGGATCTTCATATCTCTGTAAAAAGTTAGCATAAGCTACAACTTGGATATCAAGCAAATGAGGAAGTTGAAAATCATCCTTATATTTGCCGAAATTCTTAATTTTTTTTGATTTCATAAAATTTTTGGTGTTGTTCTTCGATTAAATTACTTAATCTCTACTTTAGCGCCGGCGCCTTCAAGCTTTTTCTTAAGCTCTTCAGCTTCTTCTTTCGGAATACCTTCTTTTACTGTCTTTGGAGCAGCTTCTACAAGATCTTTGGCTTCTTTAAGACCTAAATTTGTTGCAGCTCTGACTTCTTTAATGACAGCAATCTTAGTAGCGCCAAATTCTGTTAAAACAACATCAAAAGAAGTTTTTTCTTCAGCAGCAGCAGCAGTACCTGCACCGCCACCCATCATAGGAGCAGCCATCATTGGAGCAGCAGCTGTAATTCCAAACTTGTCTTCCATAGCTTTGACTAAATCAGAAAGCTCTAAAGCCGTTAGGCCTTCGATGGTCTTCATGACTTCCCCTAATTTAGGATCAAGAGCCTTTGTTTCTTTTGCCTTATCAACATCGGTTGGTTGCTCAACCTTTTCTTCAACTGTGTTTTCTGACATTTTACTTTCCTCCTGCTTTTTCGCTTAATTGCTTGATTAAATTTATTAACTCTCGCGTCTTCCCATTCAAGGCGCCGGCAAGCCTTGTCAACGGAGATTGAATAGTTTGAAGTAACATCGCCAGCAGAACTTCTCTCGAAGGTAAGTCAGATAATCTTTGAACTTCTTCTTGGGCAACGGTGCGCCCCTCTAAAACGCCACCTTGAACGCTAATGCCTTCAAATTCTTTAGCGTATTTCATAAGAACTTTCGCAATCTCAACAGAATCGCTATCACTCCACACAAAGGCAGTTTGATTCTGAATATTTACGCCTAAATCTTTTAATTCTAGGTCACTTAAAGCTTTTTTAGCAATACGGTTTTTCGAAACATACATGTCAGCGCCAACTTGGCTTAAATCCTTTCGAAAATTACTCATCTGCGAAGACCCAACCCTAGAATAGCTAATAACAAAAGCATTAGATTTATTTTTCACACCTTGAAAAATGCGCTCTGTGATGCTTTCTCTAATTATCTGTCCGACTTTTTTCATAAACTCACCCTTAACCCTGGCCCCATCGTTGTCGAGATTGAAACGCTCTTAAACAATTCTACTTTAACTGCCTGAGGTTTAACGTGTTGAATAGCACTAACGACTTGCTTAGCATTCTCAAGTAATTGGTTGGCATCAAACGACCGTTTACCGATTCCGACATGAATCCCTGCCTGCTTATCTGATTTAAATTCAACGCGTCCGGCTTGAACCTCTTGAATAGCTTTTTCAATATCTTTAGTAACAGTCCCAGATTTTGGAGACGGCATTAAACCTCTAGGACCTAAAACACGACCAGCTTTGCTTAAATCCTTCATCATATCAGGCGTGGCGATTATGCGGTCAAAGTCTAAAAATCCATTCATAACTTTTTCAATCAGGTCTTCAGCGCCGACAATTTCTGCGCCTAATTCTTTTGCCCTTGAAGCCTGCTCACCCTTACAAAAAACAGCAATACGAATTTTTTTACCTGTTCCGTGAGGAAGAGCAACAGTTCCTCTCACCATCTGTTCAGAACTTTTTGGGTCAATATTCAAATGAAAATGCAATTCAACCGTCTCATCAAATTTAACTTTAGGTAAAGTCAGCAAAAAAGAAATGCTCTCCTCAAGTGGATAGACTTTGTTATCTTCAATCTTCTCTGCGTTTTTTTTCATTCTTTTGCTTAGCTTAACCATTGGTCACCTCAATCCCCATGCTGCGAGCTGTTCCTTTGATAACCTCGGCAGCTTGTTTCATGTCCGCTGTATTTAAGTCTTCCATTTTCTGCTTAGCGATTTCTTCAATTTGCTTAGTCGTGATGCTTCCGATAGTTTCTTTTCCTGCCATTCCAGAAGCCTTGGCCAAATTTGCTGCTTTTTTGATCAAAACAGAGCTTGGCGGCGTTTTAATAATGAAGCTAAAGGATTTATCTTTATAAACATCAATAACCGCCGGCAGAATCAGCCCTTCTCTGCCCTTTGTTTTTTCGTTAAACTGTTTGCAGAACATCATAATGTTGACGCCATGCTGACCTAAGGCAGGTCCAACCGGCGGAGCAGGATTTGCTTGTCCTGCAGTAACATAAAGCTTAATTTGTGCGACGACTTCTTTTGCCATAATTTATACCTTTTCGACTTGCCAATATTCTAGTTCTACCAAGGTAGCACGTCCAAAAATTGAAACGCTAACCTTTAATTTACCACGATCCGGATAAACTTCCATAACAGACCCGTTAAAGTTTGAAAAAGGTCCTTCAATAATCTGAATAGGCTCACCAATATCAAAAATCGTTTTCGGGCTTGGCTTAGCTTCGGTTTCTTCAGTCTTTTTTAAAATATTCTCGACTTCTTTTTCCGAAAGCGCAGCCGGCTTTCTTCCCGGCCCAATAAATCCAGCAATTCCGGGAGTTGTTTTTACCAAATACCAGCTCTCATTGTTCATTTCCATATTGATGATGATATAACCTGGAAAGAACTTACGCGTGGAAATACATTTCTTACCACGCTTGACTTCAGAAACTTGCTCGGTAGGAACAACAATTCCCCCAATATACTGCTTCAACTCGGTCGTTGCCATTCTCTTTTCAAGACCGATTTTTGCGCGCTCCTCAGAACCTGTTTGTGTATGAACAACGTACCACTTCATAATTATTTAATAAAGAGTGTAAGTAATCTAGAAAAGGCAAAATCTGTTGCGCCAATAAAAAGTCCTAAAAAAAATGTGCTAACAAGAACAACCCAAGTCGCTTCAATTAATTCAGGGCGTGTTGGCCAATTGACTTTTTTTAATTCAACAGTAACTTCTGAAAAAAACTTTTGAACTTTTCCGATCATTGTTTTAACCCTATTTTATTTTTATCCGCAGGCCTGGTAGGACTCGAACCTACAACACTCGGTTTTGGAGACCGATGCTCTAGCCATTGGAGCTACAGGCCTATCAAAAATTACTTTTTCATTTCGCGATGAGCTGTATGTCGACGACAAAAGCGGCAATATTTTTTGAATTCCAGGCGCTCTGGTTTTTTCTTTCTGTCTTTGGTGCTATTGTAATTAATACGCTTGCACTCGGTACATTGAAACTGAATATTTTCTCTCATAATATATATAAAGTAAAAGTGTGGACATCCCCAATAAGCCCTCGACCGGAATTGAACCGGTGACCTCATCCTTACCAAGGATGTGCTCTGCCAACTGAGCTACAAGGGCATAACATATGAACCCAGAGTATACTTTCTCAAGTTATTTTTGTCAAGTAATTTTCTTATTTATTTTTGAGGCTAAAGATATTCAAAATATTAGGGTTAGGAGCCTTAAGTGAGCTTCAAAAAACGGCGTTTGCCAACCTTCAAAACACCTGGGTGAAGGGGCCAATTTTCATCTAAAATTTTCTGGCCATCAAGGCTTATGGAGCCTTGTTTTAGGAGTCTGCGGACCTCACTCTTTGATTCGGCTAATCCTTGACCAACAAGAACATCGATTAAAATTTTAGCCTCCCCCTTACTAATGTGATAAACAGAAATATCTTCCGGGGTCTTTTTTTGTCCAAAAATCTTCTCAAAACTCTCTCGCTCTACATTTGCCTGTTTTTGACTATAAAATTGGCCAACAATGTCCTGAGCTAGGGCCAATTTTGCCTCCTTGGGATGTAAAAGCTTAACTTGAGCAAGATTTTTATCTGTTAACAGCTCATAATACCGATACATTAAATCATCAGAAATCGACATCATTTTCCCAAAAATCTCTTTAGGGTCTTCATCTATACCAATATAATTTCCTAAAGATTTACTCATTTTCTGAATACCATCTGTGCCTTCAAGAAGTGGCATCATCACAACGGCTTGAGGCTCTTGGTCAAAAGCCTCCTGAAGCTGACGTCCCATCAGGAGGTTAAATTTCTGGTCAGAGCCGCCCAATTCAACATCCGCCTTTAAATAAACTGAATCATACCCTTGAAGCAACGGATAAATAAACTCTAAGATGCTAATTTCTTTGTTTTCATCATAACGCTTTTTAAAATCTGACCTGGCAAGCATTTGAGCCACAGTGCAATGACAAGAAAGCTCAAGAATATCTTGCGCTTTTAGCTTTTTAAGCCAAGCGCTATTAAACACTATCTTGGTTTTCTTTTTATCGAGAATTTTGAAAACTTGAGCCTGGTAGGTTTTGGCATTCTGAACGACTTGCTTTGGCGACATCTTAACGCGTATCTGATCGCGGCCTGATGGATCGCCAATCTGTGCGGTAAAATCGCCAATTAGGAAAAAAACTTTGTGACCCAAATCCTGAAATTGCCTTAATTTTCGCAAAAGCACCACATGCCCTAAATGCAAATCAGGGGCGGTAGGATCAAAACCAGCCTTAATAGTGAGGATTTTTCTTTGCTTTTGAGCCTTACGAAGTTTTTTCTCAAGAATTTCGGGATTGATAATCTCGGTTGTGCCTGCAGAAATTTTCTTGATGGCGTTTTGGATTTCCATAGCAAGTATTTTAAAGAATTAAACCCTGTTAGAAAAATTTATTCTCTAACAGGGTAGATAGGACGTGCTTATTATTCTGCCGGTTCCGGCTCTTCTGCTGCTTCAGGTGCTTTAGTCGCCTCAGGGGTCTCAGGTACTTCAGATACCTCAGATGCTTCAGCGGCCTTTTCGTCTGATGCTTTGGCGCTTAGTCCAATTTTCATCTGATCAACGTCAACTTTAATAACCTTGACGTCAATTTTGTCACCAGCCTTTAATTCTTGAGCAACAGTTTTGTCAATCTCAGAAGCATAAATTAAGCCTTCAAGCTCTTCTTCTAATTTGACAAAAACGCCAAAATCAGAATTCATAACAACTTCGGCATTAAGCATTTGTCCGACAGGATAACGCTCAGCAATTTCTGTCCAAGGGTTGTCTTTAAGCTGCTTGTAACCTAATGTGATTTTACGCTGTTCAGGATCAACGCCTAAAACAACAACTTCTGCAGTTTGCCCCTTTTTGAAAATTTCCTGAGGATGGCTGACTTTTCGCGTCCAGGACATGTCAGAAACATGGATCATCCCTTCAATGCTTCCTTCAAGCTCAACAAAAGCACCGTAATCGGTGAATCCGCGAATTTTACCTTCAATCTTTACGCCAATCGGAAATTTTTCTTCAGCTTCAAGCCAAGGATTTTTCTCAAGTTGCCTAAGACTTAGGGAAATACGCTTTGTGTCTTTATCAATACTGATAATTTGGACTTCAATCATATCTCCAATGGCAAACATTTCTTGAGGATTGACCATCTTCTTTTGCCAGGAAATTTCTGAAGAATGTAAAAGACCTTCGATGCCTTTATCAATTTCAATAAAAACACCATAAGGCATAATATTAACAATCTTACCTTGAATTTTTGATCCGACAGGATACTTATCTTCAATTCCTTCCCAAGGGTTCGCTGTGATTTGCTTTAAACCTAATGAAACTTTAGATTTTTCTTTATCAAAATCTAAAATGAGAACTTCAATTTCATCGCCAACAGCCACAAGCTCTGATGGGTGATTGATGCGAGACCAACTCATATCTGTAATGTGCAAAAGCCCGTCAATCCCACCTAAGTCGATAAAGGCGCCGAAATCAGTGATGCCTTTAACTTTTCCAAGACGCTTTTGACCTTTTTCAATCTTTTCCCAAAGCTGTGCCTTAACCGCATCACGCTCTTTTTGAACAACTTCTCGACGAGAAAGAATAATGTTGCGGCGTTGCTTATTCATCTTTGTTACAATAAATGCATACTTAGCTCCAATGACATCTTTAGGAAGCATACCTTTAAACGATGAAAGCGATCTCGGTAAAAATGCATCAACGCCTTGCATATCTACAATATAACCACCGTTGACTTGCTTAATAACACGGCCTTCAACAGCCGTTCCCTCATCTACTTCTTCAACAATTTTTTGCCAACCCTTAAGCTTCTGGGCCTTAGAATGCGATAAGATAAGCCTGCCTTTATCATCTTCAACAGATTCAACAAGGACATCGACCTTGCTTCCTAACGTCCTTTGTTCAGGATCACGAAATTCATCAACAGAAATAAACCCTTCGGATTTAAATCCAATATCGACGACCACATCCTTTTCGGTAATCCCGACGATTTCTCCCGTGACGATTTCGCCTTCGGAGATTGTTCGCAGAGTCTGTTCGTACAACTCTGCCATGATTGATTGTTTCTTCTCTGACATAAAAAAATACCTCTCTCTAATTTTATTCTTTTGCTTGCCCGTAACGCAAAACTGCGCAAACAAAAGTACCAAATTATGTTCGAAAAGCCCTCTTTTGTCAACTAAAATCTTTGAGAAAATCTTAATTATTGAAAAATAAGAAATAAAAAATTATAAAACGAGGAAAAATAATAAAAAAACTTATTACTCCAGAGCTTTAAAAATACTTTTGGACAGACTTTAAAAAAGTAAATTCTTTAAAAGGCCCTAAAGAAGCGGAAGCCCCTGCCCCCTTGCAAGCTTCAACAGCTTCATCTGTTGATGCAAGACTTTCCATCCCCGCCGAATCGCGGCTACCGGCCGCATCACGGGAGCTAAAGGTTAAAATCTCTCTTGTCTTTATAACTGGTAAATACCTCAGAGTTTTAATAACTTCGGGACAAGGCATTTCATCCAAGTCAATATCCAAAATAAAAACATCCGGTAAAAAATCAACAGCTCGAACAATCGTGTGCGGCCCGTCAAGGGTACACTCTAAAATATGCCCTTGTTTCTCAAGCTGGTCGCGCATATTCTCTGCAACAGTCTTCTGAGAACTTGCAATAAGAATTTTCTTTCCGACAGCTTTTGGAGTTGTCGACAGCTCTTCTGCCTCGATGCCCACTTCTTGGCTTAGAAGTTGATTAACCTTTTCCAAAAGTTGATCGGCCTCAAAAGGTTTTCCGACGAAATGCTCGACCCCCATCGCCCGAAAAGAATCTTCCATTTTCTTTCGCCCGGACAAAATCAAAAGAGGAATATTCGCAAGCAAGGCATCTTTTTGAAGTTCTTTGTAAAGAGCAAACCCATCCATCACAGGCATTACAATATCTGTAATAATTAAATCTGGCTTTGACTCTCGCGCCTTTAAAAGAGCTTTTTCACCATCTTCTGCGGTATCGACTTCAATGCCGTGAGCCTCAAGTCTTTTTTTAATCAGCTCGCTAACGTCAGGTTCGTCATCAACAACTAAAATCTTTTTTGCCATTTTTATGCCTCTTGCTGTGATAATTGTTTTATTTCTGTCATAACTTTAAGCGCAGTCTCCTCATAAGAAAGATCCTTGCCTACTCGAATAGGTTTTCCAAAACGGACAAATGTTTTTGCAGGTCTTATAAATTTTGCACCAGGCGGCATCGCCTTATCAGACCCGTTAATAAATGCCGGAACAATAGGAACATCGGCCTTAGCAGCTAAAAGCCCTACGCCTGATTTAATCCCTTTTAAATCAAAATCAATGGTGCGTCGTGTCCCTTGAGGAAAAACAACAAGGCCTCCTGTTTTAAGACGCCTAACCGCCTCTTTAACTGTGCTGACATCTAGAGACCCGCGCCTAACAGGAAACGCCATAACACCGCGCAAAATGAAACCAAAAAAACAATTTTTAAAAAGCGAGTCCTTAGCCATAAAGCTGATCTTTCGCCCTGCGGCAATGCCAATAATCATCGGATCCAAATTGCTCAAATGATTGCTGGCAATAAGATATCCGCCCTTACGAGGAATATTTTCCCGGCCAAAAGATTCAAGCCTTAAAAATATTTTATAAAAAATCCAAAAAAAGATAAAGCCTGGCCAATAAAACATTTTTTAAGCCTTATAATTTCTTAAGCATTAGTTTGCCGTAAGCAATCAAATCCTTAGCCTTTTTAGCTGATTTTGCTTCAACATAAGAGCGAATAAGAGGTTCTGTCCCCGACGGCCTAAACATAATCCAGCTCTCATCCTCACGAATAAGCTTGACTCCGTCGAAAGTTTTAACATTTACGACCTTCTTGCCCATAATGCGCTTTAAAGATTTAATTTTCTGCAAATCGAACGATTTCTTTTTTGTTTTTAAATCTGCACGCTCATAGAAATAACGGCCAAACTCTTTTTCCATTTCTTTAATAAGCTTCTTAAAACTTTTTTTACGATAAGCCATCATTTCCAAAAGCAAAAGTCCGGCTAATGTTCCATCTCGTTCCGGGATGTAATCCCGAACGCCAATTCCGCCGGCTTCTTCGCCACCGGCTAAAATGTCTTCAGAAATCATTAAATCAGAAATATATTTGAAGCCTACAGGTGTTTCATAAAGCTTTAGACCCAATTTTTCAGCGATGTGGTCAAGCATTGTCGTTCCGCAAATTGTTTTAATAATGCCACCTGTCTTCCCTTTATTACGTGCCAGATGAAGAATAATCAGGCCCAAAATCTTCTGCGGACTAACATATTCACCATCTGAGGTGACCGCAGCAATACGATCGGCATCGCCATCTAGAATAAGACCAATATCAAACTTTTCCTTTTTCACGCGCTCCTTAAGCTCAGAAACATATTCTTCAACAGGTTCAGGCTTTTGTCCCTCAAAAGAAGGATTAATGTCGCTACGCATAACAGAAGCACGGATACTTGTTCCCTTAAGAACATCTAAGGCTAAGCTATCTCCGCTGCCGTGCATCGCATCCACTAAAACCTTGTAGCGAACCTTTTTTAAAGCTTTCAAGTCTAAATAATTTCTTAAAAACTGAACATACTCTTCTTTAAAATTATAAACGATAAGATCTTTCTTTTTTTTGGCCTCTTCAAAGTCTGCCATCTGAACTTCGCTCTCGCAAAGATAATCTTCAACCAAATCAGTAATTTCTCGCGATGCCGCGCCGCCTTGAGCTGTTTTAATTTTTACCCCATTAAACTCTCCGGGATTATGGCTTGCGGTAATCATAATGCCGGCAACACATTTTAATCGTGTCAAAATAAAACTTAAAGCTGGTGTCGGGATGGGCGCATCAGAAAGATAAACTTCAATGTTATTTCTTGCTAAAACACAGGCAACAGTCCTTGCGTATTTATCAGAAAGAAATCGAGTATCGAATCCTACAGCCACACGCTTTCGTTGCCCTGATTTCCGAGGCAAATCATGGCGAACCCACTCACTAATAGCTTGGGCAAGAATCGCAACATTTTTGAAAGTGAATTCCTTCGAAATAACAGCACGCCATCCGTCAGTTCCAAATTTAATCTCATTTTTTGCATTTTGGCACATAGAAATTACTCCTTTGTCTTTTTTATGAACTTTCATAGAGTTTGTTTTGTTTAATATAATCAATGACTTTATCTAGCACAAAATACCGAACTGTTCTTTTTTCCGTAATACGCAACCGAACATAAGATGAAGAAATATCAATTCCTGGCATAATTACGCTAGAATGCTTGATGTCTGTGCTCTTTTTTGTATGCCCTGGACGATTAACAACAATAAAATCAGAAATCTTTAAAATATCATCAATATATCGCCATCGCGGAAGCTGTGAAAGTGTATCCTCTCCAATAATAAAAAACAAACGCGTATCTTCAGAATAAACTTCCCGAAAATGCTGCATCGTATCAATAGTGTACGATTTTCCTTTTTTAGTAATCTCAAAATCCGAAATCTCAAAATGCGGATTATTTTCAATAGCAAGCTCTGTCATACGAAATCGATGCTTGGCACCGGCAACAATCTTACGATTTTTGTGTGGCGGAATATGTGCCGGCACAAAAATAACTTTTGATAAATGCATTCTTTCTAACGCCACCTGCGCAATCGCCAAATGCCCAACATGAATAGGATTAAACGTGCCACCTAAAACACCGATTCGCTTGGTCATCTATTTCCTAATCTGCCCTTTCCCCAAAACAAGATACTTGTAGGTTGTGAGCTCAGGTAATGCCATGGGCCCGCGCGCATGAAGCTTATCTGTGCTAATACCCACCTCAGCGCCAAAACCAAATTCATACCCATCGGTAAAACGCGTTGAGGCATTGACATAAAGACAAGATGAATCAACGGCTTTTAAAAACTCCTGTGCTTCTTTCTTGTTGCGTGTAACAATTGCATCAGAATGCTTTGAACCATAAATGTTGATGTGTTCAATGGCTTCTTTTAAATTTTTGACAACCTTAACGGCTAAAATTAAATCAAGATATTCTTCAGGCCAGTCAGATGCAGAAACTTTCTTAATGCCTTTTTTGATAATTTTCTTTGTTTTGGCGCAGCCACGAATTTCAACTCCGGCCTCTTTAAGCAAAGAAATCATTTTCGGCAAGAAACGTTTTGCGATTCTTTCATCCACAAGCATCGTTTCCATGGCGTTGCACACTCCAGGCCTTTGCACTTTTGCATTGTAACAAATCCTATAAGCCATATTCAAATTAGCATGCAGGCTCACATAAGTATGGCAGACGCCTTTATAGTGTTTGATAACAGGAATGCAAGAGTTCTGCGCGACAAATTTTATTAGACTTTCACCCCCGCGGGGAATAATAACATCAACATATTCATCGAGCTTTAAAAGTACATTAACGGATTTGCGGTCAGTTGATGGAATTAAATGGATAGCATCTTTAGGAATTTTTGTTTTTGCTATTGATTTCTGCAAAACATCAAAAATAGCCTTATTCGAATAAAAAGCTTCTTTGCCGCCTTTTAAAATAGAAACATTTCCTGACTTTAGGCACAGACCAATACAATCGCTTGTGACGTTTGGCCTAGACTCATAAATAATACCAACAACACCAATCGGCGTACGAACTTTTTTGATCAGCAGCCCGTTAGGCCTCTTAAAACTCACCAGAACCTCTCCAACAGGGTCTTTAAGCCGTGTCGTATCTAAAAGGCAGTCAGCCATAGCCTTGATGCGTTTTTCATTTAATGTCAGGCGATCTACTAAAGCCCTCGGATACCCTTTTAATCTCGCCGCTTTAAGATCCTTTTGATTTTCACGAATAAGAAATTTTTTATGCGCTAAAATGCTTTTTGCCATTAACCGTAAAGCTTTGTTTTTCTCATCCGCTGAAACCATAGCCATAGCTTGTGCAGCTTTTTTGGCTTTTTTGGCTAAGATTAATATTTTTTTTTCTAAAGACATTAATTTCCTTTTAAATTAACGCTGTGATAAAACCATGTTGTTGCAATGAATAACCTCTTGTTTTTGCTTTCGGTCTTCTATCTTATGCAAATCAGTAACAGAATAATTAATAATTCCGCGGGCGATTTCCTGACCGTCCTGCGAGGAAACTATGACAACATCCTCTTTCCTGAAATGACCTTCCCAGTCAACGACTCCCGGCAGAAGAAGGCTTTTGCCCCCTTTTAAAAGGACTTCTTTAGCACCATTATCGATAATAATCTTTCCTTTTGATTTAGCGCCAAAAGAAATCCAATGACGACGGGATAAAAGCTTTTCCTCTTTTTCCATAAAAAAAGTACCAATACGTTTTCCTTTTAGAATATCCGTTAAAACATTTAAAGTTTCCCCGTTCGCGATAATACACGGAATTTTTGCATGAGTCGCAATCTTAACAGCTTCTAATTTGGTAATCATTCCGCCCTTTGAGATATGTTTTTTATCAGTCCCACCGGCTAAGCCTTCAATTTCTTTCGTAACCTCACGGATTTCCTTAAAAACTTTCTTTTTGCCATTTTTTACTTCATAGAGGCCGTCAACATCCGAAAGCATAACAAGAAGATCTGCCTGAATAAGGCTAGCCACCAACGCCGAAAGCCTATCATTGTCTCCGAATTTAATCTCATCAGTCGAAATGGTATCGTTTTCGTTAATAATCGGAACAACGCCGTAGCTTAAAATTTTGTCAATGGTGTGACGGGCATTTTTGTAACGAAGCCTGTTGTCAAAATCATCCCACGTTAACAAAACCTGAGCACAGCACAGTTTGCTCTTCTTAAGCAAATCGCTATACGTGCGCATTAAAACATTTTGTCCAATCGCCGCCAATGCCTGCAAAGAAGCTACGCCAGAGGGACGAATGTGCTGTTTGGTTTCGCCTAAGCCTAAAACGATAGATCCAGAACTTACCAAAACAACCTCAATGCCTTTTTTTCGCATCTGGCCGATTTGTTTAATGACAGATTGAAAACATGATTTCTTCGGATTCATATAATAATTAGCAATAATCCCCGAGCCAATTTTGATAACAATCCGTTTTATTTTTCTTGGAAATTGTCGTGACATAATATTTCTTTTATTTGATTAATTAAATTCTCTAATCCTGTTTTTTCTAAAGCTGAAACAGCAAAAATAGTTTCTTTGTACTTCTTACGGAAACGCTTCAATTGGTCACCAGCTGTAGGAAAGTCCATCTTGTTGGCAACAACAATTTGTCGCTTTAAAAACAGCTTTGAGCTGTATGCTTTGAGTTCTTCGTTAATTTTCTCATAATCCTCTAGGGGATCACGCCCACCGATAGGAGCCATATCTAAAACATGAACGAGAATACGCGTGCGTTCGGCATGTTTTAAGAACCTATCCCCGAGACCTTTCCCTAAATGTGCTCCCTCAATCAATCCAGGCAAATCGGCAACAACAAAATGAAAATTTTCATCATCGCTTTCAACAAATCCTAAAATCGGCTGTTTCGTTGTAAAAGGATAATTCGCAATCTTAGAATGAACTTTCGAAATTGCCGAAATCAAGGTAGATTTTCCGACATTAGGAAATCCTATCAACCCGACATCAGCAACAATTTTTAACTCAAGCTTAAGGGTGCTCGCCTCCCCAAGTTCTGGCGGCTTAGGCGTACGGTTGCGATTATTTCCAATTCCACCAGCGCCTCCCCTGGCAATGACAACACTCTGTTCATCACGCGTTAAATCTTTAATTAAAAGCCCGGTATCATAATCTCTAATGATTGTCCCGAGGGGAACTCTTAGAATGCAGTCTTCGCCTGTCTTCCCAGTCTTATTTTTACTGCTAGCGTGTCCGCCTCTTTGCGCCTTATGATGCTGTCTGAATTTATAATCAAGAAGTGTCTGGACGGAACGGCTTGCTAAAATAACAACATTTCCACCATTTCCGCCATCGCCGCCATCAGGCCGAGGATGCCGATTAAGCTTATCGGAATAAAAACTTTCACAACCCTTTCCTCCGTTACCGGCGGCTACAAAGATTCGCGCTTCATCGACGAAAGCGGCCATTTTCACTCACCTTCTTTCGGATAAAACAATCTTATTCTTTGGCATCAATCTTAGTGATGCTTAAAGCTGTCTTTTTTTGACGATGTCCTTTTTTCCAAGAAGAATCTTTTCGTTTTTTATACTTAAAAGAAACAACTTTTTTATCCTTCTTTTCGCCGATAACTGTAGCGGTAACTTTGACATCCTTTAGGTAGGGTTGACCGACTTTAACAGTCTGTCCTTTTGCGTACATCAAAACCTGATCAATGGTGATACTTTTACCTTCTTTTGCGTCTAGCTTTTGAGCCTCAATTGTATCGCCCTCAGATACCTTATATTGATGTGGGCCAAGTTGAACAATTGCATACATCTTTTCTTCCTCCTTTAAATAACCTTTATGAATTACTCAATTTTAACACGGCCTCGCCCCTCGCAATAAGGACATGGATCGAATGATCGAGATTCGATAGTCTTTCCTGTTCTTGCGCGGGTCATTTCTAATAACCCTAAAGATGAAATCCGTGTAATTTCTGTCTTAGAATGGTCTTTCGCCAGGGCTTTTTGAAGAGCCTGCGCAACCTGACGCTTATGCCCCTCTCTTCCCATATCAATAAAATCAATAACAATAATACCGCCTAAGTCCCTTAAACGTAGCTGTCGGGCAATCTCTGCTGTTGCTTCCATGTTAACCATGAAAGCCGCATCTTCCGGAGATGCATTGACCTTAAACCTCCCGCTGTTAACATCAACAACAATAAGGCCTTCAGTAGGCTCAATAATAATATAAGCCCCAGACTTTAAAAAAACTTTCAGGTCAAAAATCTTGTTAAGTTGTTTAGAAACATCTTTGCTATCAAAAAGGGGCATTTCTGCTTTATATAATTGAATCTTATTGACCATTTCATGACCAATAAGCATGTTAACAAATTTTCTTATTCTAATATATTCTTCTTGAGAATCAACAATTAATTTATCAACGTCTTCCCGCAGAAAGTCTCGCACAATCCTCCAAAGAAGGTCATATTCCTTATAGATTAAGGTTGGAGCCTTGCGGTCATCTGACGATTTCTTAATTTTTTGCCATACTTTTAGAAGAAAACGGGCATCACGAATAAGTTCGCGCTTTCCCTTCTTGGAAGCAACCGTACGAACGATAAAACCTCCATCTCGAACTCCGCGGATATCTTTTAAGATTTCTTTAAGGCGCTGCCTTTCATCTGTGCCCTCAATCTTCTTTGAAATTCCAAGATGCTTATCATGCGGCATAAAAACCACGAACCGACCCGGAAGGCTGACATGCGTGGTCAAGCGTGCGCCTTTGTTTGCAAAAGGCTCCTTAACAACCTGAACAAGAACCTCGTCGCCTTTTTTAAAAGAAACTGGTTCCCTCTTTTTCTTTTTAAGCTGCTTTTTCTCTCCACTTAAAAGACGACTAATAAACTTACGCGCCCCAGACAGCTCCTCTTCCACTAAAGGATTAAGAACATCCGTTAAATAAAGGAATCCATTCTTTTCCTGCCCGATGTTAACAAAGGCCGCATTAATTGACGGCAAAATTGATTCAACTTTTCCCTTGTAGATATTTCCGAGTAAAAAGTCTTCGCGCTCCATCTCAATATAAAAATCATCTAAGACACCGTCTTCGATGATAGCGACGCGCTTTTCACCTTCTCTGATATTAACTAAAATTTCTTTTGGCATTTTAATAACTACTTTACTTTTAGGACTTTTAGGGCGTCTATTTTTTCACTTAAGAGGCCAGCATTATCAGGAATATTTTCCGTAATAATATGTGGCGTAATAAAGATCAACAATTCACTTTTGTTTAATTGTTTCTCAGACTTACGGAAAAGTAATCCTAACAGCGGAATATCCCCAAGGAGAGGCACTTTTTTCTGTGTATCCACTAACTGATGTTTAATAAGGCCTGCAATAACCAACGTTTGACCGTCTTGGATCATAACTTTTGTTGAGGCTTCTTCTGTGCTAAGGCGCGGAACGCTTGTATTCTCGACCTGAACATAGTCTAAAATTGCTGTAATTTTAGGTTCGATCTTTAACGTTACAAAACCTATATTATTAACATGCGGCGTAACTTCAAAAATAATTCCAATATCCTTGTATTCCCAGCCTGAAACCTGAAGTTTAGCCTGCTCTTCGTTATATGTATATTCCGGGAGAGGATATTGATTTCCAACCACAATACGTGCCATTTGATTATCTAGTGTAACAATGCTTGGGCTAGATAAGATTTCTGTATCAGATCGGTTTTTTAATATTTCCATAACAGCCGAAACTTCTGAAAAGTCTAATGTTCCAAAAGAAAACAAATCTTCATTCGGCACAGGGAAATCCATGCTCGTGCTTCCAGCGGCTTTCATATATTTATTTTCGCTAGCCTCTGTAAAAGGATAGTATGTTGGTCTTGCAGCACCTGAAATAGTTGCCTTAAGAGACCAATCAATACCGAGATTCTCTTGGTCGCCGAGAGAGGTTTCGATAATCTTTGCTTCAATAAGAACTTGGGGTGTCGTGGTGTCCAGCCTGTCAACAACTTCTGCTACCGAGCGGACACTACTTGACGTATCTGTAACAATAATAATGTTCGTTCTTTGATCAAAAGTTAAATTTCCTTTAGAAGTTAACATTTTCTCAATCGCGGGAATGACTTCAGATGCGTTAGCATAATCTAAAACAAATGTCTTTGTCGTTATCGGTTCTTGGTCTGCCAAAAGAATCGCATCTTCTCTGTGCGTCTTCAAATTTTCTATTGTCGTAACAGTCAAGATGCTTCCCTTCTCTTCGTACCCATAACCATACGTGCCCAAGATAACTTCCAATGCATCTTCCCAAGGAACATTCGTCAACTGAATTGTTACCAGACCGGTAACCTCTGGACCTGCGACAATATTAACTCCACTTTTATAAGAAAGGATCTGCAGAACATTTCGAATGTCTGCACCTTGAAAATCTAAACTTACACAACCTTCGCAAAGTGCATCGCTTTCAGCTACGTCCATAGTATCCTGCGATTGAATAACAGGCTCAATATTTTGCTCTTGTGCATAAGCCCAAGCAACAACTAAGCCTAGCGCCAATATTACGAGCATTAATTTCTTTACCATTTTACCTCTCCTTTCGCATTCTCAGCGTATACATTTTCCCATCTTTCTGCAAAATAACTTCAGTCTTTTTAATTTCAATAACTTTATACCCACCAACTTCTTTGTTAGTTCTCACAATCGTACTATTAATAATCGCCACACTCTTACCTCTTGGATCATAAGTGACTCCTCCTAATGTAAGATCAGAAAAATCAAGGTCTACGTCATAACTAAGAATCGTTCCGCTTGGGCTGATTAAAGACCAGAAAGGATCTCTCCGGCCATGGTCATCATAAACAAAAGGTTGCTCTTCGGCGAAGGATAGCCCACCCAACACAAAAAGACAAAAAATAAAACAACATAGCATCTTATTAAAATGCATCAGCCTATTTTTCCTCCTTAACAAAAATAATAATAACAAATTTTGACATCTGTTTGCGTGGATGAGTACTACTTTTAACAATATCGAAATCTTGAATATTCATAAAAGTTTGGTCTTCTTCAATTCTATTAAAGAATTTCCCAAAGGCATGATAACCACCTTCAGCCTTAATAAAAATAGGCACAGCAAAATAAATCGCCTCATCGGACTCTAGCATCTGTTCTTCAGATTCCTTTAAAGGCATAATTTGATCAATCTGAACTCCCAACCCACTTGCGATTCTTGAAATATTCTCAAGAATCATTGGAATTTCTTCCCTCGTTAAAATACTAGTTTTTACCTTACTAAACCTTTCTCTCAGCCTCGCAGCCTCTGCCTCATAGATAGAAACTCGCTCAAAATGATATTTTATATCTTTAAGATCTTTTCCTAATGTTGCAATTTTTGGATTTAAAGACCTTAGGGCTCTAATCTGAAAACTCATAACAAATAAATAGTCAAACAAAAGGGCAAAAGCAACAGCCCCTCCTAAGACATAATAACTTGTCTTTTGCGTTAATGGCGGTAAATAGGCTAAAATCTTATTCGTCAGATCCTTCATCTTCTAATTTTACAGAAATAACAAAGTCGGCAACCTCTATAATGTTCACCATGCGGCGTTGAATAGAGCTAACCTCAATGTCATCTAATCCTTTCATAAAATCTTTTTCTTTTTTTAAGTTTGAACTAAAATTACCAACGCTAATCATCTCATCTTGCCGTCTTGAGACTGCGCTTCCTTCGATCAAAAAAATATCTGATGCTAAAGAAACCCTCTGCAGCCAAACACCAGACGGAATTTTGTCGCTAATGCAGTTCAATTTTTCTGCCCACGAAATTCGCTTTTCAACTGTTACCTGTTCAATATCATTGATTTTTTTGCGCAAATCTTGGAGCTCTTGAAGAATGGCATCAACTTCTCCTTTTTTCTCTGCAATAGAAGCCCACTGGCCGCTCAAACGAGCATGAGAAATGAATCGTACAGAAATTATTCCTTGCAAAAGAATGTGCATAATCACCAACAAGACAAGAATCCCTCCAGCGGCCCCAATGACAATCTCTAGGGGAATATCTCTTAAAATCGTCTTAAAAAACTGAGACTTTTTCTTTTTTTGTAGCGACTCTGGAACAAGATTAATATTAATCATAAGAATATAACGATAGTCCTAAAGCAACCCCTAGTTGATTAGCCTGGTCGGAAAACTCAGCCGCAGAAACATTATCTACAAACTCTAAAGCCTTCGCTGAATCCCATTTTTCTACTGCCAAATCTAATTCTTTGACAAAAAAATCATCAATCTTTGGAATCTTTGATGAGCTTCCCATTAAATAAAGCGCTTTAACTTCCTGGCTATTCTCAGAAGTAAAATAATCAAACGATAAGCGGATTTCAGAAACCAGACTTAGAAGCGTCGAATGACAAGCTGTGATAATATCCTCTTCTTTCCCTTTCGGGCCGCACTTCACTTTTTCTGCTTCAGAAAAATTGATCCCCATCACATTGCTAATTTTTTGCGTCAGGTCTTTTCCTCCCAAAGAAATATCCCGCGTAAATCGCGGAAGTCCCTCGGCAAAAATAATAAGGCTGCTTTTGACTTCACCGATATCTAAAACGGCGATTGTTCTGTTAACATCTTTTAAATTAGCTCCCTGGCGGCTTCCTAAAATTTTCTGAATCTTGCTAAAAGCATTAGATAGCGCAACAGCGCTTATCCCAATAAAGCCTCCTTTAAGCCCCAGAGATTCAATCAGGTCAAGCCGTTGCTTAACAAGGTCTCTTTTGGCAACAGCGACCAAAACTTCCATTTTATTATCTTTTCCGCGTTTATCATCAAGAATATGGCAATCCATGTAAACTTGGTCCTTGGAAAAGGGAAAATATTTATCCGCCTCTAGCAATAAGGATTCCCGGAGTTGATTTAAAGGCATTCTCGGCATCTTAATAAAGCGGATTAATGTCCCTTGCCCAGATAGTGCTGTATAGACGTTAGAAGGGCTAGCGTTTGTTTGTGCAAGTAGTTTTTTAATCGTACTGGCAACATCTCCGCTTTGAACAGGCAGAATACCCCAATTTTTTACTTTCAAAGAAAGTGGGCTGGCAACAAGTTCAACAAGCTTGCATGAACTTACTCCAATATCAATCCCGACAGAGGATTCTTCGGACTGGGTGGGAAGAAACTTTTTAATGATTCCAAAATATTGCTCTAAAAAACGATGCATATATATTAATTCTGTTATTTATTTAAGTATAATAATTTAAACTTATTATACCTGAAATATCTTTTTTCGCTATAATTAATTAAAAAGTTCAAGAAAAAAAAGAAAAGAGTAAAAATCCCCTAAGGGGACATCACTCCTCCGGTTGAAAGCGTAAAAGTTACTGTCCCTGCGACTCCTCCTGGAACAGGAGTAGCTACCACCGTATATCCTGATCCATCATCCTTAAAATCGCAAGTATATTCGTAACCAGAAACAGTTTTATCGCAATACGCTGAATTAAGATACGGCGGCGTAGCAGCTTTTAAAGCTGCCTCATTTAGTGGATATTCTCCTGTGACCATTGAATAAGTTTCTGAAGCTGTTGCTAAAGTTTTTAAATTGCTTTTAGCTATAGCCTCATTCGAGGCGGATTTAGCCCTTAAAAGATTAGGGATAGCAATAGCTGCTAACAAAGCGATAATAGCAACAACGATCATGATTTCTACGAGTGTAAAACCTTTTCTATTCATATAATGTTAGCTCTCCGATGGTGGTTAAATAACCATTTCCTATATTATAAGAGAATTAGAAGAAAAAAAGAAAAAATCTTTATTTTTTGAAAGCCCATGAAGATTATCTATACCATATATAAAAAGGGGAGCTATAAAAGCTCCCCTTTTTATTGGTGCATAAGGAAAAAATTATCCTTCTGTCAACACGCCACCAGTTGTAATGGTGAACGTTGTGGTTCCGGTTGTATTAATGGTAACCGGTGTTGCTGTAACCGTATATCCTGTGCTAACTAAGCCGCAAGAATAGGTATAACCAGAAACGGTTGTTCCGCAATACGATTGATTAAGGTAAGGCGGAGTTGCTGTCACAAGAACAGCGTCGTCGGCTCCACCAGTTGGATAATTTCCAGAATTGGCGGTTCCGAAGGTTTCTGCTGCAGTGGATACAGTACGAAGCGTGCTTTGTGCTAATGCGTCATTAGCAGAAATTTTAGCCCTTAAAAGATTAGGGATAGCAATAGCTGCTAACAAAGCGATAATAGCAACAACGATCATGATTTCTACGAGTGTAAAACCTTTTCTATTCATTTTTCTGACCTCCTTCCAGGATTAAGATTCAAGCATCTCAAAGCCTTTTTAGGCCTCCTGAAAGAAAGAATAACAAAATGAATGATGCCGTTTTGCTGGGGTTGCTTTCTTATGATTCAGGGACCCGAATCTCTAGCTTTAAAAGCTTTAATCCATTAAGTTATTTTATCCTCACCTCCCCTACTTGTCAATGGGTTTTCCTTAAAATTCCACTATCAACCCCTTCGCTAAAAGTATAGCACTTTCTTAAAGAATCTGCTAAAGCGAATTCCTGACAATTTTATATAGATATTCAACGGAAGGCCTATTTGAAAAGATTTTCTAAAGATTGCTTTTCTTTGGTGATAGTCGATAGGGCTTTCTTGAGCCGAGCAAGCTGGCTTTTGAGCGAAGAATTTTCTGTCTTAAGTTCTTTGAACTGGTCTTGGAGATTTTTTATACGCTCACTGGGAGCCGCGCGGTTGAGCCTTTGAAGCTCCTGCTTCTTCTGGGCTAAGGTTTGCTCCAATTGATTTTTCTGATTTTGTGCCGCTTGAATCTCTTCGCTAATCTGCTCAACAACATTTTCTTTTTTCTCTTTTAAAATTCTATTTTCTCCTTTTAAGCTCTCTTTCTTATCAAGAACAATAGAAATATCTTCATTTAATGAAATAAGATCAGCTTGAAGAATTTGAGATTCCTTTTTTAATGATTTCAGCCTTGCTGAAGAGAATAAAATCTCTTGCTTAAGACCAGCTAGCTGCGTATCAAGACCCGCCCCTTTTTGCTGTGCTGCTGATAGTGAAGCTTGTAGTTTCTCTTTTCTCACTTCCTGCTTATTAAGGGCCTGGTCAATCGTTTTAGCCTGAGCCGATTGCTGTTTTTCTAGTGACTCAACCTCCTTCATCAAGGCAGCAATGCTTTCGTTTAACTCTTTTTCGTTTTTTTCTTCTTTCTCAACCTGATTCTGAAAATCTCGAATCCCGACTCTAAAAGCACCCTTCTTATCTTCTAAGGCCTTCATGTCTCGTTTCAAAACAGCAATAATATCCTCTTTTGTCTGTAAAGAATTCTCTAAGCTATTTTTTTCAGGAAGTAGTGTGTCGCCCTCCTGAGACAAAGCCTGCTGTTCTGCCTTAAGTCGATCGATTTCTTGGGCTAAAAGTTCATTTTGAGAAAAAATTTCATCGTTTTGGCGAGAAAGTTTTTCCATGCTTTGTTTAAGCTCGGAAACATTCTTCTCCCAATTACTCACCAAAACATCTATAGAAAGATAATCTCTTGATTGTGCGTAGAGCTCACTGGCAGAAAAAACCGTTAGAATGAAAACAGAAAGCAGAAGTAGTCTCTTCTTTTGAAAACAATGCATATCGATAATAGTGTCCTTTTATCCAATCATTGTTGACATGCGAATAATCGGTAAAAACAGCGCAATAACAATAAACCCGACGACAATTCCTAAAAACCCGATAATCAAAGGCTCGATCATACTTGTTAAACCAGCAACAGCAGCATCGACTTGATCTTCGTAAAATTCCGCAATTTTGGTGAGCATGGTCTCAAGTTTTCCGGTTTTTTCACCAACCGATATCATGCGAATAACCATAGCCGGAAAAACCTTACTTTTTGACAAAGGCTCAGAGATGCTTTCTCCTTCGCGAATATGATTACAAACATCCTCAGAAACAACTTCGATGACTCGGCTACCAGAACTTTTTCCAACAATCTCAAGCGAAATCAAAATAGGAACCCCGCTTTGAATCAACGTTGCCAATGTTCGGCTAAAACGGCTAATCGCTACCTTCGTGATTAAAGACCCGAATACCGGAACCTTAAGAATCGCCTTATCAATCAAAAGGCTTCCGGATTCTGTTTTTTTATAATTAGCAAAAGCAACACCCAAAACAAACAGAAGAACAACGACCCATACGAAACCTGCACGAAGATTTTCACTAATCGCAATTAAGACCAACGTCATTCCCGGCAACTCATGGCCTAGGGAATCATAAATTTCTTTAAAGGTCGGAACAACTTTAATTAAAAGAACTAACGTAATAATAACCGCCATGCTAATAACAACAATAGGATAAACCAAAGCTGATTTAACTTTACGCTTAAGTTTAAGTGTTTTCTCCATGTAGCCGGCGATGCGGTCTAAAAGGGCGTTTAAAGCACCTCCAGTTTCACCAGCTTTAACCATACTAACAAAAAGAGTATCAAAAACATCAGGATGCTTACCAAAGGCCACAGACAAACTGTTTCCAACGGAAACATCTTCGCGAACAGCTGCAATAACCCCTTTAAAGTACGGATGACTCATCTGCTCTTCTAGCGCTTCTAGGCTTTGTAGAATAGGAATACCCGCTTCGATCATTGTCGCCAGTTGCCTTGCAAAAATGACTAAATCATCACCCTTAACTTTACTAGGGCCAATAGAAAAATTCTTTAAATTTAATTCTTTAGCTTCTTTAACAGAAATAACAATTAAATCTCGTTTACGAAGTTCCTTGATAACGGCATCTTCATTTTCTGCCGAAACTTTACCAGTAACAGTTGTTGCATTTTCATCTTTAGCAACATATTTAAATTTTGGCATTTGCCAAGCTCCTTGTAATAAAACGTTGTACTTCTATTTTAGCGAAAATTTTTCGAATAGCAAATCTTTGCCGTCTAAATTTAAAAAAATTATTCCGAACTTGTTACGCGAAAAACTTCTTCAACAGTTGTTACACCCTCAATCAGCTTATTAATCGCATCATCCCAAAGCGTTGTCATCCCTTTTTTAATAGCATATTGCTTGATATCCCCTGAGGACTTGCCTTTGATTAGCATCTCCTTAATTGTTTCATCAACCTCAATAACTTCAATAACACCTACGCGTCCACGGTAACCTGTCTGACGACAAAAATCGCATCCTTTCCCATAATAAAATTTCATTCCTGGCTTTACCCTCGGCTTTAATTCAGCTAAAGTTTTCTCAGGGATAGAAACTTCTTCTCGGCACTTCGGGCAAATAGTCCGACAAAGGCGTTGCGCGCAAATACAAACAACGCTTGAAGCAACTAAAAAAGATTCAACGCCCATGTCAATTAAGCGCGTCAATGCACCAGCCGCGTCATTGGTGTGCAACGTTGATAAAACAAGCTGTCCAGTCAAAGAAGCCTTAATAGCAATGTCCGCTGTTTCAGAATCTCGAATTTCTCCAAGCATAACAATGTCTGGACTTTGTCTTAAAACAGCCCTTAGTCCTGATGCAAAAGTTAATCCTATGTCCGCCCGAACTGGAATTTGAGTCAACCCGTCAATGAGATACTCAACAGGGTCCTCTGCAGTAATAATATTTCGGTCAACGGTGTTAAGCTGATTAATAATTGAATATAGCGTCGTTGACTTTCCACTTCCGGTTGGGCCCGTGACAAGAATCATGCCAAAAGGCTGCGTGATTGCATTTTTTATTCTCTCCAAGGGTTTCGGTGAAAAACTTAAGCCATCGAGCCCAACGGATAAACTAGATTTATCTAAAACACGAATAACAATTTTCTGGCCAAAAGTTATTGGTAAAAGCGAAACGCGAAAATCAACCTCTTTGGTTGAAAGACGCATTTTAAATCTTCCGTCTTGCGGCACTTGTGTCTCTGTAATATTAATTCCGCTAATAATTTTAATACGAACAATAACAGCGTTTTGATTAACTTTTGGGATCTTTAAGACATCACGCAAAATACCGTCTACACGATAGCGCACTCTTGCGTTTTCTTCACCAGGCTCAATGTGAATATCCGAGGCTCGCTGCGTCAAAGCTTCTTTGATAATGAGGTCGACCATGCGGATAATCGGAGCCTGAGTGCTTTCCTCAACCGTCATCTCCGAGCCCTGGCCTTCCCCTTTTTCGTCAACAACTTCAAAATCCTGAATATCGATATCACGGCTAACTTCCGCTACACTCTCAAGGTCAGCAGCCCCATAATAAGTATCCAACGCTTGGGTAATTTTTGACTCTTCGCTCATGACAACATCAATATTTTTATTAGTCAATGTCTTTAAATCATCAATCGCAAAAATATTAAAAGGGTCTGACAAGGCAACTGTAATTTTCTTACCTAAACTCGAAATCGGAATAAGATGGTACTGGCGTGCAACACGCTCAGGGATGGCTTCTTTTAAGCTAGGGTCAATCTTATATTTAGATAGGTTGATGGTGGGAATGTCGAACTCTTTGACCAAAAGGCTTAAAAGTTCTTTCTCTGAAATAAGACCTTTATCGACGAGGACTCTGTCTAAGCTTGCCCCAGTCTCCTTCTGGGCGCCCAATGCCTCATCAAGCTCTTTTTTTGAAATGCTGTGACTTTCGACTAAAGCCTCGAGAACTTTTTCTTTAATTGTTTTAGCCATTATTCCTCTATCGTTTCATCAGAAACAGTCACCCTTAAAACTTCCTCAATAGATGTTAAGCCCGCAGCAGCTTTGTAGATAGCATCTTCCCGCATTGTTATCATGCCTTCCTTGCGTGCCGCCTCCTTAAGCCGATATTCTCCGCAACTTTCTAAAACCATTTTTTTAAGAGCAGACGTTAAAACCATAATTTCAGTAATGCCAACCCGCCCCTTGTAACCTAGATCAAAACAATGCTTGCATCCTTTGGCTTTATAAAATTGGGGCTTTGTATCAAAATGATAATTCTTTAAACTTAACTTTTTGATAAGATAATCTGGAAGATCATACACCTCTTTACATTTGTCGCAAAGCCTTCTCAAGAGCCTTTGAGCTACAACCGCTAAAACCGAAGAACAAATCAAAAAAGGTTCAATTCCCATATTAACCATACGTACAACCGACCCAGCTGCCGTCGTCGTATGCAAAGAGCTTAAAACAAGATGGCCTGTTAAAGCCGCCTTAACCGCGACATCCAGCGTTTCGAAATCTCGAATCTCCCCAATCATAATAATGTCAGGATCTTGTCTTAAGATTGACCTTAGAGTTGAAGCAAAGGTCAAATTAACTTGGGGCTTCACATTAACCTGGTTAATTCCTTTCATTTGATATTCAACCGGATCCTCGACAGTGATAATGTTTTTCTCCGGGGAATCAATAAATTTTAAAATCGAATAAAGAGTCGTTGTTTTTCCGCTTCCGGTAGGACCACACGTCAAAATCATTCCATGAGGCTTAACCGAACATTCCTGAAGTGATTGTAACGCCCTAGGATGAAACCCAAGTTTTGTTAAATCAAGCATCGCCGCATTTTTATCTAAAACACGCAAAACAACTTTTTCACCAAGGGCCGCCGGCAAAACACTAACACGAAAATCAACTTCCTTTTTTTTATCCGTAACTATTCTGAAACGCCCATCTTGAGGAAGACGATGCTCAGAAATATCAAGACTAGCCATAATTTTAATACGCGAAACAACTGGAAAATGCAAATTCCTCGACATGCGGTCAACTTCACGAATAATACCATCAACACGGTAACGAATGCGCAAAGCTTTTTCTAACGGCTCAATAAAAATATCACTCGCCTTGGCAAGAATTGCCTGCTTGATAATGGCGTCGGTTAATCTTATTGTGGGGGCATCCTGGAGAAGATTCTCCACATGGTCTTTGTCCATTTGCTTATCAGCTTCGCTAATAAGCTCCATCTCTTCGGTGTCAGAAATATCTTTAATAATCTGATCAAAAGCGGCATCAGAATTTTCTGTAAAATAAATAGCAACGGCTTTTTCAATATCTTTCAGCTGTGTCGCAACCGAATAAACACGCAGGCCTGTCAAAGCGTTAATGTTATCAATCGAAACAATATCCGTCTGATTAACCATGGCAAGGATAAGAGTCCGCCCAATGCGAACAATAGGCATAGCCTGATATTTAAGCACCATGGCCTTAGGCATGAGGGCAAGGACTTCTAGATCAATGGCAATATTAGAAACATCGACAGGTGGCTGACCTAAGCCTTCGATAAGAAAAGATATCAGCTGGGCCTCTGTAACAAGACCTTGCTTTATAAGAATTTCTGTAAAAGGTTCTGATGCGGCTTGCGATTCGTCAAGAACTTTATCAACATCCTTCGGCTCAAGAATCGTTTTTTCGATAAGAATTTTCTGAAAATATTCGTATGGAGAAAACATATGTTTATTTATAATACTTTTGCACTGTTTCTCGGATATCCTTAGACGTGCTAACAAACGTCTGAACGGAACAACCTGTTAACGCCTCAATCTCTTCGATGGCCTTTGCGTTTAAGGGATCCGCCATAGCCAAAGTCAGACTTGCGCCAATCTTGTCTATTGGAACAAGACAAAACTTTTCACAAACTTCCTTCGAAAGCGAAGCAAGGACATCATCCTCAATTTCATAATTTGATAGCGGAAGATAAGGAAACCCATACTGAGAAGTCAACGCCTGAGCGATATCCTCTTCTGAAGCATATTTGAGATTTACCAAAACCTCTCCCATGAGCCCACCCTTTTCTTCCTGGTGTGCCATAGCTTCATCAAGCTGCTCTTTAGTAATAACATCGCGCTCGATTAAAAGCTCTCCTAAAAATTTATTATTAATGCGTTTGTATGTTCCCATGTTAAATATAAATACTAATATTCATAAATATTTTTATTTATCTTACCTTAAAACCTGCAAGATTACAATTTCGATGATATTTTTTAAAAAATAGTTCGCCGCCTGCTTAAATTCAACAAGAACCCAAGCATTAGGACAAAAACAAGAAAGGAAGATTTCCCGTAACTCACCAAAGGAAGAGTTAAGCCAACAATGGGGCATAAGCCCAGCACCATGCCAATATTAATTATCACCTGAAGTGCAAAAATAGTAATAATCCCAAGAGCAGCTAAATAACCGAACTTCTCTTTTGTCTGTTCAACAACATTAAGGCCCAGCATAATTAAAGCAAAAAAACAGCTCAAAAGAAAAAAGCTCCCGATTAAACCCCACTCCTCTCCGATTACAGAAAAAATAAAGTCGGTATGCCTCTCCGGCAAGAAATTAAGTTGGTTCTGAGTTCCGGCAAGCCATCCCTTACCAAAAATCTGTCCCGATCCGACAGCAATCTTCGACTGAATAATCGTATACCCTGCCCCAAGAGGGTCAATATTTGGGTTTAAGAAAACTAACAACCGATCCTTTTGATATGGTTTCATTACACTCCACAAAAGCGGCACAGCCATAGCACAAAAGACTAAAAGACCTAAAAAATACTTATAAGAAATCCCACTCGCATAAAGAATGACCACGAAAATTCCTAACAGCAAAAGGGCTGTTCCCAAATCCGGTTGCTTAAAAATTAATAGCATAGGAAAAACCACTAAAAAAAGAGGAATAAGAAGGTCAGCCCAAAACCCCCCTTTTAAGCTTTGCCGATAAAAAGAAATCGTAGGTTTCTGATCCGTAAAATAACGCGCTAAAACCAAAATGACCGATAACTTCATCAGCTCAGACGGCTGAAAGTTAACACCAAAAAACTCAATCCATCGTTTAGCCCCTAAGGCATACCGACCAAAAATAAAAATCCCAATCAAAAAAATAATGTTAACCGCATAAAGAATATAGGCCATGTCATAAAATTTTCTATAATCAAAATAACTCAACGCCCAAATTGCCCCTATTCCTAAAATAGCCATCACAAGCTGTCCGTAAAAAATCTTGCGAGGAACGCGAATGTTTTGATAAGACGCGCTATAAAGAGCTACGAGTCCTATGACGATGATGACGACAATAAGCGTGAAAATAATTTTTTTAAGATTTCCGTTCATGATAATTTAATAAATTACAGAATGTTCTGTTTTTTCATCGACTGAAGTAGTTCCTTCGCCACTCGGCATGCATTATAGCTTGATCCGCCATGCTCTAAGAAGACACAAAAAACAATTTTCCTTTTTGTCTCTGGGCAAAAACCAGCAAACCACGCGTGTGTCTTTTTTTTCCCTGAAGTTTGTGCTGTTCCGGTTTTTCCCATAACAAGTAAATCCTTCATATACAAAACGCGTGCCGTACCAGCATAATCCGCAATAGCTGCTTTTGCTCCTCCCTTAACTAAATCAAAATAAGGCTTAGGGATGTTGATATCACGCTCGAGATATCCCTGAACTTTCTTAATATCCGCAGCAGATTTAAGAAGGCGTGGTGGAATCTCTTTTCCATCTCTCGCAACAGTTGCCATCATATTGACAACCTGCAAAGGAGTTACTAAAACATCTCCTTGTCCAATAGAAAAGTTAAGAGTGTCCCCCTTGCTCCATCGCCGCTTGGCACGCTTATAATAATTGTCAGGATCTGGAATAAGTCCTTTCTCTTCGTAAGGCAAGTCAATATCTGTCCGCATCCCCAATCCAAAAAGATGAGCAAACTCTCGAATTTTTTGAGCCCCTAAAATAAGGCCAACATTATAAAAATAGACATTGCAAGAATGCGCGATCGCTTCGGTAAAATTTTGCATCCCATGCGAATGGGAACATCGAAATCTCCGCCGCCCTAAAGAATAAAATCCATTACAAGAAAAAGTGCTGTTAGCCGTAATTTTTCCTGAGTCTAGGGCTGCAATGGCCAAAGGAATCTTAAAAACAGATCCAGGAGGATACTGGCCTCCGATAGCTCGGTTTAACATCGGCGCTTTTGGATCGGAAAAAAGTTTCGCCCTCTTATTGCTTTCGCTTGCCTTCACAAAAACATTCGGATCAAAAGACGGTGAATTTACCATTCCTAAAACTTCTCCGGAATCTAAATCTAAAACAACAATAGAACCAATATATTTGCTTATGCAATCCGCTGCAATTTTCTGAATACGCGAATCAATGGTCAGCGTCATGTCTTGCCCACGGACAGGTGTTCGCATACCTAAAAGGCGAACCTGCTCTCCACGATGATTGACCTCAACCTGAAGACCGCCGTCTTTTCCTTTTAAAAAACTGTCATAGTATTCTTCGATTCCCGAATATCCCGTAATCTTTGGAATAGCATACCCATATTCTTTAAATTTAATTTTCTTTGATGGGCTCATTTTTCCAACATAACCTAAAACATGGGCCCCGATGCTTTTTAGAGGATAATCTCTTTTTGCGCCAAGTTGAATGATGAGTCCAGGGAAGCGAAATTTATGTTCTTCAAGAACAATAGCTTTATCGCGAGAGATGTCTTGCGCAATCGCGACAGGGACAAACTGAGCAATCATTTTCTTCTTGTATGTTTTCTCAAGTTCTTTTTGGTCGACATCAAGCGTCTTGCTCAAAAAAACAAACATCTCTTTTTCTTTTTCTAATTCCTGAGGAACAACAAAAACATCAAAAGAAACACGTGTATCGGCTAAAATAATGCCGTTTCGATCAAGAATACGACCACGGATACCTTCGATAGGAACAACACGAATACGGTTATTTACGCTCAAGTTATAGTAGTGCTGCCCCTGGATAATTTGTAGATAAATCAGTCCCAAGCCCAGGACAACAAAAAAAGAAGCAATAACTAAGCGAATAATTTTAAGGCGCATTTTTTATAATAATCAAACAATAGCCATGCCATTAAGACAGTGGATAAAACTTCTGGGAATAAGATAAAAACAACTGTTTCTGAAAAACTTATTTTCATAAAAAATGAATTAATTACATAAAGAACAAGTACATTTAAGATTGCTACGACTCCCGATATAGCCAAGCGAAATGATGCAGTTTCTAACTGAAGGAAATACTTACGGATAACAACGATAAGATATGAGCACACAATAAAGCTTAAAATGTGTGCCCCGAAAGCACCCGTAGAAAAACTATCTTGCAAAAGTCCTGCGCAAAAAGAAGCGACTAAACCATACCGAATCCCTAAAAAAAGATTCAAAAAAATAATCCACAACAAAATGAGATTTGGCTTAAACCAAAACCCAAAAAAATAAAACAAAATATTTTCAATAGCAAAAAGAAAAAAAATAAAAACAACGATTCCGAAAAATTTCTTTAACATGGAAAAATACTTTTGTTTAATTTTTATGAATAACTATCTTTTGATAACAATAACTTCTTCGATTTGAGATAAGGAAACTGCTGGCTCAACAAGGCATTCAATAGTTGGGCTTGAAAGGCTTTCGCGTACATCAACAACTTTGCCGATGAGCAAGCCTTCAGGAAAAAAGGAGCTTAATTTGGAAGTCGTGACTTTATCACCGATTTCGATCACAACATCTGGAGATAAATACTGCATACGGCAAAGCCCCTGAAGACTTCCCGAGACAAGTCCCTGCTCTCGATTGCGTTGAATCAAAACAGCAACACTAAATCGTGGATCCGTTAAGAGCATGACCTTGCTTGTCTTGACGCCGACTTCAATAATTTTTCCAATAACTCCCAGAGAGCTGACAACAGGCATTCCCTGTTCTATCCCGTCTCTGCTTCCCTTGTCGATGATAATCGCAGCTGACCAATTGGAAGGATTGCGAGCAATAACATTTGCTGCCGTTGAAGAAAAAACAGCGCTCTGTTTTAATTCTAAAAGTTTTTTTAAACGATTATTTTCTTTAAGAACTTCCTCTTGTTCTTGCAATCTTCGCTTGAAGGTATCTGCCTCTTTTTTTAAATCCTGATAATCATCATACGTTTTATGATAAGAAATAGCTTTTTTGAATTCTTTGAACGGGAACAAAATGACCCTTAAGGGCCACGAGGAAGTCTCAGCGATTTTTATCTTTAAACCAGAAGAAGAATTCTGAAAGAAAAATAAAAAAACGATAGGAATCAGAAGAACAAAAAAATAGATGGCTTTTTTATTAATACGTGGAAACACACTAGCACACAGATTAAATTAATTAAAAATCGATTTTGGTAGGAACGACAAGCCCACGTCTTAAGCGAGCCGGCATATCCAACGTTTGACCTGTTCCCAAGACAACAGCCGTCAAGGGATCGTCAGCGATGTGAACCGGTAACCCTGTTTCTTCAGCGATAAGCTTATCGAGGCCTCGTAACATTGCGCCACCCCCCGCCATAACAATGCCGCGATCAATCAAATCTGCAGCCAACTCTGGTGGTGTATGTTCAAGCGTTGATTTCGATCCGTCAACGATAGCTCTTACTGGTCCCTGCAAAGCTTCACGAACCTCAACAGAAGTCACCGCAATGGTTTTAGGAAGTCCTGAAATTAAATCACGGCCGCGAACATCCATATTCAACTCTTCATCCAAAGAATAAGCTGATCCAATCCGAATTTTAATTTCTTCAGCAGTTCTCTCGCCAATCATCAAGTTATAAGTTTTTCCTAAATAATCAATGATCGCCTCATCCATTTCATCACCGGCAATGCGGATTGACTGTGAATAAACAATGCCTCCTAAAGAAATAACAGCAAATTCCGTGGTTCCGCCTCCGATGTCCACAATCATGTTGCCAGCAGGATCTTCAACGGGAAGGCCTGCGCCAACGGCAGCTGCCTTTGGCTCTTCGATAAGATCTACAGAGCGTGCACCTGCTTTTTCTGCTGAATCTCTAACAGCACGTTTCTCTACCTCTGTAATTCCGGAAGGAATCGCTACAACCATAGCGGGACGAACTAAAACACGACGTGAATGCACTTTTTTAATAAAATACCGAAGCATAGCTTCTGTAATTTCAAAATCAGAAATAACACCATCTTTCATCGGCCGAATGGCAACAATATTACCAGGCGTGCGCCCTAACATTCTTTTGGCTTCCTCGCCAACAGCTAAAACATGCCCTGTTTCTTTATGAAGCGCAACAACAGACGGCTCGCATAAAACAATGCCTTGACCTTTGATATAGACAAGAGTAGTAGCTGTCCCTAAGTCAATACCCATATCGTTGGAAAATAGCCCTAAAATATAATTAATAAATTTTTTAGCAATTTTAAAGAATTTTTGTAACATTATAATTCTCCTATACTTATATTAATATTATTAATATATCCATACTATATGAAAAGCTAAAAACTGTCAACCATCAAAGGTTTTTGATTTTTCTAACTTTAGCCCGTATTTTCTTTAAATCAAAAACAAACTCTGGATAAGATTTTGCTGTACATTCAACATTCTTGACTTTAAGGCCAATTTTCAATCCTAGGATTGCAAAGGCCATAGCCAATCGATGGTCGTTATGAGGGTCTAGGGTGGCTGTTTTATAGAATTCTTGAGGATAGATAATAATTTCATCTTTTTTTTCAGTAATCTTAGCACCCACTTTAAGAAGTTCATTTCTTAAATCACTAATCCGGTCAGATTCTTTAATACGGGCATGGGCAATGCCGTAAAGACGTGTTTTACTTTTAGCAAACATTGCCATCACAGCCATAATCGGCAAAAGATCCGGAGAATTTTTCAAAGAAAATGAACCGCCTTTAATAACGCAAGGGCCTTTGATGCGCAACTGCTTCCTCGTTGATTGAAAACAGATTCCCATTCTTTTTAAAAAGTCCAAAATCGCTCCGTCAGCTTGGACTAGTCGATGGTCAAAATAGCCTTTTAAAATTACGTCTGAATTTAACAAGGCACCTGCTGCCAGCCAAAAAGCAGCCAAGCCATAATCGGATGGGACAATAAACTTTTT
Source organism: Candidatus Aceula meridiana (assembly GCA_030765185.1). Taxonomy (GTDB): domain Bacteria; phylum Omnitrophota; class Gorgyraeia; order Zapsychrales; family Aceulaceae; genus Aceula; species Aceula meridiana. The sequence goes on along the minus strand of JAVCDE010000003.1, from coordinate 73,684 downwards.
CAACCCTTTGTAGCGTTGCTTCCCTTTGATTAAAAACAAACGCTTTGAAATTTGTTCAATGCGAATTCCAGTTTTGCGCAAAACCAACAATGTCATTTGGATGTAGGTTTGCGAAACAACTTTTTTTCCTTTTATAAAAAGTTTTGAATTCTCTTGGAGTAAGGGTGCGGCAATCAAAAGCGCAGAAACAAATTGAGAACTTAAACTCCCATCGATACTGAGTTTGCCTCCGCCCAATTCTCCCCCGCTAAGAGTGATGGGAACAGTTTGTTTTTTTCCTTTTCCTCGGATGTCGCAACCCATCTTTTTTAATGTTTCGATAAGATGATTGTTAGGACGAGCGCAAAGAGTTCCTTCTCCTTTGATTATGCTTTTTGTAGGCCGCAAAGCAGCAAGAGGAAGAATAAAGCGTAAAACAGTGCCTGATTCTCCCACGTTTAAAGAAGATGAAAGCTTTTTCTCCTGCTGGACTGAAATTGTAATACTATTTTTCTTCGAAGAGGTAACTTTCGCTCCAAGATATCGAGCGGCGCGCAACGCAACCTTGGCGTCATCGCAAGAAGAAATATTATTGACCTGAGATTTTCCTCCGCAGGCGGCAATGAGTGCCGAGCGAATTGAATAAGATTTTGAAGAAGGAAGGTTTATCGTTCCTTTAATCGACGCAGACGGTTGAAGCAAAAGAATCATTCTTTTAACACAACCTTATCGTTAATCTTAATTTCACTTGCCGTTAAAGGTGGCACGACATCGGCCACAGACATACTTTTTTGAACGCGTGTGATTTTTACTTCACCTAATAATTTATCGCCGCGAAAAACTTGAGCGACTGTATTTTCTTCTACGTTCCCGGATTTTCCAACATTAATAATAATAAAATTATTTTCCGCATTAACTTTTAAAATTTCTATCTCAATGATGCCCCCGGGCTCAAACCCTTTTTCCTCCGAGCTAACAACAATTTTATCAAGACTCACGTCCTCGCCTTCATCGACAACCTCATCTCCGCCCTCACTCGGAAAATCTTGCTCTCTCCATTGAACAATTCTTTCTAGCTCCGCTTGAGCCTCTTGCCTAAGATTTTGCTCCTCTGCAAGCTGATCTTCTAAGCCATCCGCCTTTTCGCGTAATTCGATTGCTGCTTGCTGAAATCTTTCTTTTTCTGCGGTCAGACTATCTACTTCTTTTGACAAAGCAAGACTCTCGTTTTTCATTTCTTCCCTGAGACCTTTTTCAAGCTCCAAATCATCTAAAATGCCTTCAATTTTTTCTTGAATCTCCTTTTTTTGTTCATCAAGAATAAAAATTTGTTGCTTTGCTTCCTCAAGATCTTTAACCACTTTGTCATGATTTTCTTGCGACATCTCAAGCTTTGCTTCAGTCATCTTCCGAAGCTCTCTCTCCTTCTGAAATAAAAACATAGTGATCGCCGTTAAAGAAAGAAGTAAGATCGAAAAAACAATTAAAAAAATCACCGAGGTTTTTCCTGCTCTGTTAAACATAGTTCCTCCTTAAATATCTATTAAAGTATCTATAGTATTATAAAAAAAACTGGTTAGAAGTAAAGGGGATATTCCAAAATCAAGACACGTGAAATTTCTTAATCTGGGCTAAGAAATTCCTTAGGAGTAAGAGAAGAAAATTCCATATATCTTGAAAAGCTCGGATGATAAAATCCAATTCTCTGCGCATGAAGGGCCAACCGCTTAAAAGAATTTTTCTTTCCATATTTTTCATCTCCCAAGATAGGGTGTCCCAAGTACGCCATGTGAACACGCAATTGATGTGTGCGTCCGGTCTTTGGCATCAAGCTAATAAGCGTTGTTTTTTGAAAACGTTTTAAAACTCGGTAAACAGTTTGGGCTTCTTTTGCGTCAGCAAAAAGAACAGCACGCTTTTGGCGATGAATCGGATGGCGCCCGAGAGGAGCGTCGACTAACCCTTCGTCAAATTTAACCAATCCTTGCACAACGGCAACGTATTGTTTTTTAATAATGCGTTTTTCAAACTGCTTAGCTAATTTTGCATGGACCATATTATTTTTAGCAACAAGAATAAGCCCTGATGTCTCTTTGTCCAACCGGTGCACAATACCAGGCCGAAGTGCATCATTAACACTCGAAAGATTTTCCTGGTGAAAAACCAAAGCATTAACCAAAGTCCCCGAATAACACCCTGCTGCCGGATGGACTGTCATGCCGATAGGTTTATTCACAACAATCAAATCCTCGTCTTCGTAAAAAATATCTAAAGGAATATTTTCAGGCTCGACAGTGCAGGGTTTCTGCGCTTCGACAACGGCAACAACCTTATCCCCCTCGTGCATCTTGTAATGAGACTTACAATGCTTTCCGTTAACAGTCACATTCTTTTTTTCAATAAGATTTTGAGCAAAATTTCTAGAAGGGCAAAAAGGCAAGGCACCGGCTAAAAAAATATCTAACCGAACCTCCCCTTTATCGTCGACGGTTAAAATATATGTTTCCATAGAAAGCCAATGTAAGGATAATGAGATTAACGATTTGAAAAATACCTAACCCTAAAAAAATAGGATCATAGTCTGCTCTTAAAAATTGAATAAAGAACCTCTGAACAGAGGCTAGAATAAAATACCAGAAAAAAATCTGACCATGGGGTGGATTAAATTTTTGACAAAACTTCAAAACAACAAAAATTAAAATAAGCGCAAAAGATGAATACAGCTGCGTAGGGTACAAAATATCTTGATGAACTGGAAAATAAATTCCACAAGTTGAGGGCTGACCATAACAGCAACCGTTTAAAAAACAACCTATGCGCCCAATGGCCTGCCCTAAAGCCACATAAGGAGCAACGAGATCTAATGTTTCCCAAAACAAAAGTTTCTTACGTTTAATAAAAATAATACCTGCCAGCGAAGCGAATATAAGCCCACCCTGCCAGGCTAAACCCCCATGATGAACCATGAGAATCTCAAAAAGATTTTTTTTAAAAAAAGAAAAATTTAGAATCACAAAAAAAATCCGGCTTCCAACAATGCCCCAAGCTGCAAGCCAAAAGATTAAATCAACAATAATATCAGGATCAATCCCCTTTCTCTTTGCCTCTTGGCCTAAAAGCAAAGAGCACACAATAAGAGCTACCGCCAACATGGCGCCATAAGAGTAAATAGTAACCGGTCCTATTTGGAAAAGAATGGGATGCATTTGATTAAAACAATAATTGTTCCAATAGTAATCGCGCTATCGGCGACATTAAAAACAGGCCAAAAACGAAAATCAATAAAATCAACAACATAACCAAAACTTAAACGATCAATCAAATTGCCTATTGCCCCTGAAACAATAAGGGAGAAAGCAAAAGTCTCAATAAGGCGTAGCTGCCCATAATGACGATTACGATAAAGATAAAAAATAAATAAAACAATCGCCGCAAGTGAAATGAAAACAAAAAGGATGCCGTAACTTTTAAAGAATCCGAAAGCAATCCCTGTATTGTGTACAAGCGTAACATGAAAAATATTACGGATAACCGGAATTGATTCGCCAAGACTTAAAATATGAGAGAAAAAAACTTTAGAAATACGGTCAAAAATGACAACAGTAAAAACCGTGAACGTAGCAATAAAGGCTGCTTTTTGTGAATGTGTCATAAGCCTTTTAAAAGGATGAGTTTTCCGAAAAAGAAACGAACAACCGACTACAAGGCATCTTCAATTTCTTCTTGGCATTTTAGGCAGTTCTCAACGTAAGGAATAGCTTTAAGCCGAAGTTGAGGAATCGGGCATTCGCACTTTGAGCAAATTCCAAAACTATTGTCCTCGAATTTCCTTAAAGCCTTGTCAATTTTGCTGAGAAGCTCACGATCTTTAGAGGCAAGTCCTAAAGAAAATTCTCTATCATACATGTCTGTGGCAACGTCAGCTAAATGCATCACGTGGCCAGAAACATCGCCAGAATCACCTCTCTCGGAGGGAGAGGCATTTTTATTAATTTGCTTAATATCCGCAACAATTTTCTCTTTAATCGCTAGCAAATCTTTTTGATATTCAAGCAACTTTTTCTTATCTAATTTCTTCTTCATCTAAAAACTCCTTAGCTTCTAAGATACGCTAAAAACACAAATATTTCAGACGTCTCTTTACTTTTTTTAAAATTCTTATTTCTTACCAACAACGTCAAGACAACGACCACATAATTCAGGATGCTGCGCGTCTTGCCCAATATCTTGACAATAATTCCAACAACGAGAACACTTTTGCCCTTGCGCTTTCTCAACAACAACTCTTGTCTTTGAAAACTCCTGACTTAATCCTTCCTTAACGTCAAAGACTTTTTTTACCTCAGTCTGCGAAACAATAAAAACAGCATTAAGCATAACCTGATTAAACGGGCTTAATTGTTTTAAAATATTGTCACTCGCGCTTTCAATAATCACCTTTGCCTCAAGGGAACTACCAATTAAGCCTTGCTGTCTTTTATCCTCTAAAGCCTTAAGAATATGTGGCCTTAAGTCCGCCAAAAGAAAACCTAGCCGCTTATCAACGCCTGCTTCCTTCCATTCATTTAGAGTTGGCAATAGTTCCAAAAGATGAACATTGCTGACATTTTTAATACTATCTTCTTTCGGCATTGCCTCCCACACTTCTTGTGCTGTAAAAGAAAGGATAGGGGCCAACAGGCGAACCAAATGATTTAAAATATGATAAAGAGCTGTTTGCGCTGAACGTCGCTCCAATGATTTCGAGGCAAAAGTATACAATCTATCTTTTAAGATGTCAAGGTAAATGCCCGACATCTCCTCGTTACAAAATGAATAAATTGCCTTGTAGGCTTCTGAAAAACTATATTCATCGTATTTCTTTTCAACAAAATCTTTAGTTAACCCCAATCGGTACAACGCCCACTGGTCTAGCTCAAGCATGTCCTTAAATTCAACAGCTTGATTCGGATCAAAATCTGATACATTGCTTAACATAAAGCGAACAGTATTTCGAATTTTGCGATAGGCGTCGATTAAGCGATCCATAATTTCTTTAGAGATGCGAATATCCTCGTTATAATTGCTCGAGGCAGTCCACAACCTTAAAAAATCTGCTCCATAATTTTTAATAATATCTTGCGGTGAAGTTACATTGCCCAAAGATTTCGACATCTTGCGTCCATTTCCATCGACAACAAATCCATGGGTTAACACAGCTTTATACGGCGCTTTGCCCTCTATAGCCACTCCGGGAATCAAAGAAGACTGAAACCATCCACGGTGCTGATCCGACCCCTCAAGGTAAAGGTCTGTGGGCAAACTTTCTTTCATCATCCCCTTCACAACAGCCTGATGGCTAACGCCAGAATCAAACCAAACATCCAAGATATCATCAGCTTTTTCAAAATCACTTTTGCCGCAATCCGGACAAAGAAATCCTTTAGGAATTAAATCTTTAACGTCTTTCTTAAACCAGGCATCTGTCCCTTCGACTTTCACAATTTCTGCAAAATGATCAATAACTTCAGTAAATAATTTCTGCTCGTCATTACAGCCATGACAAACCAACGCAGGAATAGGAACACCCCAATAGCGTTGTCTAGACAAACACCAATCTGGTCTTGTCTTCACCATGCTCGAAATACGCTCTTTCCCTGATTCAGGAATCCATTTCACGTCACTTTGAATAATTTTTAAAAGCTTGGCGCGCAATTGATTGGCGTCGATTTTAACAAACCATTGTTTTGTCGCGCGAAATATGATCGGCTTTTTGCAACGCCAGCAATGCGGATAGGAATGTCCAACGTCTTCGCTAAAGAAAAGAATTCCTTTTTCGTTTAGCCGCTCGATAATTTTTGGATTAGCTTTAAAGACATGGCTGCCCTCAAACTCTGCGCCTTCTTTGGTGAAAACCCCTCGATGGTCAACAGGGACCACAACATCAAGGCCAAATTCTAATCCAGTCTCAAAGTCTTCTTGTCCATGCCCTGGCGCTGTATGCACAAGGCCGGTTCCATCTTCCTTGGTGACATAGTCAACGGTCACCACAGGACAACTTTTTCTTAATTCGAATGGATGCGTATATTTTATTTTCTTTAAATCCTGGCCTGTGCATTCTTTGATAATTTTAAAATCTTTGATGCCGCCTTTTTCTAGAACAAATTGTGAAAGAGTTTTTTCTAAGATAAGGACATCATCGCCTACGCTAACAAAAACATATTTATAGCTTGGATGTGCAGCCACAGCCACATTAGCCAGCAACGTCCAAGGCGTTGTTGTCCAAACAAGCAAAAAGACATTTCCTTTATGCTCAGGCAAAACATCTTCAGGATTCTCAACCGGAAATTTAACGTAAACAGACGGCGAGCTATGGTCTTCGTACTCGACTTCAGCCTCTGCTAATGCCGTTTCGCATACTGCGCACCAATTGACAGGTTTTAATCCTCGATAAAGATATTTTTCTTTATTCATCGTAGCGAGAGATTTTAAAATCGAATATTCATATTGAGAATTCAGCGTCAAATACGGATTGTCCCATTCACCAAAAATACCTAAACGTTTAAATTCTTCACGCTGAATTTCAACAAACTTCATCGCATAATCATGAGCTTTTTTCCGAAACTCTACCCGCTCTACCTGTGATTTATGCGTTTTCATTTCTTTTAAAAGCTGGTGCTCAATCGGAAGCCCATGACAATCCCACCCAGGGACATAGAGGCTGTCAAATCCCTGCATGGTTTTAAATTTAACAATAATGTCTTTGAGAATTTTATTTAAAGCATGGCCGATATGAATATGGCCATTAGCATACGGCGGGCCGTCATGCAGAATAAACTTCTTCTTGCCTTTAGACTTTTCCCGAATGGCTTCATAAACTTTTTCTTCTTCCCAGCTTTTTAAAAACGTCGGCTCTTTTTGAGCCAAGCCGGCCTTCATAGAAAAATTTGTTTTAGGAAGATTTAATGTTTCGCGATAATTCATTTTAGATGCTTGCCAATAATAATTTCTAAATCCTTCTTTGCTTTTTCAGGAATTTGTTTTCTATCTGTAATCATGGCATGCTGTAAAGCGCTCTCTGCCAATAATATTTCAACACCTGCTACCTGAACAATAGCTTTTTTTAAAATCTTTTTCGCGCTATCGACATTCTTTGTTAAATATTCAATGATCATCTCAACGGTGACGCTTTCATGAGATGGATGCCAGCAGTCATAATCGGTTACAGCCGCAAGCGTCGCATAAGCAATTTCTGCTTCACGGGCAAGCTTGGCCTCAGTCGCGTTAGTCATGCCAATGATATCCATGTTCCAAGACCGATAAAGATTAGACTCTGCCTTTGTAGAAAACTGCGGCCCCTCTATGTTGACATAAGTTCCCCCACGATGAACAACAGCACCTACTTCCTTCGCGCTTTTTTCTAGAATGTCAGAAAGTTTAGGGCAAATCGGGTCAGCAAAAGCGACATGAGCAACAATACCATCTTTGAAAAAGGTTGATTCTCTTTTTGTTGTTCTATCCAAGAATTGATCCGGAATAACAAAATCCATAGGTTTTAATTCTTCTTTAAGGCTTCCGCAAGCTGAAACAGATAAAATAGCACTCACGCCTAGCTTCTTCATGCCATAAAGATTAGCGCGATAGTTAACTTCGCTTGGATTAACGCGATGGCCTCTTCCATGACGCGGTAAAAAAACAACTTCTACCTCTTCAAGAACGCCACAGATATAATTATCCGATGGCGCACCAAAAGGCGTTTCAATTTTTACCTCTTTAACATCTTGAATACCTTCAATATCATAAAGCCCGCTTCCGCCGACAATGCCGACTTTTCTCATTTTTTAACTCCTTGATAATTTCTTAGCTCTTTGTGCTGCGGCCTTGGTTGCCTCGCGCATAATGCTGGCAAATTTCTTCTTTTTAAAAACATCAAGTGCTGCCTGCGTTGTTCCGCCTTTTGAAGTAACTTTTTCAAGCAAAGAAGCTGCATCTTCACCTTTCACTAAAGCCAAACATACACTACCTCCGATGGTTTTAATGACAAACTCCTTGGCTACTTTTTTGCTCAATCCTAATGACATTGCTGCGGCAATCATCTGCTCCATAAAAAAATAAACATAGCCCGGCCCGCTTCCCGAAATTGCAGTCACGGCGTCCATTTGGATTTCTTTAACAACCAAAGTCGCACCGATTTTATTAAAAATTCCCGCAGCTATTTTTAAGTCCGTGCTCATTGCTTTTTTCCCTTTGCACAGAGCTGTCATGCCCATTTGAATCTGAGCAGGTAAATTAGGCATCGTGCGCACAACACGCACTTTGCCAGTTAATTTTTTCTCAATATACTGAGTTGTGATGCCGGCTGCGATAGAGATAACAAGTGTGTTTTTCTTAATAAGAGTTTTTAACTCATTTAAAACCTCACTCATGCTTTGAGGTTTAACAGCCAAAATCAATACAGAGCAACTCTTGGCAAGCGTAGCTAAATCTTGAATCTTGATGCGATAAGTTTTCTGGAGATATTTCTGGCGTTTGCGGCTTGCTTCGCAGACGCTCACGCAATAACTTTTGCGTATCGCTGCAAGAATGGCCTCGCCCATATTGCCACCGCCGATAATTCCAATTTCTCTCATCATCCACCTCTTTAAATTTTATGAAAAAATAGCACGCCCGATACGCACCATGTTAGAGCCCTCTTCCAGGGCAATCGCATAATCATCGCTCATGCCCATAGAAAGAAAATCCATCTGAATATTCTTGGCCTTAAAATTTTTTTTAATTTGATCTTTAAGCTCGTGTGCTTTTTTAAAACAATCGCGGATAACATCTTCGTTTTCGCTTAAAGGCGCCATAGCCATGAGGCCCCGGATACAAAGATGTGAAAAGCTGCTAAGCTCCTCAATGAACGAAAAAGCCTCTGCTTCGGCGATGCCAAATTTTTGCTCCTCACCAGAGGTGTTGACTTGAACCAAGATATCAATTTTACGACCTAAACTCACACATTGGCGCTCAATCTCCTGCCCTAAACGCACGCTGTCAACAGAGTGGATCATATCAAAAACTTGCAAAGCTTGCTTAACTTTATTTGTCTGGAGATGGCCGATCATATGCTTAGTCACTTCTACAGAAGAGGGAACACGAAGATCTTGATACTTTGTCAAAGCTTGTTGAACCCTGCTTTCTCCAATATGACAAAGACCGCTATCAAGCGCTTTTTCAACATCCTCTTTCGGGCTGTATTTGGTAACACCAATTAAAACAACCTCGTTGGGATCTCTTCCTAAACGCTTACAAATTAAAGAGATATTATCCTTCATTTGCAAGATATTATCTCGAATCATTGACCTAAATTATCATAAAAGCCCCTAATCGTCAATAAATATATAGACACAAAAAAGGCCTTTTCTAAAATAAAAGTATTAATTTTTATATTATAGATGATTAAATTAAAGAGTAGGAATGCTTGACTTAGGGCGGATGTCAATTTTTAGAGAATGACAAAAATCAACCTTAAGAAGCGAATTTCCCTGAACAACATACGAGGTTCCTTTGACGCGAAGAGAGAATTTCTCCTCTTTGGCCTTCGAATCATAGGTTTTGGAGACAAAATACTCGGGACGCGATAGTCTACGAACTTTTTCAACCTGAGGACTTACGATGTAAACCAGGGTCTTTTGCGAATTAACCAGGCAACCATCTTTCTCGGTCTTTTCTACAAGAGAGATAATTTTTCTACGTTTTCGCACGGACGTTATGTTTTTGAAAGCTATTTCTTTCATCTTATCGTCCTTCCCTTTTTAGTCAAAGCCGAGTCATCCGTTCCCGGGCAACTCGGCTTATCGTCCTCCATGACTGGTGGGGACCTTGCAATCTCGGTTTCCCGTGGCTTTAATATCTGCCTCGAGTATAACATCGGAGGTTACAAAAACAAGGTCAACTAAGACCAAAAAAGGAAACGTTTTCTTCAAAATAAAGATTTTTTCTATTCCCCGACGGTAAGAAAAAGAATAGATTAAAAAAACAGAAGAAAAAAAGATGAAATACTTTAGGCCAAAAAAGATTTTCTTGTCTTTTTGTAGAAGGATAAAAAGAAACCGCTTTCTTTTTATCGACGACAAAATGGTAGTTTAACGCGGGATTCCTTACGGTTAAGAAGCCTCTGGATATTCGGACGATGGCGCAAAACAACAAAAATACAAAAAACAATGCCAAGAATAATAAGGGCCAAAGACTGGGTAAAAATAAGCATTAAAAGCGGCAAAAAAACAACCGCAATCATAGAGGCAAGAGATACATATCCAGTAGAAAGAAAAACAGTTGTCCAGATCAAAACCACAAAAGCAAGAACAAGACGCAAAGAAGCAATTTTAATGGTCAGCCCTATCAAAACACCAAGGCTTGTAGCGACCCCCTTGCCTCCTTTAAAATTCAAAAAAACAGTCCAATTGTGTCCACAAACAGCAGCAACTCCAAAGAGAATATAAAAAACTACCTGGTCCACCTGTATAAAGTATGAAACAGCAACAACAGCGACAACACCTTTTAAAATATCAAGGGTAAGGACAATCGATCCCGGAACTTTCCCGAGAGTTCGAAAGACATTTGTCGCTCCAACATTCTTAGACCCATGCTCACGAATATCAATTCCCTTATAAAGCTTTCCGAAAATATAAGCTGTCGGAATAGACCCTAAGAAATAAGAAAGTCCAAGTCCAAAAATCAATTTAATTAACATTAACATTAAGCGCCTTCATTCCATTTCGAACATAATCAAGCCCTGAAATAATTGTTATACCGGCGACAGCATACCATGCAATAGGAAAAATAGGTAATCTCAAAAAAACTCCAACGATAGCAACAACTTGAAGAAATGTTGTAGCCTTACCCCATTTTGTTGGCACGATATCGATTTTACTGTTAACCATATATATTACAGCTGACCCAGTTAATAAAATTGCATCGCGGCTAATCACAATAAGCAAAATAGACATTGGAACCCCCAAGCTACCGCTTATTTCTTTAACTTTATAAAGACATACAAAAGCACTGATTAAAAGAAACTTATCTGCCAAAGGATCCAAAATCGCCCCTGCTTCAGTCTTCTGATGGTGGCGCCGAGCGACATATCCATCAATCACATCGGTAATAATGGCCAGCAAAAAAATCCCCAAAGCAAAATAACGCAAATAATCACGCTCAGGAACATAATAAATTAACGAGGCAATAAAGAAAGGAACAGCTAGAATTCTTCCGATGGTTAATTTATTGGCCAAGGTTAAACTCATCTATTCCTCTTTTAAATCTTTCAATTCACTGCCATCATACGGACACTTTTCTTGATCTGGACTAAAACGTCTACCACAGACAGGGCAATATCTGATATAAACTTTTGTCTGGGTTACAGCGCCGGCAACAGACTCAATGGCAGATTGAACTTCCTGATCGCTTTCGCCTTTAGGGTTTACTATTGCTTTAGGCGAGCTACCTCGGCACGTAAAGCATGTCTGGCATCCGATAAAAGACAAAAAGCAAATAAGTAAAAATAAAATTTTCATTATTTTATCTTCCTAATTCTGGTTACTGGCCAATAAATAAATTCAGCTCTTCCAATTAAATACGACTCAGGGACAAATCCCCAAAAACGGCTATCCATACTAGAAGAACTATTGTCGCCTAAAACAAAATAATGATCTTCAGGTACCGTTACCTTTTGATGCCGCATACCATACTTTCCACGGTTATAATAAAAAGTATTTTTTATCCGTGAATCCTCAATAAGCGTTCCATCAATATAGATATCCCCATCGATAATCTCAACAGTCTCCCCGGGAAACGCGATAAAACGTTTAATAAAATCCCGCTTAGGATTTACCGGATATTTAAAAACAACGACATCCCCTCTCTCTAAAGACCCAAATCCAGGAAGACGGATATCGCTAAAAGGAATCATAGGACCATAGCGCAGTTTGTCAACAAGGATACGGTCTCCTTCTATAAGTGTCATGCGCATCGATCCAGTTGGAATTTTAAACGCTTGAATGAAAAAAGTACGAATCACCATCGCCAAAAAAAACGCAATAATAATGGACTCACCCCACTCTCGGACAGGATGACTTTTGTGTAAATATTTTTTAAAATTCATAATTTTAATACCGCTAAAAAAGCCTCTTGAGGAATTTCAACTTGACCAATTTGCTTAAGACGCTTTTTCCCTTCCTTTTGTTTTTCCCAAAGTTTACGTTTGCGCGAAATGTCTCCCCCATAACACTTCGCCGTTACATTCTTTCCAACAGCACGCACCTTTGCGCTTGAGAGAATTCGCCCATTACATGAGGCCTGAATACGCACTTCAAAAAGCTGCTGAGGAATAAGTTCTTTTAATTTAGAGACCAATGACTGCCCTTTTTCATAGGAACGTTCTTTATGTACCAAACACGAAAAAGCATCACATATCTTACCGTTGATTAAAATATCCATCTTAACAATTTGTGTTACTTGGTATCCTTTAAATTCATAATCAATCGAACCATAGCCGCGAGTCGCTGACTTAACCAAATCATTAAAATCAACAATAACTTCAGAAAGTGGGACATCAAAAACAATTTTCATACGATCAGAGACGTAACTGCTTTCTTGATAAACAGCTCGCTTACGTTTGGAAAACTCCATAACCGCATCCATTGTGCCAACAGGCGTAAAAACAGAAACACTTAAAATCGGCTCTTCAATTTGATCGATTTCTGTTAAATCCGGAAGCTGCGACGGACTTTCAATTTCAACGACCTCTTTATTTTTCTTAACAATACGATAACTAACATTAGGAGTTGTTAGAATTAAATTTAAGTTAAATTCCCGCTGAAGTCTCTCTTGCACAATTTCCATATGCAAAAGTCCTAAAAAACCACACCTAAATCCATGTCCAAACGATTGCGATGATTCCGGCTCATAAACAAAACTAGGATCGTTAAGGCGCAGCTTCTCAATGGCTTCACGCAAGTTCATAAAATCTTTAGAATTCTCCGGATACATGCCGGCAAAAACAAGAGGCTTTAACTGACGGTAGCCTTCTAATGGCTTTTCCGTAGGATTGCTAGCATCCGTAACTGTGTCTCCAACATGAACCTCGCTTGGGTCGCGAATGTTGCAAGTAATGTATCCAACTTCACCAGCTGTCAGCTGTTTTACTTTTTCCGCTTCAGGTTTTAAAATACCTATTTCCTCAACAGTAAATTCCTTATCAAGATGCATCATCTTAATTTTCATGTTTGGCTTTAAAACACCATTGATTAGACGGATATAGACGACGACCCCTTTATAGACATCATACTTTGAATCAAAAATAAGGGCCTGGACAGGAGCGCTGTCATCACCCTCAGGAGGAGGAATAAACTCAACAATCTTTTCTAAGAGTTCTTTGATTCCTGTCCCTTCTTTTGCCGAGACAAAAACCGTATCTTTTTCCTTAAAACCAAAAATTTCCTGAAGTTCATTTTTTGCGATACTTAAATCAATATTAGCAATATCAATTTTGTTAACAACAGGAAGCATCTCAAGGTTGCTCTCAATACCAAGATAAAAATTACCAATTGTTTGCGACTCTACCCCTTGAGAAGCATCAACAACAAGCAATGCACCTTCGCAAGCACGTAAAGATTTCTCAACCTCATATGTGAAATCAACATGCCCAGGGGTATCAATAAGATTAAGCATATAAGTCTTGCCATCGGTAGCTTTATATTTAAGGCGAACGGCCGAAGCCTTAATCGTGATTCCTCGCTCACGCTCAAGATCCATGTCATCTAAAAGTTGATTATGAAATTTTCGCTCATCGATCGCGCCGGTATAAAGCATCATCCTATCCGCTAAGGTAGACTTACCGTGATCGATATGAGCAATAATAGAAAAATTACGAATGAGGGATTTATCCATTTTGTACAACAATTTCAATAATGTGGCTTACAACGTCTTCGATGGACATGTGTGTGGAGTCGATGACAATGGCGTCATCAGCAATCTTTAAAGCACCGACTTTCCGTGTAAAATCTTTATGATCCCTGTCTTGAAGATCAGTCTGAATATCCTTAGGTTCGACTTGCTTTCCTTTTTCTGCTAGCTCTTTAAAGCGTCTCTGAGAGCGCTCTTCAAGGTTGGCATCAAGATAAAATTTCTTTTTTGCAGCTGGAAAAACAACTGTTCCGATATCCCTTCCTTCAGCTACAATATTATTTGAACCACCAATCTCTCTCTGGCGATCAACCATAATGGTTCGGACACCAGGCGTGCGTGCTATAAAGAAAGTGTTATTCGTAACCTCTACCGTGCGAATTTCTTCAGTAACATCTTCATTATCTAAAAGAACTTTAAGCTGATGATCTTCGCTGACAATAAGGTCAATCAGAGTGTTCTCTGCAAGCTTAACTAAATCCTCTTCGCTCTCAAGATTAACATTCTGTTTTAATGCCTTAAGCGTTAAAGATCGATACATCGCACCCGTGTCTAGATAGGTAAAGCCTAAGTGCTTCGCAACGGCTTTAGCAATAGTACTTTTTCCGGCACCAGCTGGCCCGTCAATGGCTACGACAACAGTATTTTGTGGATTAGATGGCATCGCGTTTACTTTTAGAACTTTTAAACTTTTCAGTTAAAACAGACTCATTTCTTGAGGCAACAGCTTGCCTATACACTGAAAGAGTTTTAACAACCTCATCAAGAACATTTAAGATATTCTTTGAATTCTCCATTGAGATATCACTCCAGAGTTGCGGATTTGATCCGGCAATGCGCGTTGTGTCCTTAAGACCTGTCGACCCATACTCAAGATATTTTTCGGGAATTGCCTCAATCATGCCATAGGCTAAAAGATGCGGCACATGAGAAGTGTAGGCTAAAATTTTATCGTGCTCACTTGGAGAAACTACTTTGATCTTAGACCCGACATGAGTCCAAAGCGATTTTATTTTTTCTTCGGCCTGCTTATTTGTTTTTTCCGTAGACGTTAAAACGCAAAAACTCCCATCGAATAATTGCGCACTGCTAAACTCAACACCTTTTTTCTCAGAACCAGCCAAAGGATGTGCCCCCACGAAAGAAACATGTGCCGGTAGATGTTTATGCGCAACCTCAACAATGGTTGATTTTGTGCTTCCGACATCCATAACAATGCATCCACGTTTTAGGTGTTTGCCGATGTTAGCTAAAAGTGTCACAATTGTTTTAACCGGCGTTGCAAGAATTACTAAATCTGCATTTTCTAGCGATTTGGTAATATCACTTGTAACCTTGTCTACAATTTTGTTTCGCAGTGCGTAGCTAAGTGTTGCCTGGCGCCGCGAAACACCCACAACCTCTCGGGCAAGGCGTTGCTTTTTAATCGCCATCCCAATGGATCCACCCAGAAGTCCAATTCCAATAATTGTTACTTTGCGAAATAATAAAGGATTTCCCTGAACTCTCATTTTATAAATCTCTCTGAACCGCCAAAGAAATTTTCCTCAATTCTTTGACAAGGTTATTAAAGTTTTTAGGAAGAAGCGACTGCGCGCCATCTGATAATGCAGCCTCTGGATTATCATGAACTTCGATCATAAGACCATCACATCCGGCAGCAACGCCCGCTTTAGCGGCAGCGCCGACTAAGCCCCATTTCCCAGTCCCATGGCTCGGGTCAACAACCACCGGAAGATGTGATAAATTTTTAGCGACAGCTACAGCATTGATATCCAAAGTATTACGAGTCGCTGTTTCAAATGTACGGATTCCTCTTTCGCAAAGGATAACATTAAAATTCCCTTCTGAAAGAATATACTCGGCGCTCATCAGCCAGTCTTTGATGGTGGCACTCATGCCTCTTTTAAGTAGCACAGGCTTTTTCGTTCTCCCGACCTCTTTAAGCAAAACAAAATTTTGCATATTACGAGCACCGATTTGAAAAACATCAATATATTTTGACATCAATTCGACATGACGAGGGTCAATAACTTCAGTAACGGTTGCAAGGCCAAATCTTTCTGAGGCCTCTTTTAAATACTTTAGTCCCTCTTCCCCTAAGCCTTGAAAATCATACGGTGACGTTCTCGGCTTAAAAGCTCCACCGCGTAAAACGCTCGCTCCGGAAGCCTTAACTTTGCGGGCAATGGAAAGAAGACCTTTTCTGCTTTCAACTGAGCACGGCCCTGCCATTAAAATAATTTTCTTACCACCGATTTTGATATTCTTTGTTATCGCAACTTGAGAATTTTCTTTTTTAAACTCACGCGAAACAAGCCGGTAGGGTGATAAAACCGGCATAACTTCGGCAACACCTGGAAAAACTTCAAGAGGTGTTACGCGCAAAACATCTTCAGGGCCGATAAAGCCAATGACTGTTCGCTCGACTCCACGGGACACGTGGGACTTTAATCCTAGATTCTTTGTCTTAGCAAGAATGTACTGAATTTGCTTCTCTGTTGCATTTGGTTTTAAAACGACTATCATAAAATCTCCTTTAAGCTTCTTATAAATTTTCTATTTTCCTGAGGTTTCCCGACGGTCACGCGGATATAGTTCTTAAGACCCCAGGCATTCATGTTGCGGACAATGATTCCTTTGCGTAAAAGCTTTTGAAAAACCTTTTGGCTATCTTTTTTAACGTCAATGACAACAAAATTTGTTGCACTTTTTACAAAGGAAAGTCCAAATTTTTTAAATTCCTCATAAAGGTATTGCTTCTCTTTTTCACACAATCGTATTGCCTTTTGATAATAAGCTTGGTCTTTTAACGCTGCAACTGCTGCGGCTTGTGCGACGCTATTAATGTTAAATGGCTCGCGTACACGATTTAGAATATCAATCACCTCTTCGCTTGAAACACCATAGCCAATACGCAAACCTGCCAATCCATACATCTTAGAAAATGTCCGCGTCACAATAATATTCTTGTACTTCTTTAGCAAGCTAAAACTATTGGGATAATCTTTTTTTGGGGCAAACTCATAATAAGCCTCATCTAAAAAAACAAGAATATCTTTGCGTAACCCTTTTAAAAATACATCAAGTTCTTTTTTGGTGACGTAAGTTCCCATAGGGTTATCCGGATTTGCGATGAAAATAACTTTTGTTTTCTTGCTAACTGCTTTTTTCATAGCAACAAGATCATAGCGGAAATTCTTTAGCGGAATTGTTTTGATTTTTGCGCCAGCAATTTGCCCAACAATTCCGTACATAAGAAATGTCGGATGGGCAATGACAATCTCTTCACCTTCGTTTACAAAAGCCCTCACCACCTGAAAAATAACTTCATCGGAACCATTGCCAAAAATCAACTGTGTCTCTTTCACCTTCAAATTCTTGGCAATTTCTTTACGAAGATAATAGCAGCTTCCATCAGGATAACGGTTAAGCCCCTTGAGTGCCTTTTGCATAGCCTTTAAGACCTTGGGCGATGGACTAAACGGATTTTCGTTGGAGGCTAATTTACATACCTCTTTTAATCCCAAATCACGCTTAACCTCTTCAATGGGTTTTCCCGGAACATACGGCTTTATCTTTAAAATATTCTTTCGAGCAGCATTTTTCATTTTCTTAAACTGGATAAGATCCCAGCACTTTTAAATATTTACATTTCTTTTCTAATTCTTTTAAGGCCTTTTGAACATTTTTGTCCTGATGATGACCCTGGCAATCTACGAAGAAGTAATAATCCCAAGCCTTTTTCTTGGACGGCCTTGATTCAATTTTTGTTAAATTAATTTTGTTACGGCTAAAAGGCACCAGCATCTCATGAAGAGCGCCGACCCTATCTTTAATTGAAAATAAAATCGATGTGCGATCTTTTCCCGTCGGAGATGCATCATCATTTGCGATGACAAGAAAGCGCGTAATGTTATGCGAAAAATCTTCGATTCCTTTTTCAAGAATTTTTAGATCATACACTTGCGCCGCTAGAGCTGAAGCAATGCAAGCGGCTGTTTTTTTCTTAGCCACAATCTGAGCCGCCTTTGTTGTTGAAGATGCCTCAATCAACTCTGCCCTCGGGAGATTATTTCGAATCCAATTACGACACTGCCCGAAAACCTGTGATTTTGAATAAATAGTCTTTATAGAATTTAAATTTCCGCCAGACAAAAGGTTGTGCGAAATTTCCAATAAAACCTGCGCACAAATCTTTAATTCAGAATCCGCTAAAGGATCAAGCGTGTGCGTGATGGCGCCATCAATTGAATTTTCGATAGGAACAACGCCATAATCACAATCACCTTTTTCAACTCTATCAAAAACATCAGGAATATTCATGCACGGAACATAGGTTATCTGCGAACCGAATTTCTTTCTGGCAGCTAAATGTGTAAACGACGCCTGAGGCCCCAAATAAGCAATTTGAAGCGGCTTTTCTAAAGAAAGTGAAGACGACATTACCTCTCGATAAATCGCATCCAAGGCATCTGGTTTCATCGGACCCTTGCTTAGCTTCTTAATGCGGTCGAGAACCTTCTTTTCTCTGTCCGGAGCATAAATACTTTTTTGACTTTTATTCTTTTCTTTCCCAATAGCCAAGCTAACATTGGCCCGGTCGTTGAGCAACGCAATAATCCTTGCATCAAGGATATCTATTTTTTTACGAAGCTTGGGGATGCTCATTGCTACCTCCCTCAGTAACAGTCTCTTGTTCTAATAAAGAAGCCGCCTCTTGGGGTTTGGCTTTTTGTGAAATAGTCTGATTTTCTTGTTTTTTCTCAATTGGTTCTTCTGTCTTTTCAATGTCTTGTGGTTCTTCTGCCTTTTCAGCATCCTGCTCTGTCGGCTCTGCCTCGTCAGGCAACTCGCTCGTAAGAACTTGCTCAACGCTTGGAGTCTCTTCTGCACCTACGAAAGCATCCTCAGGCGCGTTTTCTTCGGCCTGCTCTATAAACTTTTCCGTTACCTGCTGAAAAGCCTGAATTTTCTGTGGCCCATCTTCCAGCGTCTCAAACTCTTCTAGCCTCGGAAGATCGGCTAAAGACCGCAACCCAAAATATTCTAAAAATTGCTTTGTCGTTCCGTAAATATAAGGCTTTCCCGGAACATCTTTACGCCCATTAATCTTTAATAACCCTTTTTCTAAAAGATGATTAACAACACCGTCAGAATTAACCCCACGGATCATCTCGACCTCAATACGTGTGACCGGCTGCTTATAAGCAATAATGGCTAATGTTTCTAAAGACGGCTTGGATAATCTTTCTTTTTTCTGTGTTCGATAAAACACGCGAACAGATGCCGCATATTGCGGATTACTTAGCATCTGATAGCCTCCGGCAATTTCCGTGATAACCATGCCGCTTTGACGCTCTTGATAATTCTCTTTCATCTCTTCAATCGCTTGGCGAAGTGCCTTAGTATCTACACCTTCAAGCGCATTCTTAAACTCATCCATAGTAACCGGCTTTTCGCTGACAAAAAGCAAAGCCTCAGCAACGCCTTTGATGTACTGTAAATCATTATCCATTGTCTTTTACCCTTTGTTTATAAATTTCGTTCAAAAGATCTTCTGCGTTGCTAACGTTTTCTGTCCGCCCCAAAGCTTTCTTGATCATATCCAATGCTTCTTGCTTTTTATATTGCAGCTGCAAGAGCACTGAAAGAACCTCATCCTGAAAATCAGAAGCACCTACACCCTGAACGTCGGTCGAAGAAGACCCACCGTCTTGAATAAGACCAAATTTACCGACTTTCCCTTGAAGTTTAGCCACGACTTCTTTAGCGCGTTGCATACCAATGCCCGGCAATGTTTTTAAAAAAACGAGGTCCCCTTCATCAATCGCACGGACAATTTCCGAAATAGGCTTATCCAATGCCTTAACAGCCGCGCGCGGTCCAATACCTGAAACTTTAATAAATTGCTGAAAAAAATCTTTTTCAACTTCACTCATAAATCCTATCAAGACCGGCATGCCCCTCGAGGGGTCTGTTTGAATATAGTGATACGTAATTAGATTAACTCGCCCTTCGCTGTCTTTGGTTTCATCCATGCGCTGCAAAACAGAATTCGGGACAATCACCTCGTAATAAATGCCATTGACATCAATAACAATAGCGTTTTGTTCTTTCTTAAAAACTTTTCCGCAAATACGAGCGATCATATTTTTTTCCGATTTAAGCTAATATAGCCGATAGCTAAAGCTAGGGCATCGCCAGCATCAGCCGTAAGCTTATCTTCAGAAATACTAAGAAGATGCGCGACCATAACCTGTGTTTGTTTCTTGCTTGCTCCGCCATTCCCCGTGACAGCTTTACGAATACGCTTAACACTGCTCTCTGCTAGTATAATATTCTTCTGAGCGCAAAGAAGGCAAATGACGCCACGCACATGCCCTAAAATTGAAGCAGTTGTCCGATAGCTGTGGTGCGTATATAATTTCTCAAGGACAAGGACATCCGGCTTGTGCGCTACAACCACATCGTTTAAATTGCGATAAACGGTATGTATGCGATCTTTTAAAGGATCAGCTGCTCTCATCTTAATGATGCCGGCTTCGATAAGTTTAACAACCCCATCCTTAGCATTAATTAAGCCGTAGCCTGTAATTACTGAACCAGGATCAATCCCTAAAATTTTCATTACTGGGAAATCTTTTCCATTTCCTCATCTGAAATATCAAAATTTGCATACACCGCTTGGACGTCTTCTTGCTCTTCAAGCGCTTCCATCAAAGCCAAAATTTGGCTAGCTTCATTACCCTCAACCTTAACTGTTGAGTTTGGAATCATTGTTACTTCCGCTGTTGTCGTCTCAATATTTTTTCCTTCGAGAGCTGTTTTAACAGCTTCAAAACTCGAAGGATCTGTGGTAACTTCAAAATTATCACCTTCAACTTTTAAATCTTCAGCTCCAGCCTCGATAACAATATCCATTAGCTCATCTTCCTTGGCTTTGTCCGCAGAGATAACAATAAAACCTTTTTTGGTAAACATCCATGCTGTGCTTCCCGCACCAGCCAAGCTCCCATTTTTCTTATTTAAAATACTGCGAACCTCGGCGACAGTACGATTCTTATTGTCTGTTAACGTTTCAACCAAAACAGCAACACCGCCAGAACCATATCCTTCTAAAAGACCTGATTCATAAGTAACGCCAGGAAGTTCGCCGGTCCCCTTTTTAATCGCATTATCAACATTATTAGAAGGCATATTGTTGAGCTTTGCACGCTGCATGGCTGTGCGCAGGCGTGGATTTGTATCTGGATTCCCACCACCTTCTCTGGCTGCGGTTGTAATTTCTTTAATTATCTTTGTAAAAGCCGCGCCTCTTTTGGCGTCGGTTGCTGCCTTCTTGTGCTTAATACTTGCCCATTTTGAATGTCCTGACATGTTTGAATCCTCCCTTATTTTTTTGCTTGAATGCTTGTTTATCTGTTTTAAAAACTTCTGAGCCCTTAAGTCCTTTGGACTTTAAGGATGATTCATCGAGTAAGAAACCCTTAAAATATCTCGATGAATCAAAAGAGCAGCCCATAAGCCGAGTTCTGTTTCCCTCGATTTTTTATGGGCGAGGTCAATGATCATTTGACTAACTCAAGGAATTACTCCCTTGACTCTTGCGGCCTACCCGGAAATGATGACGAAGCGGACCACTTCGTCGCTGCTGTTAAAGGCAGCGTCTCCCCCTATTTGGCCTTGCTCCATGCAGAGATTGCGCGTTTCACTCCTTTGCCAAAGGCAAAGGCATCGTCACTGTGGCTCTAATCCTCCCTCGACAGATGCCAAGGTGTCCCGCATTATCGGGATGCATATCCTTTGGAGCTCGGACTTTCCTCCCCAAAGAGATAGACTTCGGGGCGATCATCTAGGCTGCTCTTTATATCTTTTAAAGAACCTGTCGCAAGCCTATCGGCTTGCTTGTTTTCCTCGCGTGGAATATGTTTAATCTCAACAGACTTAAAACACTTAAACAGCGCGATGGCTTCATCGTAAAGAAACTTTAATTTTGAATTCTTAATTTTATATTTTCCGCCAAGCTGTCGACAAACAAGTTCACTATCAGAACAAATCTGAATTTTTTCGGCCTTTAAAGCTATCGATTCAATAAGGCTAAAAATAAGCGCTGAATATTCAGCAATATTGTTAGTCGCTTCACCAATAGGTTTAGAAATCTCTTTTAAAACTTTTTTCCCCTCTAGGATAACAACACCAATCCCTGCAGGACCAGGATTTCCACGGCATGCACCATCAATAAATATTTTTAATGTCTTACTCAAAGGTCTTCCTCGATATAAAGAATACGGGCACACATTTCACAATAAATAAGATTTTCATGCTTCTTAATTTGATTAACTTGCTGTGCAGGAACATTCATATAGCATCCGGTGCAAGAACCATTTTCAACTTTCACAATCGCCAAACCATCTTTTCCCTTTAAAATACGTTCATAACGGCTTAAAGCATTTGCGTCAATGTCCACAGCTGTTTGTTTTCGTTTATTCTCAAGAAGCTTAACCTTCTCCTCAAGCTCTTTCATGAAATCTTCAATCTGTTTTTTCTCTGCAATGTAATTCTTTTCTTCCTCTGCCAAAAGAACCTTTTCCTTCTCAAACTGATCTTTTATCTTATCAACTTCGTCAAAAAGAATAAGAATTTTTTCTTCAATAATTGACTTATCAGCTTTAATATTCTCAATCTCTGTCAGCTTAGCTTTATATTCTTTATTAGTTTTTAGCTGTGATAGATGATTATTAGATTTAACAATTTCATCTTCCTTGGCCTGGAGGTCAACTTCTTTTTCCTTGCGCTCAAGCTGTTTCGATTTAGTCCTCTCATCAAATTCTTTTAAGATTTGCTTTTTTGCTTCAAATTGGATCTTAATCTCTTGGAGGCGCTCAGGGCCCTCTTTAAGTTCCTTATTGTACTGATAAATCTCTGTATCAAATTTTTGAAGTTCAACAAGCTTAATAATCTGGTCTTTTGCGGATTTTGATGTCATTTTTTCCTTTCAAATATTTCAAATAATGGTGGGCACAGAAGGACTCGAACCTTCGACCTCTGCCATGTGAGGGCAGCACTCTAACCAGCTGAGCTATGCGCCCCTATTTAACTGGGCCCACCAGGACTTGAACCTGGGACCAATTGATTATGAGTCAACTGCTCTAACCAGACTGAGCTATGGGCCCGCATGAACTTAAACTTATAACATATTATACTAGTATATATAGTTAATCAACCCGGATTTTATATTAAAAAATCCGTCCGAAGGGCCGCAGCATCGCACCTTTGTTGCGACTTGCGGAGTAAACCCCCACCAAAGGCGTTTTGCATTGGCATTTTAACTTGAAATAGTAAAAAATGCCAATGTAAAATTTAGGGTCAAATATAAAATCAGAAAGTAAAGTATACCAAATTTTTGGAGCATTGACTAGCACCTTTTTACACAGAGAAACTAAGTACTTTAAGACAAAAAAAGGGCCTATTCTGCATGCAGGAATAGGCCCTTTAACTAAAACATAATCCTTTTGACTCTTAAAGAAGTCCCTCGCTCTCTTTTACAGTCATATCTAAGAAAGTTTTAAGTCTTCTTGAGCGTGTAGGATGGCGTAACTTTCGAAGAGCCTTAGATTCTATCTGACGGACGCGTTCACGAGTTACTCGAAAAACACTTCCAACCTCTTCTAGCGTCCTTGTCGAGCCATCTTGGATGCCGAAGCGCAATTCTAAAATCTGGCGCTCGCGGCTGTCTAAAGTCTGCAGAACTTCGATGATTTCTTCTTTTAACATTGAATGCACAGTAGCATTAGCCGGTGAAACCGCTTTTTTATCTTCAATAAAATCGCCAAAATGCGTATCCCCTTCATCGCCAATAGGCGTTTGCAAGGAAATCGGCACCTGAGAAATTTTTAAAATCTCCTTAACCTTAACCACAGGAAGCTTCACTTGTTTAGCAATCTCTTTTGGAGTTGGCTCACGGCCGCTGTCCTGAACGAACAATCTCGAAACACGAATAATTTTGTTAATCGTTTCTGTCATGTGAACAGGAATGCGAATTGTTCTTGCCTGATCTGCAATAGAGCGCGTAATCGCCTGACGAATCCACCATGTCGCATAGGTTGAAAATTTATACCCGCGTTGATATTCAAACTTTTCAACAGCGCGAATCAAGCCCATGTTGCCTTCCTGAATAAGATCAAGAAAAGATAGACCACGGTTAATATATTTCTTGGCAATACTGACAACAAGCCTTAAGTTTGCTTCGACCAATGCCTTTTTCGCACGATTAAACTTTGCCTGACGCATACGCGTAATACGCATCAAGTCCTTAGCGCGCTTAAGAGGCTCGCCTAATTCCTTTAAAAGCTGGGTTCTCTCTTTACGCAGCTCAGTCACTTTCGGAATCTTTTTACGGCTTTTAAGCGTTCGGTCAATCCGGTCAATTTTCTTAATAATGTCTTTAGCGCGAATCACAAGGCCTTCATTAACCGTGGAGGTTAGCTTAAATTGAGCAATAATTGTTGCGGACTGATCAGAGCCTTTACGTGAATGACGGGCCTTGTGCAAAAGTCTTTTTAAATCGCGAATCAACTTGTTGCGGCGCTCGAGAACGTCTTTGATAATGTCTTCAAAATTAATTTCTTCATTCAAGATTTTATTAATCATCCCCATAGCTTCCGTACGCGCAAATGCCATTTTAAAAAGAGCCTCAGCAAATTTTATTTCTGCAGCCTCGATTTTTTTAGCTAAAAGAATTTCTTTTTCGCGAGTCAAAAGTGAAATCGATCCCATCTGTTTAAGATACATTTTTACAGGATCATCAAGCGGAATAAACTTATCCCCATAAGAAACAGGTTCGCTCGTCTGCTCGTCTGTGATACGCTTAAGATCCTTAGCGCGAGGACCAGATTCAAGCTCTTCTTCTTTGTCGGGCGCAGAATCAACAATCTTGATTCCCTTCGTCTCAAGCGAATCAAAAACTTGATCGATTTCATCGGAAGACTCGACATCTTTTGCGAGTGTATCATTGACCTCGTCGTAAGTCAAAAAGCCTTTGCTCTTACCAAGCGTTAAAAGCTTTTCAAGGCACTCCTGCAATCCTTTTTGTTTTATCGTCTTTTTTTTCATTCTCTCCCCGTTTACTTAACTCTTGATTAATTGATTAAATTTTTCTTTAAGCTCGTTTAATTTCGTTTCATCACCTTTAGCCTCAGCGGCCTCAATTGCGTCACGCAAAGTTCTTCTTTCGAGCTTTTGCCTATCACTCTTAATTCTATGAATATAATCTTTTCGTAAAACATCTTTATCCTCCGCCACCGGCTGCGGTGAAGCCATGAGCTCAGAAAGAAAACTCACTGTCTCTTGGTCATGAAAATACTGAATAAGTTTTGACGCGTTAACAATCTCTTTCTCGTTAGATAAATCAAAAATCTGCTCGACGATCGGCCGCACTTGATCATCCTGAAAATCAGAAATCTTAACTTCTTCTTGAATTGAAGAAATCGTTACCCCCTCTTCAAGTAACAATCTTAATAGATTGCGTTCGACTATGCGCACAGGACCACTGGTCTTTTTCTTTATCGGCACTTCTGCGGCAACAGGAGCTTTAAACGTTTTTTCCATCTCGAGCACTAACGCCTGCTCTGAAACTGAAAGCTCTTGCGCCAATTTTCGAACGTATCCCTCTTTTAAAATATGGTTACGCACTTTAGCAATCGTCTCAAGCATCTCAGCGGATATCCTAGCTCTACCTTCGATACTTGTTCGGTCATATTTCTTTGTAAGAATGCGCAGTTTATAATCAAATAATGTTTGAGCCTCGTCTATACGCTTTTGAAAATCAACAACTCCGTGCTTGCTCACAAAAGAATCCGGATCTTGACCATCACCTAAAACAGCGACTTTAACGTTCATGTCTTCCTCAATCAACGTGTCCAGACTACGCATCATGGCCGATTCTCCGGCAGCATCTGAATCAAAGAGCATCACAACATTTTTTGTATAGCGTCTTAAAAGCCGAATCTGCTCTGTTGTTAACGCAGTCCCTAAAGAAGCAACAATCGGCTCAAACCCTTCTTGGTAAGGCATTAAAAAATCCATGTAACCTTCAACAATGACCGCAACATCTTTTTGAACAATAGCGTTTTTCACCAAATGCAAACCATAAAGATGATGTCCTTTGGTATAAACCAGAGTCTCCGGTGAATTAATATACTTTGCAGAAACATCCTTGCTCATCGTGCGTGCGCCAAAACCAATGCAACGGTTGCGTACATCAAAGATTGGAAAAATAATTCTATCGCGAAACCGGTCGTAAAATCCTTCGCCTTTTTCTTTCGCAACAACAAGGCCAGATTTTTCCATCAAAGAAAGACTAACCTTTTTATTTCGCAAATGTGTGATAAGCCCTTCCCACTGATCCTGGGCAAATCCAAGTTTCAATGCCTTGACAGTCTCAAGCTTTACCCGACGCTGTTTTAAATAATCTTGAGCAGCTTTGGCTCCTTTTTCTCCCGAAACAAGCGCGTCATGAAAAAAGTTGACAGCTAAATCATTGGCTTGAAACAACGCCTCTTTGAGGCTCTTGGTCTTTTGTGTTCTTTCATCCGAGGCATCTGGAACCTCAATTCCCGCTTTTTGAGCCAAAACTTTTAAAGCCGTTGGAAAATCCATATGCTCATGCTGCATGACAAAACTCACAACATTTCCACCAGCCCCACAGCCAAAACAATGAAAAATCTGTTTATCCCGATTGACAACGAACGATGGCGTTTTTTCATGATGAAAAGGACAACACGCCTTAAAATTCCGTCCAGCCTTTTTAAGCGGTAGATACTCTGATACAACCTCAGTGATATCCGACCTATCTAAAACTTGTGCAATGACATCTTCAGGAATGAGCCCCATTAGCGCTTGACCCTTCTAAAACCAGAACACTCTAAAATTTCTAAACCTTTATCTTTTTTGATAAGCTTATCAAAAAGCAAATTCAGCCCTAAATTATCACTAGCAATATGCCCGGCGATCACGACGTGCAAGTGCTCGTCTTTCACCTTCTTAAGGTGATTCTCCGACATATGCATGCCAATTAATGTCTTAACGCCTGCTTGCGAAAGACGCGCAAAAACTTCTTTAGAGCCCTCAGTCCCGCCTGTCATATCCAGAACAATTTTCTTAGGGCTGCATGTCGGCTTTCCAACTAAAATTTTTGGTCCGGCCTTCTTGGCCGCAGCTAGCTTGTATTCTGGCTCTTTCAAAAGCAAATCAACAACCCTTTGAAGCGTTTTCGGTTTTTGCTTATCCATGCGTTTCTGCAAATACGTTGCCACATGATTGTCGGCAGCGGTATGACAACACATCAAAGGAATTCCTAAACTTTTCGCCGCGTCTACAACCCTTTGGTGATTAGATGAATGAAGGCTGCGCTCAACCTCACCAATACGTTTTTTCATAAGAGAGCTAGCAATGCTCTCTTCGATGCCTAATCTCGTAAGCAAATCTGCCTGCAGATCCATGACATCATAAAGACCCGCCAATGCATCCCCTAAAGGATGGTGCGAAATAATCAGATCAATCTTCTTACCCTTAGACGAAAGGCGATCTGCTAAAAGAACTTCGCCAACACCAATATCAATGCCGACTAAAATTCTTTTGACCGGCGTATTAGAAGCCCCGAATAAAATACGCGTATCCGCATAAGGATTTCTTAAGCTTTCTTTGTCAAAAAACTTTTTTTCAGTCGAGGGTAGTTTTCGATAAGCCCCCTTGGTTAAAACAATTTTCTTTGCGACTTCTTTTTTTGTTCGAGAATCTTGAGCCATTCCCTCTTTAACACAAAACTGATAGATGTCGCTTAGTTGCAATATGTATCCTTTGATAAAAATTCGTTCTTTTAGATTAATTTTTTTGCCGTAAAGAATCGCGTCGACTTAAAATAACGTCTTGATTGATTATCTCGCTTGGAAAATACTTCTCGACAAGACCGGTAAAAATCTTTTTATAGGTCACTGAGCCGACCTGAGCAAATCTTTTCCCACTGAATGAAGCATTCGCAGTGCGCCCTGCATATTCGTTGGTTGTTATAAATAAAAACCAAACTACCAAGCTACAGGTTAATGCTGCTCGACAAAGCGCGACAATTAACCCACCAGTCTTGTTAATTAAAGATTTAGTTTCGATTTTAAAAAGGATGCGGATTCCATCCCGGACAAGTTTTGCAATGAGAGAAACAATCCCCCATAAAAAAAGATAGGCAATGGTGTTGGCCATTGCAGACTTGAAAAATGCTCTGCCCTCTAAGAAGCGTGAAAGCTCAGGATAATAATGAAACGTGATAAAAATTGTTGCAACAACGGCGATTAGATGAAATACTTCATCAACAAAACCACGCTTTAATCCGATATAAATCGCCCGAACTAAAACAATGCCGATAACAAGGTCCACCCAATTGAGTTTATGAATGATTTCTAAAGCCATGAAATAAAATGATATAAGTAAAATTGCTTGCGATTGGGCAAAGTATAGCACACGACTATCGGGATGTCAAGAAAGCGCTTTCTAACAAGCTGGAATGTAACTAATTGATATAAATGAACTTGCAACTTGTCAAGAGGATGGAATTATAAAAAAATTTTTTAATTCACTAATTCCTAGAATTCACATTTTAAGTTAAAAAAACTAGTTGGCAAGGTCTACCGGATCGCCAATAATTGACCATTCAACAACATCTGCCATATAGTTCATTTCGATTTGACTGTTTGTAAGAAGCGCACTGTGGTAGCGGTAATTCCTGTCTTGAAAGGTTGAAAGATTAATAGCCGATCCCGTATTATCGTCCCTTCCGCGTATCGCCATAGCCCCATAAAAATCAAGCACCCCGTTTTCGTTTCTGTCCCCCAGTGCTTTCAGATTTCCCTCTGAGGAAAGAAAAGCTTCAATAGTCCTATCTCCTCCTCCTGGGTTTTCAATAATAATATCACCTTTAGCAAACAACCCTAACTGCATCAATTGGTCCCCAAGAAAGGGATCAGAAATATTATCATATTTAATATCTCCTGTGATATAAATATTCCCGCCAGCGACAATAACCATAGGATCTAAGACTTCCTGGACAGAAATCTCAACATCTCCATCAGCATACACAAAACCATTTTCAGCGTTATCTATACCTGAAAAAAGATAATTATTTCTATCTAAAACAGCATTGTCAATAACTAAAGTGCCTCCCCCCTGATGATAATATCCACCACCATTCTGGGCATTATCAATATACCGGTCTTTATCAATCCCGACAAAGGTAATTGGCTCGCTTTGCCTAATTTCTCCTGCAGGATCACCGTTAAAATGAATATTAGGATTATCTTCTCCGGAAAGATTTCTTAAATAAATGGCATTTCCACCATTGTTAATATTAATCGGGTGTTCTTCCGTCGCTGCGCCAAAGGCAATATCAAGCCCCAAAACATTGGACCCGATATCCGCCCCTGCTTGAATCGTTAAAGGTGACAAGCTTGATATAAAAAAAGCTGCAGGGGATTGTGCTTTAATCAAAACACTTAACTGCCTGATTGCTGTGTGGGTTGAATTCTGAATTGAATTGCGTCCTGTAATAATTGCAGGAATAAGCCTCCATACGCCATTTGGGGAATATGTCGTACCGGCAACATCAATCCAAACATTATAATCTCCAAAATTCTTAACATTCTCGTCAACGGTTTCATCAATCGGAATAAAAGTCCCGACTGGGTTTCCAACCCAGTCAATGTCAGTTCTTAACTGGTTCAAGGCGTTTTCAAGACCAACAAATGCCGCACAAAGAGCATCTTTGCCATCTTGGCTCGAACGAAGAAAACCCATGTGAGATGCAGCACGGATAAAAGAAACCATCATGATAATTCCTAAAACCAAAGATACCATGATGCTTGCAACAAGGGTGAAACCTTTTTTTTCTTTACATATACGATGAATTTTCATCAAAAAAGCTCCTATTAATTTCTTACTGCAATCTTTTTTTGCCCGTTGGCAACAACGAGATGGCCAAAGGTTCTCTCTTGTAATGTCAAATCACAAACCAACACATTATTTACTTGACTATCTTGATAAAACTGAGATTTTCCTGTGTCTAAAAGCTGATTAATTAAAACTTCGCTAGAAGCACCGGAAATCCGAATAAGACTCCCATCAACATCAATTTGATATGTTCTTTGTTGAACTAAAAAATTTGGACTATTAGGATACTTAAGTAAAATACTGGTTGTTCCGCTAATCGTTGGAAAATCCTCTGCTTCTAAGACATCTTCTTCTAGCATTGTTAAAGCGCTGTCGAGTTGAGCCTGAAGATTAAGCCGCGTTAGATTAACCTCATAATTTATCCAGCCTGAAAAAAAGACTGCTGAAAACAAAACCATACCAATACCAACTAACGTGACCACAAAAAGCATTTCGATTAAAGTATGTCCCTTTTGTTTTTTCATTCTTTTACACACCACCTCCAACGCTTACAGGGTCTAGTTCGATAGTCCCTAAATGCGTTGTTTGCCCATCAATGATAATGACATCAAGAATTTCTTTGCTCTCATAGTCTTCTTTTGAAACAACAACTCTATGTCGCTCTAGCGCTGGATCAAATTGTGGCGGTACATTCCATCCCGCATTAAACCACTCCTGCTTAGGCCAGCTTTCATAAATATTATTAATATTAAAAAATCCGCTGCTTGGAGTCTGGCTAACTTTTGTAATAGAATCATCAGAATATCTGTAGACGTGAACAATCGCCCCCTCGATGGGATCTTTTGTCGCAGAATCAACAACTGTTCCATCGGCAGAACCCTTGCCGAGCCTTAAAATGCTAAAATCTGCCGTTGTCACCTGATTGGCCGGGATAATCAATTCATTAAGGCCCACATACGGCCAAGACCCAGACCAGGTTCTCAAAGAATAATAGCCGCTCTTTGAAACCTGATAACCTCGGCTATTGGCGCTCGCTTCAAGGCAATACGGTGGAGGATTAGGGGAGCTTTCGCAAGCAAACCGATATTTTCCTAAATCATTTCCTCCTCCAGTACTTTCCTGCCCCTCTCCTGACACGTATACCGAGGCCCCTTGAAGGTTAATACCTGTTTGCGAGTCTCGGACATATCCTCCAAGGTCGCCGCATTCAGGTGGCACACCGATTGAAAAAACAAAATCTTTATTGGCCGTTTGATTTTTATAAAGAGGCCTAAAATTTGAAGCCGCAGTTTGCGTTTGAGTTACTTCATCACAACAATTCGGCTCTGGCACAGGAGCCTCGACAGACATCTTGTAATGATACGAATAAGTGTCTGGAAAAAGCTCTTGAATCGCTGGAGTATCAAGTTCATAAGAACCATCTGCCTCTGTCGTATCGCTATCATAAAGATTAACATTCCACCACCACCGACCGCTAATTGCTGCCCCTGCAACCCCAGGACCACTTGAGCTACCCTCTCTTACAAAACCTGCTACTGTTGTTGTTGGGACGTGATCAAGGATAATGCTCTCAAGATCTTCTGTATCTCCTGGCTGCACAAAAATGCGGTCTGCGTCCTCACTGCCGACCCAAGGATTCGAACACTCCGTAGTAATATATCCCGAACCAAGAGTGTAGGTTTCATTTAAAGACACGGCAGATGACCATCCCCGATAACTATAGTTAAAATCCCACCCTGGCATCGCCGGGCACATAAGCCCACAAAATTCATCCCCGTTAACTCGTTGAAAAGGAAAGCCCGAATTAGTAATATTATCTATTTCGCCACTTGTAATCAAGGAAAAACTCTCTCCACTTGGTTCTTCAATCGGAACGTTAAAAGAAAATCCATTGACCCCATTAAAAACTGTTTGAACAAATTCCCCATCCTGATACAAGGAAACAGCTTGATTAAGAATTTGGTTCCCCAAAGTATCCTCAACGGATCCTTTAATTGTTGCACTTCCTGCCGGTGTAAGGCAAGCATTCTGGATTGTTTCTTCGCCAGCATTAACTGTAATAAGACTATCTTGCGGCGTTCGATAAATTGTGTACCCTGTTTTAGAGACTTGTAGACGATAGTCATTTCCACGAGGTAAAATAAAAGACCCTTCTGCTAAGGAACTAAAATCATAATATCCGCTTGCATCAGTGTTAACAAAACTATTTTCAAAGCCGCCTCCTTGGAGAATCTGGACATCAGAATCAGAAAGAGAAGAGCCTTGGTCTGCGGCACACTGCTCTACTGTCCCTGCTGTAATAGTTCCCGCAATGTTTCCGGGAAGAGCATATGGTGGCAGCGCCAAATAAAACGCATTATTAATCAAATGATTTTTTCCTCTTTCTGTCCACTGGACTTCAATAAAAAATTTCTTAAGATCGCCATTAACTCCTAAAAAAACTTTTTTCTCCTGAAAAAAACCTGCAGGATACCCTGCAGCATCAACAGGACTTAGCGATCCGTCCATAGTCTCGTCATCGATTTGATCAAAATAGTTTTCTTCGTTTAAAGTTCTTTGCTTAACTTTTTCAAATTCAGAAGTTAAAATATTTTTTGCGGTAAGAAGATCACGGGAAAGTACTTCTTGCTTCGATAGCGCAGAAAAAGAAAAATAAGTAGCCGTTAAGGTGACTGATAAAATTACAATGCTGATGAGAACTTCGACAAGGGTAAAAGCTTTTTTGTTATATACGGAAGATATCTGCCTTGACATAAAAACCCCCAAAATATAAAAATGTTATTAAAAGTATACACTATATATATACCGATAGCAAGGCGGTGGGAAGCTCAAGGAAACTCGCTTAAGTCTATATATTTGATGCAGTTAGAGGCTCTTCCATCATGATTTGTGGAATAACCGTGATAATAATTTCTTTATTATCTACCGTTGTGTTCTTGTATCGAAAAAGCGCCCCCAAGAATGGAATATCTCCCAACACAGGAATTTTGTAAATATTTTCTTTTTCTTCTTCACTTATTAAGCCACCCACAACAAAAGGCTCTCCATTTTTAACCTTAACACTTGCAGAGGCTTCACGGGTTCTTACCCATGGATACTGATCATTTTCTCCGCGCCAAGAATGGATAAAGCTCACTTCAGGTCTTACACTAACGACCACATAGTCCTCTTCAATAATTGAAGGAAGAATATTTAAGCGAATGCCAGCTTCAACAAACTCGACTTCAGTATTGGAAACCCCACCAGAAATTCTTGTCACCTCGTAGGGAACTCTATCCCCTATAAAAATACTAGCCTCTTCGCCGCTAATAGTTGCAATCTTCGGATTTGAAAGAATTTTTGCCTTATTGTTTTGAATCAACATCTTAATTGTTGCCGAAAGCTGCATAGGCGTTCTGCCGAAGCGATAGATGTTAAAAGCATCCAAGGGGTCTGTGACCGTTGTTCCAACAATATCAGGGTCAAATCTAGATTCTTGGAATGAAAATGCAAGTTCATCCGACCAATCCACACCGAGTTCCTCCAAAGAATCTTTATCAATCTCTAAAATTTGTGTAACCAATAAAACCTGTCTGCGAGACACATCAATTTCTGCTAAAATACGCTCGATCTCTGCAACCTGGGCTTCAGTTCCAGTAATCACTAAAGCATTAATTCCTTTGTCAGCAGTAACAGATTGAGCTAAATCCTTAACAAGTTTTTGAGCATCATCAGCATTAATATTCTTTAATCGAATAACCTTATTGATTGATGCCATAGAAATAATTTTATCTTTAGTGGAAACAAACATCGAATTTCCTGTCTTTGAAAAAGATAAATCATAGGACTGAAAAACCAATTTTAAAGCTTCAGGAACTGTAACATCCTTTAAATGAAGAGTAATTTTCTTATCTCTTACCAAGGGGTCAACAACGATATTAATATTGCTTCCTTCGCCTACTACCCGAAGCGCCTCCTCTAAAGTTATATTATCAAAATCTAATGAAATTCTCTCTTCAGAATTTTCTGCGATAAAATCAAAAAGAGCTTCCTTTTTAAGAGGAGCAGCTTCAACAACGGCTTCAGCAACTTCTTCAGCAGGCTCCTGCGCTTGAACACCTTCTTCTTCTGCCCACTCGTCTAAATCTTCCACCTCAAGGACATCTTCCTGAAGCTCTTCTTCTAAAGGAACTTCTACTTTTGCCTCTTGCCAAAAAGCTTGCTTAACGGGAAGCTCTTCCCCCCTTGATTGAGGCTCTTTGGAAACCCTCTCCATGGCAAGCTTGTTAGCTTCTTCTTCTCCTCGCCTTAAATATTCTTCGCTTAAAGAAGCAGCCTGAATTTCTTGAACAGTATCGCGTTCCGCTAAGATAGAAGCAGTCAACGCCTCAACATCGCCGACCGCGTCAGTATTGCTAACCGTGTCAGCATCGCCAACCGCATCAGCATCACTAGCCATCTCGACATCACTAGCCATCTCGACATCGCTAGCCACGTCGGCATCACTAGCCATCTCGACATCGCTAGCCATCTCGGCATCACTAGCCACGTCAGTGCTCACGTCAGCACTATAAAGAAACCCTCGATTTCCTTCTGCTGAAGCCGCAGGCAGATAGGATGCAAAGGCAAACAAAATAACAAGAAAAATAAAGAATAAATATTTTAATTTTATCATTTTTGACCCCCTAAAATTTTTAAAAATATTTCTTGGCCTTCAAGCTCAACGATTACTTCGTTGCGCTTGATTTCTTTAACAACAGCACTGCCTATTTTTTCTCCGACATGAACAAAAAACGCCTTACCTTCATCCTTCGGCTTAATATAGGCAATAGAATTATCTGATAAAAATGTTGCAGTCAGTACAAATCGATCAAGGTCTGCCACTTGCGTGTTTCCTTCTTCACCAGTTCTGCCTGTTATCGATGCTGATCCAGCACCTTCTCCAACAAGCGGACGAAAAACATCACGTTCAAACGAAATCTCTCTTGGTTTCGGCCATACCAGGGCCTTGGCCAATTCAATATCCTGAATATAAAAAGATTCATCTTCAAGCCTAAGAGATTCTTGCTTCGCAGAAAAAGGATTCATATCACAGCTAGTCGAAACTAAACTAATTGTAATAAAGGCTAAAATGATGGCGAAGTTTTTTTTCATTCTGCTTTCTTCTCCTCTAACCCGCTTAAACTATAAAGATCTAGTCGAAATTCCCCTAGAATAACAGGATATTTCCGAGAGCTAATCTTTACCTCACTAACCGTTAACAATTGTCGGCTTTCTTCAACTGAAAGAATAAACTGCAATACATCACGAAATTTTCCTTCAATATTAATTTTAAAAGGTGTTGAAACCATCACAAGAATATTCGTATCAAGTTCTTTTTTATTAGAGTTCCTACTTTGATTTTGAGCAATTTTTTCTGCGGTGCGAGGCGCCTTTTCGACTTCGACTTCCTTAATTTCAAGGGCTTGAATATTTTTAACCGCAATTTCAAATTCTTCCGAAGAGTCTGACATGTCCTCTAGAAAAAGAGGAATATCCTTTTCCTTAAATAAAAATTTCTCAAAATTTTCAATATCTTCGTAATACTCTCCAAGAAGAACATCAAGCTGGGTTATTCTCTCTTCGGCTGTCTCACTTCTTTGCTGATAAAATTTATTTTCAGCCTGAAGGCTTAGCCTTTTTGCCTTAAAATATTTCAAAGAAAAAATCGCGACTGCCGTAATCAAGAGACAAATCCCAACAGCAATCATCTTTGTCACGCTAAGAGAAGTTTTTTGTTTCATTATTTTTCTTTCTTGTCCACTGTTTCGTCTGGCGAAACAATGACAAAAGATTCTATGTCGAATTCACGTACTATTTCTTCTTCGATTTTGGCTTCCCGCGTCGATTTTAATTTTGCCTCACCGAATAAATCAACTTTTTTTAACGCGCGAATAAAAGCAGCAACAGAATCTAAGGTCATGCCTTTTCCCTTAAGGTAAAAACTTCCTGATTTTCCCAAGACAAAACTTGTCAGCCAGATATCCTCGGGTAAAACTTCACCAATTTTAAAAAATGCTTCTGACCAAGATATCTTTTTCAGTTTATGAACCACTGTCGCCTGCCGAAGTAAATTATTTTTTGTCGCTAGATATTGCTTTCGTTGCTGTTCTAAAATATTTGTTCGAGCCTCTAGCCCTTCAGTCTTCGCCATAAGAGCAATTCCTTGCCTGTTCTCATCGCTTACTTTGTTATAAACCTGAGAAACAGGCTTAAAGAAAAGTATCCCTACCACCGCTAAATAAATCCCCACAAACAATAAAACTTTATTTTTATATTCTGAAGTTTTGCGGTAATCCCAAATTTTTAAAAAATTAAAGCAAGGGTTTCCCCTTAAGGGCTCTAAGGCTTTTCCTAGACAGCTAAAATAGGTTCCATCGAGTGGTGCATCAATTACTTTGCTTGAAATCTTTGCCTGAGCCGGAAGCTGCGGAGCCTTAACCGTGCGACCCAAGGAAGAAGCTATCTTCTCGCTTAAATCACCGGTTAGTTGGTTGTCAGAAAATAAAATAACTTCGGAAATAATAGCATGTTGTGCAGTTTCATACGATTTTAAAGTACGACGAATTTCTTCGCCGAAGAGGCCAAACTGTTTCTCTTTAATCTGATTGCCTTCTTTGTCATAAATATCTTTAAGTCCTATGTCGATAGTATAAATGCCCTGACAAACTTTTCCGTTAGTAATAACGGCATATGTTGTTTTTTCTTGAGGATAAACAAGCATCAAATCTTTGCCATCTAAAGGATTTACAGCTGGCAAACCTAAAAGTGTAGCCGGACAAAGGCTTACGGATTTTAAAGAAAATCCTGCTGCCTTCACAAGCCGTATAGCTTTATTAAGAATTTCTTTTTCAAGCACAAAATAAACTACGCGAATTTTACGGCCACCCGTCATATAGTGTGCGGAATATGTATAAAGGTATTTTTTGGAAGAAAAACGAGGGCCTCTTTCGATGTCGTTAATAATAACGGCTTCGATTTCTTTGTGCGACATAGGCGGCAAGGTGAGGTCCCTAAAAATAACGCCCGGGTGAGAAATAATCAAAGAAAGCGGCGAAGTAGATATTCTTTTTTCTTTACAGAAATCTTTTATCGGCTTCGCCGCTTTCCCTATATCCTGAATTGGAAAGATATCGCTATCAAAATTAAAACTCTCAGCTTTTTGAATAGCAATACCTTTTCCTTGTTTTTGATAAACAAGACAACGTATCTTTTTATATCCTAATTCAAGAATTGTCATAGTTATCCTTAAAAAGAATTACAATAATGTTACTCTACTACTACTGCATCGTGCGTATGCGGGAAGTTGCCGGCGCTAAAGTGGCCTGTCCTGGCACATCGCCTCCCATTTGTTGAGTCTGCTGCATAATCTACACCAATTGGACAAACAGGGGTATCTTCTAAGTAGCCTCCGGTTACCAAGGCAGCTATGTCATCGCAGCTAGCCCAATCGCGCGTATCCGCATAGCAAGCCACAAATGCAGCATCAATCGAACGAATGTTGCCAGCGCATGCTTTTGTATTAGCAGCAGCAACGGCTTTTAAAGCATTTGGCACCAAAATAGCGACTAAGATGCCAACGATGACTACAACAAAGAGTATTTCTACCAATGTAAAACCTTTCCTTTTCATCATATTTCCTCCTTCATTTAAATGGTTAATAATTTTTAATTTAGTTTAACATTTTAGTATAGCATTTTTTTGCCTTGTTTGCTCAAGAAAATCATAAAAATTTTCAAAAAAATTACATCTTATCCAATATTACCCCACAATGTAAATATCGGGAAATAAATAGCTAGTAAAACAAACAAGACAATAAACCCGACAATAATAATCGTAGCCGGCCCTAAAATCGTAAAAATTTTATTAATCTGAAAATCAATTTCATCATCTAAAAATGTCATTAAAATTTTCATCATATTGAGTATCGATCCGCTTGTCTCCCCAATCGAAAGCATTTGCACAAAAAAAGCAGGCAGACACCCTGCCTCCTGAAGTGCCCGACTAATGCTCTTTCCCTTAACAATAGATTCTGTGGCAGAACTAATTTTCCCTTCTAATACCCTGTTGGCACAACTACGCGCAGAACTGGCTAAAGTCTTTGAGATTTCAACACCGCTAACGGATAAAGCATAAAACGAGTGAATAAATTTCGAAAGTGCAACGTAATAAATTAATTGACCTATAGTTGGAATACGCAGTTTGCATTCATCGATTTTATATGCCCCGCGCGGGGTCTTTTTATATTTTCGATAAACAAAAACCAATACTCCTGTAATAACAAACCCCACCCACCAATAACGAATAAAATTATCAGACAAGAAAATAAACATTCTTGTGATGAACGGGAGATCAACGTTGATGTCCGAGAATATCTTTTTAAAGACTGGGATAACAATCACTAGCATTGCGATGATAACAGCAATAATCATAACAACAACAATAATAGGATACATAAGAGCGTTCTGCACTTTTCGCCTGATCTCTTTCTGACGGTTTAAGTGTGCAATGATTTGCTCTAAGGCCTGCGGAAAATCCCCGCTGCTTTCACTAACCTGAACAAGACTAATATAAATCTCAGAAAAGACCTCAGGAAACTTTCTCAACGAATCCGAAAATAATTCACCCTGACTAATATCTGTAATAATCTCACTGGTAATAATCTGAAGATACTTGTTTTCGCCTTGCTCCCACAACATTCTTAAAGCTGTCAAAATAGGAACCCCGGCTTTAAACATCGCGCTGAGTTTATGCGTAAAACGAATGAGGCTATCGATGCTCACCGGCTTTCCAAATCCAGCTAATTTTGTTTTCTTCATTTTCTGAACGTTGATAACAAAATAACCCTTCTCAGTAATAATATGTCTGACAGATCTTTCATTTTCTGCCTCTAGCGCACCGACAAGCAGTTTGCCGTCTATATCTTTGACTTTGTATAAAAATTTTGGCATCTTACACCATCCTAACAAAGGTTACGCGCATGGCTTCTTCAAGAGAAGTTGCGCCTTGTGAAGCTTTTTCAATAGCACTCATCTGCAACGTGCTCATTCCCTGCTCAATAGCTTTCTTTTCAATCTCAGCCTCCGTTGCTCTTTTAATAATCATCTCTTTAATCTCAGGGGTGACGTTCATCATTTCAAAAATTCCTGTCCGCCCTTGATAGCCAATATTCCGGCACTTCTTGCATCCTACGGGTTTTGCAAATTTACGACTTTTGAAATCCGGAACATATTTTAAAATACTCTTTTCAACTTCGACAGAGATATCCTCTTCCTTTGAGCAGTGTGGACATAGCTTGCGTACTAACCTTTGAGCGACAACTCCAACCACGGAAGAGCCAATTAAAAAAGGTTCTACGTTCATATCTAAAAGCCTCACGACACTACCGGCGGCATTATTCGTATGCAGCGTCGAGAGAACTAAATGCCCTGTTAGCGCAGCCTGCACGGCAATCTCCGCCGTTTCCAAGTCGCGGATTTCTCCAATCATAATGACATCAGGGTCCTGTCGCAAAATATGGCGCATGCCTGTCGCAAACGTATACCCTGCTTTCTCGTTAACTTCTGTTTGATTAATCCCTTCTAGCTGATACTCAGTCGGATTTTCCACTGTTACGATATTACGCGTTTCGTCATTAAGCTGGTTAAGCATTGAATAAAGCGTAGTCGTTTTTCCGCTTCCGGTTGGGCCTGTAATCAAAATAATTCCATAAGGAATCTGGATAAGATTCTTTACAAACTGAGATTCTTTGTCGCTAAGGCCTAAATTTCTAATCTCAAGAAAAATATTTTCTTTATCTAAAATACGCATAACAATTTTTTCACCAAAAGAATCTGGCAAAGTCGATGTACGGATATCATAAGACCTGTGGTTAATCTCAAAGCTCATGCGTCCATCCTGGGGACGGCGCGTTTCTGAAATATCCATACCGCTGATAATCTTGATACGTGAAATCACAGGAAGCTGAAGCTCCTTAGGGACATTGAAAGACTCATATAAAACTCCGTCGACACGATAACGGATGCGAAGCGCTGCTTTCTGTGGCTCAAAATGAATATCCGAAGCATTTTGCTTAATCGCTTCATCAACAACAGAGTTAACCAACTTGACGATGGGAGCATCTTGAACAGCCTCTTCAAGGGTTTTCATATCTCCCTTTAAATTAAATGCCTGAGACTGACTTCGGAAACTTACATCTGCAATGGCTTCTTCAAGGTTAGCATTAGACCCAAAATTCTTATGAATGCAATCGAAAATTTCTTTGGAGGTTGTAACAGCTAAATCAAGTTTATAGCCGCTTAAATACTTGAGCTCCTGCATCATTTTAATATCTAAAGGATTGGTTACGGCAACAGTTAAGATGTCTCCCTCAAGCTTAATGGGAAAAATCTTCCACTGTTTCATTTTGTTAACAGGAAAAAGTTTCTTGAGGGTATCGTCAATGGGGCAAGCACTTAAAAGAATAAACGGGAGGTTAAATTGTTCAGCTAAGACGGCAGCGACTTCTTCTTCGGCAACGTATCCTTTTTCAACAAGAATTTCACCAAGGAATTTTTCATTTTCTTTTTGATGTTCTAAGGCAAGGATAAGCTGCTCCTGCGAAAGAGTTCCATTTTTTAAAAGGTAATCACCAATTTTTTCTCTTTTTTCTGTCATTATTTCTTAAATCCTACAAATTTTAAATTTGGGCTTTCCAGTCTTGATAAGCTATATCAAGAATATCATCCTGAACCTCTTTGTCAATCCTTTTAATCTCAACTCCTAGACGGTTTTTATTACTTTCTTCCTCTATCCAGGTAATTCTCCCTCTAGCTGAAACAGGTTTTTTTTGAGAATCAAGATGCAAGTTCAAATCAACTTCAGTACCCTTGGGCTTTTTACCCTTTTTTAAAATAATACCAATGCCCTGCCTAGAAATATTTTCTAATGTTCCTTTTAAAGAATTCTTTGCTTCAAAGCCTATTACGTCTACATCCATAAAAATTCTAAACCTTAGATATCTTCTTTTTTCACTCGAATCCATAGTCCCTCCCTTAGACGGCGGCAGGAATCTTTTCCCGACTTCCGACCTCTTCTTGGTCTTCAGATAACTTAACGGACACAATTTTCGAAACACCGCGCTCTTGCATAGTGATGCCGTACATAACATCAGCAGCAGAAATAGTCTTTTTGTTGTGCGTGATAACAATAAACTGCGCGATCTTTGAGAATTCTTGCAAAAGATAGCTATAGCGGCCGACATTAGACTCGTCTAGCGCTGCATCAATTTCGTCAAGAACGCAGAACGGAGACGGCCTTACTTTAAAAACGGCAAAGATAAGTGCAATAGCCGCCATGGTTTTTTCTCCACCTGATAAAAGCGTAATATTTTGAAGCTTTTTCCCCGGTGGCTTAGCCACAATATCAATGCCGGACTCTAAAACATTTTCAGGATCAACCAAAATTAAATCAGCTTCACCTCCACCAAACAACATACGGAAGTAAATACGAAATTCCTCGCTAACTTTTGTAAAGGTATCTACAAAAAGTTGACGGGTCGTACGATTAATTTTGGTAATCGCATTCATCAAACTTTGTTTGGCTTCTAAAAGGTCTGTTTGTTGTTTTGTTAAAAATTCGAAACGCTGCTTTAATTCTTCATGTTCATCAATAGCAACTAAATTGACCGAGCCATAAGAATCGCATCGCTTCTTTAATCTCTCGACCTCATCTTCAAGCCCTTCAGTCTGAATTTCAGGACGGATGGTAACAAGTCGCTCTTTTAATTCTTTAAAAGCGATCTTTTCTTTTTCCTGCTGAATTAATTCTTGGTCTTGATCTGGGTTAAGTGTTGAAAAATCAAAAACCTCAAGCGATTCAATGCTACCTTCTTCTTCAGGGCGGGCAAATTCATCAAAATCAATTTTATAAGTTTGTAAAAGCTTGTCCTTAACACTCTGTTCGCCGAAAGAAAGCTCTTGTCTTTTGAGTGCTTGATTATGAGACTGCTCTTTAACCGCCTCAAGCCCTTTTTCGACCTCACCAATTCTTGGGCGAAGCTCTTGAATGCGCGTGTAAACTTCCTGTTTTTGCTGCTCATAATTATTCAAGCATATTTTAAGCTCATCTCTTTTAATTTTTAAATCCTCAATTTTAAGATGAATTTGTTCGTTGGATTTCAAATATTCTTGCCGTTTAACATGGCTCTCCTGCGACTCCCTCTCAATGCGATCCAATTCTTGACGAGTCGTAATAAGACTTCCTTCAAAAAGTCTTAAATTTTCTTGCTGTCCTTCTTCTTGTTCTTTTGAAGATTCAAGTTCTGTCTCAAGCTGGGTAACCTCGATTAGGATGCCTTCGCGATTTTGTGTTTTGGCCACAATATCAGATTGCTGCTGATTAATTGTGCCTTTAAAACTTTCAATCTTTTCGTTAACGGACGCTAAGCGCTCATTAAGTTCATCTTCATTAGCTTTTAAGTCGGCTAAAACTTCCTTTGTCTCAACAATCTCCTGAGTGATTAAAGTAAGCTCGTCGGCAAGCTTGCTCACGACTTCCAAAACATTATTTTTGTCGGCAACAAACCCGGACATTTCTTTTTCTTTATCGTGAACTAAAATTCCTAATCGGTTGATGTCACTTTCCTGTTCTGCAATTTTTATAAGAATATTTCTCTTCTCTTCATTCTTATAAGTAACCTGTTCTGCAAGAGCATCAATCTTAGCGGTAATTTGTTCTGGATCAAGCTCAATAAACTTAGTTTCACAAACAATCTCATAAAGTTCTTCGTTGGGGTTGTCCGTAAAACGCCCATCAAGTGCTCGGCGTCTTTCACCCTCGAGCTTGGTAACCTCTTTAATTCTTCCAATCATTCCTTGAATACCATCTGGCGGCGGCATGCGAGTAATGAACCTTCCGGAAGAAATTGGATCCGTTGTGTTTTCATACTGCACGCGCATTTCTTCAATAAATTCACGCTTTGATTTCAAGCCCAGTATTGTATTTTCTAATGTTGTGATCGTCTGCGCAAGATCAGCAAGTTGATGTTTGGTTTCGTTTAAAGAGCCGTCTTTTGTATTTTTTTCACTTCTCAGACGATTAATTTCCTCGAGACATCGGCTGATATCTTGATTAACAACCTCAAGCTTAATGTCGATTTCCTGCTTTTCGTTTATAACCTTATCATTCTCTAAATCTAAGCGGCGTTTACGCGCTAAGGCTCCCTGAAAATCTTTCATAATCTCGGTTACTTCGTTCTTAAAGTTAACCTGGCTAGTGCTAAGCTGAAAAATTTCTTCTTCCTCTTGCCTGATAGCATTCTTCGTTAATTGAATCTGACTCTCAAGCTCTTGCAGACATAAACGCTGAGAAGCGAGTTGTTCTGTATTCTTAACAACTTCTTGGCGCAATAAGTCAAACGCCTCACGGAGATTAGTAATTTTCCCCTCTTGGCTATGGCATTGTTCTGTCAGTTTATTTTTTTGCTCTTTGATTCTCTCTTCGTTGCTGTCAATTGTTGTGATGCGCTCTTCATTAAAATTGATCTGGCGATTTTCCATCTCAATTTGATTCTCAAGCTTGATGTCTTCTTGATGAAGTTCGTTTTCTTTTTGATCAAGTTCGGCAATCAATTTATTTTCATCACTTAAGACTTGATTCAGCCTAGTAAGGTCGTCATGTAAGGCTTGCTCTTGCTGACCAAATTCACTAAGCGCGCTCTCAAGATCCGTCCGGTTCTTATCAAGATTGGCTATCTGATCTTCAGCAAAAATAAACTCCATGATTTTTAAGCGTTCATATTCCTCTTTATAGCGTTGTGCTTTTTTGGCTTGACGCTCAATAGAGGCAATTTGCTTTTTAACTTCTAAAATGATGTCGTTGCTACGCAGAAGATTATTATCAGTATCCTTTAATTTATTAAGAGCTTCGCGTTTTTTGGCTTTATACTTCGTGATGCCAGCGGCCTCATCAAAAATAAGGCGCCTGTCATCCGGCCGGGCACTAACAATCAAGTCAACCCTGCCCTGCTGAACCAAAGAATAAGCCTCAGCACCGATACCGGTTCCCATAAAAAGCTCTAAAATATCTTTAAGACGAACTTGAGTTTTATTAAGGAGGTATTCACTCTCGCCAGAGCGGTAAACCCTGCGAGAAACAGTGACTTCGTCATACTCAATAGGAAAAACTTTATTTTCATTAGAAAAAGTTAAGCTCACTTCAGCAAAATTAAGGGCTGGTCGTTTGCTCGTTCCGTTAAAAATGACGTCTTCCTTCGTCGATCCACGCAACTCCTTCATACTCTGTTCGCCTAAAACCCAGCGAATAGCATCGAAAACATTACTCTTGCCGCAACCGTTGGGGCCTACGACTGCCGTAATTCCGGGTTCAAAATTAAGTACAGTTTTATCTGCGAAGGATTTAAATCCAAATATTTCAATTCGTTTTAAGTACATACAAAATCCCTTTCCTTAAGATTATCTTTAAGTTTAAATATTTTTTTTACCTGCCAAAATTCCTTCAACGATCCTGATAGTCTCGTTAAGAGATGTAAACTTTGGCAGTAGATCTTCAGGAATAACAATTTTGTATTTTTTCTCAATGCCAGCTAAAATTTCTAAAGCCATCATTGAGTCCATTCCAAGATCCTTAACAAAGCCTGCATCGCCGTCGATAGAATCTGGTTCGGATTCTAAAATTTCGGCAATAAGGCCGCGAAGATCTTGTTCAAGATCGAGGTTGTTTAGTTTCACCATGCCCCTCCTCCTTGGTTTTGTGTCTCAAGCCATTGATCAATTCTTTCTTTTTTAAAACGCCACTGTCCGACGGTTTTGATGGCCGGGATTTTTCCCTTCTTGACCCAATCATAAACCGTACGCTTCTTAACCCTAAGGTATCCAGCGACTTCCTCTATAGTCATTAGCGACTGAAAAGGCATATGTTCTTTCTTTTTTATATATATTATTTCAAACGGATAAAACAGATTATTAACAAAAACTTGCTTCGAAAACTAATTTATTACATAATTAGCATTAAGTCAAGTATTTTTACATAATTTTTCTATAATA
The DNA here is from genome assembly GCA_030765185.1 of Candidatus Aceula meridiana. Taxonomy (GTDB): domain Bacteria; phylum Omnitrophota; class Gorgyraeia; order Zapsychrales; family Aceulaceae; genus Aceula; species Aceula meridiana. The sequence goes on along the minus strand of JAVCDE010000003.1, from coordinate 28,787 downwards.
GTCTTTAGGATTACATATTTTACATATTCTTACATATTCTTACATTGCCAATATTGACGAAAAATCAATAAAAATAGCCCCTGTTTTTGCTCTAAAGATGCCACCCACACCGTCTCACTTTCCTAAAAACATCTTTTAAAAATTTTCATAAATTTCAGAAGTAATTACTGTAACAACAACCGCCGATTCACAAAAAAATATTCTTTAGTTAGACATCGAAACTCTAAAAATATTTTTTAAATTTTAAAAATAACGAATGAAAATTTAAAAAAAATATTGCCTTCCTTAGTCTGCATGTGGTACTATGTTTCAGTTTCACAAACGTCTTTATATTAGATATTTATATACAGGAGGCTCTCAAAATGGATTATCTTTTGACCGAAGAACAAGTAATGATACGCGACCTTTGTCGTGAAATTACCGAAGAAAAAATCAAGCCTGTTGCTGCTGAATATGATGAAAAAGAAATATTCCCCTGGGATATCGTAAAAGTCCTAGCTGATTCTGATATCTGCGGTGTTTATATTGATGAAAAATACGGCGGTATGGGCGGCGGGATGATGGAGCTTTGTATCGTAGCTGAAGAGCTTTCACGGGGATGTGCTGGGATTGCCCTAGCTTTTGCCGGAACAGCCCTAGGCGCTGAGCCAATTTTAATCGCTGGAAATGACGACCAAAAAGAAAGATACCTTCCGGATATTGCCTCTGGCAAAAAACTAGCCGCCTATGGCATTACCGAACCAGCCGCAGGATCGGATGTCGCTGGTATGCAAACCACAGCCAAAAAAGACGGCGATCATTATATCTTAAACGGAACAAAGCATTTTATTACCAACGGTGGTGACGCAGAAATTTATACCATTGTTGCCATGACCAATAAAGCAAAGGGTGCTCGCGGAGCTAGCATCTTTATTGTTGATAAAGACACTCCAGGGTTCACTTTTGGGAAAAAAGAAGAAAAACTTGGTATTCGCGCGTCCTCGACACGCGAACTTATTTTTACCGACTGTAAGGTCCCTAAAGAAAACTTAATTGGCCGCGAGGGCCAAGGCTTTTTATTAGCTATGAGAACTTTTGATCAGTCTCGTCCAGGTATCGGGGCTCAAGCTCTTGGAATCGCCCAAGGCGCATTTGAAGCAGCCCTCAAATATTCTCAAGAAAGAAAACAATTTGGAAAATCCATCTCAAGCTTCCAGGGTATTCAGTTTATGCTTGCGGATATGGCCACAGAGATTGAAGCTGCCCGCGCACTGATATACGCTTCTGCTCGTCAGATTGATGCTGGCGTCAAAAGCATCACTAAAGAATCATCCATGGCCAAAATGTATGCCTCGGATGTTGCTATGAAAGTTACCGTAGATGCTGTCCAAATTTTTGGCGGCTACGGATATTGCAAAGAATATCCTGTTGAAAAATATATGCGCGATGCTAAAATAACTCAAATTTACGAAGGCACAAACCAAATTCAAAGAAATATTATTGCGCTTGAACTCATCAAACAATCAAAAATATAATTATGAATATCATTGTTTGCATAAAGCAAGTTCCTGATACAACCCAAGTTAGAATTGATCCCGAAACAAATACTTTGATCCGCGAAGGTGTTGAGTCAATTATTAATCCTTTTGACACATACGCCATCGAGGAAGGTGTGCGCCTTAAGGAGAAATTCGGCGGAAAAACTGTTGTTTTAACGATGGGCCCACCTCAGGCAGAAGCTGCTTTACGTGAAGCTATTTCAATGGGCTGTGATGAGGCTTACCTTGTTAGTGACCGTGCTTTTGCCGGAAGTGATACACTCGCTACAGGCTATACGCTCGCTAAGGCTATCCAAAAAATTAAAAACTTTGATATCATCCTTTGCGGAAAGCAGGCATCCGATGGCGATACGGCTCAAGTCGGTCCTGGCATTGCCACACAATTAGACATCCCTCAAGTTACTTATGTTAAAAAAATTGAAGAAGCCGATGAAAAATCTGCTCAAGTCGAACGCATGACTGAAGAAGGATTTGAGATCGTTAAGACTTCTCTTCCTTGCCTTTTTACAGTTGTTAAAGAAATCAATGAACCACGCATCCCTTCTCTTAAAGGCCGCATGAAAGCTAAAAAAGCAGAAATTGTTTCCTGGAAGGCGATTGACCTTGATATTGACGAAGCTCGTTTGGGATTGACTGGATCGCCGACGTGGGTTTCGAAAATCTTTACACCTCCTCCAAGGCCCAGGGGTGAAGTTTTTGAAGGCGAGCCCGAAGATGTAGCCACCAAGCTCGTTGAGGCTTTGAAAGATAGGTTAAATTCATGAGCATCAAAGTAATTAATGATAAATGTACCGGATGCACCTTATGCGTTAAGGTATGCCCTTTTGCCGCCATTGAGATGAGCAGCAAAAAAGCTGTCATTGATCTTGATAAATGTACGCTTTGCGGCGCTTGTGTGGATTCTTGTAAATTTGATGCCATTGAATTAAAACGCGACAGCGGAAAAACACCTAACTTAGAAGAATATAAAGGTATCTGGGTTTTTGGTGAACAAAAAAAAGGCGTTATCCAATCTATTTCTTACGAACTTTTAGGAAAAGCTCAAGAGCTTGCTAAAAAATTAAAAACAGAAGTTTGCTGCGTTGTCCTTGGTCATAATATCAAAAACAATCTTCAAGAGCTTATTCATCGTGGTGCGAATAAAGTCTATGTTGTTGATAGTCCTGAGCTAGAAAACTTTTTAGATGAGCCTTACACAAATGTTTTAGTCAATCTTCTTCGCAAACATAGACCAGAAATATTTTTATGCGGTGCCACTTTTATGGGACGCTCTCTTATTTCTCGTGTTGCCGTTAAGCTTCATACAGGCTTAACCGCAGATTGCACCGGTCTTGATATTGATGAAAAAGAAAAATTCTTGCTTCAAACACGACCAGCTTTTGGTGGAAACATCATGGCTACAATTTTAAGCAAAAACCATCGTCCTCAAATGGCTACGGTTCGTCATAAAGTTTTTAAAGAAGCTGAAATTGATACGAGCCGTAAAGGCGAAGTTATTGTTGAAGAAGTCCCAAAAACGCTTTTGGCATCACGTACTAAAATTTTAGATATTGTCGAAGAAGTGACCTCAACAATTAATATTGCCGAGGCCAACATTATTGTTTCCGGTGGACGTGGCATGAAGAGCCCAGAAAATTTTGAAATTATTGAAGAATTAGCTAAAGTTTTAGGAGGGGCTGTTGGATCTTCGCGTGCAGCCGTTGATGCCGGATGGATGCCTTACTCCCACCAAGTAGGCCAAACAGGAAAAACAGTTTGTCCAAAAATTTATATCGCCTGCGGTATCTCCGGGCAAATTCAGCATCTTGTTGGAATGCAATCCGCTGACATCATCATTGCGATCAACCAAGATTCTAGCGCTCCAATTTTTACCGTTGCCAACTATGGTATTGTCGGAGACTTATTTAAGGTTGTTCCTCTTTTAACCGCAAAATTTAAAAAAGCATTAAACAAATAAAAATTTTAGTTTATAGACAAAAGGGCCGCAAAAATATTTTTGCGGCCCTTTTTATGTCTTAACCGTTTCTTTTTTCTTAATCAAGATTGCTTATCTCCTATGAGTTCAGATATATAACTAATCTGTTCGGCATCCTTTTTGTCCGTATCATCAAGGCCTAGAAGACCTATAAAATTTGTCACAGGAGTAATATTAATAATAATCGGCACAAAACCTTCAATGCTACTTGAGCTAATATTTTGCATATCGATTGGAACATTAAAATTAATTTGATCGCCTTTAGTTGTAACGTTCATGTTTTCAGCATTAAAGTCGATACCACCTGTAGATGTAATCTTGGATGATGCAGTTTTTTTAGCGCTTCTATTTTTAACATTTTCTTCTGAAGATTCAGCAAAAGCTTGAAAGCTATAAGCTTCTCTGCCCCCATAGACAATAATTTCATTTATTTCTGGCTCAAAAATCATATTCCAAGAAACAAGATTTTTCCCAGTGATTTCGACAAATTGTGATGTTTTAATATTAAATTTATTTGATAGATATTCTTCTGATTTTTTTGCCTCTGCTTTATTGCGAGCTAGATAAATAGCTTCTTTTTCGCCCTTTCCTAGAGATTCTAAGAGTTCTCCAAAAGTTAATTCTCCAAATTTTTTATTTTCAGTTGTTTTTTGTGTTTGAGTATTATTGATTCGGGCTAAGAATTCGCTTCCAGTTTCTTTTAATCCATCAGCTAAATGCAAGAATACATATTTATCGGTTGTTTTATTGCGAAGAATGATGGCATGACAAAACAAGAATTCTTTTTCACTTTTCATAGGGGCAAGGCCTTGGCTTGGTTGTCCTTGGTTTTCTTTTATAATGATAGATTTTTTTGATGCATCTTTTACTTGCTTTAAATTTGGAAGCTTTTGAATCTCGAGCTTTCCATCTTCGCTCCGAATAACAGAAGATGCAGCTTGGCTACTCGATGCTTTTTGGGGAGCTTCAACACGCTCAACTAAAAGTTGTTTTCCTCCATTCTCAGTAAGGACTTCTAAATCTTCATTTCTTAAAACAGCCGTAAACATTGCAGCTGTCATGTCGTAAAATTCAGAAGGATAAAAAGTATCTCCCTTGCTTGCTCCAAGAACCTCTCCTTGATCCAAAACATCTGTATTTAATTTTCCGAATAAAATATTGTTTTCGTTTACACTGTTATTCGGAGATAACGAGACCTGAAATGCTAATAATGGATTTTGGCTTTTGAGTTTGGTGTTTAAAATCCACCCTGTCTCCATTCCACCCTCTGGAAGATTGTCAATATCATCATTTTTATTGTAAAATTCATCGTAATACTCGGTGCCTTTTTCACCAAAATATTTAACAAATAGGTCTCGGACAACTTGTTTTCCTGGAAAAAAGAAGATAACAGGATGCTGTTTAGAGAGGACGGCATCTGTTTTTGCTGCCAAGAAGTGTCGCCCAAGAATTGGTTTCTTTTCTTGATCGTTGCCTCGTTCTTCTTTAACTGTTTTTATTATGGACCTTAAGTAATCGGCCTCTTTTCCTGATCCAGGCTCTCCTCTATCGGCCTCAGAAACTGTGACTTGTGGATTTTGAGAAAAATTTTGATTTAAAAAATTAACAAAAGACCAGTTGTGATTATATGAATCACAACTAAGGTTAATGAGACGTGTCTGGCTAAAATCTCCAGAAACTCCGAGCGCATTTACTATTTCTTCGTAATTTAGATATACTCCATAATCAAAGGCAAGGCGATTTGCTGTTATGTCTAAGAAATGTGAAATCTTTTTAAATGTATCTTGGTCATGAACTGTTTTTAAATATTCTTTAATTTTATCTAAATTTTCAATAAGTATCATTTGTTCATATTCTTCAGTTGCAAAGTTATTTTTGACTACTAAATCATCATATAAAATTTCCCAATCAATTCCATAGTCTTCTACTTCGTCTCGTTCAAAGATTGGCGTATTGTGTCCATTAAAAAGAATAACTCGTGTACCCTGACTTGCCTTTAAGGCTTCAATAACATCTTCTTTGCTCTCTTCTCCCCCTTTAAAGGAAAATATTTTATTTTTAGGAACTCCGCCTAATTCCGCAAGCTCCTCTGCGTCTGCCTTAAGGAACTGCTCTTCAACGTTTAGGATATTAATAACTGTTGTATTTTTATCGTAATATATTTCGTTGCCACTAATTTCTTGAAAATCAATAGCCAAAGAAACAGCATTGTTGATATGCTCTTTATCGTAAGGCATTTTTGCTCCCGCAAGAATTCTTAGTGAAGAAATGAGAAGTGAAATTTTTTCATTTTCTGTTTTTCCTTTAAGTTTTTTAGAAAATCCAGTCTCTTTGTTTAGAAAAAAGTCTGAATTTCGTTGAATAATATTGTCTGCATATTCAAAAACAATATCAGGATTATTCTCAAGAATCTCAATGAGTCCACTTGCAAAATCTTCTCGAAGATCTTTTGATCTAAATCGTGCATTAAAATTTTGAAGGCCAAATGCGGGAACTTTTTTAATAAGATCAAGTAAGATCTGAGGTTGTTCCGCGCTTTCAAAATAAGAGTAAGCCCAGAATTTTATCGCAAGCTCGGGATATTTATTCATGGCATCTTTCAGGATTTCTCTAAAATTATTTTTATTCTTAAAAAATGGTGCGATGTCAGAAAAGTTCATTATTATTTCTTTTGAGTACTTTTCAGGAGCTCTCTTTACGCTATCAGCTAAGTTTTTATAATAAGGATTTTCTGGAATAAAAAGATCTTCAGGATTCTTTTGTGCTTTTTTTTCCAAATCAGCAAATTTTTTAGAAGTTTCAGGTTTTTGAGCTCGTTTATTTTCTTCTTTAATAAATTTTCTTAAAATTTTCCATATCCTTTTAAGATCTTTTCCAGAATATTCCTCTACAGGCTTAAAAGAATCCTGATTGTCGGGAAGGGTAATGATTCCAAGGTCTAAGTTGAGATTTTTAGGAAACTTAAAAAAGAACGGTTTAAAAAAATAATCTCCAATATACGTATCAATATTAACTTTGACCTGATCGTCTTGATCAGAAAAAGCTGAGAAAACAAACCCTTGTGATAGTCCGGTGTTTTCGTTGATGCTCACTTTAAAATCAGCCTCGCTTGGCCCAGACCAATTTTGAATAATTTCTCCATCAACGACATCAAAAGGATGAAGATGAAAATCTGCAAAAATAGGCATCATAATATCTCTTGTTGAAAAGGTATCGTTATAATGCGAATACCCCGCCTGAAGGTTAAAAAGAATTTTTCCGTCCTTAAGAGAAAGATAGCCACCATATTCAGTTGTCTGATCTTGGTGGTCTTGATAATAAATTCTTGCAATTTGGCGAATAATCTGGTCTTTAAAATCACTGTCTTTTCTTAAGGACTCATAAACAAGCAACGATCGCAAAAGAAATAATGTTGGATATTGATTAATTTCTTCTGAAGAAAGCCGCTCCTTTTTATACCAAACTCCAGATTCGCGGTCTTTTTCAGGTTCGCGATAAATAGTTGATAAAACTTCTTTTTCGAGATCTTTTCGGTTAAAAAGAAAATGATAAAAGCGAGGATTTATTCTACAATAATCTAAAACAAACAAATCGTTTATAAATATCTCTTGGCCCTCTTGTGAAGATTCGAATTGAGTAACAATTTTTTTGGTTTCTTTTTCGTCAAAATTTCTTGCTAAATTTAAAACATGAACAGCAGATTCTGTGGAAATTTGTAATTTAGGAAACTTTGTGCGTACATAATTAAGAGCATCTTTAAATCTAGAAGAATAAAACATTTCTTTATCGTCTTGATGCTTTAAGAAATGATTGTAAAGATCACAAACGCCGAGCAAATCCTCAATTTTTCGAAAACCTTTACCACCAAAAATTGTATCATTAACACGGTAATAAAATTGTTCAAAATCTTCTTGTGCAATAGCGTCGGCGACTTCTGGCTCCTTTGAAAGAGCTATAATCTGCCAGGCCGCAACACCATTGCTGTATTCATTTTCCCCTCTTAAAACATTAAGCCCCATTCTTGAAAGCTTTTTTAAGGCTTTCAGGCTATTGCTGTTAGGTGAGAAACCATACCTTTTGTTGATTTCTTCATAGTCAGAAAAAACGGTCATGTTTTGCTGATTAACAACTTCAGAATTTTTATTTTTTGAGCTTTTCAAGGAATCATCTTCTTTCGAAAATCGATCTAGAGGAAAAGAATTATTTTGAATCTCTAAGCTTGAGAAATTTCCTAAGTCTACATTGTGGATTTGACTTTTGTTGCTAACTTCTTGGTTAGCCTTCAGAGGTGGGCCTGAGAAAGCAGATATGGTTAGCACTACTGTAACTAAAATAACGAATGCTGCATTTCCTAAAACTTTTCCAATCACGCTTGCGGCTTTTTGCCCTTCTGGGGTTTTGGCTTTCTTAAAGGTGATGGCGCTGCTAGCTCCATCGCCAAAAGCTACCCCTCCCGAGAAATACTTTCGAGGAATATTCTTTTGTGCATATTGATCGTATTCCACCTTAATAAAGTCACAGACACCTTTTTCAAAAGATTTTAGATATTGCTTATAAATATCTTGAGAAACATTTTCAACATCAACACCTTTAACTTTCTGTTGATCAGAATAGACTTGATTGACAATAGAACTTTTAAGGTTATTTTTAAACCAATAGGCTAGGATTAAAGAATTATAGATTTGTCTTAATTGAGCGAAATTTTTACCTTGATTAACTTCTTTTTCAAGAGCTGGGATAACAATTTCACGGACGATGTTAGAGGCTAATTTATTATCAGCTTTCTTGTTAGCATGGCTTGATTGTGCGGCATTCCTGGTTGCTCGGGATTCTGCGCTCTTCTCGAGCGCGAGGTAGTCCTCTTCCAGCATAACCTTCAATTTTGATTCAACTACGAAGGCTCGATCATCCTTTACATAGACTTCAGCATGCTCAGGCATGATCCAGACTTTGTTAAAGGTATCTACCGGGATTTTAGTAGTGCCATACTCTTCATAGGCTTTTTTATAGATCTTTTGCCAGAACTGTTTACCAAGTTCATCTTCTGGATAGATTAGAGATGCTGTGATTTGTTTTAAAAGATAGTCTTGAGCGAGCATATCAGTGCCCATATCTGTTTGGGCTAAAGAATCAGGGATGATTCTATCTTTTTCATGGGGAGATAAGTTAACCCATAGGTTATCTTCAGGAATAGTTAGAGCAGCAAGGAAATATTTTATAAGACGTTCAGATTCATTCTTTAATGCAGTGCCTTTAAGCCCAGTATCACCAGAATCGACGATAAAGTCGAATTTAAGAGAATTGTCAGGATAGACTCTTATTCCACGAAGAATGGTAGGTGTGAAGGCCGGGCTTAAAGACACCATAGTCCCAGGTACAGGAAGCCCTAACACTCCTTGGGCCATGGCTTGAGAAGGAATAATCGTATTAACTGTAAATATAAATATTACAGCTAAAATAATAACTTTTAAGGAAAAATGACTTTTATGGTAATAGTGAAACATGTTCCCCTTCTTCGTATATGTATCTATAGCCTCTATCCTGACTATAAAAGTATAAACTATATATATTCAAATATAAGGGGTTTTGGAGGGTTCTGGGGAAACGCTTTCTCAAAAAAGATACAAGTCCGCACGAGGCAAGTGACAAGAAAAACCGCGTTTATTGACTTTTTCTTAATTAAGAACTTTAAGGAAGTCAGAGTACGCACCTTTCCTAAAGAATTTTAGTGGAAGGCAGTTCTGATTTTATTTTTTTTCTTAAAAAATCATGTATTCTGGTCTTTTGTGCAAAAAAAAGACAATAACCCTGCGGGCTGAATCGACTATAAACCCAATGTTCACACCCTCAAGGTGGGACAGACTAAAAGACAAAAAATAATTAATTGTAATAATACAAAAGGGCCGCAAAAATATTTTTGCGGCCCTTTTCCTTTTTCTATTAAACTTTATTTAAATGAAGCTTTTTTAGGAACAATGACAATTCCAGATGTGGTTACAGCAAAACGCTCACGGTCAGATTCTAGATTATAGCCAATCTCAGTTTTAGGGGGGATATTAACTTCCTTGTCAATGATAGCATTCTTAATCCTTGCTCCTTTCCCCACTACACAACTTCCTAAGAAAATCGAGCCACTCACATCAGCGTTGCTTTCGATGTGCACATTGGGAGACAAAACAGACTTTTTAATTTTAGCTCCTTTGATCACGCACCCGCCGGAAATAAAAGAATCGACAATGAGAGGCGACTTTGCAGCTTTGCCGATGCCGTCATCTAAGACTTTAATTGGAGGATACTGCTCGTGGTAGGTTCGCACAGGCCAAGCTTTCCGAAAGATATCAAAATTCGACCTATGCTTAAGCAAATCCATGTTCGCCTCATAATAAGAGTCTCGCGTTCCAATATCGCGCCAATAGCGGGATTTGCCGTTCTCATCAGAAAAATTATATGCATAAACTTTCTGCTTTTCTTTAATCATTTTAGGAATAATATCTTTCCCAAAATCATGCGCCGAAGCTCCGTCTTTGGAATCTTCATTCAGAACGTTCAAAAGCGGTTCTCTATCAAAAAGATAAACACCCATGGATGCAAAAATACTCTTAGGGTCTCCTGGGATAGTCTTAGGCGTTTCTGGTTTTTCTTGAAATCCACAAATGCGCCCTTTTGCGTCTACCTCTATGACACCAAAGTGAATCGAAGAACTTTTGGGCATTTTAACGCAACAGACAACAGCATCTGCTTTCTTATCATTATGAAATTTTAAAACACGGCCATAATCCATGCGATAAACATGATCACCGGAAAGAATCAAAACTTTCTTCGGATTATAATCTTTAATAGCATAAATATTTTGATAAATTGCATCCGCCGTTCCCTGGTACCAGTCGGACCCTACTCTCTGCTGAGGCGGAATAACATCAATAAATTCTCCTAGCTGGCTTGAAAAAACATCCCACCCTGCTAAAAGATGTTTTTGCAAAGAAAATGATTTATATTGGATGAGGACAAAAATACGACGTAGGCCTGAGTTGATACAATTACTCAAAGTAAAATCAATAATCCGATAAATCCCACCAAAAGGCACAGCAGGCTTGGCGCGATCGCGAGTTAAAGGATCCAGTCTTTCTCCTTTTCCACCGGCTAAAATAAATGTTAAGATATCACGCATATTTTTTCCTCTTTCAAATTCGTTTTAAATAATAATTTATTATACTTAACGGTACCTTTTTTTGCAAGTGGAGCCTCCAAAAAACAAGGCTCCCTCCGAAAGAAACCAACACCTAACTAAGACCCGAGAATTCCTGCGAGAGATTAATGCTTTTTATTTGATCTTTAATTGCTTTTTAATTTCCTCATTAGTCGGATCAATCTTTAACCCTCTTCTAAAAACCTCATTAGCTGCAGCTTTATTCTTAAGTTTTTGATGGCAAAGCCCTATCTTATAATACGCATCACTTAACCGAGGATTTACCTTCAAAGTCATTAGGCATATTTTTTGAGCTAAAATAAATTCTTCTTTATCAAAAAATGTATCCGCAACTTTTAAAATTTTAGTATACATCGGATTAACGTCCAAAGCCTTTTGTGCAAATTCAAGCGCCTTGTCATACTGGTTATCAAGAACATACGTATTAGCCAAAGCAGCAAATACCTTTGCCTTCTTGACACCATTCTTAATCAAAGACTCAAATTGCTTAATAGCGTTCTCATAATCATTAATCTCGGCATAAGAAAGAGCTAAATAAAATCTAAATTCCGAATCGCTCGGCGTAATCATTGTCGCAATACGAAAATTCTCAAAAGCTTCTTCATAGCTCTTGTCCTCGAAATAAAATCGACCTAGCAAGTAATAAAAATCTGAATGTCCAGGAGAAATCAGCAAACCTTCCTCAACTTGACCTAACGCTTCTTCTTTTAAGTCAAGAGACTGCAGAGTATACGCACGTTTAATTTGCTTAAATGGCGGAACTTTTCTGGGGCCAATGCGGTTTAAATCAATATTCTTAAATCGATACCCTTTTCTATCTAATCGATGCTCTTTAATAATTTCTTGATTCTTAGAAATGTCCTTTAGGAAAATCATCCCATCATAATTTAAATAGACCGGAATCCATTGCTCATTTTCATAAAAAAATGTTAGAAGACTTTTCGAAATCTTTTTATCTGTCGAATTTAAAAAAGCTGCAGTAATTTTATATTTTTCAAGAGCCTCTTCCCTCAACTCATCACTTCCTGATTCCCAGACTTTTTTATAAATCTTGAAAAATTCCGGCCCGTAGAGCTCCGTCCGACCATCAATAAACACCTTAACCTGAGGAAAACACCGACCAATCAAATAAGCTCCAGAGTTAAAGTCATTAAACAGATTTCCGCTAATACCGCTCTTAAGAATAAAATCAGCAGCCTTTTCAGGATAGCGGCGAAGGCTTACCCCTCCCCAGCTACTTTTCATCTCATATTTATCAAAATCATAATACGCTGATCTAGAGATAGAATCTCCAAAACGAAAAATCCACGCGATTAATAAAACCTTTAATAGTATCATTGTCAAAAGACGAAATTTTTCGCTCTTAAAAGAAATGGGTAAAACATCTTTCAGTTTGACTTGTGAAAAATTAGCAAAACAAACAAAATATGCCACAAAAGCAAAAAAGACCATATTGCGCAACGCCTGTAGCGAAAGGATCAAGAAAAAGACCCAAAGAAAAAGCGCAGAAATATCAACCTTCCGTCGATTAACAATAAAACTGTAAAAAGAAATTATAATAAGCGCCTTAAAATAACCCTGATTTGTAGAAAAAAGGTTGCTCCACAAGATCGGTTTTCTAAGCTCAATAATGTAGCTAAAAAATACTCTTGATTCTCCTGCCAGCTGAAACAAAACTTGAAAAGGATAAAAAGCTCCTCGCAAAAATTGGGGATTGCACAAACAAGCCAAAAGAGTCACACCCAAGGCAATTTTAAGATGAAAATACTCTTTATCCTCTAGGCGCCCCACCTTGTTCCATTCCCAAGGCAATCTAACTCGTCTTTTTAAAAACTCTGATAACAAACCTATAGAAATGAATAAGGGGCCAAAAATAAAAAATCCGTGCGTATTGACCCAGAGGACTTGAATAAATCCTAAGGCAAAAAGAGACCAGCGCCGGTCGATATAAAGCGATAAAATATAAATATAACTAGTAAAGAAAAGGAGGCTAAAAATATCAGGGCGAATATTAAAGCGGGTTCGGTAAACCATCATAACGCAAAGTAACAATACCGCCGTTCCAAGCTGCTTGTCGCGGATATCCCCTAGGAAAAGAAGAAGAAGCATGGTTAATGCAATGACACTTGCTTGCATTGTAATGAGGCCATCATAGCTAAAGGCCGAAAAGACAAAATGTGCAAGCAGCTGAAAAAGCCACTCGTGATTGTTCCACACATTGCCACCAACAGCACACGAAAAAATGTCGACCGTTGGAATATAATTATGCTGAGCAATAAACTCACCGGTTTTAAGATGCAACCAAATATCAAAAGCACCGACTTCGCTATTGCACAAAAAAATAATAAGCCCCGCCAGAATTCCAATGGCGAGCATCCCAACAAAATAATCTATTTTTTTTAAAATCTTAGGCTTCAGTTCAATTTTCAAGGACAAAATGCCCTCCTCCCTGATCTATAAGTTTTGCATTTTCCTTTAGAACAATATTTTTTTGATTTGACGCTACCTTATATTCTATCGCAGCACTTAAAAGCTGTTTAGTATAAGGATGCAAAGGATTACTGAAAATCTCTCCGCAAGGACCTCTCTCAACAATTCTTCCATTAAGCATAACCGCAACCTTATGACAAATTTTCTTAACAACGCGTAAATTGTGCGATATAAAAAAGTATGTCACATTAAATTTTTGTTGTAAATCTAAAAGTAAATTTAAAATTTCTTCCTGAACCAGCACATCTAAAGACGAAACCGCTTCATCTAAAATAAGAAGTTTTGGATTCATGGAAAGCGCACGCGCGATGGCAATCCGTTGACGCTCTCCTCCGCTAAACTCATGCGGAAACCGGCCTAAAATATCAGCCGGGAGCCTAACCGCAAGAAGAAGCTCTTTCATTCTTTCTTCTTTCTTAACCAAGCTTTCTTTTTGAAATTGCATTGCCTCAGAAAGAATATTACGCACAGTAAAGCGTGGGTCTAAGCTGGTAAAGGGATCCTGAAAAACCATCTGGATGTCTTGGCGAAAAACACGCATTTTTTTCGCCGAAAGATTCGCAATATTTCTTCCTTTAAAAATAATCTCCCCGGAATCGCACAATAAAAGCTTTATTGCTAGGCGACCTAAAGTCGTTTTACCGCAACCAGATTCTCCAACAAGGCCAAAATTTTCTCCTTCGACAATAGTCAAATCAACGCCGTCAGCTGCCTTAACAAAACTTGAAACCTTACCAAAAAAACCAATATGGCTTGGAAAATATTTCTTGATGTTTTTTAATTCTAAAAGCATTTAGTCTTCGATTACCTTTATGAGAGTTTTTGTAAATTCATCCTTAGGATTATTAAAAATTTCTTCTGCCTTTCCTTCCTCGACAATACGTCCACCATGTAGTACAAAAACACGGTCTGCTAAGAAACGGACAACGCCTAAATCATGCGTAATGAGAAGAAGCGAAACATTAAGCTCCTTCTTTAGCTTCTTAAAAAGCTCTAAAATTTTTGCCTGAATGGTGACATCTAGATTGCTAGTTGGTTCATCAGCAATGATTACTTTTGGCGAAGCAGCAATCGCTTGAGCAATCATCGCCCGTTGACGCAAACCTCCGCTTAGCTGGTGTGGATAATATTGAGCCACGCGCTTTGGATCAGGAACCTCAACAACATCCAAGAGCTCATGAACTTTATTCTTGATTTTGCCCGCGCTTAAATTTGTATGATATTTTAAAACTTCTGCAATCTGATTGCCAACTTTAAAAACCGGATTAAACGCACTTAATGGTTCTTGAAAAACCATCCCAATCTTTCCGCCACGAACACTTTGCATTTGTTTATTCGTTAGGTCCAAAAGGTTTCTGCCTTCAAAAAGAATTTCTCCTTGCGTAATTTTCATGGCCATGGGCAAAAGCTGCAAAAGGGAAAACCCGATGCTTGTCTTTCCACCGCCAGAGCCTCCCACCAAAGCAACGACCTCAAGCTCTCGCAGCGTAAGATTAATATTAGAAACAAGCGGCTGAAAGCCTTGACTCCCAAGGATCTGAATTGTTAAATTATTAACAGAAAGAATATTTTTCATCTATGTTCGTCCCTCTGCTTTGAGCGTAGGATCTAAGGCATCGCGCAAGGCATCCCCAATAATATTAAAACAAATAATTGTTAAGAAAATAAAAAAACCTGGCAAAAGAATCCACGGAGCAAATGTAATCTGAATAATGCCCATCGCCTCAGAAAGTAAATTACCCCAACTGGCATACGGATCTTGAATTCCCAGACCAAAAAGACTTAGACCACTCTCAGCGATAATGTATCCTGGAACAGACTGCATAACCGCAATAATTGAATACGACATCGTATGCGGCAGAATATGTGTAAAAATAATGCGTATATCCGAAACGCCCATAGCCTTGGCTGCTAAAACATACTCTCTTGACTTTAATGACATAGCCATGCCGCGGATAACGCGTGCCAAAGAAGCCCAACCGATAAAAGAAAAGATAGCTACCATCAGCATATACCGCTTGATGGAATTTAATCCCGGTGGCAAGGTTGCCATCAAAGCTAACATGAGATAAAAAGATGGGATCATCATAATCATCTCACAAATACGCATAATAATATTGTCAGTCTTTCCACCGTAATAACCGGAAATGCCTCCTATCAAAAGACCAAAGAAAAAAGAAATCGTAACGCCAATAAGCCCTATCGAGAGTGAAACACGTCCTCCCCACAAAAGTCTAGAGAAAAGATCTCTCCCTCGGGAATCCGCTCCCCAAAGATGAATGCGTCCTCCGTTCTGAGCGCCAAACAAATGGCGGTCAAAAGGAATAAAGCCTAAGAATCGATACGGCTTGCCCTTAACAAATAACCCTAAAGGATATTTCTGCGTTTTATCTTCTTTGTATATTCTTTTATGGAATTCATCAAAAGAAAAATACATTCGATATACAAAAGGACGCTCTATTTTTCCATTCTCGCCAATAAAATGAATTTTCATAGGCGGACAATAGGAATAGTTGCGGTCCTCGTTGTCGTAAAGATACGGAGACAAAAAATCTGCAAAAATAGCACTAAAATATAAAATCGCAAGAATCGTAACACAGCCCATAGCCAAACCATTCTTTCTGAATGTGGCCATAGCCATTTGAAGTTGACTTAAACTTTCTCCATTCTTAGTCATAGCGAATCCGTGGGTCTACCCAAGCCAACATGATGTCGGCTAAAAGATTTCCTAAAAATAGTAACACCCCTCCCATGAGCATACTCGCCATGACAAGGTAAAGGTCCTTAGCGCGGACGGCAGTTAACATAACCGTACCAATGCCCGGCCAATTACAGATAATCTCGACGATAGCTGCCCCGCTTAAAAGCCCGGAAAGATGATATCCCAAAAGAGTAATCATGGGATTGATTGCGTTTCGAAGGGCGTGCTTATAAAGCACTTTGTTTTCTGGCAGGCCCTTAGCACGTGCCGCCAAAATATATTGCTGACGCAAAACCTCTAAAAGATTGCCACGCATAATTCTCTGCAAACCAGCAATCGCGCCGACAGAAATAACAATGGTCGGAATAACGAGATGTCGCAAAACATCAATAATCTTTTCAAAAATATTAAAATTATCAAAATTAACGCTCTGCATCCCTCCCAAGGGAAGCCCTCCATAATGCGAAGCAAAATACAAAAGTAAAATCGCTAAAAAGAAACCCGGAATCGAAAGAAAGATAAAAGCACCAAAAGATAAAAATCTATCCCAAAATCGATTACGGTTAATAGCCATAACGATTCCTAAGGGGATGGCTACAAGCCATGTGAGCAACATGCCCGAAAACGAAAGGATAAACGTATTAAGAAGACGACTTTTAATAATTTTGACGACAGGGCAGTTGTAGTAGAAAGAATATCCAAAATTAAGCTGAAGAACATTTTTAAGCCAATAGCCATACTGCTGCAATAACGGTTTATCTAAGTTGTAAAGTTTCTCGTAATGGGCAATGGTTTCAGAGGAAACTTGAGGATCAAGTTTTAAAGTGTCAAAGAAGTTTCCCGGCGTTAGCTGAATAAGAACAAACGTAAAAAGAGAAATCCCTAAAAGAAGCGGAATAGAAATTAGAATTCTTTTAATAATATAGCGAAACATAATCAGCGATATTGTTGTTTGATATAGATTTGTTCAAGTTCGTTAAATACTCCCCCGTGAATCGTGGGGTTTAGATTCTCAAATTTATTTCGCACAGCGACAAGGTTGGCATTAAAAACAGTATAAATTAAAGGAAGCTCCTCAGCGACAATTGCCTGCCAGCGGCGATAATAAGGCGCACGGTCACGGTCATCAAGGATCTGTACGGCTTCCGTAAAAATCTCATCAATACTTTTTTCCCATTCTGTTTGCGGGCTTTCTTGGCCTGGATTCCAAAAATGGAGTTGGCCATCTGAAACCCAAACATTCTTTCCAAAATGTGGCTCAATGCCTCCGGTTAAGCCAATAATCATAGCATCCCAGTCATAAGCACCAACGAGCTTAGAAACAAGATTATTAAACTCTAATGGTAAGAAATTCACCTTCATCCCCAACTGCTCTAAATCATGACGAATAATCGCTGCCATTTGAATTCGCTCTTGAGAATTAGCATTTGTAAAAAGATTAAATTCCACCTTGTTGCCGTTTTTATCTTCAATAACTCCGTCAGCGTTTCTATCTAAAAATCCTGCTTTGGCTAAAATTCGCCTTGCTTTATCAAGGTCATATTCATACTTAATAACGTCCGGGTTATGAAAAACCTCTACCGTCGGATTAACCGCGGCATTCTGCGGATATCCAAGGCCATTCATAGTAATCTCAATAATACGTTTTTTATCAATCGCGTGCGCGACAGCCCGCCTGAACTCTTTGTTCTGAAACCACGAAAGTTTAATAGGGTCAACAAAAGGTTTTCCTGTTTTAGGATTCTTGCGTGTATTCAAATTAAAAACAATAAAATTGCTGCTTAAACCCGGGCCCATATCATAAATTTTAAAATTTCTTTTCTCCTCCATTGGTTTTAGGATAGCGTAATCTGTCCCACGTACGCCCACTGAATCAACCTCACCCTCTAAAAACTTTAAAAGAGCAATATCAGGACTCTGGACAACCAGATAAATAATCTTTTCAATAAAAGGAAGCTTCTCGCCTTGTTCAGACTTACGCCAATACAAAGGATTTGCCTTCATCACAATTCGCTGTCCGGGCTGATAAAGATCAATTAGATAAGGTCCTGTTCCCACAATCTCGCTGACGGGCGTATCGATGCCCCAGGTAAAATTAAAAGTATTGTTCTTAACGGACTCGTGAAGTTTGTGCTTAGGCATAATTCCCGTTCCCATAGAGCGTAAAAAAGGCGCAAACTTCATCGGAAGATCAAAACGAACCGTGTAATCATCAATCTTCTTAACAATAAATTCTTTTCCATCAATCGTAAAAATATCACGCGATGAACTCGGAATATCTTTGTTGTAAATTAAATCGTTGAAAGTAAAAAGAACATCATCAGCGGTAAAAGGTGCTCCATCAGACCAAACAATATCTTTGCGGATATAAAATGTCCACGAAAGCCCGTCAACGCTGACATCCCACTTGTAGGCAAGATTAGGTTCAACTTTAAGAGTCTCACCATTGGTGCGTGTCAGGCCCTCAAAAAGGTATCCGGTAATCGCTGTCGTTGAAGTTTCTTTGGCCACAACAGGATTAAACGAGCGCGGATCAGAGGACGTGGCATAAACAAGCTGGCCCCCGTATTTATTTGTATCCTCAGCAGCAACCGCACGGAGACTCACCCACAAAAAAGCTACTAAAAAAATTAGTAGCTTTTTTGCGAAAATAGGTAAGAAAAAATATGAATTAGTTTTGTGTCGGTGCTTCAACTGGTTGCGCTGCCTCTTGCGTGTTTGCCCCTTGTGTGTTAATCTCTATTTTCTCTACATTTTCGGCCTCGTCAAAAAGCTTATCTGGGTCAAAAGTTTTTTCCTCAGCTTTCTGAGACGTATTCATCAGCAATGACTTCTCTTTTTGTGACGACAAATAGGCCAAGCTAAGTGATGTCACAAGAAAAATAAACGCCAAAGTCGTTGTTGCACGAACTAAAACAGTATTGGTCTTTGCGCCAAACATTGACTCCGCAGCAGAAAAATTATCGGTTAAGCCTCCTCCACGCCCTGATTGCATCAGGACAATAAAAACAAGAACTATACAAACAATAACGTGAATAACTAAAACGAATGTAAACATTGTCTTTCCCCTTCTTTAATTTTTACGATAAACATCCCTGGATAATTCCAACAAATGAATCAACTTTAAGACCCGCCCCGCCAACTAAGGCACCATCAATATCTTTTTGAGAAATAAGGTCTTTAATATTGTCAGGTTTAACGCTTCCACCGTATTGAAGACGAATACTCTCAGCAACGCTCTCGTCGTGCATTTCATTTAAAAGTTTTCTAATAAACGCGTGGACTTCTTGAGCTTGATCCGGTGTTGCTGTCTTACCTGTTCCAATAGCCCAAACCGGCTCGTAAGCGATTACCATCTTTTTCATTTCATCAGCGCTAAATCCTTTGAGAGAATTTGTAACATGATCACGAACAACATCAAATGTCTTTTCGCCTTCTCGCTCTTCAAGATTTTCACCAACACAAACAATCGGTGTTAGTCCCTGAGCTAAAGCTGCCTTAATCTTTTTATTTACTGTTTCATTGGTCTCATTAAAATACTGACGTCTTTCTGAATGACCGATAATGACATACTGGCATCCAGCATCTTTTAATAATGTCGCGGAAACTTCTCCGGTAAAAGCACCTGCTTCTTCCCAATAAAGATTTTGAGCGCTTAAGCCGATGTTTGACCCAGAAGTAAGTTTGCCAACTTCAGAAAGAGCTGTAAAAACAGGACCAACGACAATGTCAACGTCCTTAACGTCTGCAACTTTTTCCTTAATCCCGCCGACTAGCTCAAGAGCTTCTTTGATTGTTTTATTTAATTTCCAGTTTCCTGCGATTATTGGTTTCCGTGCCATGAATATCTCCTCTTAAATGAGCGCCTGACTTACGGAGCGTAAGCAACGTCAAGTCAGCCGCGCGAATTTATCCCGTGAGGCTGCGTCCCAGCAGCCGAATAGGGACTTCCTTGATTTATTTTTTATCCTGTAACGCCGCAATCCCAGGAAGCTCTTTGCCTTCTAAAAACTCTAGCGAAGCTCCTCCCCCGGTCGAGATGTGTGTCATTTTATCTTCAACGCCAAATTTAGCCACAGCCGCCGCAGAATCTCCGCCGCCAACGATAATCGTGACATCTTTTAACGTAGCGAGATACTCAGCAATATCTTTTGTTCCGTCGGCATAAGCATCAATTTCAAAAACTCCTACAGGCCCATTCCACACAACAGTTTTAGCGGTAGCTAGCACTTTTTTAAAACTTTCGCGCGTCTTAGGACCGATATCTAGGCTATCCCATCCGTCAGGAATATCGTCGACAATCCTCTTTGTTTCCGGCTTATCAAAATCTTCAACGATAACGTAATCTTCTGAAAGTAGTATTTGAACGCCAGCCTCTTTTGCTTTTTCTAAAAGGTCTTTCGCCGTATCAATTTTATCCGCTTCAAGCTTTGAATTTCCAATATTCTTGCCCAATGCCTTTAAAAATGTATATGCCATCCCTCCGCCGATCAAAATACTATCAGCTTTTTTAATAAGACTTTCAACTAAAGGAATTTTATCCGAAACCTTGGCTCCGCCGAGAATAACAACGAAAGGCTTTTGTGGATTCTCAATAACTTGACCAAAATATTTAATCTCTTTCTCTAAAAGAAATCCTGCCGCCGACGGTAAATATTCTGTAATGCCGGCTACTGAGGCGTGTGCCCTGTGCGCTGTTCCAAAAGCATCGTTGACATAAACATCCGCCAAAGAGGCTAATTGTTTAGCAAATTCAGGATCATTTTTCTTTTCTTGTTTATGGAATCTTAAATTTTCTAAAAGAATAATCTTTTCTGTGGCGCCATCAACTGCTGCTTTAACTTCATCGCCAACGCAATCATCAAGCTTTAAAACCTTTTGGCCTAACAGCTCCTCGAGACGCTTGGCCACAGGATTAAGCCGAAAGGCATCTTCAGGGCCTTCGCCCTTAGGACGGCCTAAATGACTCATTAAAATAACCTTAGAAGCGCCATTTTCTAAAACATATTTTATGGTAGGCAATGATGCCTGAATTCTCCTGTCGTCTGTGATATTAAGCTCCTTATCTAGAGGAACATTAAAATCAGCGCGAATAATAACTTTCTTGTCTTTAACATCTAGATCTTTAACCGTCATTTTGTTCATTTTAAAAAACTCCTTTTCGTCTAACTCTTTAATTTCCAAACGGATAGTGCCTTAATAAAAGCGGAAAATCAGCCTTATTATATATATTCTGAACGATTTGTCAATGAAGTCGCCAGCAAAACAGCAATACAAAACAGCAATACTTCTTTCTTGCTAATCGTGTAAATCTTCGCTTAAAGGTAGAGCCCTAACAATGTTTTCTTGCCGCATAATTAAAACAATCAAAATACTTGCGCCACAAAGTTTCCGATGATGAAAATTCATTTACCCCGTAGAAAAAATCAACAAGGGCTTCTCTTGCCCTAAAAAGCTCTTTCAGGCGAGAATATTTCTGCACTGACGCAATAGTAAGATCAAGCAATTCCAACGCCCGATTAACTGCTTCTTTAGAAAGACTGTCTTTTTCCTTTTTTCGCCAATTGAGCGCGCGGCTAACTTCGCTGCCAACATTGGCCATTTGCTCACAAAAAGACATCTTAACCCAGCGCCCCCTGGCAAGTTCTTTGTGTTGCATTTTTATCGTTTTATCCATTTATTAACAATTTCAATAATTTTTCCACGAATTTCTGCAGAATCAACACCTCGGCTTTTATTTCCTTGAGATGGCCGCATATTTATCATAGAATCAAATTCCAAGAAGTCATCGCCTTCAACCTCAGGATAAAAATTAATACCCCAAAGGCTGTTTTGCTCTGATCCCTGCTCTAGAAGCAAGGCCTCTAAATCAGAATGCAGCTCTGCATCAACAGCAACTAATCCGCGGTCAATATCAACAACAGCTTTAATTAAATTGCCAAAAGTATTTTGTGCCAGCTGTTTAAGTTCGTTAACTGTAATCGCTGTGTCTAATATTTTCATTTTTTCTCCTATTAATAAAATCTCACAACTAAAACCAAGTCTTTCTAAACAATAAAATAAATTCTCCTTAAGCGCGAAGGTTGGTCTATCTTTTCTCTTTGGAGTCCCTTAGAGCTTCTTTTGATCACAAAGCAAAACACTGTACGTTGCTTGTGTCAGCCCAAGCATCACCCAAAAAAGCGCCTTAGGCTGTACTGAATAAAGCTGCGTATCAAAAGTACTGTGCACCAAGAATCCAAAAAGGCCAGCTGTTAAACCACCTAAAATAAGTCCAAAGCTTTTTTGTCGATTGACAAATGAAAGACGTGCAGCACGATATAAAATAAACCCAACAAAACAAAGAAAGAAAATAAATGAAAAAATCCCGCTCTCTGCCGCCATCTGAAGATAACAATTATGTGCATAATAAACACCGCCTTTAGGGATATGAGAATATTGTTCAAAATAACTCATAAACGTGCCAAGCCCCTTACCCAAAAAGGGATTCTCTCTAATCATGTCTATTGCCCCTTGCCATATAGTAAATCTTATGGGATCTCCTATGACACTACCTTCAGCGCCACCTCCAGCTGAAATACCTGTAGCGCTACCTCCAGCCTGGGCACTTACTGCATTCCAAACAAGAGAAAAAGTCTTCTCTAGCCTCACCCTTGCTGTTGATAAAAAAGCTACGCTAATAAAAAAAAGACTTAAGAATGACAAAATATATTTATATTTCTTCGTTATCGCAACTAACAAAAACCCTCCTAGCAAGAATCCAAGCCATGCTCCCCGAGAAAGTGCCAGTAAAAGTGCGCCTCCAGATAAAAATAAAATTAAAAGAGCAAAAAAACGATAAATTTTATTTCTAAAATTAATAGTATTTACGTTTAAAATTAAAAGCAAATAAAAAACAAGATACGCCCCAAAATCATTGGGATTCTTAAAAGGCCCTGTTACAGCAAACCCAACTAAAGACCTGCCCCTAAAAAATTCAAACCCTAAAAACTTCTGACACCATGCGGATAAAGTAACCCATCCTAGCATGCCTAGTGCCAAGATAATTACATTTTTAATCCGCTTTGGCGTTCTAAAAGTATCTGCAACAATGATAAAAATAAAAAGATACTGTATCCATTTCCCACCTAAAGCTCTTAAACTTTTGCTAAGATAAGGGCCGCTGTTAATAAGTGATAAAGCCATGAACATAATAAATAAAGAAAGAAAAACATAAGCAAACTTATTATCCTTAATAAAAGAAAAATCAGGATGCAAAGACTTTTTTACAAAAAAGGCAATCGTAGCAAAAACACAAGAAATTCCAACACCAGCTATTGAAATAGGAATAAAAAAAACGAGACTATATATAGAATATTCAATTATTTTATCTGCTATTTTTATAATCTTTTCTCTGCTCATCTCTAAACTTTCTTTTCTAAAAGAACCCTCTCGATAGAAACGGTCACCCCTAACATAACCCAAAATAAAACACTCAGCTTCAGCGAATACAAGTGTGTATCAAAAAAACTAGCTATCAGAAATCCAGAAATCCCTGCAATCAAGCCGCTTAAAAGAATTCCAAAGTCATCCTCTCGATTCTTAAAAGCAATTCGAGCTCCACGAAAAACAACAAAACCTGCTAAAAACAAAAACGCAAGCAAAGTAAAAATCCCACTCTCTGCCCACATCTGCAAATAACAATTATGTGCATAAAAAATACCTATATTAGGAACATACTTCTCAAAATAATCCATAAACGTCCCAAGGCCCTTGCCCAAGAATGGATTTTCTCTGATCATGTCAATGGCACCGTTCCAAATAACATACCTATTCCCATCCCCTGCAGGGCCAAAAGAATAAATAATTTCTTTCCTAAAAAAGGGAATCGAAAATACAAAACAAAGAAAAATTCCAAAAACTAACGAAAGAAGTCTTTTTTTCGAACAAAAGGCAATCATCATCAAAAATCCAATCGTAACCCCAAGCCATGCGCCCCTTGAAATAGTCAGAAGAATCGATGCCAACAAAATAACGCACGCAAAAAATACAACAGGAGCGGTCACCTTTCTTTTCCACTTCCAATTCCAATATGCTAAAGAAATTAAGACCGGAAAACAACAAATAAGATAGGCGCCTAAATCATTAGGGTTTTTAAAAGGTCCCGTCACGGCAAGCCCTATCAGGGGCCGGCCTCTAAAAAACTCAATGCCTAAAAACCTCTGAGACAAAGCCGAAAGGCCAACGAGCGTAACAATAAAAGCAAAAACATAAAAAAATCTTTTTATCAATTTTCGATCTTTAAAATGATCGACGGCAATCATAAAAAGAAAAAAATACTCTCCCCATTTAAAAAATAACGCCTTAAACCCTTTTGCTAAAAAAGGACCGCTATTAATTAATGACAGTGCGCTAAAAACAAATAACGCAAACAAAAGCCAGAAAATCTTGGCATCTGTCTTAAACCTTGTAAAATCCCTAGTCATTGCCTTGTTAACAACAAACCCAAGAAAAACAAACCCTGCACAGGATTCAATCAAAGCCTTGGATATAGGAAGAAAAAATATTAATCCATAGAATCCGTATTCAATAACTTTTTCTGATACAGTAATAATTTTTTGACGATTCAAATTAAAACCTTTTTTTTAAAAACCATTCGTTATCCCTACTATTTTTTTACGTCCAAAACAATCTCATTAAGCAAATCACGAATCTTCGCATAATCATAATTCTGCGCGCACAATAAAAGCTTACGGATTTCTTGCTTTAATTTTCGAATATCAAACTCATCCGGAGGCGCCACAAAAATTTTATCGTATTGCGTTGCAGAATCTCGCTCCCTGTTTAAAAATAATACTTCTTTCAATTTTTCTCCTGGGCGAAGCCCAACAAAAGAAATCTCGATATCTTTTTCCGGAACAAAACCAGAAAGAATAATAAGATCCCTCGCCAAATCAACAATTTTAATTTGCTCTCCCATGTCTAAAACAAAAACCTCCCCACCTTGGCCCATAACGCTTGCCTGCAAAACCAGCAAAACCGCTTCGTTAACACTCATGAAATACCGCTGTGCTTCTGGATGCGTTACCGTAACAGGCCCGCCTTCCTCAATCTGCTTCATAAACAATGGCACGATGCTCCCTGCTGATCCTAATACATTACCAAAACGCACAGCCATAAACTTTGTTTGGCTTTTTTTGGCTTTAGCCTGCAAAAGCATCTCGGCAACACGCTTTGTAAGCCCCATCACGCTCGATGGATTAACGGCCTTATCCGTTGAAATTAAGATAAACCTCTCCACCTTATAATGATGCGAAGCATAAATTAAATTTCCGGTTCCTAAAACATTATTTTTAACAGCAGATGCTGGATTTTCTTCAAGCAAGGGAACATGTTTATGCGCAGCGGCATGAAAAACAACCTGAGGCTTATAACGAGAAAGCGTATGCTTTAAAACTCCGACATCCTTAATGTCTCCGATAATCGTTGTTAGCTTAACATGCGGATATTTCTTTAGAAAATCAATGGTTAAAAAATAAACATCATTTTCATTATGATCAAATAACAATATTTCTTTCGGATGAAACCTTGCAATTTGCTTACATAAAACTGACCCAATAGACCCCCCTGCGCCAGTCACTAAAACAACTTTGTCCGTCAGATACGCGCTGATCTCTTCTTCGTTAACCTGAACAGTCTCTCGGCCCAAAAGGTCATCAGGTCTTATGTCTCGAGGTTTCACTTCTGTTTCGCCGCTCAAAATCTTTTGCAAGCCAGGCACAATTCTTATTTTGACAGAAGAAATTTGACAATAGGAAACGATATCCCTGATAACCCCTCCAACCGCCGAAGGTATCGCAATAATAATTTCATCAATTCCATGCTTCTGTACTAACGCCTCAATATCATGGCGTGTTCCTAAAATCCTAATTCCTTGGACGCGAAGATTTCTTTTATGATGATCATCATCGATAAAGCCAACAATCTCAATATTAGCTTTAGGATTATTGCGGGCTTCTCTTAAAACTAAAACACCGGCCTCTCCTGCCCCAACGATAAGAACTCTTTTCTTATTTTTCATAAAAAAAGGACGAAATTTTTCTCGAAACAATCGGACAGCAAGACGGATTCCTGTCATCAAACCAAAGCACAAAATACAATCTAAAATAATCACAGACCGCGGAATTCTGATGGCAGGAAATAACAAGGCAGATCCGGCAAGAAAGCCTAGCGTTGATAAAATATTTGCCTTGGCGATCCTCCAAACATCATCAACGCTCGCGTATCGCCACAAGCCGGAAAAAAGGCCATGATAAAAGAATAGGACCATTTTAATGCCAAGAAGAAACGGCAAGGTCTTAAAGATTATCTCCCAATACGCGTGATTAATCGTAAAATCTAAGCGCAGATGATAAGCCAAAATATACGCAGCGGTTGCGAGAATTAAGTGGACAACCAAGATAAGGAAACGACGAAACTTTAGAACTAGACCTTTAATATAAATATTCATAAGATTATATTATACGTTAAGAAATAATTTAAGCAACTCATTGTCGTTGCCCTCAGTGCTGGACGCCTTTTTTCTTTAGAACTCCAAAAACAGTTAAAAAAAGAATACGAAGGTCAAATAAAAAACAACGATGTTTTAAATAATACTCGTCAAAAGAAACCTTTACCGGAATAGGAAGATCGTCCCTCCCGTTAACCTGAGCCCAACCCGTAATGCCCGGGACAAGAACATGAATATCTTTTTCTGTGCGCAGCGCCTTTAGATCATCCTGATTAAACAATGCAGGCCGCGGCCCAACAAAGCTCATCTCCCCCTTTAAGACATTAAATAATTGCGGCAACTCATCCAAGCTGTATTTACGCAAGAAATCCCCTCCAGGAATCAAATAATCTTTTGGATTTTTCATCAAATGGGTCGCCACTTGTGGCGTATTGATTTGCATGGTCCTAAATTTTGTCATCTTAAAAATAGTATTATCGATGCCAATGCGATCCGTCCAGAATATTGCAGGACCCTTAGAGCTTAGCTTGATCCATAAAGCAATAACCAAAAGCGGAATGCTCAAAAAAACAATTAAAAACAGAGCTAAAATAAAATCAAAAATTCGTTTTACCATCTCTTAACTTTCATTTTGATAAAACTATTGGAAAAATTTTTTGTCATGATAAATCTTATTTCTAGCCCCCAGCCTCGCGGCTCAACAGGGCCATAGGGTTGGGCGTTTCTGCGAACGGCTAAATTGTTTAAGGTAACGATGAGAGCCACTGATGAGCTGTCACAACTAAAACATTATTCTTGCCATTTTTGAAAAATTTCTTCACTCCATCTTTCTTGATAAGCTGAACAGCGGGAATGTTTAATAAATCCTGAAAGGTCAATAAGCTCGAAGTGGGCGTTCCGTCAGAGACCTTTGTCTCCACAAGAAGGAATGGACGATTATTTTCTACTAAAAGAAAATCTACTTCCTGCTTATCCTTATTTCTGAGATAGCGTAACGTAAACTGGCCAAGCCCGCGGTCATTCCAAGTCTCAACCGCCCTTAGAAGCTCAAGAGCAACTAAATTCTCAAAGCGGCTGCCTTCATTATCAATAACTGGAAAATTAAAAAGATATATCTTTTTTTCCTTAAGGATGCTTCTTGATATTTTCGCTGTCCATGGAGAGATGCGAAAAGTAAGATAAAATGAATCAAAAAGCAATAACCAGTTTTTGACGGTATCAAAAGCAACTCCAAGATCCCCGGCTAAATTATTCATCGATAGAGGGCTTCCGACCCGCGAAGGAACGAGCGCGAAAAGAGTTTCGATCAAGTCAAGGTTACGTATGTCTGCGACCGTCCTTAAATCATCCCTAACGATTTGCTGACCATAAGAAGCAGACCACTTGGACCAAAATGCTTTTTTTCCCTTTATGAAAGGCTCTGGGAATCCACTGAACTCCCAGAGCGAACGAAATGCCTCCCCTGTTGCTTTAGCGGAAATATCGTCAAAACCTTCCAGGGGGTCATCGATAAAATCTCGCAGTGTTCTACGGTGGGAAAAAAGTTCGCCAAGCGTCAAAGGAAAAATATGGAACTTAAGGAAGCGGCCGGCAAGCGAATCACCCGCCTTGCGAGAAAACTCCAAGCGCCCGCTCCCAGTGACAAAGAACAGATACTCTCCCGCAAACTGATCATAAACCCCCTTAAGATAATTCTTCCAATCGCGATATTTATGAATCTCGTCAAGAATAACCAGGGGACGGGAAGAAGTGCTGCTTTGAGGCGCTTTGGAAAAGAAAGTCGGATCTTCAATAAGCCGACTTTTATCGGCAGAAAGATCCCAATTAAAATAAATAGTGTCGGTAAAATCCTTTGCGACGATATCTCGAGCAAATGTGGTTTTACCTGACTGACGTGGCCCGGCCAACATAACCATGGGCTTGTCCTTGGACAATTCACTCCAAATCTCTTTATAAAGGGTTCTTTTCTTCATACTTAAAGTCTAATCTATACTCGGAAAAAGTCAATACTTTTTCCGAGTACGCACAATTTTGTTAACCCCTTTTCTTGCCATCAGCCGAAATCCTAAAGGGGTGATTTAAAGACTTGCGGTTATTTGCTAAAACTTATCCTGAAGGGTCCCTCCAAAAACTATATCCTACATACTACATGCGACGAGCTATCCGCTCACGCCTTCCATAACCTTGTTAATCCGCTTAAGGGCTGTATCTAAATCAAAATTTTTACGTTCGTTGGGTACGAGAACATCGAACAATTCAGCCTCAATGCGTAAACGCATATCCTTAATTTCTATATCCGTACGCCCAAAATTCTTACGGTATTTCTTCAAATCAGGATCACCACCGTCTTCTTCAAGCTTCTTCTTGAAAAGTTCCATCACCTCTTT
>JAVCDE010000028.1 GCA_030765185.1 Candidatus Aceula meridiana | reverse complement strand
CCTCAATGCGTAAACGCATATCCTTAATTTCTATATCCGTACGCCCAAAATTCTTACGGTATTTCTTCAAATCAGGATCACCACCGTCTTCTTCAAGCTTCTTCTTGAAAAGTTCCATCACCTCTTTCTTTCCAAGAACAAAATCATTTCGAAAAATAAAATCAAGATCATAAAAATCACGCGGGGCGATAGTCTTGCGTATTGCCGCGGCCCGTAATTTCTCACTCACAATTTCATTGAGCGAAAGGCACTGAACCGTGCCTCCATCAAACAAAGGCTCTCTGGTAAAAGGGTGCGCAAAGGCGTGCCGAATAGGTTGCGGCGCGACGGGCATAATCGGGTTAAATCTTAAGCCAACTTCAAGCTTTATCTTTGCTTCAAGCGGCCTCAACGCTGATTGATAAGCCAAATAATACACATACTGCTTAGATTCATTTCTTCCAGGATTATCAATACGATCAACCTTCATCCCACATCCTTGAGCGAGCCTTTCAATCCTATCCTTAACCGGCTGAATACATTTACGTCGCTCACCCCTTGTTGCTTCATGCTGAGGGAGCATCATGCTAAAATCAAGATCCTCGCTCAAGCGATAATAGGCATAATAAATCTTGTTCAAACAAGTTCCCCCTTTAAAAATAAGATCTTCTGAAAGTTCGCTTACCCGGGAGAGCATGAGCGTTAAATAATAATCCTTTTCCATAAGCGGCAACAAAAAACCTTTTTTCTTTGCCGCTCTTTCCAGAATTTTTATAAATTCTTCTTTATTGTGATGAAGCAAAAAGTCCTCTTTTCTTGAGCAGAATCCTAATCGTTAGCCAAAGGACCAACGATGACCATCCATCTTTTATTCAATGTTCCTTTGCGAGTTCCATGAAGCGAGCTTATCGCTGTTTTTTTCACACTTTTGATAAGCGGCTTTAAGGTGTCCTCAGGGGTTCCTATTTTATCAAGGATCAATCCAATACGCTTGCGAGTTGCAATGTTCGGAAAACGGGATGCATATTCAACAACTTTTTTAATATCACATTGTTTACTGCTAATAATTTTCGTAAAGATCTCAACAGCCCTCATCATCCCGCCAACAGGCTTGTTGAAATAGAGAAGATCGATAAGCGTGCGTTCTTTCGAGCTAACATTGACGTCCGCATTTTTTATTTTTATAATTTCGAATCCATACATACGACTTCCCGGAATCCTTACAAATTTGTAAGAAATGCCACAAATGATGCGTTCCATCCGCAGCGAAGGATTAAGGACGTATACGGTTTGAAAAAGCTGCTCAGTAAATCCATAGTAATTAAACATGGTTGAATAGCCAACATAATAGTTTTTCTTTGGAAAGAAAAGCGGTGGGATCAATAGCTCATCCACCCCTGTTCCTTCGGGGCCGGATTCAAGAGGAGAGAAAATATATGCGCCACGCTTGATCGGCATCAGGATGTTTTTCTTTTTAAGCCTAAAAACAACTTGCTTTCTATCCTCGGGAGATAGCTTAAACAATTGATCGAGATCTCCGACGGTAACAATCGTCTTTTTTTCGTACGTTAAGCGAGCCACGATTCTGAGCTCTGTTGGGCCTAATGTCTTTAATGTATTTTTAGGTGTCATAGGTTACCTTGTAAATAACTTTCATACCTCTTTTATACAATCCATTTTATCACACGTTCTTATCCCGTCAAGAAGTAATCTGCGTTTCCTCCGTCCTTCAATCAATAAATCACGGCATACCCTTGATCAATAAGCTCTTGATTAAGATACGTCCCTTCTTGCGCCACAAGCTCCGAATTCTTTTCCTTAAAAGAATAGAAAATATCCGCTAGATATCTGCCGTATTTATCTTCCTTATATGTTTTGCAAACGACAAAATCAACTTTCTCGCAAATCTTTTTAACATGTGCTTTCGCCTCAATTCCTAACGCAGACGAGATTTCAGCCGCATCAATGCCGCGCAAGCGCAGCTTTTCTTCAATCCATGAATCAAATCCCAGATCAATATTCAACACAATCGTATCCCCGTCAATCACTCGAGAAACAGTTGCCTGATAGGTATAAAGATATTCCGGATTCTTCGTGGCGCGGCGAACAAAATAACCATCTTTATCTTTATAAGAACGAATAGGCGTCGGGCTTCCGTTGCTTTTCCACTCAGGAATATCCACAGTACGCAAAAACCCAAATCCCATATCGACAAGCGCTTGACCTTTCGCGCAAAGAATATCTTTGCGAAACAAACATCGGTATCGATAAAGCTTGCCTCGAGCACAAGGGATCATCCCTGGCTTCGCCAAGACCTCAAGCTGATATTGCTCTTTGATTTTTTTCTTTTCAAGCTTCTCTGCGAGAATCAAATTGTAGAGTTTTTGAGCAGGCAGAGACTCCTTGATCGCCCTATCTTCAAACTTTTTTCGCTTTTTTTCATCGTCAATCCGAATAAGATTTAAATAATGAGTCCATGACAGAGGCGTGACGGGAACAAAGGGATAAAAACGGTAAAATTTCGATAAATCATAAAAAAAGCTTGTCGGACGATTTAGGTCTTCCGCAAGCTTTGCAACCATACTCGCACGCTGCGAACTATTTCTAAACTCAATTTTAAATGGCTTTTCTAAAATTTTTCCAATATTCCAATGCGTTTGCAAGACTTGTCGACGATAAGATTCTTCAATGGCTCGTCTTCCCTGAACAATCTCATTTTTAATCTTTTTTAAAACTTCTTGATAAAAACTATTAGAAAGATTTTTTCTCATGATAGTTTTATATTGTAGAATTCATTTGTTTCAAACCAAGTCTTAAATATGTACCATAATGCCTTTACAATTCCTTAGACAGTCTTAAAGCATTTTTTTCTACCAATTTACAAATATCATCAATTATTGACATGCCTTTAAATTCCTTGCTCAATTTCTTGCTTTCCTTTAAAACCATATCAATCATTTCATTCTTTAAGCGTAAAACTAAATCCGGTTTAAGATCAACTGATTCAGCTAACAAAATCCAGTTTTTCTTGTAAATATTATTGATTTCTTTTGCCCCTCCGATTTTCATAGCTAATCGCTTAGATAATCCTGAATAGGCAACTGTGCTCACTAAATCATAAAAAGGTGCTAATTTAATTCCGTTGTTATTATACAAAAAAGAAATATTTTTAGCATGAGCATCAGCATTGCCAATAATACTATTAAAACAAATCCAATTTATCAAACGTTTCACATCAGATATTGAATTACTAGAAAATTCTCTCGTCAAAGAAATGCATTCTTCAACTGAAGGACCCCCTTCTGATTGATACTTATTGTGCGAAACTATTCCTAACGCCTGACAA
The DNA here is from genome assembly GCA_030765185.1 of Candidatus Aceula meridiana. GTDB lineage: Bacteria > Omnitrophota > Gorgyraeia > Zapsychrales > Aceulaceae > Aceula > Aceula meridiana. Next base: position 1,308 of record JAVCDE010000028.1, on the reverse strand, counting down.
AAATCTTCTTGGTGCACTCTAGTCCATCTATCATCAATTAAAGTCCTATCATAACGATCAATCAAAAGACCATTTGTGCCTTTAATATTTAGTAAACAGACCTCGGGAACATCAAGCCCAATACTTTTTGCCAATTTCATACAAAAAAATTCATTCTCAATTAATCCCGGAAAGCGCAAATTGCTAGGCTTAAAAATATGTGTGCTAACGCTATTTTTTAAAGGAAGCATTATTTTCTCATCTTTATAAAAAACAGGAATCTTCTGCTGTGCACCAGCAAGAGATAATCGAATATGACCATCAGCAACCAAAATAGGCTTAGTGCTAAGGTTCTGAATCATGCTATCCATCTCATCTAAAGAAATAAGGCGATAATCATTATGCAGATCTCGAGGTTCACCATCAGGCAAAACAGTCAAGGCTCCAGCACAATCTCCTCCGATAGCCTTTAGCAGCGCATAAGAATTATCCTGTGATATGTTAAAATAATCAGCCACTTGAGCGCGGACATCACCCTCAGGAAGAAGATTTGAAAAAAAACTTAAAGACAACTTATGAGAAAACCCACTTTCCTGTAATGGCAAAGAAATAGATATAGGAAATTTATTTTTAAATGACAACCATTTCGGCGAATATTTAAATTTCCAAATCTGATCATCATTAATCTCAAGAAAACCAACTGTATTCTCTTGAAAAAAGACGTTTAGCTTTTCCATGTTTTAAACCCTTTTTGTACAATTTGAACTTCCAATCCAAGAGCGTTAATAATTTTTAATACTTTTTCAAACTGAACAGTTGTCTTACCGTTTTCAAGTTCAGAAATAAAGCGATTGCCCGTATTACAAAGATCGCTTACTTCTTTTTGAGTTAGTCCTAAGTCTTTGCGTTTCTTACGAATAATCTGCCCTAATTGCTTTGTGTTTTTTATAAGTTCAATCATAATATTCCCTTTCGGTAATAATATAACATAAAAATAAAGAAAATCAAGTTAAAGTTACCGATAGGTAATTATTTAAGATATGCTTTAGCTCTCTTAAATTAGCATGCTTGTAAGTCGTATGCTCTAGAGTATGCTAATAGTCAAGACCGCTATTCAAGCCATGCGAATCACAAAAATAACTCCTACAAAAAAATCAAATTGTTTAACAGGCCTTTACACTTACAACGCTTCTCTCGGACAAGATTCTTCTTTTTATCCTTCAACCTACATCGATAATCCTCATCCAACTTTTCACATTTCGCTCTTTACCGCCCAATATCAGCTATGTTCTATCTGCTATCCGCTATTCCCTCTGAAGTCCCACAGTT
>JAVCDE010000014.1 GCA_030765185.1 Candidatus Aceula meridiana | reverse complement strand
GGCATTAACTAGGGGTTGGTCAAACGTAAACAGAGATATCAGGTGAGTAATTCTTGTCAAGCTGATTTAATAGGCTCCACGAGTTTTTTTATGCATGATTATTCTGATTAGGCATGATACAATAACAAAATTATAAACTAAGAATAAAAGGCGCAAAAAAAGTAAATGAGTGATTATAAGCATCCATTAGAGTATATTTGGAGCTGGGCGGAAAGCAGCGGTTTGTGGGCCAAGAGCTTAATAAATCATATTGCTACTGGCCAAGAAATAAATCAAGAAATAAGGGATGAAGTTTATCATATTTTTCTTTCTGAAATAGGATTAGGAGAGAATCTAGCCACTCCGGTTATTAATAAGCCAAACTTCAGTTTAATATTTGACGGCAGAAGCCTTTTATTAAAGCATATATCCGACGTTTGTGGTGTAAACAAGCTAGCAAAAAATCAAAAGATAGACTTTTCAAAGAATTTAACAGTTGTATACGGCAAAAATGCTTCTGGGAAAACGGGGTATTGTAGAATATTGAAGAACATGGGTTACAGTTATAGCAATGAAGAAGACAATATTATTTCCAATGTTTTTAAAAACGAAGAGGATACATTAAAGGCAGAGATTTGCTACGAAGTTGATGGTTGCGAATCAACTGTAATCTGGGGTGCGAGTGACGATTGCGATATTTTATCTAAGATTGCTGTTTTTAATGATTCTTGCGTTACTTTAAGCTTGAACGATCGGCGAGAACTTGTAGCTATTCCTGAAGGCTTTCACTTCTTTAATGTTGCCAAAAATGAGATCAATCTATTACATCAAAGAGCTCAGGAGGAAATCGCGAGGAAGAGAGCAAAGCCAAGTTGTTTTGCCGACATAAAGGAAAATACCGAGTCACATAGAGCTATTAATGGGTTTACTCAAACGTCTAAAAAAGAAGATTTTGATAAGTTTTTGGAGGATTTCGGTGATGTTGATTCAAAAATAGAGTCGCTTAAGAAACAGATACAAGAATTAAACAAGCCATTGCTTGAGGCAAAAAACAAAGATCTAGATAATAAAAGAAAAGAATTAATTGAACTATATAATAATATATGGACAAATAAAGGTCGCCTGTCGAGAGAAAAATATGATAAGCTGGTAAATTTTTTAGTGGAGCTGAGCTCTTTAAGAAGACAGCAAAATGAAACAATCTCTGAGGTAGCTGAAAACAAAGGGATTAGCTTCTATGAATCTGAAGAGTTTAAAGCTTTTCTAACTGCTGCAGAGAAATACATAATAAAGCTTGGTAAAATAGCTTATCCTGAAAATCAAGATGTCTGCGTTTATTGTAACCAGCCCCTTGGAGCGGAAGCCGTTGATCTTATTAAATTTTATCGAAAATTGCTGAGTAATGAATTGCAGAAAGAAATTGATGCAAAGAAGGAAAAGCTCAGCAAATACAAAGATGAACTTGGCCAAATTTCTACACCAAGCTTTTTCCGCTATTCTCCATTTGAAACGGATGAAAAAAATGCACAAGCAATACCCGCGTATTACACAGATGTGTCTTCTTCGATTGATTTATTAAAAGATATTTTTTTGATTACTGCAAAGGAAGAAGGCTTTCCGCCTTATGTGGGGAGGGATTTTGAAATATCGTTGTTGGAAATTAATAAGTTAATCATGAAGTTGCTATATGATATGTATACCAATAATAAGAGTTTGCTGGGCATAGAAGAAAAACATAAAGAATATTCCGATCAATTGACAAACCTCGAGGCCGTTAAGATATTAAAAACACACAAAGACGAAGTTCTTGAGTATGTTGAAGGTATTAAACAGGCATTTATTTTAGATCAAAAAAAGGTACAATTCAATGCTACGTTGCTGAGCAGTAAGTCTACAGTTGCTAGACAAGAAATTATTGAGAATGAGTTTCATGCTATTTTTACTGAAGAGAAGAAAGCCTTTTGTTGCCCTGATTATGTAAATATCAACTTTGGAACATCAAATAGTAATCCGCAATTAAGGCAGGAAATCGTTGGAAGACACAAGTTGGAAGATATTTTAAGCGAAGGGGAACAAAAATCTATTTCACTTGCCGAATTTATTACAGAGCTGCGCACCGCAAAACAGGCGAATCCAGTTATTTTTGATGATCCAGTAAATTCTTTGGATCATGAGAGAAAAACTTTAATTGCAAAGAGGCTAATTGATCTATCGCTAGAGAGGCAAGTGGTTGTTTTTACGCACAGTATTTTATTTTTTTATGGGTTTGAGCAAGAGTTAAGCAAGGCATCTAGAAGACGACAAAACATTGAGTATAAGTGTTATTCTGTCGACACTGATATCGACTATGCAGGCTACATCTATGGAGATTCCCCGCCGCACGAAGAAAATTTCAATAGCTATAAAACGAAAATAAATAAAATCTTAAATTGTCCTAAGGAAAATAGAATTGTGTCCGAAAGCACTATGGCCATTGAGGGTTATGAGGCTCTTCGATCTTCAATCGAGTTATTGGTTGAAGATTCCTTATTCCAAAAATGCGTAAAAAGGTATAAAAGGAACGTCATGTTAACAAATTTCGAACTCATTGACGGGGCTTTTATAGATTCCAATAAGAGGGATATCGTCACTATCTTCGAGAGAGCTTGTGGATACATAGACGCACATAGTAATCCGCAGGAAGAAGCGATCTCGCCAACATTGATCGAATTAAAAAAGGATTTTGATGTTATTGTTGATTTGTACAATCAAATTAAGAGATAGTTTGAACTTGGAGTGAGTATATTTAGCAGTTGGAAATCAAAGCTTAGTCAAGAAGATGTTGGGAAAAATATGGACAAGCTGGTGTTATGTGTCTGTTGTTAAAGAGGATGCTTGACAGCAAATACTTTGAATTAATCGGTGAGTAGTTCCTGCCATAATTGGCTTTGTTTCTGCCAATCTGCCTCACTAGCAATATTGCGTAGTTTATATTCGGGAATTTCTGCAATGCGTTTATTTGGTGAGAAAATAATTTCTTCTTGAATAGACGGAGATAAAAGTAGCATGTTCATAGTCTGATCCAATCTAACCTGGATCACGTTAAGCCATTCAGCCGCTTGTTTTATGCTAGGTATTTTATCTTCGTCCATCAGTTTTTGTATCTGATAAGCTAGAATTAAATTCCTTCTAATTTTTGGTTCATTTTCGATTTCCTTTTCTTTGTGCCATTTATTTAATCCACGCACTTTCTTTAGATCAATATCAAATTCAAGTTTAATGCCGCTACCTTTAAGTTTGATTCCAAGCTTTTTTGTTTCAGATGAATAGTAAATTTCTTTAACGAGCGCGCGTAGCACTTTACGTTTTTCTTCTGGATAGAGTGTATCCCAGATAGGAGAGAGAAGAGCTTCCATCTCTTGGGAGTGTTCTTTGAATTTTTTTGTGTCTGAGAATATTCGTTTTAGATACTCTACCGAAGCTTCCTCTATAGCCTGTGCATTAAGCGATCGGTTTGGACATGAATGGTATCCACGTTTTTGAGCGTTGGTGCAGACGTAATATCGATATTTGCGTGTTTGATTCTTTATCGTATAGGTATGAAACATAATTGTATTGCATGTGTTGCAATGTAATAGATGTGTCAGCAAGCCAGTGCATTCGGTATTTTTTATTACTTTTCGTTCAACGCGATTTTGTTTAAGTTTTTCTTGAGTATCCTGGAAAGTCTTTTCATCGATGATTGCTTTTTGTTGGCCGTCGTAGATTTGTCCTGCGTATTTTACCTTACCGAGATATAGAACATTTTTTACGATAGCTTGTATGCGGGTAACGCT
>JAVCDE010000026.1 GCA_030765185.1 Candidatus Aceula meridiana | reverse complement strand
TGATATCTGTAGAAATTCCGCGGACTGTTCGCCAATTCAAGCCTCCATTAACTGGGACTTGTGCAGGAGAATAACTTCCTCCAGCAGGCAAAAAGTCTACCCAATACACAAAGTTAGCAATCGCATCGGCTTGGTTATTTGTCTGATACCAATCCGTAAAATTATAAGGAGATCCAACTTCTCCATTTAAAGCTGTCATGATTTCTTCAGAAAGCATATCGTATCCGAGCCCATTCCAGTGATAAGTGTAATAAATTTCATTTTGTGATGGGCTACTTCCCGTAAGATAACGAATCGCAGCACGCGCGGAAGCAGCGCCTGTATAAAAATCATTTACCGCTATCTCCTGCGGAAACAAATCCTCTCCCCCAACCATGCCTAAGTGATTAATATAGGCAAAAGTTAAAAATGCATTGTCGATATAGGCAATGCCACCTTCTGCTAATGGATCACCGTCATTTGCCCAAACAAAAAGCGTGTAACCTATTTTCGCTGTATCTGCAGGACAGACTATCGACACTTTAAGCTGATACCAATCTTCGATTCCATTAATGGTGTCCTGAAAAAAACTTATTTCAATGCCGCTAGAATTATAAATTCCAATTCTTAAGCCTGCGACTGCTGAGGAATCATTATTAAAAATTGTCTTTGCCCATGCTGTTGCATAAACAGGGTCGCCTGGATTCGCCTCAAATTCCTGATCCAAAGCTACATAATAGCTGTCGGATTGAGAGTTAAGATCCATGTTAATTGTATTCTTTGCAGCTAAAGTGCCTGAAAAAATCTGGCTATCTTGTGCTTCCCATGTTGCAGGATTAGGCTGATTCAAAAAAGCTTCCGTAACGTCCCAATCATGAAGACCGTTTTCAAAGTCTGGATTTCTCAGCTCTGCAGAAAGTGCCGGCGGCTGAATAACATCCGTACCAAAAACTGCATTGTCAAAAAGAGTAATTCCGTCTTGGGCTAGTGTATCTCCTTTTTGTGCAAAAGTGAAAAAGCTGTAGCGAACTTTAACTGTTTCGGCAGGCGCAGTTGCTGTAACATAAAGATTTCTCCAATCTGACTGTCCGCCAATAGCATCACTATCGCCCAAAGACTCTCCCGTCTGAGGATTCAAAATAACCTCTCCCAGGGTGTCAAGAAAATCTATAGCAATCCCTGCCTTAGCGTTGGACACTGGATCAATAGTTGTTTTAGCATATCCTGTGGCATAAAATGTCGTGCCTACCGTTGCATTAAACTCTTGTTTTACAGCCGCAAAATATTCTTTAGCTAAAGGACTGGGATCAAGATCGGCTGTGTTAATAATATTTTTTGCAGAATAAGTGCCAGCAGAAGGATTGTTTGTTTCAACATCCCAAGTCACATCACTTCCGGGGATAAGATATGGTTCAACAACATCCCACCCATGAAGCCCATTCTCAAACCCAGGGTTAGAAAGGCCTTCGTCAACAGGTGGTTCAATATAATCCGTGCCAAAGATATTTTCATCAAAGAAGGCAAGTCCTCCTTGAGCAAGCGTATCGTCTTTTTCTGCAAAAACAAAAACGCTATAGCGGACCTTAACAGTCCCGGCAGGAGCTTCTATCGCGACATAAAGATTTTCCCAGTCTGACTGTCCTCCGATAACATCACTTTCACCCAAAGACTCTCCTGTCTCAGGATCCACAAGAACGAAGCCGTCAATGCCAATAAAATCAATAGCGATTCCAGCCTTAGCGCTGGATGCAGGATCAATAACTGTTTTGGCATATCCTGTAGCGTAAAACATTTCTCCAGGGGTAGTGTTAAAATCTTGTTTTAAAGCTGCATAATATTCTATCGCCTCCCAGTTGATGTCCTCAGTATTTATAGTCTGTTTAGCAGAAAAATCACCAGCATAAGGAGTGCTTGTTTCAAGGTCCCAAGTTGCAGGGATCGGTGGCTCTTCTTCTATAAGCTGCGGTTCTACGACGTCCCAGGAATTGAGGTTATTCTCAAAACCAGGATTCCCTAACTCTCCAACAGGCGGAGGCGTAATTTCATCAGTCGACATAAAAGCTTCGTCAAAATATGCTTTCCCGCCTATTGCACTTAAATCCCCTTCTTCAGCAAATGTAAATGCGTAAAGTGCAACTTTTACTGTTCCTGCAGGAGCATCAGCAGAAACGTATAATTGCGTCCAGTCTGTTTGACCACCAATAAAATCTTGATAGGATTCAATAATATTATAATCAGTATCCAAAAAAGCAACCCGCAAACCCGCTGTTGCTTGAGCCGAAATAGAATATTCAGTCTTAGCATAAAGAGTAGCATAAATTGTTTCACCGGGGGTAAAATTGAAAAGTTGGGTCACGAATCCATGATACCCAGCAAGGTTCAAATAATCCGGCATAGTTTGTTCTGCCGATTTAGTTCCAGCATAAACAACATCTTCTTGCGCCGTCCAGTTCTCGCCTATCTGATTCCAAGCATTTAAATCATTCTCGAAACCCTCATTGCCAATCCAATTATCGGCAAAGCAATGACCAGCCGCCGCCAAAGAAAAAACAAGGCTCGTAAATAAAATAAGATAGACTTTATGCTTTAGTCGATACATTTTTGGCTCCTTTGTGAGTCATGATAATTTTTTTTAAAATGTGTTTGTGTGCTTCTTTCGGCGGCTTAAATTTTGATAAATTTAAGTTTTGCGAGATCTGCAAAAATAAGGAAGGAAAAAAAAGTTTGCAGAACTCACCTTTTCGAGAAGACAGAAATTTTATGTTATCTAAAGATCTATCCGTGGCATTGGAAAGTATAGCATTAAAAAAGACCAAAACAAGGGCAAAACAGGCCTTTTGGGAAAGCGCTGCCTTATAATTAACATGTTATAACCATATTTATATCAATATTATATATAAAAGAGGCAAGAAAATATCAAAAGTTTTTCGTTTTTTCTCATTTTTTCTTTTAAATATATCCAAAAAAAATTTATTTTAACTTAGAAGCTAAGCGAGATGGGACTGTTGCGGAAACATGGACACTCTTTTCAGAATACTCAATACTGTGAATCTCCCCTTCTTTGTGAATAAGATTAACTAAATCCATTCGCGTAATTGGAATTTTAACATCAACTTCCACCGTAGAAGGAACAAGAAGTTCCATAATTTTTGCAATGAGCAAATCAATGTTCTCACCGGTTTCGGCAGAGATACAAACACAATTCTCAAAGCCGTCAATCAAGCCAACAAATTCTTTTTTGTCTTCAGTCTTATCAATTTTATTAAAAACCGTAATGATTGTTTTTTCCTGCGCATGAATTTCCTCCAAAACATTTGAGACTGATTCAATGAAATCACGAAATTTTGGATTGCTTACATCAACGATATGTAAAAGTAGCTCTGCCTCAACTACTTCTTCAAGCGTTGCATGAAAAGCTTCGACAAGTCCATGCGGAAGCGCATGCAAGAATCCAACGGTATCTGAAAAAACAACCTTTTGGTTGTTAGGCAAAACATACTGACGTGATAACGGGTCAAGGGTTGTAAATAGTCCGTCTTTAACGGTTCGCTTAGCCTGCGTTAAAGTATTAAGCAGTGTTGATTTCCCGGCGTTGGTATACCCCACGAGAGAAATAAGAGGGACTTGATTCTCTTTACGTTTCTTGCGTGTAAGCTTGCGAGCAGAACTAACTTTTTGAAGTTCACGCTTTAAGTTTGTAACACGTTGTTTGATGCGTCTGCGGTCAACTTCAAGTTTTGTTTCTCCGGGCCCAAGCGTTCCGATGCCACCACCTAAACGGGAAAGTTCTACTCCCTTCCCTGCTAGTCTTGGCAACAGATACTGTAGCTGAGCTAACTCAACTTGCATTCTTCCTTCTTGACTTTTAGCTCGGCGTGCAAAAATATCTAAGATTAGCTGCGTGCGATCAATGACTTTAACCGATAAGGCCTCTTCAAGATTTCTCTGCTGACTTCCCTTAAGGTCATGGCTAAAAATTGCCGTATCAATATTCTGTGCTTTACAAATTTCAATAATCTCCTCTGCTTTGCCATGGCCAATAAGAAAATCCGGAGTTGGTATTTTTGCCCTACAAAAAACAGTTTCGACAACCTCCCCGCCGCAAGCGACAATCAATTCTCTGCATTCAGCTGCGACGTCATCTGCCAGCCAATCCCCTCGACGCTTAAAATCTACAACCGCTAATAAAACTCTTTCTGTCACTTTTTTCCTTTTATTTCTGCAAAAATTATCTGGGCAACTTTCTTTGCCGTATCTTTAGTTTTTATCTCAATCCAAGTTAGTCTTTTATCTTTACGAAACCATGTCATTTGGCGTTTGGCAAAACGACGCGTATTTCGCTTGATGAGATACTTTGTTTGCTCCTCGGTTTCTTGGCCTTTTAAAAATGCCTGAATTTCTTTAACGCCAATAATGCCTTGAGCTGTACGGCTTAGCTTCTTTCGCCCTAACCGCTCAATCTCTTGAACAGCACCCTCTTGAAACATTTGATCAACGCGCCTGTTGATGCTATCGTAAAGTTCTTCGCGATTGCGCGTTAAAGCAAAAACGCGGACGTCATGTTGGCCCCAGAGTCCTTGTCGTTTTTCATGAAGATCAGAAATTGGCTTTTTATAGATTTCGTAAATTTCTAGAACACGCACCATACGTCTGACATCGTTAGGATGAATTTTAACAACCATCTTAGGATCAATCTTTTTAACCTTTTCAAATGCCCAGGACTTTCCTTTCTCCTGAATCGTCTTTTCTATTTTCTTACGCAAGGCAATGTCCCGCTCTGATTTTTCTTGAAAAATGCCATCTAACAAAATAGACATATACAGTCCGCTTCCCCCGACGATAACAGGCGTCATTCCTTTTTTAAAAAACCCGTTAATCACCCTCAAGGTCTTTTGATAAAAATTAAAGACATCAAAATCTTCTTTTATCGATATCGCATTAATCAAATGATGTTTGATTTTCTTGAGGACTTCTTGCGATGCCTTGCCGCTTAAAATTGAAATTTCCTTATAAACCTGCATCGCGTCACAAGAGACAACCTCTGTCTTAAGCTTTTGTGCAAGAAGACAACCAACCTCAGTCTTTCCAACCGCGGTAGGTCCAACGATAAAAACAATTTTATTTTTTTTCATAAATCTTTAAGGATAAATAATGGTAGGAAATCCTAAGGTAGCTAATCTATCTTTTAAGCTCTCAGCAGCACCAAGAGATGTTAATTCACCAACGCGTACACGATAAAATCTTTGTCCGTCTTTGTCTTCTGTTTCCACAATATAGCCATACTGGCCTTTTTCGCGCAGACGCCCGACAAGTTCTTTAGCATACTTTTTGTATAAAAAAGCACCAACCTGAACTGCAAAGAATTTCTTTTCTTCTAAAAGTTGTTTGGCGCTATAGGCTTCAAGGCTATCCGGAAATTCTTTAAGAATTTTCTTTAAATACCTCCGGGCAGGATCCCAGTGGGAAAGCTTTAAGTTGATCCTTGCGATTTTTAAATAAATCGAACTAAAATAATTTGAGTCCACTCTTTCTTTAAGAAGGTCGTCACAGCGCTTTAAGGCCTCCCGATATTCTCCGTCTAAATAATACGAGCTGACAACACCAACCGAGGCCTTGTCGTATAAATCCATATTTTTTGTACCGTCAACAATTCTCTGAAATGTACCACGCGCTTTATTATAATCACCTAAATAAAGCTCACTTAAAGCTAAAAAATAAAACACTTCCTCCTCTTCCTGCCTTGAAAGTTTTTTGGCAAGCGACTGCTCGCTAAGATCTTTAGCCTGAGAATAATCTCCTTCTAAAATAGCTTCACGGATAGCCTCAAGTGGCTGGGCATAAGATGTCCCTGCAAAAAATAAAATCATTATTAGAGAAACATAGGTAAAGAAAATTTTTTTCATTATTACCAGTTACGCCATAGCGCCGCTTTCAGCGCGGATTTCTTTAGGGTTGCGAGGACGGAAAATGTTGCGGATGAAACGAAACATTTTTCTTAAAAACCAAATTGAAAAAATAATAAAAGCAATTACCGTTAACGAGGCAATTACAGGATGGGCAATAACCAAATACATAAGCCCTGCAACAGAAACATCTTCCGTAACGCTCGCTATGGAATTAGTAAAAGGCTCAGGTGAAGTATTAATAGCCGCACGCGTTGTGGCTTTGGTCAGATGAGAATCCATCGCAATAGACCCGGTTAAAAGCGCCATAGGGATTTGTCCAACAGGCCCAACATTTGCCATAGCCATATATCCCATTGCAGCACCTCCTAAAGGACGGATAAAAGTGTGAATACTGTCCCAGGCTGAATCAACAAAAGGAATTTTATCAGCGACAAATTCAATCCCATAAAGTCCTATAGCCGCAGCAATAACCAAAGGATGTGCAAGAGCGTCCATTTCTCCGGGAAGGGCTAAAAGGTGCATACGGTGAGCAATCCCTAAGCCGGCGGTTGTCATATAAAGATTGATACCCGAACCTAATGAACCACCTAAAAGAACAGCAAGTGAATTTAAGGCTTCCATTAAATAATCCTAAGAATTAAATTATTCTTCGTATTCGCTTATTTTGCCCCAGGGCCAAATTTTCATTTTTTCATCATCGGCTTTTTTATCAACAAATGCGAGCGTCTCTTTAGCCTCAGGCTCTCTAACGCCAATGGTTCTGATGTCTTGGTCTTCTTTAACAATAAGACCGCAGCCTGTTAAAGCTGTTAAAGAAAAAACTAAAAACAAAATACATATTTTTTTCATTTTGAACCTCACCTTTTTGCTTTGAATTTCTATATATTATAGTACGAAAAATACATCGGTCAAAAGTTATCTTTTAGCTGATGTAATTGCTACAAAACAAAGAAGTAAGGCCCCGCAGAAATACTGTGGGGCCTAAAATAAAACTTTTTACTTCTTTTCTTGATAAAAATGCACATCGTTTTGTGGAAATGGAATTGTGCATCCGGCAGTTTCTAAGGCAAGCTTTCCTTTTTCAATAACGTCAAAATATACACCCCAATAATCCGCAGGAGCAACCCAAGGGCGGCAAACTAAATTAACCGAGCTATCCCCAAGCTCAGAAACAGCAACCACCGGAGCAGGGTCTTTTAATACGCGGGGGTCACTGGTTGCCACCTTCAACAAGGCATCCTTTGCTAGCTTCATATCATCACTATACGAGATGCCGAAGACCAAATCTACGCGGCGCTTAGGTAAAGATGTAAAATTAATGATGTTGTCTCCGGTAACTTTTGCGTTCGGAATAATAACAAGACGGTTGTCTACAGTATTTAAAAGCGTATTAAAAATTTGCACTTCTTGAACAATCCCAAGAGCGCCGCCGGCTTCAATAAGGTCGCCGGTTTTGAAAGGTTTAAAAATGATTAATATAACGCCGGCAGCAAAATTTGCCAATGACCCTTGCAAGGCTAAGCCAATAGCTAAACCCGCGGCACCAATGACGGCAACCATAGATGTTGTTTCCACGCCAAGCTTATTAAGCGCAGCAATAATAACAAAAACCAAAATAGCCATGCTGGAAAGGTTTCGGACAAATCCAGCTAATGTCTTATCTGCTTTGCCTTTAATCATCATACTCTCGATGAACCGTGAAATAACACCAGCTACCCATTTTCCAATAACAAAAATTAAAATAGCGGCGATAAAATTAAGCCCATAGCTTAAAAGATACTCCTGGGCTTTAAGCATAATGTCTTCCATTTTTTTCCTTTCCTTTAAAATTAAACAAGAATGTTCAAACAAGCATAAGGCAAATTGCTTAAATTTTCAAGCGCTTTGCCTTATTTTTCCAAGCAAACTTACTCTTTTTTAGCCTGCTGTTTTTCGGCAATAACTTGCTGAGAAACTTTATCCGGAGCCTTCTCGTAATGAAAAAACCTCATGGTAAAACTACCACGGCCTGCCGTTGCTGAACGAAGATCTGTAGCATATTTAAACATCTCCGCGAGCGGCATGTGTGCTTTAATAATTTGCTTCTTCCCCCGGGTTTCTGAACCCATAATCTTTCCTCTACGCGAGCTAACATCCTTGGTAACCTGACCAACAAACTCATCGGGAATAACAATGCTCACGTCCATAATCGGCTCTAAAAGAACAGGGCTCGCCGTCTTAATCGCATCTCTAAAAGCCATAGCCCCAGCGAGTTGAAACGCCATATCTGAAGAATCAACATCATGATATGACCCATCAACAACCTTTACCCGAACATTCATCATCGGATAACCAGCTAAGATACCTTCCTTAAATGCCTTTCGAACACCTTTCTCGACTGAGGGAATAAAATTTTTAGGAATTGCGCCTCCGAAAATTTTATCTACAAACTCAAAATCTGGCCCATCATGCGGCAAAGGCTCAATCTCTAGGCCTACATCTCCATATTGGCCACGGCCTCCAGATTGCTTTTTATATTTATGTCGTGCAGCACCTTTTCGAGTAATGGTTTCGCGATAAGAAACTCTAGGCGTGCCAAGATCAACATCCACATGATAACGACTCTTCATGCGATCAATCATAATTTTAAGATGCAAATCTCCCATTCCTGCAACAATTAACTCATTGGTATCATTATCGCGATGAATTTGAAAAGTAGGATCTTCTTCACAAAGCCGATGCAAGCTTACTGCTATTTTCTCCTCGTCAACGCGCGTTTTAGGCTTAACTGATGAAGAAATTGACGGCTCTGGAAAAATAATCGGAGAAAAAATAAAATGCTCTTTTCCATCACAAATCGTATTATTAACATGCGTTTTTTTAAGCTTCGGAATAGCAATAATATCCCCACAACCTGCTTCAGGAATATGAACCTGCTCTCTCCCTTGAAGCATACTAATAGTGCTAACTGTTTCCTTGTTCGAAGTGTTAGAATTAAAAAAAGATGAATTAGCTTTTAATTTTCCGCTAATAACACGAGCAATCGAAAGTTGACCAATATGAGGGTCAGCAATCGCCTTAAAAACAAAAGCAGCCAAAGGGCCATCCTCAGAGGGTATAATCTCTTTCATTTCTTCAGAATTCGAAATTTTTGCTTGCGTTGCCGGAGCCTCTAAAGGCGACGGCAAAAAAACAATAATCTCATCCAAAAGCTCTTTGATGCCTTCATCTTTTAGAGCGCTGCCCTTAACAATCGGAAAGAAAATACCATTAGATACAGCCTTATGCAGAGCATCTTTAACTTCCTTTTCAGAAAGAGTCCCCGCCTCAAAATATTTCTCAATGAGCTGATCATCTGTCTCGGCAACAGCCTCAATAAATTTTGGATCGTTCATATCAACAACGCAGGCCTTAGGCGAGAGCTGCTCTTTGATCGAAGCGATGGTCTCTTCGACTTTTGCATCCTCTTTGTCAGTCTTATTAATAAAGATAAGGCGTGGCAAATTTAAAGCCTCGAGCCTTTGCCAAACATCCTCGGTGCCGACTTCAACTCCGTGAGATCCATCAACAACAACAATGGCCCCATCCACAGCACGCAACGCGGCAATGGTCTCGCCTACAAAGTCCGAATAGCCTGGAGTATCAATCCCCTGGATTTGATGCTTATTATAAATAAGTTTAATCAAGCCGGAATTAATGGAATTTTGCCGCTCTATCTCGTCTTCATTAAAATCGGTTACAGTGCTTCCTTTTTGGACATCCCCTTTGCGGACAGTGGCTCCTGCGGCAAAAAGCATGCTTTCGGCAAGAGAAGTTTTTCCGCAATGAGCATGCCCGACAAATACAATATCGCGTTTAAATTTGGCCTCCATTTTAAAATTCCTTTCTTTTCAACAATAGATACAATATCTTTTTTATTCGTAATTAATATTCCCGGTCTCAACGTCTAATAAAACATGTCTTTTTCCGCAATCGCAAACATCATTTTCTTTCCATCTAATCTGGTGTTCTTTTAAAATCTCATGGATACGGTTAACTTCCCTGTCGTATTCAACATCACTATCTTTATGCTCTACATTCTCTCCCGCTACCATAGAAACTTCTATGTTGTCAACAGCCGCACCTAAAAGTGTCATATTCGAAACCATTTTATCAATTGCTTCGCGAGCATCTTTAGCCAAAACTTCATCTTTTTTTTCACCAGTCCCGCCGTTTAAAAACATGGCATGGGCGAGACATCCAATTTTATGAGCCGAATCCCGGGCTACGATAACAAAACAAGAACGATCTTGAATATCAGATTTCAAGACCACCTCTCCCCGCCCGGCGGTTGCCTCTCCTTTATGCACGTTAATAAATCTTTTCATTGCTGGCCTTCCTTTCTTTAAATGTCTTTTAATGAGTGCCAAACTTATGGAGCTGCAAGTGATCATAAGTTTGTTGCCCGAATTTATCCCATGCACGCAGTGCATCGGAATAAGTAATTGCTTAACCTCATCTTTTCCTCTCCCCTTATAAGGAAAGGGGCAATTCTTAAAAACTCTAAGAGTTGCCCCTCTAAAAACTTTTACATCTAAGGGTGCCGACATTCATAACGTTTTTTCCTCCTTTCACCCAAAACGGGATCAAGTCATGAAAAAGGGCAGAACGTGTGCACGTTCTGCCCTTTAAATTTTCTATCTATTTTTTAAATCTACATTCATACCCCTAAGTCTCCTTGCATGAAGATGATTAGGTTAATTGAAGTTATTTTATTCTTTTTTGCTATTCTTGGCAAGAAAAAATTTTTAAGCCTTTTTTAAAAACTTCATTCCAAAATTATAAAAGCTTACAAGGCCCATGACGAAAAATCCCCAAAGCGTTAACCATAGCCCTCGGCCCATGGTAATCTGCAAAACCATTTTATCCAAATCTGTAGTCTTAATTTTAAAAACGGCAACAGCAAAAATCGCACATCCAACAATACCAAAGGCTAAATAAACCCATTTTTTAATTTCATTCTCTTTCATCAAAACCCCTATCGCGCCCATTAGGACAGCAAAAAGAGGAATACCCCAAATTGCCCAACTTTTTTTATCAGCATCAGTTATTTGCGGTTTAAAAATCTTAATGACGCTAATCATCAACCTGGAATCCGGGCCATTAGCCATAATTGGGACTTGATAGGCGCTGATCATATACAGAGGTCCCGCCTCTTTCCCTGCAATAAGCTTAGTAATCCCTCCCAAAGGTGCGGAATGCACGTTAACCCACGGAAGAAAAAACGCTACAAAAATAACAATAACGCAAATTCCATAAACTATTTTGCTTGTGTTCTTCATGCTTCTCCCCCTCTCCTAGACATCTTTAAGGTTAATATTGCCTGAAGACCTCTCAAGCTCTCCTGCCAACTCCTGCAAAGAATTGGAAATCTTTTCCATCTCTTTTGATGAAGCGACGGGAATATCATCAATTCCATAATGATCCAACATGTTTAAAACATTACGAATCGTAAATTGTTCAATATCCCGGGCCGGATGATAGCCGAACAATTCTCCGTCTTGTTTGACTTCGGCTAAAACGCCTGTTTCCGTAAGCTCAAACAGGATTTGATTAACTAAACGTATTGGCATTTCAAGTGCATGTGAAACCTTTATAGCAGTCCAAGGCGCTGCTCCCTCATAAAAACTTTTAACACATAGCTGTGTTATGCGTAATGCGACCAACCGTTTAAACGAATGGCTTGCTTTAAGACAATCCGATTCAAATTCATAGGTTTCCACGTTTTGCTTTGCAAAAGAAACCTCCGCACCAAACAAAACAATGAGCCAGCTCACTTGCATCCACACTAAAAACAAAGGCAAAGCCGCAAAGCTTCCATAAATCGCGCCAAACTTGCTAGCGCCAATCTGAAATGTAATGTAGGCCCATTGTACCAGCTGATAGATAGTCCCCCCGATAATTCCACCTAAAAGCCCAGCTTTAAAATTGACCTTTGTGTTAGGCATAAAAACATAAATAAAAGTAAACAACACCCACAAAACGCCATAGGGCAAAATTTTTAATGACGCTATAATAATCGGGCTTAAAAATCCTAAAAATTCTATCTTGGATAAAATCAGCGTTACTTTGCTTGCAATTAAAACAGTTACGCCGCTTGACATAATCAAGAGAATAGGACAAACCAGCATAATCGAAAGGTAGTCGCTAAATTTACGGCCAATCGCCCTTCCTTTTTTAACTCCCCAAATATCATTAAAAGATGTCTCGATGTTGCCTAAGACTTTGATAACCGTCCAAAATAAAAGCCCGACACCAATGCCGGCGATGACTCCGCCTTTGGTGTTTTCTAAAAATGCTCGGGCAAAGCCAATCATCTGAGAAATCACTGTTTCTTGGCCCGGCATGCGGGAAATAAGCTGTTTCTCTAAGAGATTTTCAAAACCAAATCCCTTGGCAATGCCAAAGGCCATTGCCAAAACCGGCACGATGGAAAGCAAGGTATAAAATGTTAATGCCGATGCACGAAGCTGGCATTTATCTTCATTGAAGCCGCGAAAGGCCAACAAAACAACACGGAGTTGCTGAATCCAAAATGATTTTCTTTTAGGAAGACGATTCGCTCGAATGCGCCAAATGTCAGTGGTGAGAAACTGAATAAATTGAGAAATTTTTGCCATACCGTTCCTTTCTAAGGATGGTCAACTTAAGTAGGATTAATATACTCTTTTATAAAAAAACGTCAACGGAAAAGCACCTGGCCTTTTTTTAAAAAACTTTCTTTCCCAAATGCCTTTTTTAATTTTTAATCGCGTGCGTTTTTTTAATAATGTAATAACTACTAGCTAAAGAAACAATAATAGCTGCAATGCCGATTAAACCTACCGGGCTAATTTTATTAAATTGTAAAATAATGACCTTTCGGGCAATCGCGATCATCGCAACCAAAAATACAATCTCAACGTGAACTTGATCTTTTTTAACATATGCTTTAATTGTTTCTAAAACTTCGATTCCGATTAAAATCATAAAGAAAAACCCAAAGATATCAAGCATGCTTTCTATGTTAAATAAAAATAAAGGCGGGGTCACAAGCTTTGTAAGAAGAATGACACCCAGCTCAATAGTTCCAAAGAAAATAGTTGCCACCATTAAGAAAATTAAAACACGGACAATTGCCCTCTCAAAAATTGAAAGAATGTTGTTTCCGGATGTACTCATGAATCCCCTCCTATTTTAAAAAATTTTAAAATTTGCCTTACCTCGCTCATCTTAAATGAGCACTTATCTTATGGAGCACCAACGAACATAAGTCACTGTACGAATTTATCCCGTGCGCGAAGCGCATCGGGACTACCTTATCTCACTCATATCATCTAAATTTTTACGTTTCTTTTCCTTTATATTATCTTCTTGCGGATAACCTAAAGAAATAATAATATCAACGCGATCATTTTTTGAAAGACCTAAAACTTTTTTTGTGACTTTTTGGTCAAACCAACCAAGCCAGCAAGTCCCTAGTCCTTCTTCAGCGGCTTGTAGACAAAAATGCTCACCGGCAATACCTAAATCGATTAAACTATACTGTACACCGCGAAAATTTCCTGCAAGGTGCGCCGCATACATTGAGCGTTCAGTAACAATGACAACCTGAACAGGCGCAGCTTTAGCAAAAGCATTCATGCTGTAAACTCCACCAAAGGCCTTTTGCGCAAACTCCTTGCTTAGTTTATGGTCTTTAACCACAATAAAACGCCATGGCTGCGAATTGCATGTCGACGGTGCTAAGCGCGCTGCCTCAAGGCAGCGCGCGATCGCCTCATCCGGCACAGACCTGTCCGAATATTTGCGGCAGCTATTGCGTTTTTTGCAAAGGTCTAAAAAAGAAATCACGTTGAAATCTTTCTCCTCGAATTTTCTTTAACCAATTTTCCTTAATAAATGCATTATCTTGAACGCGCGCATTTTCCCACCCCTGACCCTTAAACATTGGTATCTTCTCCCAATCGCAATTAATATAGCACAAGGCCTTAACATCGTATTCGTCAATGAAGGAAAATAATTTTTGATACCACATCTTCCATGTTTTTTCGCCTTGATGGATATCTAGGCCTCGTGGCGTTGCCTCGGCAATCATAAAAGGCTTATCATGCTTCTTAGCAATCTCAGCAATTCTTTTCATCTCCCAAGTATTAAACGCATCAAAAAACGATATCGCTACCCAATCGACATAATCATCTCCCGGATACCATCTCTCGCGACTACCTTCAACAAATCCAACATAAGAATGCCAAACATAAGATGCGTTTTCGATGCCGGCAGCCCTCAGCTTATCAACAATATATCGATAAGCCAAAATATATTTTTGCGGTTCATATTTATTTTGAGGAAGGTCAAATTCATACCCTATTCTTAGATAAACAGGCGTGTCTTCATTTTTCTTCAACCAAGAAGCCAATTTTTCAATGTTTTTATCATAAACCCCTCTGATAACCCCATCAAGTGCACCGACCATATATAACCCAACCTGCAAAGCTGCCTCTGGATAACGAACAAGAAGGCTGCGTGCGTTTTGAATTCCTCCACTTGCATCCGCGGCACTCGTTAAGCCTTCAAGGTTTTGAATAGATGTATATGTCGTAAACCCAAAAGGCATCCGAATGACATCATGCATATAGTCAATAATCGTTTCCCAATCTTGGCCGAGGAACAACAATGTTTTTCCATCACGCGGAGCAAATGCTTTTCGCTTTTCTACACACTTGAAGGTTGTTGCTCCTACCCCTACGGATAAAAAAGAATAGACAGTTCCCTTTGGGCAAAGACAACGTTCTGTATGTCCGCTAGTATATTCTTTATTCGGCTCACATATTCTCGGAACACATTTTCCGTCTCGACATGCCGGAGAACCCCCATGCCCTGCGCAATCGCTAACGCACATTCCCGTCTGTTTTTTAAGATAGTCAGAGACCATCTTTGATATCCGATCAGCTTCATCCTTGTTAAGATACGCTCCACGGTCAAAAGGGCATGCGTAGTGAACCAAAAGGCAGTCGTCATCTACCGCACAATAATTAGCCTTGGTCATGTTTTTGGTAATTTCTTTTTCGGGGACATCAGGGGATGGGTCAGAAAGAACAACGAGAGGAAAAATTAATCCAACCACGGTTAACAGGTTAAAAATAATAACTTTTTTTATTTTAGGCATTTGATAATCTTAATTTTCTTAGAAATTTAACTTTTGAAGAATACTTTTAAAAAAGCATCACTCTTTTTCATTAACATAACACCAAGCACTAAAAAGAATACCCAAGGCATTACGCTTCATAAAATAATAAAACCCAAATAGCTTTATGCCAGCTTTAAGAATTACTTTTTCCTCTACCATCTTCTTCCTTCTTAAAACTTAATAACCCTGACCCTTTTGCTTTAAATATTCTTTTATAATCTCCCCGTGGTCAAACGCATAGCTTCCTCTTAAAAGCTCACCATAAGGAACAACCTTTAAATTCTTTGCATCATCACCGGATTGAGGAGTTCCGACACCTCTAGCGATAAAGACTGTATCAACAGTATGAAAACGCGGATCGCGGTCAGGCTTCGAATACGTATGAAATTGCCGCAAATCCTTAAGGTCTAAATTAGTCTCTTCTTTGGCCTCACGTACAACAGCCATCTCTAAGCTCTCATCAGGATCTACAAACCCGCCAGGCAAAGCCCAACCAAAAGGTGGATTGCTTCTTTCGATGATTACAATGCCTTGAGAAAGTTCAATAATCACGTCCACCGTCACAAACGGTTCATTGCGAAGCCCTTTAATCAAATGATTAAAATATCCGAAAACTTCTTTTTCAAAAAGCGTAAAATGCTCTTGGCTTTCGACACAAATAATAATTTTCTCAAGCTGGCTTTTATTACGAGTTAAATATTTATAAATGGATTGCGTGACAACGCGGGTAAGCCCTAAAGGAGGAAAACCATCTAAAAAAACCGGATTCAAACAAAGCGTTGTGTGTTTATTTTTATCAGCTTGGAAATAGCTTTGTGCGCAAGCAGCGCGAATTTGTTTTTCTTGTTCTGTTAAAGGAAAGTTTTGAAGCTGAGGCGCAAGCGTGTTGAGATCATATTTTGCTTGCGCTTTAACATTGGCAAAAGTGTCTTTGGAAATAAGAATTTCAGTGTCTTGAAATTGCATAAATGAGCACTTGTTTTATGGAGCGCAGCGATCATAAATCACTGTGCGAATTTATCCCAGGAGCGCTTTTCAGCGACGCGGGATTTCCTTGCTATTTTACCATTTTTCTAGCTAACCCTAGCGCCTCTTGCCTAGTTTTTATCTTTCCTAAAGCCTGAGCCTCCTCGGCTTTTGCTAAAATTTTCTTAAAAAGAGGTGACGGCTTAAGCTTCAACTTTTTAATTAAATCATCACCTGTTAAAAGCCGTACAACTTTTTTCTCTTCTTTCTTGTTGTAGTGGCCTTCAATAAGTTCACGAATAATCTTTTCATGATGCTTAAGGTCTTGTGCCGTTGTCATGGGTCCGCGCGTAGAACGTTGGTCTGCTAAGGATAAAAGCAAGACACTAATCGCCTCAGTCTTTGAATCGCGGAAATATCGAAAACGCGCTCTTGGCGTTGGTTTCTTAAAATTCGATAGATAGCCCGGACGAAGATGATAAAGAGTCAACATCTCAAGTGCTGTCCTTTCCTGCGTAGAGAGTTTCAAAAATTTTGCGATGTCGCGGACAATACGACGGCCCGCATGCTCATGGCCATGAAAAGAAATCTTACCTTTTTCCCGACGATAAGTCTCAGGTTTCCCAATATCATGCAAAAGTGCTGCTAATTTCATCAAGCTTTGACGGCTATGGCCGAAAGCTAATGGCTCACTTAAATAAACACTTAAAACGCTATAGCCTTCAAATTCCTTAAAAATCTTCTCCAGTTGATTTAATGTCTCCAGGCTATGTGCCCAAAGAGAAAGATGATGATACCCTCCAGCCTGACGCATATGAAACATGACGTTAATCTGGGGGATAATTTTTTCCAAAAGCCCAATCTTGTTCATCTTTTTTAATGTCGCAAAAGCTCTCGGGCTTAATAAAATTTTAAAAAGTTCCTCGCGGATACGTTCACGCGCTGACTCGCCTAAAAGATCTTGGTCTTTTTTAATACGTGCTAGTGTTTTCGTCTCAAGCTTAAACCCCAAAACAGCTTCAAGGCTAAAACCTCGTACCAGCCGCAAAGGGTCATCGATAAAAGCCTTGGCAGATGCCATCTTGACTCTCTTTGCTTTTAAATCCTTTAATCCGCCTAAAGGATCAATGAGATGCTTGTCGATCGCTTTTGCGTTAGTCAAATCACAAATATCAGCTGAAATTGCATTAACTGTAAAATCACGATGTGCAAGATCCCCTTTTAAAGTTTTAGCACGGAAATCCGCAAAATCATAAGTAAACAGCTTGCCCTTTTCTTTCCGGGCCACGCGAGCGCATTGATGTTCTTCATCTAAAAGCACAAAAGCACCTTTAATTTTCTTGGCAAAACTTTTTGCGATTTTAATCGCGTTTTTATCTGTAGCAAAATCAAAGTCTATGCACTCGCGTCCTAAAACATAGTCGCGCAGAGCACCACCGACTAAAAACATTTTAACTTTTTGTTTCTTGGCTATTTTTTCGAGGATTTGAAATCGTGAGGTTTGATCAAATAAACAATTTTGATTCATAAGAATTTAGAAAGATTTAAATCAAATTATCCAGCTTGTGCTGGATAGATCGTCCGCCAATGCATTAATGCGGACTCGCTTATAATTTAGGAATTTCCGCGTTATTGAGAATTTCTTCTTCTACGAAAACAGGAATCTGCGCTCGAACCGCGATGGCAACGCCATCAGAGGGCCTAGTGTCAATTTTTCGAGGATCCCCTTTTTCAGTTCTTAAAATAAGCTTAGCATGGAATGTTTGATCGATAAGCTTATCGATAACAAGCCGCTCGATTTTAGCATCTAACCCCTCGACGATTGATAAAACTAAATCATGCGTTAAAGGTCGCGGCATTTTATAATCTGAAAGTTTCATCTTGATGCTAGAGGCTTCCATAAGTCCAATCATAATCGGAAGCTGGCGCTCGCCTTTTTTTTCCTTAAGGACAATAACCTGATCATGTCGCTTTTCATCAATAATAATTTTACTTAAGTCAACTTCGACAAAATTCATTTTTTCTTGACCTTTCCCTTGCCGAGAATACCGCTAAGCTCGCTCATAAACTCATTAACATCGCGAAACTGGCGATAGACAGAAGCAAAGCGTACGTAGGCGACATCATCGAGCGTGGCAAGCTTAAGCATAACAAGTTCACCAACATCTTTAGAGCTAGCTTCACGATCATATTTCTTCTGAAGAGTCCGTTCAATCTCAGAAGTAAACTCTTCCATTTTTTCCATGCTAATCGGACGTTTTTCGCAAGCCTTAACAATACCCGATAAAATCTTGCTACGGTCAAAAGCCTGGCGACGGCCATCATTTTTAACAACCATCAAAGGCACCTGTTCTACATATTCGTAAGTCGTAAAACGCTTTTCACATTTTAGACATTCTCGGCGACGGCGAATCGAACAGCCTTCGCTACTAAGCCGTGAGTCAACAACTTTTGTTTCTTTGTAATTACAGACTGGACACTTCAACTAAGTATTCCTTAATTTTTATAGAGTGGAAATCTTTCTATTAAATTCTCTACTTTTGCCTTAACTTCTTTTAAAATTTTTTCATCATCTTTATGTGTAATTGCCTCATCAATAAATTCAGCGATTTTTTTCATTTCCGGTTCTTTCATGCCCCGGGTTGTAACAGCCGGAGTCCCTATGCGAATTCCGCTTGTTACAGCTGGCTTCTCTGTATCATATGGAATCAAATTTTTATTAACCGTGATACCGACTTTGTCTAAAGCATCGGCAGCGTCACGTCCGGTTATTTTCTTAGGACGCAAATCTACCATAAATAAATGATTATCTGTGCCACCGGCAACAATACGGCAACCTTTTTCAGCTAATGTCGCACACATCGCTTGAGCATTCTTAACGATCTGCTCTTGATAGTCTTTAAATTCTTTCTTCAATGCCTCTTGAAAACAGACTGCTTTGGCAGCAATTACGTGCATCAAAGGCCCGCCCTGGACACCAGGAAAAATAGCTGAATCAATCTTTCTAGCAAAATCTTTGCGGCATAAAATCATACCACCCCGAGGCCCACGCAGTGTTTTGTGGGTTGTTGTTGTTACAAATTCTGAATACGGTATAGGACTAGGATGTAAGCCTGCAGCCACAAGGCCTGCAATGTGCGCCATATCAACCATCAGATAAGCTCCTACCTCGTCGCAAATTTCTCTAAATTTCTCAAAATCTATCGTCCGTGAATACGCGGAAGCTCCGGCAACAATCATCTTTGGCCTGGCTTCTTGCGCTAGCTCTCTAATCTCGGCATAATCAAGCTGCTCGGTTTTTTTATCAACACCATAGCTTGCAATTTTATATGTACGCCCGGAGAAATTAATTTTATGTCCATGAGTCAAGTGCCCACCGCAAGCTAAATCTAAAGCCATCAATGTGTCGCCCGATTGAAGTACAGACAAATAAACCGCCATGTTAGCTTGCGAACCGGAATGCGGTTGAACGTTAGCGTGTTCTGCTCCAAAAAGCTCTTTTGCACGGTCAATAGCAAGTTGTTCAACAACGTCAACGTTTTCACATCCATGATACCAGCGTGCAGCCGGATATCCTTCGGCATATTTGTTAGTCATCACAGATCCTTGAGCTTCTAAAATCGCTAGTGAAACAAAGTTTTCAGAGGCAATAAGCTCAATACTATTGTTTTGTCGGCTAATCTCTTTTTGAATAGCCTCATAAACTTTTGAATCAACATTCTTTAAATTGTCCATCTTATAAACTCCCATCCTACTACTTTTAACAGCAGCACTTTTTTCCTAACTGATCAATTTGCTTAACACGTCTTAAATGGCGTCCACCCTCAAAAGATGTTTTTAACCATGTATTTAAAATCATAAAAATTTCTTTTTGGGTTACAAACTTAGACCCTAAAACTAAAATGTTCGCGTTGTTATGCGCACGAGAGAGCTGAGCTGCTTTTTTGTTATAGCAAAGCGCGGCTCTTGCTCCACGAACTCTGTTAGCCGCCATGGAATGACCAATGCCTGTCATGCAAACCAAAATACCACGCGCATCTTTATCTTGTACAACACTCTGCGCCACGCGGAAAGAAAACTTCGGATAATCACATGAGACTTTACTATCATGAGCGCCGACATCGACGATATCAAGCCCTTTCTTCCCTAAGAAATCAACAATTCTTTTCTTTAGTGCAACACCCCTGTGGTCTGCTCCGATATAAATCTTCATATTAGCTCCATAATTCTCTCGACTGCTTCTTTGATAACGCCTGCGCATTCTTCATAGGTCTGCGCGCTTTGACCCATAGGATCCGGAACGCCTAAATCATGTTCACCGGCTGAAACTTTAGCAAACTCCCTTAAAAGATATGTGCGGCTCATAACAGTTGGTTCAAAACTGGCTACTTGATAACGATGCATAGAGGTCATCGTTAGAATAAGGTCAGCTTTTTTAAGCATCATTTTAGTTAAACACCGCGATTGATGACGCGAAGCATCAATGCCTTCTTTGTGTAATATTTTTAAAGTATCTAGCGTTGGGCCACCGCTTAAAAAAGCGCTTGTTCCTCCCGAGCAAACTTCAATATTCTTTTTTCCGGCTAAAGCCAAAGCCTCGCGCAAAAAGTATTCGGCCATAACCGAACGGCAACTGTTTCCGGTGCACACAAAAAGAATGTGTTTTTTATTAGCTTCCTCTTCAATGTCCTGCTGGCTAATCGGGCCTTCACGTAAAATTTCAAAAGGTTCCTTAGTCAAATCAACAACAGTCGATGAACGTTTCATTTGCGCAGGACCAGCGTCGATTGCTAAAGTAACCAAGCCTTCTAAACCCTCTAAAGCCTCATCGCATGTCGTTGGAGGCGTCTCTCCCTGCTTGTTTGCCGAAGGTGCAGCAACAGGGCATCCGGCATAATTAATCAATTCAAGGGCAACCGGATGATCCGGCATGCGAAGCCCCACTGTTTTGCCATCATGGGTAGGAACAACAACCGTTAAAGGTCCCGGCCAAAAAGCATCAATAATTTTATAAACTTTAACGTCTTGCTTTTCACAAAAAGCCTCGATTGCTTCTTTATGTGCAATAGCAACCGAAAATGGTTTATCATCCGGCCGGCCTTTAATTTTGCGTAAAGCCTTCAAGGCCTCTTGGTGGTCACAATTTGTCGCAACACCGTAGACTGTTTCCGTCGGAAAAATAACAAGTCCGCCCTCACGAATAATCCGGCCGGCTTCTAAGAGCTTGTCCCCATCAAGTTGCTTTGGATTAATCTTTATGCGCCTTGTCTTCATGGAATAATTTTTATCTTTCTAATTTTATCGGCTTGTCGTTTTTTAAAAATTTTTAATTTTGTCAAAAGCGCTTTATCTGAAAGAGCTAAAATCTTCATGGCTAAATATGCGGCATTTTTAGCCCCCATTTTACCGATTGCAACTGTTCCTACCGGAACTCCTGGCGGCATCTGCACAGTTGACAAGAGAGAATCCATGCCATTTAAAGACGATGTTTCAATCGGAATACCGATAACAGGTAAATTCGTATGCCCGGCAACAACCCCGGCTAAAGCGGCTGCACCGCCAGCTGCGGCAATCGCCACTTTTACCCCACGCCCCTCAAGCTTTTCTGCATACTCAGCTGTCTCTTTCGGGGTGCGGTGTGCAGATAACACTTTAACCTCAAAGGCCACTTTGAAATCTTTAAAGATTTTTGCAGTTTCCTTGACTGTCGGCCAATCTGACTCACTGCCCATGACAAGGATGACTTTTGGATTTTTCATATTTCTTCTCCATTTAATAAGCACATAATTTATGAAAATCATAGATAACGTAAATCATTTGTGCAAATTAATCCTGTTTTTTGCAAAACGAAAAATCAGGATACATCTTTATAAATCCTGTGCCTGAAAGGCATTAGGATCTATTAGCTTACAGAAACTTCCTGTTTTCTTTTTAAAGCCTTTGCGCCAATATCTCTTCTAAAAAAACACCCATCAAACTGAATTTTTTCTACTGCGATATAAACTTTCTTAATCGCGTCTTCAATGCCATCGCCTAAACTCGTGACGCCTAAAACACGACCAGCTGAAGTTACGACGTTCCCATCATCTTTTTTAGTTCCTGCATGAAAAACAACATCCTCGCCTTCGACCAAGGTGATTCCCTCAATAATCTTACCCTTTTCATAAGGGCCAGGATATCCTCTCGAACTCATAATAACACAAACACAAGAACGCTTATCCCAGGTCAATTGAACATCGTTTAATTTTTTATCGCATGCTGCTAGAAAAATATCTGCCAGGTCTCCTTGAAGCCTCGGTAAAATAACCTGCGTTTCCGGGTCGCCAAAACGCACATTAAACTCTAAAACCTTCGGGCCGTCTTTGGTAACCATAACACCGGCGTACAAAACACCTTTAAAGGGCGCCCCCTCATGCTTCATGCCTTCAATCGTTGGTGCAACAATATTTAAAGCAATAGTGACCAAAAGCTCTTTGGTAATCACTGGCGCAGGAGAATATGCCCCCATGCCGCCTGTATTAGGACCCATGTCGTCATCAAAAATACGCTTGTGATCCTGTGAAGAATCTAAAATAATAAATTGATTTCCATCGCTAATCGCTAAAATTGATGCCTCTTCTCCAACCAGGCAATCTTCAACAATTACCTTGTTACCGGCTTCTTGAAAAACTTTTTCACCCATAATCTGGTCTAAGGCATTATTACCTTCTTCCAAATCCTTGCAGATGATAACGCCTTTGCCGGCAGCCAAACCATCAGCTTTGATAACGACAGGAAAAATTTTATCCTTTAAATATGCCTTAGCCTCATTAATATCTTCAAAACTTTTAAAATCCGCAGTTGGAATTTCACGGCGTTGCATAAACTCTTTTGCAAAAACCTTGCTCCCTTCAAGCTGAGCAGCCGCTTTGCTTGGCCCAAAAACTTTTAAACCTTTTTCTTCGAAATGATCGACTAATCCCGCCACCAAAGGTATCTCAGGGCCGACAACTGTTAAATCAATCTTTTCTTTTAATGCGAAATCACAAAGGCCGTCAATATCATCGACTTTAATATCTGCACTGTTCGCAATCGAGGCTGTCCCTCCGTTTCCGGGGATACAGAAGATTTCTTTAACCTTTGGGCTCTGCTTTAGCTTCCAGACTAAAGCATGCTCTCTTCCACCTGACCCAATGACTAAAACTCTCATAAAATAACCCTCTTTTGGCGATGATTAATTACTTTGCCAATCTGCCAATTCTTTATTTTCTGACGAGATAAGAATTTCTGAATACCTTTAACATCTTTAGAGCGCACAACTAAAACAAGACCAATGCCCATATTAAAAGTAGTAAACATTTCTTTTTCCGAAAGCTTCCCTTCTTTTTGAAGAATTTTAAAAATTTTCGGCACAGGCCAGCTCTTCTTATCAACATCAAAGCATTTACCTTTAGGCAAAATCTTTGTCAATTTTTCATAAAATGCTCCGCCGGTAATATGCGCAATGCCTCTGATCGGGTATTTTTCAATAACCTTTGAAATTTCTTTAACATAAATCTTAGTTGGTCTCAAAAGTTCTCGGCTTAGGCTTTTTTGCTTTTGTGTTGAGAAAACTTTTCGCACAAGAGAAAACCCGTTAGAGTGAAGTCCGTTAGATGCCAAACCAATTAAAACATCACCGGATTTAATCTTTGATCCGTCAATAATTTTATTTTTTTCAACAACGCCTAAAGCAAATCCAGCCAAATCATAATCATCTTTTTTGTAAATTCCAGGCATCTCAGCTGTTTCTCCACCGATTAAGCTACAGCCTGCTTGGCGGCAACCTTCAGCAATGCCTTTGACAACGCTTTTTAAAACAGACGGCTTTAATTCTCCGCAAGCAATATAATCTAAAAAGAATAGCGGCTTTGCGCCCGTGCAAAGAATATCATTAACATTCATCGCAACCAAATCAATACCGACGCTATCATGCTTATTCGCAACGTTTGCAACCATAAGTTTTGTACCAACGCCGTCGGTTGAAGAAACCAAAACAGGATTTCGATAGTTTCCTTTCTGAAGTTCATACAAAGCCCCAAAACTTCCTTTTCTTTTAAGAACGGAAGAACTTGTCGTCTTTTTAACCATACCAGAAATTGCACCAACAAAAGCATTCGCTTTTTTGATGTCAACACCAGCTGTCTTATAAGTTATTTTCTTTGCCATGATTAAAGTAAATTTTCTTTAACGTAATTTACACCATTTTGAAAAACTTTTGCCCCATCTCCATATCGTCCCTTTTTACTTAAGCGTGTCCAAAATGGATGCTGTGTAAAAGAATAATGACGTTCAGGATGCGGCATCAATCCTAAAATTCTTCCAGTTGTATCGGTAATTCCGGCAATATGATCTTTCGAACCATTTGGATTCTCAGGATAAACCGGATCATTACCGTCTTGGGTGCAATAACGAAAAACAATCTGACGATTATCTACAATGCTTTTCGCAATATTTTTATTCTTACAAATGAACTTCCCCTCGCCATGAGCTACCGGAAAATAAACCATAGTTCCGATATCTTTAGTCCAAATACAATCTCCGCTTACTTTTAAATGAGTCCACCTATCTTCAAATTTAGCAGAATCATTAGTCATCAGCGTTGCTTGCTGAACAGAAGAACTCTTTGTTTTCCCGTTAACACCAGGCAAAAGCCCAGCTTTAACCAAAATTTGAAACCCATTGCAAATACCGATAATTAATTTTCCATCATCAATAAACTTTTTAAGATCTTTTCCAAGTTTCAAACGAAGCTCATTAGCCAAGATGCGCCCTGCGGCAATATCATCACCGTAGGAAAACCCGCCTGGAATCGCCAAAATATGGTAATCTTTTAACTTTTTCTCTCTCGAGAAAACTTGGCCTATGTGAACCACGTCAACTTGCGCCCCAGAATCTTTAAGGGCAAAGGCTGTTTCCTGGTCGCAGTTAGTTCCTGCTGTTCTTAAGACAATTGCCTTAACGTTTTTTGCCATTTTCTTTCTTCTTTTTTCCGTAAAACTTTTGGATTGCTTTTAAAACATCTTCAGGCTTATCAACAATGCAAAAAATATCAAAGTCACTTTGGCTAATACATTTTTGCTTAAGCATTGTTTTTTTGAGCCAATCCATCATGCCGGACCAAAACTCGCTCCCAACTAAAATAACTGGAAATCCAGGCATACGTTTCGTTTGGATAAGAGTAACACTTTCAAAAAATTCATCCAGAGTTCCAAACCCTCCTGGAAAAATAACAAAGGCCTTAGCATATTTTAAAAACATAAACTTGCGGCAGAAAAAATAATGAAAATCAATTAAAAGTGTAATGAAGCGATTAGGAACTTGCTCAAACGGAAGCTCAATATTAAGGCCAACAGATTCTGTGCCGGACTCTTTTGCCCCTTTGTTAGCAGCTTCCATAATTCCCGGACCGCCACCTGTAATAACGGTGTAGCCTTCTTTACCTAAAAGACGTGCAGTTTTTTCAGCCAGCTTATATGCCTTACTTGTCTTAGGTAAGCGAGCTGACCCGAAAATAGTTACCGCATCCCCGACGCGAGAAAGCATGTCGAACCCATCAACAAATTCCGACATGATACGAAATACGCGCCACGGGTCTTCCATAGTAGTTAAATCTGTTTTTACGCTTCTTCTATTTTTCATTTCTTACCACCTTAATGTTTGTTTCCAGCTTTCTTTTAAAGATTGAATACTCTCTTTAATGCATAGCTTCTCATCAAGGCCATAAACCGTTAATTCCTTTTCTGGTTTTACGCGGCCAATAACACTAAAGCAAACTCCCTTTAAAGCCTGCTCAAACTTTTTCTGGTTGGCTGGTTCAACTTCGACGATAAAACGTGAATTCGATTCTGAAAAAAGAATCTTATCATTTCGCTTTTTTCCAATGAATGGAACCTTCTTAAGAGAGACAGCTGCACCTAGGCCTCCGCCAAAAGCCATCTCGGCAACAGCCACAGCCAACCCGCCCTCAGAGCAATCATGGGAAGATTTTACAATTTTTTTCGCAATTGCACCCTCGAGGGCAGAAAATTTCTTCATAGCTTTTTTAATATCAACTTTAGGAACTTGGCTTCCAAGCTTTCCTAGAACATCAAGATAAACCGAACCACCCAGCTCATCAAAAGTTTCACCAATAACATAAATCAAATTACCTTCCTGCTTAAAATCCATAGTGACACATTTTTTAATATCATCGACTACACCAAACGCTGAAATCAATATCGTTCCGGGAATAGAATGTGTTCGTCCCTTCTCTGCATATTCATTATAAAAACTATCTTTTCCTGAAATAAACGGAGTCTTAAAACCAACGGCCGTGTCATAGCAGCCTTGAGCACATCTTACCAGGCTTCCTAAGCGGTCTGGCTTATCCGGATTGCCCCAACAAAAATTATCTAAAATTGCGATATGATTTAATTTCCCGCCAACAGAAATAATCTGGCGAATAGCCTCGTCAATGCAAGAAGCCGCCATCCAATAAGGATCAATCATTCCAAAGCGAATATTAATGCCATTAGAAATTGCCACGCCCTTTTTTGAATTAAATTTCGGCTTAATAACGCTTGCATCAGACGGCCCATCACAGCTTGGACCAACTAAAGGCTTCACAACGCTTGATCCCTGCACTTCATGATCATAGCGACGGATAACATTTTCTTTAGAGCAAACATTATAGTGAGATAGCGTGCTCTTCAATCTATCTGTAAGACTCTTTGGACATGCGAGCGTTAATGGTTTTTCTTTTGCAACACTCCAATGCGCTTTTTTCGTAATCTTAGGAACACCGTCGTGTAAGAATGCCATTTCTAAATCACAAACTTGAACATCCTTATAAAACAATTCTAACCGCTTGGTCGAAGTAAACTCGCCGATAACAGTGGCCTCAACATTCTCATTTTCAAAAATCGCTAAAAGCTTTTTAAGATTCTTCTTCGGCACCGAGACGACCATGCGTTCTTGTGATTCAGAAATCCAAATTTCTTCGTAGCTTAGGCCATCGTACTTAACAGGAGTTTTTTCTAAATAAACACGGCATCCAATTTCAGCACCCATCTCGCCTGCCGCCGATGAAAATCCACCTGCACCGCAATCAGTAATCGAAGTATAAAGACCTGCATCACGCGCCTGCAAGATAACATCCAAAACTTTTTTCTCCTGAATAGGATTCCCAATCTGTACCGCTCCCGAAGAAACCGTTTCAGATTCTTCAGTAAGTTCTCCCGAAGAAAATGTTGCGCCATGAATTCCGTCTCTACCTGTACGTCCGCCTAAAGCTACAATCAAGTCGCCTTTATTCGCTTTTTTCTTTACCTTGTCTTTTGGCATGATGCCTACGGTTCCGCAATAAACAAGTGGGTTGCCCACAAAACCTTTATCAAAGATAATGGCTCCATTAACAGTTGGGATTCCCATCTTGTTCCCATAATCCCGCACGCCGTTGACAACACCTTTCATGACACGCTTAGGGTGCAGTGTCCCTTCCGGTAAATCTTTAAATGATAAATGCGGAGGAGCAAAACAAAAAACATCTGTGTTGGCAATAGGCTTAGCCCCTAGGCCTGTTCCTAAAGCATCACGAATAACACCGCCGATACCGGTATTAGCACCACCAAACGGTTCTAATGCCGACGGATGATTATGAGTTTCAACTTTAAAACAAATATTATCTTCGTTATCAAATTTGATAACACCTGAATTATCATGAAAAACCGAAACGCACCACGGGGCATTAATCTCTTCGGTTGCTTTCACAATCGTTGTTTTTAAAAGGTTCTTAATATGTTGAGTTTTTGTCTTCCCTTTTTCCTCTGTCACATATTCAATATTACCGCGAAAAGTTTTATGGTTGCAATGCTCGCTCCAAGTCTGAGCAATAGTTTCAAGTTCGCAATCCGTAGGATTTCGTCCAAGTTTCGTAAAATGCTTTTGGATAGCCTTCATCTCGTTAAAGTTTAAAAAAAGCTGTCCTTCTCCGCTTAACCGAATCAACTCTCTATCGCTTGCGCTTAAGAGCTCGACAAGATGCACTTGTACTTTTTCCTTTTTCTTAGATGAAGAAACTTTTTTTGCTTTCTTAGCATCTGGTTGAACAACATGCTGTATAAGTTTGTTGGAGAGAACACGGCTAACAATGATATTAAGTTCTTTAGGCGTTGGCTTGCCATGTAAAAGATATTTCTTGGCAGTGCGCACAGAGGTGACATTAGCTATCCCTAAATCACGGATGCCCTTTAGCGTTGATTCTTCAACAGGGTCCATGACGCCCGGATTGTAAGCGATTTCAATGACTTTAATGTTTTTGGATTTTACGCGAGTAGGAGCAGCTTTTTGAGAACAAGTATAATCCTGAACAATCGGATCGACTAAAAGCTGTTTGCAAATTTTTTGAATTTGTGCTGCGCTAGCCTGGCTGTTGATAAGAAAAATCTGCTCGACATTAACATTCTCCACTGACCGGATGCCTAAATCTTCAATATCTTTTAAGATAGACTCCCCGGCAGCGTCAAAAACACTTTCTTTATCTTTTATCTCAACACGCCAGATCATAGTATGTGGTGTTTTTTGTTGTAAAAAGTGCTTCTAAGACTCAAAAAACTTATTTGCTTACGCGGCTTAAAACTTCCTGGTAGGCTTCTTCAACGTTCCCCATATCACGACGGAAACGATCCTTGTCCATTTTTTTGCCTGTTCCCACTTCCCAAAGGCGGCAAGTATCAGGAGACATTTCATCAGCCAAAATGATTTTTCCTTTAAAACGGCCAAACTCAAGTTTAAAATCAATCAAATCAAGATTGACCGCCAAAAAGAATTTTGTCATCAATTCGTTAACTTTAAACGTATATTTTTTAATCTCTTGAATTTCTTCATCTGTGGCCCAGCCTAAAGCACGGACATGATACTCGCTAACTAAAGGATCATCAAGCTCGTCTTTCTTATAGCAAAAATCTAAAATCGGCTCACTGAGCTTTAATCCCTCTTCAAGCTTTAAAAGTCTGCACAAAGAACCAGCAGCAACATTTCGGATAATAACCTCGATGGGGACAATCTCAACTCTTTTAACTAGCATTTCTCGATCATTTAAAGTCTTCTCATAATGTGTTGGAATACCTTCTGCTTCGAGATATTCAAAAATCTTTGTTGAGATTTTATTATTAAAAATACCTTTATCTTGAATAGTCCCTCGTTTTTTAGCATTAAATGCTGTTGCATCATCTTTGAAATATTGGATTAAATAATCCGGAGAGTCAGTTTCATAAAGTATCTTAGCTTTGCCTTCATAAATCTGTTTACCTTTTTCCATGAAATGCGCCTCCTAAATAATTTTATTAATTAAAGTCCGACGCGCTTAAAAATCTTATCGCGATGGCGGATATAATACTTAATATCAAAGCATGCATCAATTGCGCTTGGGCCCATATGCTTGCGCAGCTTTCGGTCACGCTTTAAGACATCTTTAAAATCTGTCGTCTCTTGCCAAACCTGCATCGCACAACGCTGAATAATTGAATAAGCGTCGTCGCGTGTCAGACCTTTTTTCATCAGCTCAAGTAAAATGCGCTGTGAATAAATAAGGCCGCGGGTTTTGGTCAGATTAAGAATCATATTCTTTGGATAAACTAAAAGTCCCTCGACAACCGGAATAAACTTATGAAACATGTAATGAAGCGCAAGAGTACTATCCGGCAAAATGACACGTTCAACTGATGAATGGCTAATATCACGTTCGTGCCAAAGGTTAATATTCTCAAAAGCTGCAAAAGCATTGCCTCGGATAAGGCGCGCTAAGCCTGAAACACGTTCGCAGGTAACCGGGTTACGCTTATGTGGCATAGCGGATGATCCGATTTGGCCCTTAAAAAAAGGTTCTTCAACTTCTAGAATTTCAGTTTTTTGTAAATGACGAATTTCTGTCGCAAATTTATCTAAAGAAGAACCTATCGAAGCTAGGCAATTAATAAATTGCGAGTGGATATCTCTTTGGATAATCTGTGTCGCAACGTTAGCTGGCTTTAGCCCTAGCTTTTCGCAAACGTGCTCTTCGACAGACGGGTCGACATTGGCATATGTTCCAACTGCTCCAGAAAGCTTTCCAACACGCATCATTTCGCGTGCCTGGGCCAATCTCTCCTGATGGCGCCTCATCTCGTCATACCAAACAGCTAGCTTTAATCCAAAAGTAGTTGGCTCGGCATGGACACCGTGAGAACGAGCAACGCAGACTGTATCCTTATACTTCTTTGCTTGCTTTTTTAACACTTTTAGAAATCTCTCAACATCCGCTAAAAGAAGGTCGCAAGCTTCAACGCACTGAACAGAAAGCGAAGTGTCTAGAAGGTCAGAAGACGTTAGTCCCATGTGCAAATACCGTGCATCAGGGCCGATCGCCTGTCCAACATTAACAATAAAAGCCACCACATCATGCTTGGTTTTTTCTTCGATACGCTTGACTTCGTCCAAGTCGTATTTAGCTTTTTTCTTAATATTTTCAAGGGATTTTTTTGGAATAAGTTTTAGCTTGCACATCGCCTCACAAGCTAAAATTTCGATTTTAAGCATGATGTCTAATTTTCGTTTTTCTGACCAGACATTGCCCATTTTGGATAAGGTATAACGTTCTATCATAGAGCTTTTTCTCCTTCTTGAGATGACCCGCCCCCAACTTGAGTAAGGGGAAATTGAACCCACCCAATATATCAAAAAAGATATCTAAGGTCAAATAAAAAGAATAATAAATATCTTCATTTTTATAGATTAATATTCATAAGTATATATTTTACAATAAGATATAACACTTTCTAATGATTATCTCGATGACTTAAAAAGAAGTTTTTTCAACAGAAATAAGTAGTTTTCCGTATTGTTTTAGAAAGAAAAGTTTTATCCCGTTAACAGTCCGCCCAAAAATATAGCAAACTGGGCGGGATGTCACTCAGGCTTAATGTCTCTCGGAGGAAATCGAAAATACTTGATATCACAAACACTATCCTTATTCTTTGAATCTCCACAACTTATTATTAGAAAAAGGGTTTAGGCTCTGAAGAAATTCTTGCGTTTTATTAGTTTTCTTAATCAATTTTACCCTTAAAATATTCCATGCTTTTTTCTGTGGTTTCCTTAAGAATAAGCGGAGAAGTTTTAAGAATTTTTTGCCCTAAAGGGCTCTCATAAAAAATAATCAACTCTTTTAAATCTTTCTCATTAAAATATTGCCCATAGACCGGAACCAATTCATTAAGAACATCTTCAACCTTAAGGACTTTCCTCAGATTCTTCTTCTTTTCCTGCGGCGCGTTCTGAACAACCTCTGCAAAGGCCTTGCGCATGCTTCCGCTTACACCTGTAACTTCCATATAACGCAACAAAAGCTGATGCTTATCCATAGCCGCAAGGCTTAGGTTTTTTTGTGCTTTTGATAAAAAGTCTTCGCCTGTCACTTCAGCTGACCTATCCTGAACTCTGTCAGAAAAAACAGAAGCATCTTGATTTTCTGACAACAGGCTGCTTGGCATATCAGACTTGTCGCGGATAACCTGAACCTCATCAAGATAATACGTTAGCGGAATCCCGTCGACATCAACTTTAATTTGCCTATCATTTTCCTCGAGAATTTTTCCATCGACAACTTGTCCATTATTTAAAAGAATTTTTTCCGCAAACGCCAAAGAATTAAGGACGTTTAATAAAAGTAAAAATATAAAGAATGTCCTCATGAAAACCTCCTCAATTTATTTATCTTCTTTTAAAAGAATTTCTTTTCATCTTTAAATTCCGCACTAACAAAATCTAACGTTGAAGCAATTTCAGGTGTATGATACCATATATTCTCAAAACCTGAAAAACAAAATACGAAACCTAAACTTTATGACTGACCAAATCAAAAATCAAATTGATCGCCACCTTATTCTTTTCTTAGAGAAACGAAAAAAAACTTACCCCTTTCGTTCGGTCCATCCGATTCTTTTTAAAAGCATCAAGGATTTTTGCTCCCGCAAAGGAAAGCGTATCCGTCCGCTTTTGATGGCTCTAAGTTACAAAGGCTATACAAAACGTAAAAAAATATCAAATACGAAACTATATACCTCTTGCGGCTGCCTGGAACTTTTGCATAATTTTATGCTTATTCATGATGATATTATTGATAATTCTGATCTACGCCGTGGCAAGCCCACTTTGCATAAAATCTTAGCTAAAACTGTCAAAACAAAACAACACGAAAAACTCGGAACGGACCTTGCCATTGTAGCCGGAGACATCGTCTATGCCTTATCCATTGACGCTTTTCTTGCCATTGATGAAGACCCCAATCGTAAAGAAAAGGCCTTACGCTATCTTATTCAGACAGCCGGCTTTACCGCTATGGGAGAATTTATCGATATTATCCACGGTTTTGAAGATATCCGCAAAATTAAGGAAAAAGATGTTTTTTTGAATTATGCCTTAAAAACTGCACGCTACACCTTTGAATGCCCTCTTACCATTGGCGCCATTTTAGCCAATGCACCTCAAAAGGATATCAAAAAACTTTCACGCCTAGGTGCCCTCATGGGTCAAGCCTTTCAAATTCAAGATGATATCATTGGAATATTCTCTAAAGAAAAGAAAATCGGAAAATCAATTCTTAGCGACTTAGACGAAGACAAAAAAACAATTCTTGTTTGCCATGCTTACAAAATATTAACAAAAAGCAAAAAGCAGGCATTTGTCAAAATTCTTAAAAAATCAAAGAAAACACATACCGATCTCATTAATGTACAAAAAATATTTATAAAAAGCGGCTCCCTTGCCTACAGTCTTATCAAAATACAAAAAATTCTTAAAGAATCACAAAATATCTTAAACGGCTTAAGCCTAAAGCCTGCATTTAAGAAACAAATTTGGTCAGCACTTTCTATTTTGTTCAAACAGAGCAAGCAAATCGCTGACTCTTACCATATTTTCTTTAAAAACTATAATGAAGCCTGATAAAAAGATCTATTGCCCCAAATGTGATAGCAGCCATACAGAATTAATTTCCTATGTCTATCGCTGTATAGAGTCTGAAAACGCAGGTCATAGGCTTTTTGTAGGTGAGGCGGAAACGGCCCTTCAAAAAAAGCGAGAATTCTCCCCCGAAAAAAAAGAAAAGTTTTTAAAGGCTTTTAAACCTCCGGTAGAATCTAAGCTCTCTATTCCATCGTTGACTGTTGCTTTAATGGCTTTCTTTTTGTCATGGCTTGTTGTCGGAGCCATGTTCTTAAGTAAAATTGGCGGCCGCAATTATTTTATCATCACGTTGATTATCATCGCTGCCATTGCTTACCCGTTTTATTCTACTTTCCTTCTCATTATCGACCAAATGCGCAAAAATTATGCAAAATACCGTAAAAGCAAAAATGTCTGGATCAAAAAACGTTATTGCTATGATTGCGAAGCAGTCTTTACACTAGAACCCGAAGAGAAGAAAGCAAAAGAAAAAACTCCTCCCAAAAAATAATATTTATATCAAGCGGACAGAAAGCTCGTCTAAAACAAGCCTTCCTTGAAGTGTGGTTTTAAGGTGAGAGTTCTTAAGAATAAGAAATTCATCCTTACAAAACTGTGAAATTTTCTCTTTTGTCTGTTTCGAAAACTTTGCGTTAAATTGCTTCTCGAGAATACAAAGACTAACTCCCTCATTCATACGAAGGCCAAATAATAGTGCCTCTAAAAGCCTTCGATCTTTATTTAATTTTTCCTTTCCGTCGACAGTTGGCTTCCCTTTCTCTGCCAGTCGCAAATAAGTAGGCACGCTTGAAGTGTTCCAAAAACGCGTACCCTCAAAATGAGAATGCGCTCCGGCTCCTAGCCCAATATAATCTTGGCACTTCCAATAAATACAATTATGCTCTGACTGTTTACCAGGTTTAGCAAAGTTGCTAATTTCATATTGAGCAAAACCTTTTTTTTCAAGTGCTCGGGTAATATGCGTGTAAAATGCTCCTAGCCTTTGGGTGCTTGGCATCTTAAGATTTTGAATATTAAATTTACTCCGTGGCTCAACAGTTAAAGTATAAAGAGATAGATGCTCACTGTTGAACTTTATAATCTTTTTAATGTCGTCTTTAAGCTCACCTAATGTCTGGCCTGGAAACCCATACATTAAATCTAAGGTAATGTTGTCAAACCCTGCCTTTCGTAAAGCCGCAAAGCATTTTTCAACATCCTTGGCTTGATGTGTTCGCCCTAAAAATTTTAAATAGCGATTAGAAAAAGTTTGGGCACCGATGCTAACACGGTTTACGCCTAATTCTTTTAAAAGTCTCGCTTTAGGAAAATCAATCGTGTCTGGATTAGCCTCAATAGTAAATTCACAATTTTCTTCAATTAAAAAATTTGCTTTAACCGATTTGATAAGTCGTGTCAGCTCGTCACCGTTTAAAAAAGTTGGCGTTCCTCCGCCAAAATAAATTGTTTTAATTCTTTTTTGAGAATATTCTTTTAATTCTTGTTCCAAACACGTTAAATATTTCTTTTTGTGATTGTTTTTCCCAATATAAACAACAAACGAACAAAAAAAACATTTACGCAAACAAAACGGAATGTGGACATAAAGGCCAAGACTACTTTTTGTTTTTATTTTTTCCATTATTCTTCTATTTCTCTCTCTTCTCGACGGAAATCTTGACTCTTATTTTAACTTCTTATTTCTATTGTACTTGAGCATTTTAAAAAACTCAATAGAAGTCTTTTTTAAAAAAATATTTTTTTTAAAAAAAAAGTAAAAAAATATTTTTGTATCGTTAAAAAAATGATAATATAAAAATATAGAAAATCGGAAAGGAGGATTTCCATGGCAGTAAAGAAAAAAGCAAAAAAGAAGGTTGTAAAGAAAAAGAAAGTTGCAAAAAAAGTTGCAAAGAAAAAAGTTGCAAAGAAAAAAGTTGCAAAAAAGAAAAAAAAGTAATTAAAGCTGAGAACAAGATTTAACAAAAACCCCCAAGGAAACCCTTGGGGGTTTTTGCATGACAATCACATGTCTGCCGAACTCTTCTTCCTTTAAAGCTTGAAATAAAAAAACAGTCTTTATGTTTAAAAACATAAGGACTGTTTTTTCTTACTTTAAACCGCCAAATTTATTTTTTTGCGACTTTGGCTGTACGTTTTCTTTTAGATACAACTTTATCTTTAGGCTTTTTAGATTTATCAGCTGCCTTGCCTTTAACTTTCGCATATTTATCCGGCATATGATATTTCAACCAACCCTCAGAATAAAGCTTAAGCCACTCATCTGTTGCGCGCTCAAGGCCAATGCTGTCACCAGCTTTTTGGCTCTCAATCCAAAGATGCTTATGGATTTCTTCGATAACGCGTTTATCTTTTAAAAGCTCTCTAACCTGTGTAATTTTCATTCTATTCCTCCTTTAAAAAGACTAATCTTGAAGATGACTTATAATAATTTAAGAAGCTTAAAAAAGCAATAAGAATTATTTAAAAGATAGGCCCTGCCCCCTATAGAAAAAATTGATAAATTTCAAGGTCATTTTGGGAAAAGCATGTAAAAACAACCTTCTCAATTTTTATGAATCGTTCAAGGCTTTTTTTTACGGTTGAAACAGCAATTTCAGCGGCCTGCTGTTTCGGAAATTGATAAACACCTGCACTAATGCACGGAAAAGCAATAGATTTTAAACCCTTTTCGGCTGCAATTTCTAGAGCCCTGCTGTATAGCATGCGGCTAAAAGTTCTTTCTCTTGCCTTTTCCCTCCAGCCCAAACCGGCCCAACCGCATGAATCACATATTTAGCCGGCAGCCTATACCCTTTAGTTATTTTGGCATCACCGGTGTTACAGCCGTCTAATGTTTTGCATTCGTCTAAAAGCTTCGGACCTGCGGCCTTATGAATCGCTCCGTCGACCCCTCCGCCTCCTAGAAGCGAACAGTTAGCCGCATTAACAATCGCATCAACATCTAATTGGGTAATATCAGCCTGAAGGGCTAAAAACTTTTCCATAAAAACAAATCTTTGTAAATTAAGATAGTGGTGAGCCTAGTCGAACCATTAAATAGAAAAATAAGGCATGAACACAACAGCAAGCATGGCAACAAACATGGTTATCACTCCAACGACAAAACCAATTTTAAACCATTGCCAAAAACTAACTTTGAGGCTTCTTTCTTTCTCTAAAAGCCCCAAAGCCACAATATTTGCGGTCGATCCAATAAGAGTAATGTTCCCACCATAGCAAGCGCCAAATAAAAGCGCCCACCAAATCGCCTTTGTATTAACATGAAGAACACTTAGGCTCTGGACAATCGGAACATAAGAAGCAACAGCCACAACATTATCTACACCCGAAGAAAGAAAACCACTTGTCATTAAAATTAAGCCCGACAACACTTGTGGATAC
This sequence comes from Candidatus Aceula meridiana, assembly GCA_030765185.1. Classification (GTDB taxonomy): domain Bacteria; phylum Omnitrophota; class Gorgyraeia; order Zapsychrales; family Aceulaceae; genus Aceula; species Aceula meridiana. The sequence continues at coordinate 160,156 of JAVCDE010000026.1, read as the reverse complement.
GGGCCAATAGTATCAACCATTCTTTGAGCAACCAAAGAAGCAATGCCCGTAGATTGAATAACGCCAGCTTCAGCGAATAAAAACAAAAAAAACAAAATCGACGGCCACTCAACTTCATGCTCGATATAGTGGCGAGCCTTATCGTGACGATAAACCATAACAATACCCGCAGAAATAACAGGAGTGACAATAAGAAGTGTATTATCCACAAGCCCGAAAAGTATCTCCAAGCGCTTATGAAGGGCAATGAATATAATTGTTGTTAAAAAAATCCCAATGCTAATTTTTGTTCTTCTGTTCGGAGGAATAGAAATTAGATACAAAAAGCTTTTATCTTCTTGATAATCTTTAAGCTTACCGCAAACATCATTAATGTTCTTCTTATAAAGAAGCAAAATCAAACTAATCGCAACAACAAGAACCACCCCTGAAATCGGCATAGCATGCGCGAGAAAATCTTCAAAAGACAACCCACCCCGAGCCGCAATCAAAACACCAACAGGATTTCCTAAAACTGTTGCCGCCGAACCAATATTAGTCGCAATAATAGAGGAAATAACTAAAGGAACAGGATCAACCTCTAAAAAGTCGCAAATATCCAAAATGACAGTTGCCATAACAATTATGGAAGCCACCTCCCCCATCAAACCTGATAAAAGGGCCGAAGTAAGCATGGTGATAATATAAAGCTTAGCGCCATTTAAATTCTTGATGCGCAAAACCAGCGTCACAAGCCACATAAAGAATCCAGCTTCTTTCATCATGCCGACTATAATCATCATGGAAATCAAAAACAAGATAACGTCAAGAGAGGCAAAGCTAATAAAATCTTCGAGACTAACCGCATTCATCAAAAGCAGCACACCGCTTCCGATAAACACAAAGCTAAGACGAAAATCCCAAAAGAAAAGTGTCCCAATAATACTCATAGCAAAAACAGCCACAATGAAAGACTGCTGCATCGAAAGGCCAATCGGGATGCCTAACGCACCGGCGGCGAGAGAAAGAATAATAAGCCAGAAAAATTTCTTACGCAAAACACAAACTCCTTAATATGAATATTTTAAACCCCTATCGTACTCTTTCAAAGTCTTTTTGCAATATTTATATTCAGGTATGTTAATTTCAAAAGAATAGGAGATAAAAATTTAGGTATCTCTGCGAATTTCTGTAATAGTCAACCTGTTCTAATCTCCAAAATTTTAACTAAAATGACAAGTCCTTAAATATTCGAGGCTGAGAATTTCTTTAACTTATCCTCTCCCCCGGAATCATTTTTTAAATTATAAAAAAAATATTCCCAATCTCCAATATCAAAAATAAACTTCCAATCACCATTAGTAACCGTAGCCTGACAAACACAGGACTGAACAACCGAACAAACAGACTGATTTTCATTCAAAAAATCATCTAATAAATTTCCCCCTGAAAAGGGCTAAAAATGCAAAACCAAAATCAAAAAACATTAAAAAGCCCAAACAACTCCTACGGTTAATTTTAATTTCTGAAAATTTAATTTGAAGGTATCAATACTATTTTAAAATTATCTTTCGAAAGCTAATCCGGTAGCTTAAAAAATTAATTCTTTTGAAATAGAAATATCTTTACGCCATTATATTCCTTATAATTAATTAAGCGGTGATCCTTGTCGAGTTCTCTAAAAATCAACTCTTTAGGATGATGATGTTCCCTATGCAAAAACCAAATTCTATCATAAATCTTGATCATGGACTCAAAATTCTTTGTGTTATTTGCATTAACATTATGAGTCTTCCCAGGGAAAAATTTCCCACCAACATCGCCTCTTTGCGAATAATAAAAAAAAGCAAATTGCCACCTTGAGTTAAATAATAATAAATCCTGAGTTTTTGCTTTTGATCCAATATAATGCGCTGCTTCTCTCCATTGACTTTTTGTAACCCCATCGTAATATCTGTTAACTTCTAACAAAGAAAGAAATGCAACAACAATAATAAATACAAAACTAACATATTTGCTATATTGCTTTATATTGATTGCTCCTTTGGCTGCTAATAAGAAAAAAACTGATGAACACACAATAAAATACCGATGATAAAAAATAGGAGTTGAAACCTTCGAAATAATAAACGGCAGAATTATCGGCATTAGAAGCCATATAAGAAGAAAAAAATTCTTTTTAAAAGTTTCCGGGTCCACCTTCCAGCCGGGAATTCTGGCAGACCGTAAGAAATTCCCAAAGTTAAAGCAGCTCCCCTGATTCTTAAATTTTACTATGGCAAAAAATATCAATACCGAGAATAAAAGAAGCAAGAGATTCGAACCGGGGATAACAGCTAGAAACTCAAAAACCTTCGCAATGGTAGGTTCAGGTATCCAATAATGCTCCTGTATCTTAAGCGCTTGTCCGATAAAAACCTTAACCCATGGAATAAAAAAGAAAAAAAGTGTTAGCTGCAGAAAAAACCATTTCTTAAAATTTAAACTATCTCTTTCTTTAAGAAATGAATACAGAATCATAAAATAAATATTCTGCGCAATAATGATAAATAGTCCATACACATGCGTGTATATTAAAAAAGTGCTGAAAAAAATATAAGCAAGAGAAGTGATGCCCCTGCTTTCTTTCTTAAAAAGCTTTATAAAGCTATACATTGACGCTAAGGTTAAAAAACTTAACAGGCTGTAACTTCTTGTCTCTTGCGAATAGTTGATATGAAATTTAGAAAGCGCAACGAACAAAGCCCCTAAAAGCCCTACGTCTCTATCAAAAAGGAAACTCCCTATCTGATAAATCATAAATATAGATAAAAATCCAAAAATAACGGAAAGCAAGCGCATCGAGCATTCTGAGTCTCCAAGCCATTCCATCCAGTAATGCAGAATAAAGTAATATAAAGGCGGGTGAACATCAAGGGAAGTTTTCTGGACAATTTTAGACAAGCTAAGGTGACTTACCCTAACCGAATATCCTTCGTCATTCCATAAGCTTTCTTGGCCTAAATCATGAAGCCGAAGACAAAGGCCAAGGAGTAAAATAGCTGTTAGCAAAATAAGCTTATTTCTCATTGTTATTTATTTCTCGAAGGTTGTTCTCTAGGGCTCAGGCAATACAGACCATAGAACTAAGAAGCTGAAATTAATTTTTATTAAAAAAATCTTTTATGGTATTATTCATTATATAATAATATTTGGGCTTAAAAAACTAACATTAAAAATATTTGTGCTTAAAAATATGCCGATCCCATCCTTTATATTATGCTTCTAGCCGAACTAAAAGACATTATACGGTGTAAAGATTTACTGTTAATCTTTATCTGGAAAGAGTTTTCGGTTCGGTATAACCAGGCGGTTTTCGGCATAGCCTGGGCGATCATTCAGCCTCTTAGTTTTATGTTGGTTTTTACATTTATTTTTACTTATGTCATCCCTACTCATGTTTCTAACTTACCAAGACCGGTCTTCTTTTACTCAGGCCTTCTACCGTGGACTTTCTTTCTTTCTTCTTTAAATTATTCAGTTCCAAGCTTAACAAACCACCATAATTTAATTAAAAAAATAAAATTTCCAAGAATTTTTCTTCCCCTGTCGGGCATTGCTGTCGCCTTCGTTGATTTCTTAATTGCTGGAATTATATTTGCGGGTATCTTATTCTTTTATAAAATTCCAATACCCTTAACAGCCCTATTCTGTGTCCCGTTAACCATACTTTTAATCTTATTCACCGTTTCCTTCTCTCTGCTGCTTTGCTCCATTAATGTTTATTATAGAGACGTCGGCTTAGCCATTGCTACCTTATTAAGATTATGGTTTTTTGCGACCCCCATCCTTTATTCTCTCGACAATCTTCCTGAAAGATTTAAAATAATTACTTTTCTAAATCCTCTAGCATATATCATCAAGAATCTTAGAATCTGTCTATTCTTAGGAAAACCAATAAACGTCACTGAATATCTTTCTATGCTTATTGCTGGAACAATCTTTTTAATTATGTCTTTTGCTTTCTTCAAAATAGCTGAAAGAAAATTTGCCGATGTCATCTAATGCTCCAATAATCGAATTTAAAAATATCTGGAAAAAATATTCACGCAGTAGAATCTTTCATAAATCATTGCGTGAAGATATTGCTAATATATTTCAATTTAAAAAAAATAAAGACCTCAGTTCTGACGAATTCTGGGCACTAAAAAAAATCAACCTGACAATAGCTCAAGGAGAAACTTTAGGCTTTTATGGACCAAATGGTGCTGGGAAAAGTACTATCCTAAAACTAATCGCAGGAGTAACTTATCCGACAAAAGGAACAATCAAGGCAGAAGGAAGAATAGCGCCTCTTCTTGAAATTGGCGCAGGATTTCATAAAGACTTGACAGGAAGGGAAAACATTTTTATTAACGGTGCAATCTTGGGGATGAAAATTCCTGAGATAAAGAATCTGTTAGACCTTATTATTGATTTCTCTGAAATCCAAGAATTTATTGATATGCCCGTAAAAAAATATTCTTCGGGTATGTATTTACGACTGGCATTTTCTATCGCGATTCATAGCCAGGCAGATATTTATTTAATCGATGAGATTATTGCAGTGGGCGATGAAGATTTTAAAAGAAAATGCCTTGCCAAAATGAATGAACTAAAAACTAAAGGAAAAACTCTTCTGCTGGTAACTCACGATCTCTCTCTCATGCAGCAACTGGCAGATCGAATCATATTTCTAAACAAATCAGAAATATCCCATCAGGAAGAAATTCTTTGACGCATAGGCTGCTGTTCAAAGCACACTCACCTCAAAAAAAACTTTATACACAAAAAAATTAACTTTGGTACCATCTGAACTCTAAGAACCTTACGTCTTAAAGTTTATTCTTATAATCCGTGCGTATCACATCCAAACAACTTTTGAATCTTTCTCAAGGCATTTCGCTTATAAAAAAAAGAAATGACCCTCTTTATTCTAGACTTTAAATTTCTTAAGGGATGCTCCCTATAAAATAATCTGGTTAGCCCCCCGATTCCATAACTAAAACCATTTTCTAATAAAAAATTCCAATATTGACTATAGATCTCTGCTTGCTTAAAAAAAGCGTCTCTGTAAGAATCATCGACCTTCTCCACCGATATGTCCACCCCAGGGAATGCCATCATCGATCTTATGGATCGCCCTAACAAGCTGTCTATTTGTGCATGACAACTAAAATAAAAAAAGACCGATTCTGGCAGAACAACGATATCCCAAGGTTTTAAATTTATTTTTCTTATTTTATTTAAAGCTAAGAAAAGATTCTGCTTTTTATTCCATAAAAAATCCGAAAATAAAATAAATCGATTATCATGAACTTTCATCAAAAGATTTCGAGCAGTCTTGCTTCCATGCAAAGAAGTGAAGATATTATTTCTAAGAAATTGATCAAGCTCTGATAAAATTTCGATACAAATTTCTAACCCAAGAAGCCTTTGCTCTTTTAAAAAAGTTTCTTGATCCTTCTTTTCAAAAGAATGCCAATCCTTCCTAAAAACCGATATGTAATCAATAAAATTATCCCACCGAGTATCGGTAAATCCTAGAACCTTCATCCTTTTAATATTGTTTTTTATCCCGCGTAAAATTTTTAAAATTAATCGCGCATCCATTCTTCCAGAGTTGAGGCTTCCATGTAAAATACAAATTTTAGCTATCGACATTTCTATAATTTGGGCAATGACACCCAAAACAACCACTTTATCTTCTACACCTTTTGTCTCACAAAACTCTCCGTAGTCAACTTGATACCCTTTCTCGCATTGTAAACGTGTTGTAGCGTTACATAAAAAATACGAAAAATGCCTTAAATAACCCTCGCTTATCGGATAACATGCTGGCTGGTTCATTAAAATATACCGAATGATCTCGCTTCCGTAGGCCTTATCTTCAAATCGATTTTTATTTTCCAGTTCCGCACGCACTTTTTTCTTTATTAAAACAAGAAAATCCATATCAGAAATACCAGGATCTAACCCTTCCTCTACGCGGCTTCCAAAAGAATAAATAGAAGAAACTCTAGAATCTTTTTCTAAGCTGCAAATAATATCTTTTTTTGCGTCCTGATAATCTCTTAAAGTTAATTTCTTCGGAAAATTACAAAAAAAAGGTGTGCTTTTCATTGTTCTCCTTTGCTCTCTGCTTTGCCATAAGTTTCTTCTTCCTTATAGCATTTCCCGTAAAAATCTATCCGGCTCAAAGCTTTTTTTAAATCCTCTGGCAACTCTGAAATAATTCTTATCATCTTACCGTGATAAGGAAAAAAAACTTCTTTTGCATGCAAAAAAATCCTTGGACAGAAATCCCTGTCCGCATCTAACATATTTTTATCATCTATATATCTATCATCACTAACTATTGGATGCCCTATAGAAGACACGTGTACTCTAATCTGATGAGTTCTCCCTGTTATGATTTGAACCTCTAATAAAGAATAATATTCTTTTGTTGTTTTATTCTGAAAATAATCTAGAACTTTATATCGAGAGAATGCACATTTTCCTTTTTTTGGATGAACGGTCCTGCATGTAAAAGATCTAAAGTTTCTTGTGTGTGAACACGCAATGCTTCTAGCAATATCTCCTCCGCATTGATCTACCCTCCCATGAACCAAGGCAAAATACTTCTTTTTTATTTTTCTTTTATAAAAAAATTCTCTCCATCCATAATCCCAAAAAGCAGCATTCTTAGCCGCAAGGACAACCCCAGAAGTATTTTTATCTAATCGATGCAACAGGCCGTATCGATACTTTGGATTCTTAGATATAGGGTACGTAAAATTATCTGACAACCACTTCTGAAGAAAAAGCCCATTTGGATCTAAATTCTCTAAATTTCCATGCTTATTAGTTGACGAAACGCTAACAATGTAGCCAGGGGGCTTATAGATAGCATAAAAATCATTATTTTCATAAATTATAAAAGGATGCCCAAACGGAGCATTATTAAGGATATCTACTGGCTCAGGGACATCAGCTGGCTTCCTCGAGAAGAAAAAAGTAACTACAAGTAGCAGCATTATCAAAAATACCTTTTTTCTAGAAATTCTTAAAACTTTCCATTCTTTTCCTATCCTCACAAGAGCCATCCTTTCAAAATTATCCAATAAGTAAACACTGAAAAAACAGACTTTATAAATTAATTCTTAAATCCTAAAAATTTTTATAACTATTAATTCACTCCCGAGCCTTAGGGTTGATTTTCTCAAATAAAAATATTTTTATTAAGAAGTATTCTTTATAGTCAACCAAGCAATACTCTTTGCTGAGTTTTTTAAGTATCAGCTTTTTAGGGTCGTGATTATGCGCCAATATAAACCAAACCCGATCATAGGGCTCAATGATCGGATCAAGATTCCTTATGTTGCCTTCATTAGCAAAAATAGCTTTTGGAGGAAAAGATCTCCTGGTGATGTCCGCTCTCCGAGAATAATAGGCAAAAGCAGTTTCCCTACAGAATCCTGCGTTAAACAATAATAAATCCTGAGTTTTTGCTTTTGATTCAATATAATAAGCTGCTTCTCGCCACTGATGCTTTTTCACCTTGTCATAATACTCATTGATTTCTAATAAAGAAAAAGAAATGATAATAAAGAGCAGAGAAAGACCAACATATTTGCTATATTTCCTTATATTCACCATTCCTCTGGCCGCTAATAAGAAAAAAGCCGGCGAAGCCGCCATGAGATATCGGTGATGGTAAATGGGGGTGGAAATCTTAGAAATGATAAACGGCAGGACCATGGGAGTCAAAATCCACATAAGAAGAAAAAAATTCTTTTCAAAAAACGTCAATTTGTTATTAGAGTGACAAGGATTAGAAGATTCTGAAAAGCTTTTTTTGAAAAAGAGTTCATCCTTATTTCTAAGCCTTACCAGGGCGAAGAGTATCAACACTGAAAATAAAAAAAGCAACGACCTAGAACCAAGAATAATAATTAAAAATCTAAAAGTCGTCAGGATGCTAGGATCACGTATCCAATAGTGCCCCTGTATTCTAAATACCTGCCCGATAAAAACCCTAACCCATGGAAGAAACAAAATAAAAAGTGTCGTCTGCAAAAAAATCCATTTCTTAAAACAAAAATTACGTTTCCATTTTGAAAAATAGCACAACACTATAAAATAAATATTTTGCGCTATAATAATAAATAAACCGTAGATATGCGTGTATATTAAAAGAGTGCTGAAGAAAATATATCCAAGATAGTCAATATTCCTATTTTCTTTTTTAAAAAGTTTTATAAAGCTGTGCATCGATGCTACCGCCAAAAAAGCTAAAAGACTATAGCCTCTTGCGTCTTGCGAATACTTGATATGAAACTTAGAAAGCGCAACAAAAAAAGCCCCTAAAAGCCCTACATCTTTATCGAAAATAAGACACCCTAATCGATAAACCATGAAAATTAACAAAAAACCAAAAACAACAGAAAGCAGGCGCGTTGAATATTCTGAATCTCCAAGCCACTCCATCCAATAATGTAAAATAAAATAATAAAGAGGTGGATGAACATCAAGAGAAGTTTTTTGGATAATCTTGGATAAGCTAAGGTGACTTGTCATGACCGAGAATCCCTCGTCAGATCGAAAACTCTCCTGATCAAGATCATGTATTTGAAAATACATCGCAATAAGTAAAATAATTGTAAGAAATATTAGCTGTTTCTTTGCCATGACTCTTTTTTATCCATTCAAAAATTCTTTACTGTTTAATATTTTGCTCAAAGTCCTTCTTTTATCATAATTGGAAAATACCCTCCAAGCTTGAAACTTTATATTTTGTGATAAATAATCCGGTTGGGCAACAAAAGAAACACAGGGAAACCAAATCCGAGTCAATTTGTTTTCTTTTAAAAAACTCCAATAATGACTAAAAAGGTTAGCGCGATTATAGAATTCACCATAATAAGGCAGCTTACCTAACGTAAAATCAGGCATTTCTTTAAAAAGAAGCTTACTCTTAAAATTCTGGTTAAGAGAACTTCCAAAAAGTGCATAAAAATAAATCAGAATAAACGCCCTCTCTGGTAAAATGGAAATCTTGGTCTTTGTCTTTCTTTTAATTTCTTTTAGAAACAATGGAAAATAATTTAAAGCCTTTGAACGACAAAAGTCTGCCTCCGAAAATCCTAGATCCCTCCAATGCATATCCGAAAAAAGAATAATCCAGTTAAAATTTGTATCAAAAATCTTAACCTCATTTGTTTCTAGCGATGGAATTCCCTCAGATACGGAAAAGGATTCAAACGCTTCGATAAGACTTCTAAAAATCTCAAGCGACTTGTGCAATAGACTAAAAAGAAGTGCCACAGCTTCTTTTTGTTTAAACATAAACCATTCTCTTCTTAACAAAAGAACCTCATCGACATAATCATCCCAATTATCTCGATTAATTCCTATCTCTTGCGCAGACCTAATATCATGACAATTTCCGTTCAAACATTTCAATGCATGTAGGATGTTGATTGACCTAAGCTCTAATAAATTAAATACCGTCGACAAATTAAGCGCAGTCTTATAAATCTTCGATAAATAACAAAACTTTTTCTCATTAAAAGACGGCGAATCGAGCTGAATGCCCTGGCCCCACTCTAGAAACAAATCAGAATTTGGAAAGAATAAAACTTTTTTAATATTCTTAAAAATGAATTTATCAACTCCAAAACCCAAACCATGCTGAAGAATATATTTATCTTTATTACCAGCTCTAGGAAGTTGATGAAAACACCCCCCGTCAATCCTGGCTCCCTCATCAAGAATGAAGGCGATATCCAAATCAGAAATCCCAGGGCAGGAAATGTCACGAGATGTTCCAAATGTATACACAGAGACAACGCCTTTTTGCTTGGAAAGATAGGAAATAACTTTTGATTTAGTTTCCTTATAATCCGCCAAGCTTAATTTCTTAGGAAAATTAAAAAAATTATAATCTTTAATATTTTTACTTATAACCTGTTCTCCAGTCACTCTGGCACTCCTACATTTTTTTCAAAATGGAACAAAAATTATAACGCGATAAATATCTTATCATTTTACGCAAAATATTATTACGGCTAAACAGCTCGATGCTTTCGTTGATAAAAAGTTGCACAAACGGACAAAAGCTTGCCCCGTATCGAGTTGCGTTCAAAAATTGCCAATAGCGATCATAAAACTCGGCCTGCGTTTGTATAATATTTAAAAAGGGGCAATTTAATTTTGTTAAAAAGAAATTACGAGACGACATAAGAGAAGATTTTATTTTTCCGCTAAAACTATTTTTACAACTTAAAATAGCAAAGAAGTAATTAGCTAAACTCTCCGGCAAGACAACAATATTCCAACAAGAAAAATCCATTAATCGATAAAAGAAAACTGGCATTTTGTTACCCAAGAAAATTCTTTTATGACTAAAAGAAGATCCTCTTTGCTCCCACCTCTTATCTGAAAAAATAGCCAAAATATTTCTTTCTGTTTTTAATAAAATAGGGTCCTCTCTCTTATTTTTTGCTCTTGTAAAAAGAAAGCCATCTGCATGCTTATTTAAAAATATGACGATTTCCTCAAGAAGGCATTTCCCTGTTACAAGCATTTGTAAAATCTCTAATTTTTGTTTTTGAGTTGATAGTAAGAACCAATTTTTACGAATATTTTGAAGCTCTTCTAGAAATTCTTCACACCTCGGATTTAAGAAATCCAAACCTCTTAGCTCTTCAATTCTGGATCTTATCCCTTTTAACAAATTGAGTGATCTCCTAACATTTACACCTCTTATTCTTAAATAAAAATTTAGTTGGGATAAAGCAAAAATGACGTAACTTATATTCTGAACCAATAAAACAAAATACTTTTGAGTCTTATCAATATCTTGAAAAATAATTCTCTCACCGGATTTGTATTTATAACTCCAGCTGGAATTCGTTAAATAATAAGGGCTCTTTCTAAAAACATCCTCAGATACAAAATAAGGAGCCTGATCATAAACAAAATTTTGAAAAAACTTATGTTTCTTAAGCCATCGGTAAACTTGGTAAAAATCGTGCTTCATTGCAGGATCTATAACGCAAATAAAGTCAATGTCGGATAAACCCGGAATAAAAGATTCGGGATAAGACCCATAATAATAGACAGACTTAATCCATGGGATTGTTGAAAGAAATAAAAGTAATTCTTTTTCTGCTTGGTAATAATCCTCAACAGATAATTTTTTAGGAAAATTATAGAACTTATAGTCTTTATAACTTTCTTTCAAATTATGTTCCTTTGCATTTTTTCTTTCTTTAATCTGACCAACCTTTTGCGATATCTCTTTTTCAAAATCCCAACAGCTTTTTTTTATATCATATTGCTTTGTCAGATGGAGACCATTTTGAACAATTTTTTCTCTAAAAGAGTAGTCCTCAAACAGGGCAACAATTCCCGCCTTAAAACTGCCTGGATCACCGAGAGAGGATAACCAGCCTGTTTCTTGATGCCTAATAAATCCAACCGTATCTGTCGCTACCACGGGGCAGCCGCAGGCCATAGACTCTAGAACCAATAGCCCAAAGCCTTCATGGTAGCTCGGATACAAAAGAACAGCTGCGCTTCGTAAAATCATCGCAACCCTTTCAGGGGAAACATAGCCAAAATTCCGAACAAGCATAGAAAAATCTTCGCCCCTAAGCTCCTCTCCTATTACCCAAATTTCTGCATCAGGAAGATTAAAATCCTTTAATGCTTTTATTGAAACATCCAAACCTTTTCTTGAGTCTTTCCGCGCAAAAATTAAAATTGATTTTTTATGCTCTCCTGGAATTCTGTCTCCTTGCTGTGAAAAAATCTTAAGATCAATCCCGTTTTGGACAACACTAATATCATTATTAAATCTACTCAGTTCTTTTTTTAGTCCTTCAGATACTGCAAGGCAGGGAATCCTGAAAACTTTTAAACCAACAACATAAAAAAACCAGACTAAAACGCGCAGCACAATACTTTTGTAATAAAAAATATCATAATCTTGTGCAAAATACAAAACACGCTTTGTATTTCGGGCAAACAAAAATACTGACATTGCAATAATATCTGCGATAACAACGTCAGCATCAATGTCCTTTAGGAGGGCCCACAAAATCGTTCCAAATTTTGTTCTTAAGGGAATTCGCTTAACGGATACTTTTTCATCAACAAAAAATTTTGTCTTAAAAATATTCGCATACAAACAAACATCATGCCCTTGCTTTGACAAAAAATTAGCATAGGAAATAATCATCTTGTCACCACCTCGGCTCAATAGGCTATGTCGATAAAAAACAATTTTTAGTTTCTTCTTGTCCATATCATCGGCTCATTCGCTGTTGAATGACTTTGATAAAAATATCTCCACAAACTTTTGATTTCTAAAAAAATTAAAAAAATGGCTTAGCTGATCTTTCCTGATAGTCATCCAATAAAATCACTCTTATGCATCTTTCTTCAAAAATAGTGTCATATTATCATTTAAATTAAAGATGTACCCAATTAAGATCAAAGGAAAAAAAGGTAACAGCTTAATCACGCTAGGTGCCTGACAAAAATATTGCCTCAGCTTACTCCCTTTTCTAAAGATTCTCCCAAAACTTGCTGGATACCACAAAGGAGACGGTGTTTGGTAAAAATGCACTTTTTGGAAACCTGTTTTTTGAGTAAGGGCCATTAGGGTGTCTGGCTTAAAAAAATGTAGATGCCACGGCAAAACCCATTCCCAATTCTTCCTAAACAAATATCTTCCAATCGAATTTATATTGGGTACTGTAATAATTAACATCCCTCCTGCGCCCAGCCAACTTCTTATTTTATTTAATATCTCCGTCGGATTTTCAATATGCTCTAAAACATGACGCAGGATAATCACATCAAACTTCTCTTCTGGAAAATAATCCTCAATATATGATTTGCAAACAGGAAAGCTGTATTTGCTTTCAGCGATTCTTGCCCTTTGCTGTGAAGGCTCCAGCCCAACAACATCAAAACCACTTTCTTTCCATATATTTGTGATCCAGCCCGTTCCGCATCCAATGTCTAAAAGTCGGGGATGCGGCTTGCTTATAATCTGTCTTGTCTTCTTGATTTCTTTTTTTATAATAAATTGCTTATGTAAATTCTTCATTGCGCGACTACCATGCATTTCAGCATCTTCAATTGTTTCCATGCTGCGCGATGATAAACTTACTAAAAGATTAGAAGCGATAAATAAATGGCCACAGGACAAACATTGCACTATTAAATATTCTTTATTTTCATAAGAATATTCATATATCTCTTTTGCTTCTTGACTCCTGCAAATAGCACAACAAACATCCTTCGCCAGACGATATGTCCTTATAGATTTCAACATAATATTCTTTTGATAGAATCAAAGAATTGCTTCATATCAATATCCTGCATACATAAATATTTTCTCTTACATGTTGGGTTTGTATATCCGAATACCGTGCAAGGAGAGCACTCTAGACCCTTTGAGACTATTAAATGTTTTTCTCCTTGTGGACCCCATTTATTTTTATTGCCTGGACCAAAAATTGCTTGGACTGGAGTCCCGACAGCACACGCTAAATGCATTATCCCTGAATCAGAGCCAATAAATAGCTTACTATTTCTTATCAAATCAGCGCTTTTTGCTAAACTAGTCTTTCCCGTATAGTTATGTACCCTTTCATCATTTAAAGACTCATCTATGCATTGCCCTAAAGAGACAGCCTCTTTCCCTCCAAGCAAAACAACATTTAGATTTCTCTCTATGAGTATATTAACTACTTTCTTTATCTGCTCACTTCTCAACTTTCTCGCAGGTATACTTGCGCCAATGGCAAATACTGCATAATCACTTGATATTTGGCATGATGCTGGCACGACTTCTTGCTGAGCAATTGAGATGCAATTATTTATATCTTTCTGACCTGCGTTTTTTTTAAGAATGCATCCAAATAAATTCTTAAAATTATCCAACTCATAGGCGTTAACATCATAATCTATTCGACAGTTAAACAACTTTTTTCTTAAAGGGCGCGTCGCAAACCCAACCCTTATTTTTGATTTTAAAAAAGAGGCGAAGACCGCGCTAAGATAATGCCATTGTTCAGAATCAAAAATAACGTCATATGTGTTATTAAAAACGACGCACATATCCCTTATTTTTTCTCGGCAATAGATATTTCTTACCAAATCTTTCTCAAGATAAAATACTTGTCTGTTTCGTTTTTCGCAAAGAACATCAATCTCTATTCCTGATAGTTGCTTCTTGATCTCTTTGATAGCGGGAATCAAAAAGATTGCGTCCCCTATTCCTCCTGGTCTAATAATCAAAATTCTTGATGCTTTAAATTGCTTCTTAAAAAAGACTGCTTGTGACGGAAGAATAGTTGCTACAAACGTTCCCAAAAAATAGTCAATTAACTTAAGAACTTTGACTCTTCCTGATGCCTGTGAAAAAACAATTGTCTTAATGCCTATTTTAGGTTGATTCATTTTTTATCATCTAAAAAGCATCTACTGTTGTCATTAGCCGATATTTTCCACCTGCTTCTTTCCGCAAATGGATTAGTTTTGCATTTTTAATATTAAAACGGCCTTTTATTTCTATCCCTAAGAACATTTCTAGCATGCGGCTTGTTGCGAGCCAATGGCTAACAATTAGTAAAGATTTCCCGGTCCCCGAATACTTTCTTTCAATTAATTCACAAGCCCTCTTTATTTGCTCTATTCCATCGCTATATGTTTGAGGATTATAAAATCTATCCGCGGATGAACTTCTAAGTTTAAAAAAACGAAAGTTTTCTTTCTTTATGTTAATAATTTTCCCAAAAGGGATACCCACTGAGGCAGGCATATGTTCATCCCCTTGCCAACAACATTCCGCCACTTCAGGCCAAATTTGTCCAACTAAATTATTTTTCTTTAAATACGGCAGAATTGTATTTTTCGTCCGATATTTAGGGCTAACCAAAACATGGTCAAAAGACATCTTGTCTAAAATTCTTGTCAAATTCTGTATTTGCCTATATCCTTTTTTTGTAAATTCTTTTTGGTTTTCTGCATTATAATCACCTGTAGCATTGGCAACTGTTTCAGCATGGCGCACAAAATAAATATCTAATCCTCGACTGTGATCATCCATCCAGGAATAAAATAAAAAAACTGCTAAAAAAAATAAAATTAACGCATATAAAAATTTTCTTCTCACGGCTACCACGCTTTATGATTTAACAGTCTTTATCTGTACAATAAAATAAAAATATAAGCCACCCATATAATAATTACACTTAATACAAAAATATCAGATAAAATCAATTCGCTTGGATCGCTTCTTTTCTTGTCGGAATAAACAAGACAAAGATACCTTATGATTCCAACAACCACAAGAACAACAGAAAGCCTTATGCAAAAAGGGCTGATCTTCCTCGCGGAGAAAGATAAAAAGACATACGCTGTATAAAATAAAGCGGTCAGCCCTGCGCAGCCAAAAAGAAGAATATCTAACAATCGAACAGAATAATTTAAAAGGTTTTCCCGATAGTGAATAGCTAACCCTTTTAGCAAATATATTTCTCTACGCCTTTTTGCAAACCCAAGAAATAACGAGAGGCAAAAGATGCATGCCTGAAGCCAAAAAGACGGAAAAATCCCAGAGGCAACTCCTCCAGCCCACAACCTCGCTTGAAAACCCAAAGAAATGAAAAAAACATCGATAATAATAAACTGTTTTGCATATAGCGAATAAATAACATTAAGAATTATATAACCAATCCCTATCCAAAATGCCGATTGATTCACTTTCGCACACAATATACATCCTAACAAAAATAAAAAACCGCTTAAAAAAAGCACTGGTCGTGCTTTGACAACGCCGCGTTGGACAAAAATATTATTTTTATAAGGCGATTGAGCGTCCCGCTCCTTATCAATAAAATCATTGATAATATAAATACAGCTGGAAAGCGCACAAAACCCAAGAAAAACCCATGAAGTTGCTTGAAATTTTTCAAAATTAAAAAAGTTTTGGCCAAAGATAAGAGGAGAAAAAATAAATAAATTCTTTATCCATTGATAAATACGCAAAGACCTTATCATGCAGGCGTCCTCTACTTTTCTATTCTATCTCAAAAGATGCTACGATAATTTCTTTTGAAACATTATTTGTTTTTAAATTCTTGATATCTGAAATTATACTATTTTTAATATTAAAAATAATCGCTTTAAGGCGATAACTTCCTGGCTTTAAATCAGGAAGCGGCAACCAATACTTTTCTTTAATATATTCCCCTTCTTCCCACATTAAAGTCGGATGCACCGAATAACCAATATCTCTCGGCGGATAAACGATAGTCGGATCGCTACCTTCAATAAAAAATATCATCGAATATATGTCTTTTACTGGACTTCTCGACTTCCAAAAAAATGTCAGCGCTAATTTATTGTTATCCGGAACCTGGATGGTTTTGCATTTAAGCAACTCAAAGTCTTCACTGATAAAAAAACCAGAATTCTCTTCTTTAGGAAGAAAGCTCTTAAGAGACCTCTCGATTAGTCTTACCTTTTCGGGGTCATCCTTTTGGAACAGAACAATGTCCCCAAAAGCCTCCGAAACAAACCAGTCGTTGTCTTCAAGAAATCGATAAGCTCTTTCATATCCCCGACGATCTACGATAATCGACATCCACCTATCATAGAAGTTTATCAATGCATACCGAACATTGTTTGACAATTGAAATGAGCTATCACCCGTGAGATAATTTCTTCCTTCAAATACGTTATGAAAAGAATATACAAATGGCCTCTTTGAGAATTCTGGTAAAAATTCAAACGTTGCTAAAACAGGAACCTTTTTGGGAACTCTTTTCATCAATTTCTTCTTATAGTCCAAATAATTAAATTGAAAATTAGACTGAATAGGAGGATTCGAGATCACTATCTTCAAAAGCTGATCGGTGTTTTTCCAATACTTTATACGCGGAAACCAAACGCTCACGCCATACAACAAAAATCGCCCAGCACTCAGCAGCAAAATACACAAAAAAAGAATCACATATGTCCTTCGTTTTAAAACTTTTGAAAACTTCTTCAGCGCAAAAATTGTTGCAATAAAAATAAACGGAAGCACGGTCGCTGTGTAATGATAATAGATAGTCTGCTGCTGAAAAGAAGAAGACAACATATTTTGCAATATAATCGGACTTCCCAGAAAAAGAATGTCCAGCCTAAACAAAGCAATAAACAACGGGCCAAACATTTTAAGAAAAAAACTAAGATTACTTTTTGTAAACAAAATTTTCGCTATTTTAAAAATATCAAAATTTAAAAAATTAAAATTTCCACCTGATGAAACTCCGATTTGTTGATATTGAGCAGAATACACATATGGAACAAGGAGCTCTTTACGCGCAAAAGGAGCAACAACAAATACTCCAAGATAAAAGAAAGAAATTCCTAAGAGAATCAAAGCCAAACCCCAAACCATTTTTCTTTTTTTCGCAAAAAACCCATAGATACCAAAAGTTATTAATATCAAAGGCATATTTTCTTTTAAGGAAGCTGTTAAAAAGGCCATAATAAAAAAAGCAGCGATGTTCTCTTCCTCAAAGAAATAAAACATTAAAAATAAAAATCCTACAGCTAAACTTTCAAAATGAAACTCAAAGCTCAATGAAAAAATTGTTATAGGAAAAATCGCATACAGCAACATTAAAAACTTTGCAACATTAGGACCGTTGTGTTTCTCAGAAATTTTATAAAGAACAGCTGCTCCTATGGTATACGATAAAACTTTGAGAAAAAGTAGTGTCAATGGGCTTGGAAAAACTTTGTAAATGGGCACAAAAAGAAAAGCGATAAAATTAAGATGGTTGGCTAAGAAATTACACCCCAGAAGAGAATTAAAGCAACTCCCTTGAGTCAGTTGCCACATTGTCTGAGAATGCAAGGCGAGGTCCCAGTCTGTATATCCCAGGCAATGATATTTGTATGATAGGACACTAGACCAAAAACAAAAAAATAAAACACAGGCCCAAAGTGGGAAGAAGCTTTTATAAAACGAAGATTTTTTCATCAGGAATTATTAAAATTTTTTATATGATAAAAATATTATATCAGCATTATTTTCTTATTAAATATATATATTTATATTAATATTATTGTGCTAAAACTTGAATCATCTGGAAGGCTCAGGTCTCTCTTAGCTGACTTAGCTGAAATTCTTCTGCTTCTGAAAGGCCCAGCAAGGCTGAGAAATTTGTAACCGGAATAATATTAATAATAACCGGCATAAAACCTGTAATTTGGGCTGGGTCCATATTTAAGAGTTCTTGAGGTACATCAAATTCAATCCCCTCACCACGGGTTTCAATAAAACTATCCGCACCTTTAAGATCGATACCACCAGGACTGGAAATGACGGAATTATCTTTAAGATCAACACTGCCGGGGAAGGAGCTAGCCGCCGAGGAAGATTTTCCTTTGCGTGCATCGCCAAGGGCAGCCTTTGAAAGAAGCTCATCGCCTATGGCAATAGCAAAATAATGCTCTCCTTGCTCCTGGTCTTTTAAAATTTCAGTGCCAATTTTTTGATAAAGATCTACTAGCTTTGGATTAGCTGTGTTTGTAATAAAATATTTGTAGCCTTGGCGTCGCGCTACTTTTCTGATCTCTTGAAAGAGCTTTATACCTAACCCTCTTTGATAATTATCGAGGATAAAACTCTCCCCAAGATAAAAATATTTGTTCCATTGAAAGCTGATATCTTTTAAGCTTTTTTGTTGTAAAATTTTTAAGAAAAATATTTTAAACCGCTGGCTTAAAGTCAGCGGTTGCCCTCGAATAAATCCAACAATCTTCTCATCATTTCTAATGACAAAAACCGTAGAATCTTTTCGCGTAAAGACTTTTTGCGTTTCTTTTTCAACCTGCTTCAATGCTTCGAGAAATTCACCTGCAGGCAGAGGGCAAATTTCATCTTTACCGTCTTTCCAGGATTTTTCGATAATGGACTCAAATAATATCGCCATAATATCGCCTCTAACAGAGTTCCAATCATCGGCAAAAACCTGCTGAGCATAAACATCTTTTAAAACTATACGGGGCTGATTTTCTAATGCTATTTTTAAATAATTAAAATCCTTCTTAAAATTTTCATTCTCGAATAATTCATCAAAAGTAACATATCCTTCTTTAGCAAGGCGAGGAATAATTGTGCTTAAAGGAGTTTTTAAGTTGCTTAAAGACTTCTTAATGTCGTTTAAAATCCCTGAAGAACTGATGACGTCTTCTAGCTCATCGCCTTCTCCTTGAATATAATACTTTGCTGTGCTTTTTTCAGAGCCAATCGGGCCTTCGAATACTTCTAAATAAGCTTCTTCATTAGTCTTTACATATTTTAAAAAATGATTCGGGCCGATGCGCAGCTCTCGATTAGGTTGGATGCCCTCCGGGCGATTGTTTAAATAAACAATAACCCATTGCGTGCCGGAATCATACTGCACTTCACGCTCAGCTATGGCTAACCCTTCTTTAGGAAAATATTGTCTTTCAGTTACAATGTCTTTTTTTGTCTGAAAAGAATCAAACGGTGAATCTATTTTTCCAATTTGTTCTTTGGCTTTTAAAAGCACTTCTTGAGCTTTTTGTTTACCAAGAAGGAAACACGCATTAACTCCTGCCTTGGTTTTAATAAAAGCATCCCCAAACCCTATAATTTTTTTATAAAATCCTGTTGAAGTATCACCATAGTTAGGGACAAGCGCAATAAGGCCCTTTAGACTCTCGTCTATCGATTTATTCTGATAACTTTCTTCAATCACTCTTGCAAGCAGCGCACGCCCCAAGCCGCCCCCTTTAACTTCCAACTCTTCCATCTTTGCCTGAGCACGATAGCCTTCAGAAACCTCAATCAAATCAATAAGAGTAATTCGCCCCTCCATCGTGCTTCTTTTTAGGTTTAATTTCTTAAAAATTTTAACATCCTCATCATGAGAATAAACCATCCCCAAAAGTTTTCCTTCTTGAGAACGAATGATGATCAGGTCGCCATTCGGATAATCTTCAAAGGCTTTAACCCAATTATTTCCTTTAAAAATTAAATTAATCTTATCACGCTGAAGCTCATCCCATTCTCCGGCCAAGGCTTCCTGTTTTTCTCGGCTAATTACTTTCTCTACAAAATAATTCTCCCCTTTAATCGAAACCCATCCGTCGACGAGAATAGCAGAAGAAGAGCCTTCATCTGTCTTTTCTTGTTCTGATTTAAAAACCTCTTTTCGGCCCTTAAAATCTTGATTCTTCTTAGCTTGTAACTTCTTAATATGGTCAAGGAGAATAGGCATGCCCTCTTTCGCCTTCATTTTTAAAGGTGAGGTGCGTGTTTCTGGAAAGGCAGCGTTCGAGCTTGTGGGGCTTGCGCTTGAGGAGATAGTTCCTTCTGCTAAGGTTGGCTTTGAAGATTCTTTAAAATTAGATATCATTGTCTCAGCAATGATATTAGATCCTGCCCCGACGCTTTGCTCTTCAACAAATTCTGCCAATTCTGCCGATGGAGAGCTTTCGAAGCTAATTGCTTCCTTCAAGTTCTTGCCAAAAAGTCCAAGGCCCCCAGAAAAATATTTACGAGGAATATTCTTTCTGGCATAAGCGTCATACTCAATTTTTATCATGTTACAAACGCCTTTTTTAAAAGACGCAATATACTGATTATAAATTTTCTTTGAAATGTCTTTGTCTTTAACATCAACACCTTTTATTTTTTCTTGACTTGAATACAGTTTGTTTAAAATGGCATCTTTTAAATTATTCTTAAACCAATAGGCTAAAATTAGAGAATGATAAATCTGTCGTAGCTGCGCAAAATTTTGACCCTCATTTATTTCTTTTTCAAGTTCAGGGATAACAATCTCACGAATAATTTGAGAAGCAATATTCTTACGATTACTATCCGCTGCAACCTGTCCGTTATTCGCTAGTGCTAAATAGTCCTCTTCCAACATTACCTTCAATTTACTTTCTGTAATAAACGCTCTATCTCCACGCGCATAAACCACAGCCTTTTGCGGCACAATCCAAACCTTGTTAAAAGTATCTACAGGAATGTTAGTTGTTCCATATTTTTCATAAGCTGTCTTATAAATTTTCTGCCAGAATTGTTTTCCTAAGTCGTCTTCTGGATAAATTAGCGAAGCTGTAACTTGTTTTAAGAGATAGTCCTGAGCCAACATATCACGGCCCATTTCGGTCTGGCCCAAAGCATCAGGTACAATGCGGTCTTTTTCATAAGGAGAGAGATTGACCCAAAGGTCATCCTCAGGGATGGTTAAAGAGGCCAAAAAGTAGCGAATAAGTTTTTCAGACTCCTGTTTTAATAAATCCCCTTGAAGCCCAGAATCACCCGAATAAACGATGAAGTCGAATTTGAGTGGATTGTTAGGATAGACTCGCATTCCGCGAATAATGGGAGGAGTGAATCCCGGGCTTAAGGGGACTATACTTCCGACTTGAGGCAAGCCTAAAATACTTGACGCTTGGGCCAAAGCTTCCCCGGGCAAACTCGCCATGAAGAAGACAAAAATCATACCCGTGCAGATTACCTTATAAAGGAAATTTTTTTGGTTTATAAATTTGTTCATCATAATTCCCTACCATTTATCTACCCCAAATAGAAACTTTTAAGCTTCTGCTTGTGAGAAATTTTCTTAACCTAAAGGCTAAAAATTCACCCTGACCGTATAAGTATAATATATATAATAAGAAATATAAGGAGTTTAAAGGGCTAAAAAGAAAGCGTTACCTTTTATACTTAGATTAGTAAGAATAAATAAGAAGAGTATTTATAGCAGAATATGTATTAAAGCAAGCTCACCCTTGGCCAAATCAGAGAGGGTAAATTCGGATTTATGCTTTACGTCATTTATTCCGTAAAGCATGTCCTCATTTAAAAGCGCAGATACTTCCTCGACAAGCCTACAATAAAAAGAGGAACGATAAAAAGCCCTGAGAAGGCTTCGATAAGCACAATAAGTTTGTTGATCCCGATAGGTGTAATATCACCATAACCTACAGTTGTAAAAGTAATCACACTAAAATAAAAAGCCTCAAAGAAATCTGGCTTGAAAACAAGCCCGGCTTTAATAAGTTCCCCTTGGGTATAAAAGATAGCAGCTAAAACAACGAAAAAGAATCCTGAAAAAAATGTCCGTGCCGGCCTCTCGCCATGGCCCCAAACAAGAGAAGAAAAACTTAAGCCCACCAAGGATACAAGTCTTTTGAAAAACCCGCTCGCGCCCTTGTTTCCTTCTCCGGAAGTCAAGCTGTAAGCCCGCTCTGGCTTTAAAAAACTAAAAATTAAGAATTTCCGATAACATTCTTTAGATTTAAAAAAACACTCAGAAAAATCTAAGAACTCTAAATCCCTCTCATACACAACCGCTGCATGCTTATAAAGAAGCGCAGCGTATTTAAAATCGCCGGATTTTCTTGCCGCAAAAGCTGCCTTCTCATAACAAACAGCCGCACGATGAAAATTCTCTTCGCCGAACTTCAACGTCCAGCTGCTGGCTGCCGATGCAAAACACAAAGCTGCCTGACTTAATTGCTTTTCCTGTTCATATCCTTCTGCTGCCTGACGAAAAGCCTTATAGCTATTATCATAATCTTTTTGGGCAAGAAATTCATAAGCTTGTTGTTCGAGTGTTTTGATCTCTTCCATAAGAAATTACTCCCTATTTTTTGGCAATAACAATAATTGTAATGTCGTCGTGCTGAACAGCACCCTTAGAAAATCGAAAAACAGCTTTCTTTAAGGCTTCAAGGGTTTGCTTGGCACTTTGCTCGGATGTTTCTAAAATAGCATTCTCGATTTCTTTAAAATCAATATCTTGACCCTTTTTATTCCGCGCCTCTGATAAGCCATCTGAGAAAAAAATTAGCTTATCACCTTTATTAAGCGTAGCTGAGACTTCTTCATAATTACCCTCTTCGAGAACACCTAAAGGAAGGCCGGAGCGTAAATCAATCTCTTCGATCTTCTTCCCTTCATTTTGCAGACGATAAACTAAAAGGGGTTCGTGTCCGGCTGAGGCAGCAATGACATCGTTTCCCTCTTTATTAATTCTTAAATAAATGCTTGTGACAAACCGCCCTGAAAATTTTCCGCAAAGCTCTGCCGTAAGCTTCTCTAGCACTTGCGCGCAGCTTGCCCCCTCCCTGGCGAACAAACGAAACAGCGATATAGTCTTTGCCATAATCAAAGCGGCTGGAGCCCCCTTGCCTGAAACATCGCCGATTAAAACGCCTAAATGTTTTTCATCTAAAGGGAGAACATCATAAAGATCGCCTGCAACAAACTTTGCCGCTTGCATAAACGCGGCCACCTCCCAATTGTCAAGCGTGGGCATCTCGTCAGGCAAAAAGTTTTGCTGAATAGTGCGGGCAATCTCAAGTTCTTTTTCTAAAAGTTCACGCTTGCGAATCTCGCTAAAAAACCGATAAGAAACACACGCGACATATGTCACAACGATAATCAAAAGTGGCAAAAACAATCCTGTCCAAATTCCAAAAAAGATAAAAAGCGCTGTTGAGATTAAAAAAACTGCTGCCGCTAATCCTAAAATTCCTAAAAGGGCGCGTAGAGCTGAAAGCCTTAAAGATATCCAAAGACTTAAAAAGAAAACCATTAGTCCTATTAACGCATTACCTACAAGCCCAACATCAACAATCATCTGGTTGGTTATAATACTGCTAAAAATACTAGCCTGCGACCCTAACATCGGATAAATCTTGCTAACTGGCGTCGGACTAAAATCGGATGTCCCGGCAGCAGTAAGCCCAACGAAACAAACTTTATCTTGAAGAGCCGATAAATCAAGCAAAGGTTTCTCGCCTCTTTGCTCCTGAGCATATGACTTTAAAATTTCAAAATATGAAAAATGCTTAAAAGCTTCTCCCCACTTACCTGGGTAATTAATTGCCAAGCCTCCACTACAGCATGCTGGCAAAACAAGCTTATTATCAATAATAACTTTGCCTGGTAAAAATTGAACATTTCTAATGTCGAGGCCTAAGGTATCGCAGGCAGCTAAGAGGCTGATTTGAGGATAAAAATTATTCTGATATTTAATAAAAAGAGGTGCTCGTCTTACTTTTCCGTCTTCATCAACAAAAGCGTTGATGTGTCCTGCACCCTGAACAACTTCTGAGAATTTCCTATTTATGCTGGCCAAAATCGACGGGCTTGATGTTAACACGCCTTTTATGCTCTTTTCATCTAAGGTAAAAACTAATGGCAGGTACACATTCCCCGCGTCAGCGATTGCCTGCGCAAAAATATCATCTTCAAAAGTTGACTCTTCAAAAATAATATCAAAGACAACCTTTTTTACGCCCTTCTCTTTAAGGACATCAACTAAGCTTGCATGAAAATCTCGAGGAATCGGCCAACTGTTTAGATTCTTTAGAGTGTCGTCAGAAATTTCAATGATAACAGCCTGTTCGCTAACTGCTAAAGGTGGGCGTAGGCTAAAACGCAAATCATAAAAGATATGTTCATAGCTTTTTAATAAACCTAGGAAGAGAATAGCAAGAATAGCGCAACAGGCAAAACAAAGAACCCAGAAGCGCATGGGGATATTCTTTAAAAATTTCATTAATATCAATTAACTAAAACCGAACCCGGTATCCAACGTTGATAACATTTCCATTGTAAGACTCTTCATCATCATTGGAGGAATTATTGCGAAAAGCATAAGAAGCGGATAAAGAGCTATTTTTCGTTAAATGAAAATTAAGCCCAAAACTCGCCGCATAAAGCCTATCTCTTTGCTTGTAATTATCATAGGTTACAGTACGATTTCTAAACATCTTGTAACGATACATATAATTAAAGAAAAGCTGAAGTCTTTTGGAAAGCTTATAGTAAATGCTTGGCGCCAATTGATAGGCCTTATAATCATAAAAATTTTCATACTCAGCATTCGATTCGTTTACGATAAGGCTTCCGGTAAATTTTAAGAAAATCTTTGGATTAACAACCGCCCCAATCGTGTACTCGTAAGTTTGACGATCATCGCTTCTCTCGGTATCTTGAAAAGTTGTAATACTGTTGGCTAAGGCCTTTCGGTTAACGTGACGTTTTAAGCCCGGGATAATCGAAAGCTGATGATAGAGGCCCTCGGCAAAATAATCCCGAATATAAAATTTCCCCTTGTGAAAATAAAAATCCCCATCTTTGTTATGGGGATAATGATAATAACTAAAATCGTAAGAAGCTCCTAAGTCAACGCGAGAAATTTCTTTTACAAGGCCAATATTTATATGATTCATCAAATTATTATTATCCGTAAACTGCCCATAATTCATATAATCCAAATCATAATCAAGTGTAAAATCTAGCTTATCGTTTATTGCAAAAGTATAATCCAGCGAATAAATGAAATTCTCAAAAACATCGGATTTCTTTTTCTTCGTCAAATTAACATTATCATCATATCCGACAGAAAAAGCTGCAGAGTGCTTAATGTCGTAAGAAGGATCTGCCCAAAAGTCTTCTTCCATTAACCCTTCAATCTGGGAAACCTCATCTTGTTTATCATCGCTTATCTGAGCTAAAACACCTGTAATCATCAACCCTACAATAAGAAAGGAAATGGTGACGATCGCTAAAAGATTCTTTTTCATCGTTTTATCCTTTTTTAAAATTTTATTAATAAATTTCTATTACTCTAAGCTTTCGTAAATATTTGGGTCTGGAGGGCTGTCTGGAGTGCTACTCTCTTGACTTTCCCTTTCCTTCTGACGAATAAAATCACGGAAGTCTTCTTTGCTGTCGCCTTCAAATCCACCGCTGCTGCCATCCCAAGGCCCAAAACCGCTGCGGGGATCTTGTTCTCCGCTTTTAAATTCTTTCCAATCAGCCCAGTCTTTTTCATCTAGAGGAAATTCTTCTCCTAAAGACCCGTCTGGATTAATAATAATTCCGAAACCCATCTTGATATCTTTCTTTTTACCATCTTCACCTTCAACAGAAACTGTCCTTTCAAAAACAAGAACCTTAGTCTTCATGCCCTTATGATAAGTAACCCATCCTGTTCCTCTGGCACCGGCAATGGCAACGGGAGTGCGAACTTCGAACTTTTGTCCAGCAGAAGCGTTATCAACTAAAGAAAAAACACGTCCGCGTTTTAGAAAAACACCACCATTAACATCTTCGATAACGATTTGAGAATTTTCCCCAATCGTAAAAATGTTTTTCATTTCCTTGTCAAAAGCCAATGTACAGCTCGAGCTTCTCTTGGTTTTAAGAGCTGCATCTTTGCTTAAAAAAACACCGATACTAGCTTCTGTCCATTCGCCATCTAAGCTCTCTTTAACAAAAACTCTTCCCGAAATATCAATAATCTTTGCTGTTTGCGCGAAGCTCAAAGATGCGCACAAAACAAAACAACACAAACTTAAGAAGAAAATAATTTTTTTCATCTGGCTCTCCTTTTTATTTTACACAGGGGTTTTCTTTTGTTTTAAATAAAAGTTTCCAAGGATTTCGTTTTAGGTCATCGCTATATTCTTCGAAATTTTGTGATGTCGTCTCGAAATTCTGAATAATGCGCGTTAAACTTTCCCTGTTCTCGCCGACTGTTTCATTCAAATTACCCAAAAGCATATTTAAGCTATTAAGGGCTTCAAAAACACTATTCTTATTTTCTTCAACTAAAGAATTGATATTACGCAAAAGGACGTCTAAATCAACATAAGTATCTCCCTTGACCACAGTCTCGGGAACAACAAAATTTTTATTATCTGAAGAAGAAATCTGGATATATTTTTCTCCCATCATACCCATCATTTTAATAGAAAGGGTAGAGCCTTCGCGAATTCTAGCCTCATCTTCAAGCCAAACTTTAAGTTTTATTTTAGTTAGGCCCCCTTCATATGTCGGCTTGATCTCGACAACCTTCCCAATTTCAAGTCCATTAAGCATAACCGGTGCCTTGTTTCCAAGGCCAGCCGCCTCATCAAAAATGACATAAACGTAATAGCCTTTTGCACGCAAGTCCAGCTTGCCTGTACGATAGGCCATATAAAATAACGCTAAAAGGCATATTACGACAAACAAGCCCACCTTAAATTCATTGGCTATATTCTTTCTCTTCATAGAAACATCCTCTCTTATTTTTTATCTTCTTGTAAAATTTTTATTCCGGTTCTTTAAAAAGATCTATTGGTCCTTCGGGGTTCCCATTAATAAACTGTTGAACTAAAAGATTTTGTGAATTCTTAATCTCATCCGGCGTACCAATTTCAACAATAGCCCCTTTGTGAATCATGGCAATCCTGTCAGCAATCTTAAAAACACTATGCATATCATGCGAGACAACAACCGAAGTGATCATCAATTTTGAACTTAAATCTTTAATAAGTTTATCCGTAATACCACCGACAACCGGATCTAGCCCTGATGTGGGCTCGTCATAAAAAACAATATCCGGGTCTAATGCAATCGCGCGGGCTAGGCCAACACGTTTTCGCATCCCGCCGGAAATCTGTGATGGATAATACTCTTCGAAGCCACGTAAACCCACCAAAGATAGCTTCATCTTAATAATGATATCAATAATTTCATCGGCAAGCTTAGTGTGCTCACGAAGAGGAAGAGCAACATTTTCTTCAACGGTCAGAGAATCTAAAAGTGCAGAATATTGAAAAGACATACCAAAAGTTTTTTTAACTTCATCTAAATCTTTAAGTGGAATGTTGGCGATGTCCTTGCCCTTAATAAAAATGCTCCCCTTTTCCGGGCGGATAGCACCTGTCATATGACGTAAAAGCGTACTTTTCCCAGAACCCGAGCAACCCATAATGATAAAAGTTTCTCCGCATTTAACATCTAAAGATGCATCATTAATAACCCTGCGTCCTTGAAAACTTTTTGTAACATTTCTTAGTGATATTATCACTTCACCGTTACATTCTTTAACGCTCATAAAACTCCTTGCAAAAATTTAATCCTGCGTCATTTAGGCGCAGGGTAAGCTCGTCTTTAGCTCACTAAAAAAAGAAAAAGAACGCTGTAACAACACAATCAGCTGCAATAATTAAAATAAAGCTTAAAACGACACTTCGTGTTGTCGCGCGTCCAACACCCTCAGCACCACCTCGAGTATTTAGACCTTCATAACACGCTACTAAGGCAATAATAATTCCAAATACACCAGCCTTTAAAAGACCAGTAAAGATATCTTTAAGTTCCAAATATTTAAAAGAAATTTGAATATAAAGATCAGGATTAATGCCAAGACTTTTTGTTCCTATTAAGAAGCCTCCGAAAATACCAGCCAAATCTCCTAAAATGGTCAGTGCAGGCAACATTACCAAAAGTGCTAAAAACCGCGGTGTCGCCAAAAAACGTACCGGATTAATCGCCATAGTTTCAAGCGCTTCAATTTGCTCGGTTACCTTCATAGTCCCAAGCTCAGCGGCAATCGCTGATCCAACACGGCCGGCAATGACAAGTCCTGTTAAAACAGGACCAAGCTCCCTACAAAGCGAGACAGAAACCAAAGAGGCCACATAAAGCTCTGCACCCATCTTCTCTAAAACATACGCACTTTGCATAGCCAAGACAACGCCCGTAAAGAAATCTACAAAAACCACAATAACAACCGAGGCCAAACCAACAAACATCATCTGCTGAAAAACATTGAGCCTTTGCGCTGTTTTTCCTTTAAAAGGTCCAATAAAAATCCAATAAAGAATTTCACCAAATAATTTTAAGAGACCCTTGGCCCATCCGGCATATTCAATAATAAATTTTCCAATATACGTAATCATTTAGAAATCCTTTAAAGCATTTTCGCGAGTTTCTGATATATCAAAAAGCTTAGTAAGCTTAGTAAGCTCAAAAATATTCTTGATCTTTTCGCTCATACTGCAGAGACGCAAAGCACCCCCCACCTTCTTTAGACGCTGGAACATCTCGATTAAAGTTGCTAAGCCAGAGCTGTCAATATAAGGAACAAAGGAGAAATCAAAAATAACCTTTTTTGTATTCGTCTTTAGCACATCATCAAAGAATTTACGCAACTCAGGTGAATTGCTGATATTGATTTCCCCATCCATAACACAAACAACGACATCATTAATTTGCTCTTGTTTGATATTCACTTCGCTTATTTCTCCTTGTTAAAAAATTTTGTCATTTTAAGTCCTCGGCCTTGGTCAAAAAACTCAACTTCGTCCATCTCAGTTTTAATAATAAAGACTCCTCGGCCGGAAGGCTTTCTAAGGTTATGCTCTTTGGTAGGATCGTCGATGCTCTCGTGCTCAAATCCATCTCCCTGATTAACGATTGTTATTAAAAGGGCCTCAGAATCTGCTTCAGCAGCTAAATTAACGGTAAAGTCGGGGTTAAGCTTGTTGCCATGCTTCATGGCGTTAACTAAAGCTTCCTCTAGACATAGCTTAATATGAAAAGCATCATTTTTTCCAAAAAAAGACTCGTCAATCTGACCAAGAAGCTCATCTATCACTTGCGGAATAATTTCTAATTTCGTAGGAAGCTCTTTGGAAAATTTCATTTAATTACGATGTAAAGTCTCTGCTGTAAAAGGAGTTATGATAACTTGAATACATTATATAAATAAACATAAATATAATCAAGCAAAATAGAAAAGGATCTCAGAATTTGCTAAATAGCTATGCTGATAGGAGAAAAAGATTAATATCAAAAACCGCCGCACTTCTCACCCATAGAAACACAACTTGCAGGCTTATCTGTTTA
Source organism: Candidatus Aceula meridiana (assembly GCA_030765185.1). Classification (GTDB taxonomy): domain Bacteria; phylum Omnitrophota; class Gorgyraeia; order Zapsychrales; family Aceulaceae; genus Aceula; species Aceula meridiana. The sequence continues at coordinate 130,413 of JAVCDE010000026.1, read as the reverse complement.
AGCCTCTTTTTTAAATAAACTTACTATTTTGCTAAGCAAGCCTGTTGCTCTTTTTATTTTTTTAGTTTTGTCCTGATCTTTTGGAGGGCACTCACCATTCCAACAATAAAGACACAATTTTTCACGCGGCAAACCAATAGCCTCAACCATATCCTCAAGATCCTGATAACGAAGAGTGGTTACTTCCAAATCTTTTCGAATCCACTCAACCATTTTTTTATACTTTTCAGTGCTTGTATCTAGATATTCAGAAATATTTTCGATGTCTTTACCCTCTAAGCCTTTGATAGCTTTACGAGCTGCCAACTCATTGATGCTTTTTGTTGAAAGGCAAAATTTGCAAGGAAACATTAGAGGAGGGCAGGCAGGTCTGACATGAATTTCTTTTGCCCCAGCGTCCCAAAGTTTATTAACCGTAAAATTCTTAAGCTGCGTTCCGCGGACAATAGAATCTTCGCAAACAACAATGCTGTTTCCATTAATAATATCTTTAACAGGAATAAGTTTCATGGTCGCGACAAGGTCTCTTGTTTCTTGACTCGGAGGCGTATAGCTTCGGCCATAGCCAGGGGTATATTTTACAAGAGGGCGACGATAAGGCACGCCAGATTCCATGGCATAGCCAATCGCATGAGCTATCCCTGAGTCAGGAACTCCAGAGACAACATCTGCGTTGATATCCTTATCTTTTTTCGCCATGGCTCTTCCGCAACGCTCGCGGACAGTCTCGACGTTAATGCCATCGTATATCGAGGCCGGAAATCCAGTGTATATCCATAAAAATGAACATATCTGACTTTTATCTAATCCCGGTTTAGCAACGGTTAGGCCGTCTTTATTTAAAAGTGCAATTTCGCCAGGCTCTAAAAACTTTTCAATCTTAAAGCCGAGATTTGGCAATGCATTGCTTTCTGAGGCAACAATCCATTCCCCTTCCTTTTTTCCAATCACAAGTGGAGTATATCCGAGTCTGTCACGCGCTGCATAAACTCCATCCTTGGTTAAAAGCAAGAGCGAACAGGATCCTTCAATTTTATCAAACATTTTCTCAATGCCATCGATCAAATTGTCCCCAAGGCTAATCAACTTAGCAATAAGTTCGGTGGTATTAAGACCAGCCGGGCTAACTTCAGAAAACGAAATTCCTTTTTCAAAAAGAAATTTTTCAAGATCTTCTTTGTTTTCAACAAGGCCAGCGGTCACGATGCAAAATGGCCCAAACTTTGAATTTAAATAGATCGGCTGTTCATCCAAGTCGCTGATCACGCCAATGCCTAAATTGCCATTCATATCCCGATAGTCATCAAAGAACTTAGATTTAAATTGAGTTTGGCTAATATGATGAATCCGACGAAAAAGCTCTTTCCCCCAGATAGCCATACCACCGTATTCTGTTCCTAAATGCGAATGATAATCAATGCCATAAAATAATGTTTTCGCGCAATTTTGCCTAGAAACTGCTCCACAAATTCCACTCATGTTACTCTCCTCTTTCTGCTTATAATAACTTTAATCCCTTGCAAAAATCCCGGGCTTTGGCCTAAAAAATAAATAAATCTTATTTTCTTATCGGGAGGAAGCCTCGGCCTTTAGGCCGAAGAGCTTCACTTAACAGCTTCATCAAGAACAGATTGTTGCTTATGAAGAATCTCGTGATACTCTTGTAATGATTTTGGGATAACTTTACTTTTGACCATCGCGTCGATCCCATCGATAGTTACCTGAGCAGCAGCCACAGATGTAACATAAGGAACTTTTCTCTGAATCGCCATCATACGAATATAACTGTCATCATATTTGCTGTCTTTGCCAATCGGCGTATTAATAATAAGATCTAGCTCGCTGTTTTTAATTGCATCAGCGATGTTTGGCCTCCCCTCGTACAATTTCTTAATTAAAGTATTGTTGATATTATTTTCATTTAAAAATTTACTTGTCCCCTCTGTCGCAATAATATTAAATCCTAATGACTTAATATTCTTTGCAATAGGAAGAAGATTTTCTCTGTCTTTTTGAGCGACGGTCAACAAGACGTTGCCTTCAAGCGGCAACTTGTATCCGGCAGATTCTTGTGCTTTATAAAAAGCTAATCCAAAAGTATCCGCAAGTCCCATAACCTCACCGGTGGCTCTCATCTCTGGGCCTAGAATAGGGTCAACTTCTGGGAACATATTAAAAGGAAATACAGCCTCTTTGACGCCAACATAAGGAATCTTCTTTGCCTTTAGTTCTGGGAAGTCCTTTACCTTTTTGCCCAGCATAATCTGTGTGGCAATACGTGCTAAAGAAATTCCTGCGACCTTAGAAACAATCGGAACCGTTCTTGAGGCTCGAGGATTTGCTTCTAAGATATAAACTTTGTCATCGCAAATCGCAAACTGAATATTCATCAAGCCAATAACCTTAAGCTCCTTGGCAATGGCTTTAGTGTATTCTTCAATCGTTTGCATGTGTTCTTTTTTTATTGTCCGGCTTGGAATCGAACAAGCTGAATCACCAGAGTGAACACCAGCGAGTTCAATGTGTTCCATAACAGAAGCCACGAAAACTTCTTCCCCATCAGATACAGCGTCGACCTCTGTTTCAATAGCTTTCTCGAGGAACCGGTCAATCAACATAGGATGTTCCGGGCTCACCTTAATAGCCTCGATAGCATATCTTCTTAAAGATTCCTCATCATAAATAATTTCCATGCCCCTACCTCCTAAAACATAAGAAGGCCGAACCATCAGAGGATACCCAATCCGCTGCGCAATCTTGAGCGCTTGGTCTAAAGATTTTGCTGTTCCGCTTTCAGGCTGAGGAATTTTAAGATCAATCATTTTCTGACGAAAACGTTCTCGGTCTTCGGCGAAATGAATACTTTCAGGACTTGTTCCTAAAATAGGAACGCCATTGTCTTTTAACTCTTGAGCGATATTAAGCGGTGTCTGCCCGCCAAATTGCACAATCACGCCCTCAGGTTTTTCTTTATGATAAATGTTTAAAACATCTTCAACGGTGAGGGGTTCAAAATAAAGTTTGTTCGATGTATCATAATCCGTCGACACAGTCTCTGGATTACAATTAACCATAACTGATTCGAGTCCTTCGTCTCGAAGAGCAAATGCTGCATGGACACAAGTATAATCAAATTCAATCCCCTGCCCAATACGGTTAGGCCCGCCGCCTAAAATCATAATTTTTCTATTAGGGGAAACCGGCACCTGGTCCTTAATGTCTTTATATGTTGAATAATAATAAGCCGCGTTTTCGACTCCGCTAACCGGAACTGCTTCGTAGCGTGCAGTAATTCCCTTGGCAATTCTTTTTTCCCGAACTTTTTTCTCTGGAATTTTAAAAAGATCTGCTAAATAACGATCTGCAAAGCCCATCTCTTTAGCCTCTGCTAGCTTCTCATCGGGAAGTTTATCAAACGGTAATTTAATAATCTCTTCTTCAAAGTCAACGAGCTCTTTCGTCTCTTCGATAAATTTTCTTCCGATAAACGTCAGCTGATATAAATCTTCGACGCTCATTCCCTTGCGCAAAGCTTCGTACATCAAAAATACGCGTTCACTTGATGGAGAGCTTAAGCGTTGTTTTAAATCTTCTAATGGAAGGTCTTTAAAATTCTTAGCGCCACCTAAACCAAAGCGTTTAATTTCTAAAGAACGAATTGATTTCTGAAAAGCCTCTTTAAATGTTTTTGCGATGCTCATAGCCTCACCGACGGCCTTCATCTGAGTTCCTAAAACATCTTTGGCTTGTGGAAATTTCTCAAAAGCCCAACGGGCAAACTTAATAACAACATAATCTCCCCACGGCGTATATTTTTCAAGCGTTCCGTCTCTCCAGTAAGGAATTTCATCCATGGTGAGCCCGGCAGCTAGCTTTGTTGAAATAAGGGCAATTGGAAATCCGGTTGCTTTAGAAGCCAGTGCTGATGAGCGTGATGTTCGAGGATTAATTTCAATAACAACAAGTCTGTCATCCTTTAAATTATGAGCAAACTGAACATTTGTTCCGCCCACAACTCCGATGGCCTCGACAATATCATAAGAGATCTTCTGGAGCCTTTCTTGAAGCTCTTTAGGGACTGTATACATCGGCGCTGTACAAAAACTATCTCCGGTATGAACGCCCATGGCATCAATATTTTCAATAAAACAAACTGTAATTTTTTGATTCTTTTCGTCACGAACAACTTCCAACTCTAGCTCTTCCCAGCCAAAAACAGATTCTTCAACCAAAACCTGATGAACAATGCTTACGGCGAGTCCTCGGGCAACAATGGTGCGAAGCTCTTCGACGTTATAAGCAATTCCTCCACCTGTGCCTCCCATTGTATAAGCAGGCCTTAGAACCACAGGATATCCTAAATTTTCAGCAATGACCTCGGCTTCTTCAACAGAATGACACGGCTCTGATTTCGGCATTTCAACGCCGAGCTTATTCATTGTATTTTTAAAAGCAATACGGTCTTCACCCCGTTCAATCGCATCAATTTTGACACCAATAATTTGAACGCCATGTTTCTTTAAAATGCCAGCCTTATGCAGCGCTGAAGAAAGATTGAGTCCTGTTTGGCCGCCAAGGTTTGGAAGCAAAGCATCAGGACGCTCCTTTTCGATAATTGCTGTAATGCTTTCGACGGTTAAAGGTTCAATATATGTTTTATCTGCCATGCCCGGGTCTGTCATAATCGTCGCCGGATTTGAATTGACTAAAACAACTTCAAATCCTTCCTCTTTAAGAGCCTTACAGGCCTGCGTCCCTGAATAATCAAATTCACAAGCTTGACCAATAATGATTGGACCGGAACCGATGATAAGAACTTTTCTGATGTCTGTGCGCCTTGGCATAAAGTCTCCTTATTTTTTTGTATTATTATTTTTGGTCGTAAAAACCCCTGGAAGAAAAATTTGGATCTGCTGTTAAATTAATTCCTAAGCGCTTTAAACCCGCCTCGTCACCAGGCGTCGGAATATGCGTTGTGTGAACTTCACATTCTTTTAATTCGCTAAGTCTTTCCAAAGCCATTTGAGCGGTAGAATTAGTTGTGGCACTAATCGTCAAGGCAATCAATGCCTCATCCAAATCAAGATTGGCAGATTTTGCATTAAGAATATTCTTCTTAAGCTTTGTTACCGATTCAATAATATTAGGCGATAACAAATGCAACTTGTCAGGAATTCCAGCTAAATATTTTGCTGCGTTTAAAACTAGGCTTGAAACCGCATGCATAAGCTCAGAATTTTTTCCTGCAATAATAGTTCCATCAGGTAATTCCATCGCAGCCCCACAAAAAAATCCTTTATGCCCCTTCCCCTTAGTCTTTCCTTCCTCCGCGGCTTCACGGGCAGGCATTACCACTTTTCTATCTTCAATTTTAACGCCAAGCTCTTCCATAATAAGCTCTGCGCGCTCAACAGTTTCTTTGTCTGTTAGCCCCATCGTATACTCACAATCATAGCGGAAATATCTGCGAATAGACTCTTGACGAGAAGCCTCTTTAACAATATCATCATCAATAATGCCAAATCCCGCACAATTAACACCCATGTCTGTCGGCGATTTATACATTGCTTCTTTGCCAGTAATTTTTTCTAATATTCTTTTTAAAACAGGAAAAACTTCAACATCCCTATTATAATTAACCGTGGTCTCGCCGTAAGCTTCTAGGTGAAATGAATCAATCATATTAAAGTCACGAATATCCGCTGTAGCGGACTCATAAGCCACATTAACAGGATGTTTTAAGGGAATATTCCAAATAGGAAATGTTTCAAACTTGGCATAGCCAGATTTCATGCCCTTAGTATAATCATGGTAAAGTTGCGAAAGACACGTAGCCAACTTTCCACTGCCAGGACCAGGACCAGTAACGATAACAAGTTTTTTATCTGTTTTAATGTGCGGATTAGCTCCGTAGCCTTCTTTGCTAACGATTAAGTCGATATCAGTAGGGTATCCCTTTGTAAACTGATGCGTATAAACTTTGATTTTCTGACGCTCGAGCTTATTCTTGAAAATCTTTGCTGAAGGCTGGTCATCAAAACGCGTAATAACAACAGCTTTGACTTTGAGTCCCCAATCTTCTAAGTCATCGATAAATTTTAATGCATCAACGTCATAAGTAATGCCAAAATCCGCGCGCATTTTTCTTCGCTCAATATCTCCGGCATAAATACACAAAACAATGTCTGCCTGATCTTTTAGCTTTTGCAAAAGCCTCATTTTAACATTAGGATCAAACCCCGGTAAAACACGAGCGGCATGATAATCAAAAAGAAGCTTTCCGCCGAATTCTAGATAAAGTTTCTTATCAAACTTTCCGACCCTCTCTAAAATTGCCTCGGTTTGCTGCTGCAGGTATTTTTCGTTGTCAAATCCTTGTTTTTTAGCCATTATACCTTCCCTTTCAGTTTCACTTGCCTAATTATTAAGCATATTGAAATACAAGAAAAGGCAACCCTTCAAAGGTTGCCTTTTCTTAAAATAAAACTCCTAAATTTTTTTTAACTACGATTAACATATTTTACAATAATTTACCTTTGTCTTAATTAACAGCGCTTTTAGCGCTTACTATCTTTTCTTCGTCTTAGTAAAAAGTTTCTTTTTAGGACTAACCGCTTTTTTTGGACCACCATATTTCTGTCCCTCTCGACTATCGCCATAGCTCTTCTTAGGGCCACCAAAGCCTTTTCTTTCATCTCTTGAGCCCCGTTCAGAATTATATCCTGAATAAGAACCTTTTTCTCTAGAATCTTCTCTTGAACCTCTCTTATCCCGAGAATAGCCTGGGCGTGCTGGGCGGTCAAAAGATCGTGGAGGCCTCGGAGAATATCTTTCTCTGGAAGGTTTTTCTTGAACTTGCTTGACTAAGATATCTATTTTTCTTTCTAAAAAATCTAACTTCTCATTCATTCTTTTGATCAAAAAAAGAATATCACCCTCAACTTGTTTAGGCGCTAAAACATCATTATTTTCAATCTGTTCGTCCATCTTTCCTCTTTTCTTTAAAATAAATCTTAAAATCAAAATCGCTCAACCTATCTTCCCAGCGACTTCATCTAAATTACCATAAATACTTGATAAAGCAAGATTTTAAGAATTTGCGAATTTTTCCTTAAATAAGTATCCATAAAATTAAAACTTACTAATAATGCTCTCAGCTGCCTTCATTCCATCAATGGCAGCAGACACAATGCCACCGGCATATCCAGAGCCTTCTCCTACTGGATAAATTCCTATAATATTAGACTGTAGATTTTCATCACGCACAAATTTTACCGGAGCTGAACTGCGCGTTTCAACGCCGATAAGCAGAGCATCTTCTTTAGCAAACCCTTTAATTTTTCTATCTAAAACTGGCAATGCTGATTTAATACTTTCAATGACGTAATCCGGCAAGCATCCTGCCAAAGACGTCATCGTGACCCCAGGCTTATAAGTAGGCTCGACGCTCCCGAATTTTTTCGATGGCAAATCTTTTAAAAAATCTCCAACAAGCTGGGCTGGTGCGCGATAATCTTTTCCTCCGGCTAAAAATGCCATCCTCTCCCAGGTACGCTGAAACTCAACTCCTGCCAAGGGATGATCCGACTCAAAATCATCCGGCGTTACGTTAACCATGAGCGCGCTATTAGAATTCTTGCCGTTTTGCGCATACATGCTCATCCCGTTAACGGCAACCATCCCTTCTTCTGAAGAAGCCGCGACAACAAAACCTCCAGGACACATACAAAAAGTATACACCGAACGTTTATCTTTAAGGTGGGCTACGAGCTTGTATTTTGCCGTTGGCAACTTAGGGTGGTTACAATATTCTCCATATTGAGATTTATTAATTAATTCAGCAGGGTGCTCGATCCTCAATCCAACAGAAAACATCTTAGGTTTCATTTCTAACTTCTTCTCGTAAAGAATCTGATATGTATCGCGTGCGGAATGACCAATCGCGACAACGAGATCATCTACCAAAGCTTTCTCTCTTCCGTTAAAAGTAGCCGAAACAACCTTTTTTGCGCTTGTCTCAATGTCCGTTAAGCATGTATTAAATCTTACGTCGCCTCCGAGAGCAACAATACTTTTGCGCAAATTCTTTACAACTGTGCGCAACCTATCGGTTCCAATGTGCGGATGAGCGTCCGTCATGATCTCTTTTGGAGCACCAGCAATAACCATCTCGTCAAAAATATATTTTGTCCTTGGGTCCTTAATGTTTGTATACAATTTACCATCTGAGAAAGTACCAGCGCCTCCTTCGCCAAACTGCACATTAGAATTCACATTAAGCTTTGCCGTAGAAAAGAATTCATTCACATCTTTAGCACGTATATCCACATCCGGGCCACGATCAACAACTAATGGTTTTAACCCTGCCCGGGCAAGAACTAAGGCACAAAATAATCCGCTAGGCCCAGCACCCACCACAATCGGACGATGCAAACAATCTGATTTAGGTTTTTTACCTTCATAGACATACGGCGCTAGCCATCGAACCTTATGGCGAAGAGCTTTCTTTTTCAATGTTGATGATAATCGTCTTTGGCGGGACAAATAATTTTGCGGATTTTTTAGCTCAACATTAACAGAATAAACAAAAAAAATGTTCTCTTTTTTACGCGAATCAATGGCGCGTTTGGCAATATGAAAACGAAGAATATCCTTTTCATAAACCCCTAAGATCTTCGCGATCTTAGACGATAAAACACTCTCCTTTTCGTCAAGAGTTAACAGAATCTCATCAATTCTAATAAAATTATTTTCTGACTTCTTTTTCATTTTAATCCATAAAGTAAAATAGCAGCTGCCGCGGATACATTTAAAGATTCAATTTTATTTGAAATCTTGATGCGAATATTTTTATCTGCCAGCTTTATTATTTCATCGCTGACACCGTGGCTTTCAGATCCTAAAACTAAACAAAATCTCTGGTCGCCCTTTACCTCAGATAAACTAACTCCCTCATTAGAATTGGCCACATAAATAGGCAGACTTCCCTTATTCTCTTTAAGCCATGTGCCTTCCGGATCTTCAATAATATTCAATTTAAAAATCGAATCTTTTGCCGCGTTGATAACCTTAAAATTATAAATATCAACGCATGTCGCATCCAATACAATATTAACGACATCAAAAGCTAATGCGCTGCGCATAATAGTTCCCATATTGCCGGGATCTTTAATGCCGTTTAAATAAACAATCGATTTATCCTGATCCAAAGAAGACGGACTAACATCATAAACAGCTGTAATTCCTGAAGGGGTGTCCAGTTGCGAATAATATCTATTTAAATCTTCGTCAATCAAAGAATACTCGTTTACCTTTGACTCTTTTTGCAAATATTCAAATTTCTCTTTGTATCTATCAATAAAGCCTTGCGTCACAAACAACTCTTTCAAATCATAACCACTTTTTAGAGCATCATGAATAATCGTTAAATTCTCGACGATAAACTGATTGCTTTGCCGCCTGTGCTTCTTTTGGGCTAATTTCTTTAACCACTTAATCTTTGTGTTACCCTGGCTTATAATTTCTTTCGGATTCATTTTTTGTCCCCCTTATTATTTCTTGCGAAAGCGTGCCGCAAATGTTGCGTCACAATCATCAGGATGAAATTTAACCTTCATCGTACCTCCGGTTTTTTCTCCTGTAAGCGGATGAACAAAATCTTCTAACTCAAATTCAGGAAACGATTTTAAAAAATGATTAACAATGTCCTCGTTCTCCTGAACGCTTAAGCTACATGTCGCATAAACCAAAACGCCTTTAGGCCTTACTTTTTTACAAGCAAGCTCCAAAATTTCTTTTTGAGTGCATGCTGACTTTTCACAAATATCTTCACGCGCGGTCCAACGCAAATCAGGATTTCGACGCCAAACTCCTGTGCAAGAACACGGCGCATCCACAAACACACCATCAAAATTATCCTGACTTAAAACAACTTTATCTAAATCTTCTATTTGAATATTCTTAAAGTTAGCTCTCTCTGCTCGCTTTTGCAATTCTTTTAAAATATCTGCACGCTTGTCCGTTGCAACAACGTTGCCCTGTCCCTTCATTTGATTTGCGATCAGAAGGCTTTTTCCTCCTGCACCGGCGCAAACATCCCACCAAATTTGATTCTCACTCGCCCCGCAAACAAGCCCTAAACATTGACTTGCCAAATCCTGAATCTCAAATAAACCTTTTTTGTATGATTCGATATCCCGTGCATTAAATTTACCAGTCGATATCTTAACGGCATTTGAAACAATTTCATGTCTGGAAAAATCAATCCCTAATTCTCCAAATTCTTCCAGAACAGTTTCTTGTGCGTCATTCTGAGTCCGTATCCACACCGGTGGGCGCCTTTGAAATGGTTCAATAATTGTTGCAATCTCGTCGGCTAAGACTTCTTTTCTAAACCATTGTGGCACTAAATCAAAAATATCGCATTTTCTAATTTTAAAAAGATGGCTTAATCCCTTTATCTTCTCTTTAATTAAATCCGGTGAACTTTTAAGCCATGTAACGTCAACTCCCGCAGATTTGCAAAGAACCTTCATAAATTGATCAAATGGCTGATTCTCGAGCCATAAAGCAGCGGATAGCCCTGTACAAAATTTTTTAGATTCTAAAGAATTTTCAGGGCACCCTTTTGGCAACTTCCCTTTCACCCACCCATACCAGCGGAATAGGCTAAAAAGTGATTCCGTAATTAAAAAACGATCTTTAGATCCGCATGCAGGGTGCCCTCTAAAATAATTCTTTATTTCCCGGTCTAATGGGCGCTTTTCGCGCATAACCGTATAAAAAATCTCCGCAATCGCATTTGAATAGCTTAATGCCTGGGCATAACCACATTCTAAGTTATTATCTTCCATAAAAATTCTCTATTTCTTTGATTCTCTAAATGAAGGCGAAACGCTAACTTTTTCGTGCTACAACTGTTTAATAAAAGACCCTGGATAATCTTTTTTTACTTCATCCAGGATACTCTGAGCCTGATCTTTGGTCTCAAAGGCACCTGCATAAACACGATGCAAAGCTCCTTCGCTTCCTGAATCTTCTGTCTTAATGATAGGCTCATAGCCTTTCTTTTTTAATTCTTCCACAACAGCGTCCGCTCCTTTTTGGCCTCGAAACGCAGCAACCTGGATAACAAACTTCTTTTCAACCAAGGGTTGCAAAAGCGCTGTCTCTGCCTCCGGCTCCTGAACAATCTCCGGAACTGCCTCTTCTGCAAAGAAATCTTCTTCCTCACTGCTTACCAGAGGAGCCAAAGGTTCCTCTGGCTTCCAAGACTCAACTAATTGAGAGATAGAAAAAACCGCAACGACTGTAAGAAAAGCAAGCCCAATGTTTGTCCATGAAAAAATTTTTTTAAAAAAACTTTCATTTTGTTCCATGTCTTCTCCTTTTGTCTGTACAAAATACATTTGTTTAATAACATTTAACAACTTTACCTGTCCGCACGTCCTTTACGCGGACCTTTATTTTATTAACTTCGCCACACCCAACGCAATGAAGCCTGCTAAGGAAGGAAAAATAGAAATACTGACAAGGCGAATCAACATCAAGCGCCAGCCTAATATTCCTAGCTCAATAGGCAACCGGCTTAATGCTCAAAGCGACCAGCCGGTTAAAAAAGCAACCATTGTCCCAACGCTGGCACCCGAACGGATAAGCCCGGCGGCAATCGGCATGCTCACGTAAGGGCCTCTCGAAGAAAGTGCGCCAGCGATAGATCCAATAAATATTCCTTATTCTAAATTATTATCTTCCATAAAAACTCTCTACTTTACTATCGATATATAGATGAACGCATTATAACATGTTAAAAAGAATACAAAAGAAAATACAAAAATCGCAAAAAATCCTTAAAAGCAATTACCTTTAAGGATTTTATTATTTATTAACTAGCTTTAGCAACTAATAAAGTTGAGGTCGGTCGATGGGTGGAGCAAAATTAAAACCTATTTACAACAAACCTCTACTTGCCAATGACTATTAACCCAAAGTCCAATAATTTCAAATTCTGACCAAAGCGTCTTTAATCTCTTGACGGACTTTAAAATATGTTCATGGTGAGTCTTTTTATCAACAGAATTTCCCTTACAATCATAATGACCTACAACAAAGATTCGAGAAGATTTATTAGTATTAACTGAAATTTCAATACTGCGAATAATTTCATCAATGTTTTCCTGTAAGGCTATTATTTTGTCTATGCCCGCTTCTGTAATAACATCTACAAAATCAATATGATATTTCTCTCTAATCCAATATAAAACTGGTAGCTGAACTCGCCCATCCATACAATTTAAGCATGTTGCTCGAGTATCAAAATTATTATTTTTATCTAAAGATGTCATTTCTCATTAATCCTATAAAAAGTACTGAGGTGACTAAATGGAACAGATTAAAACCTTTCTAATCTGCTTTTCCCAAACAAAGCTTTGTAAATACTCACACTGCCTAACACGCCGTCCCTGAATTTATGATTTCCAATAATGCTCTGGCTGCATCTTCCGGACCTTTCTGCTCATATCCTAGAATTCCAAGACGCGTCCGCATTTGCCCTACAAAAATTCTTTTATCAAAGAATATCTTAAAAAATTTTCTCGCAATTTTATCATGTAATTCTCTATATTGAGGAGGACCAAAGATATTAGCAAAATAGGAATGAACCAAACCCGTTGCTGTTGTCGTGCCCTTGCTCATAACAGTTCCTTCTTTAAAAACATCTAAAGCCTTTTGAGCATCTGTAATTCGTTCAATTAAAGGATGGTCACTATCAGTTTGTTCATAATTATTCGCATACAATATGAAATCGATCTTATGTTCTTTAATTACACGTTCATATGCTGTAATAGGCATAATAATCCGTGCATTCACCTTATTGGCACTCATAATGATAGCCCTGTCTATTTGTCCAAACGCATATCCAGGTTTTAAATCATCTAACCTTAAAAAAGCCCCAATTTCAGTTCCTATCCCCACAGCCTCTTTTTTCTTATTCATTCTAATAGAGCCCATATCATCTGCGATAATATTAATATCTTTGATGACCTCATCTCCAATTTCTCGAAATGCCTCCAATGTTTCAGATTTTCCCGCCCCGCTATCTCCAATCAATAAAACTGTTGCCCGTCTCTTTGTCTTTAATGTAACATCGACCAATGCCCCGTGAAAAGGCATTTGCCCTTTCTTCATCATCACAATATTATGAAGAGTTAATACCATTTTTTTCAAATACCCAAAATAACCAAACTCCTCGCCTCTAGGAACAACCGCAGAAAGCATCCCATTTTCTTCATCGTCGAAGAAAACTGTTTGGTATTTTCCTAAACCTTTTACAGTGCTTTCAGGAACACCAAAACAATAAACAGCATCTGGTTTTCTTTGCAAATCGGCCTCATCTGCCAATTGAAAAAGATTTGCTAAAGAATATCCCAGCTCAACAAAGATGTTATGAAAATAAATTAAAATCAGAAGTTCCCCAACCTTGGCAGGATAACAAACCCACTCTTTTTTCTTAATATTTAACCCATCCAAAGGATTCTTGTAAACTCTTTCAAAAACCCCCGTTCTTTTATTCATCGAAGGATTTAAAATAAGCGGTGGATACAAAAGAACTTGACGAATCATTGGAATGACGTTTAACTTATTATAAACCTCTGAAGGGAAATTAATTTCTTGAGCAGTTGCAATAGAAGCCACTTCAGCTCCAGCGCGAACCTGACGATAAATGTTAGGGTGAGCTCCTGTGATATTTTCTTCAATATCACGATAAGTCGCCCTCACCAAATGGGTTAATTGCTCGATTGTTTCATTAAAAATACGATAAGGACGTGGCTCAACATCTGCTTCTTCTGAGGAACAAATAATGAAGCGGTCAAAACTTCGCCAATAATTATATAGATATTCAACAAAATCATTAAACAACATTCTATCCTTTAAGAATGTTTCTGCCCCTTTTACAACATTAGGGACCAAGTCCCTCTTCATTTTTGTCAAATACAAGAATGTTTGAACCAATTTCTTAATGTCTGCGTCATCTATTTTCTTTGTTTTAAATATTGCAAGTAGATCGGAATCACGTACCTGTAGGTCCTGTATACACTTTTTCAAAATACATAAAAACAATTTGCTAGAAATTAGTTCATCAGAATTTTCGCAGATTCTATTTTTAATCCTAATGATTATTTTTCTTTTATAAAACTCAAATTCTCCAAAATCCATTCTGATATCCCTTCTTTTTCATTTCACATTCGAAAGAATTATAACAAATAATAAAAAATAATTAAAGAAAAAGATTGATTTGTGAAAGGCAAAAATTTAATTATATCTCATCTTAAAAAGCTCTACCTCGCGCCAAAGAGTTACAAAAAACCCACTGCAAGTCATTGACTCACAGAGGGTTATTATCTGGGGTCGCTGGCTGGGCCAGGTTAGAACCTATTTAATACAGTTCGCGCCCTAACTTTCTGCAAAATATTTTCAATCTTTTGCAGAAATCTCATCCTTTCTCGTAAAAGTTAGATACATCACAAGACCTAAAATCGAAATAAGGAAAAGTGCGCTTGTTGTCATTGCTCCAAACCCGAGACCGCCGTCAGCATGAACCTGGGACAAATAATCACCTATCGATGCGCCAAATGGTCGTGTAAAAATATAAGCAACCCAAAAAGCTAAAATTGCGTACATGGATTCAAGCTTATGCTCCGCAGTTCCTTTCGCTCCATAGTAAACGATTGCGACAATGGCAATGCTTCCAAATATAAATATTGAATTTAAATACCCAATGCCAAATTTCTCAGCTATAAGGTCACCAGCGGCCGTCCCCAAGGCAAAAGTAGATAGGACAGCTAACCAATAAAAGGCTTCTCATCGAGGAGTATCAATTGCGCATATAGACAACGTCTTCTCAGCCCTATACCACACACTAAAAGTTAGAATGAGAAGAATCGAAAATACGATGATTGTCGCTTCAAGCGGAATATTAAAGTTATCCGACAGATTATCAGTTATCAAAGCACCAACGATACTAATTAAAACAACAGCAAGCCAGTAAATTGATGGAATATATTTTTTAGTTTTAAATTGAAAAAACATTATGAAAATTAGCAAAACACTCATAACAAGCGACGTTCCAGTCAATCCAAAATTCAGCGCCTCATTTAGATAGTCTGCGGCAGTCTCTCCTACCGTTGTACACAAAACTTTGATTATCCAGAAATAAATGGTGACTTCTGGAACCTTGTTCAGCATCTTTCTTATTTGAGATGAATTCATACCGTAATCTCCTTTTTTTAATAATTTATTGTATCAGGATGCTCTCATACACTCTTTTAAACAAAAAAAAGATTCCGCCCTTACATAGAAGATACAGTAAAACCTCCTTTCGGCTGAATAAGCTGCAAGGAGGTTTTATAGCTGGGGTCGCTTCATCAGCGAATTTCGAAATAGCCTATGAGTCGAAACGAATCAAATAAGCCAAGATCACATTTCTCTAAGATAGCCCCAGGAATGCAGTTTGTCGCTATCTTCATACCAGCGCTCACCGATATCCGTGCGGTAATACATACTGGGAATCATAATGTTACTAACGCGTGCATAAGCCTGAGCCCTGGCCTGTTTGAGCGTTGAGCCGGTTCCGCAGACAACCAGAACGACACCCGTATCACCGGCCACCAACCACTGACCGTTAACCAATTTGGTATCGACTATATGAACCCCCTCTACGTTTGGCTTCTTAAAGAATATAACGGCGTCTTTGGAGCAATCTCTGAAGGTCTTTTCATCCTTAAAAGGGTAGGGCGGCATCACGATACGCACTCCAACCTGAAATCCATTTTTAGTCTTAAAATTCTTAAGTGTTCCTGATGCCATGCCGTAAAAGAATTCGCTGATCGGCATTGATATCCCCTCCTGCTGTATGTTGATGGTCGGATATCCGAAGCGTGATGTAAATTCAAGAGGGTAGATGCCCGAGGCATTCACAATGCAGTTAATGTCGATGTAGCCGATATACCCCTCTTTCTTCAGCTTGGGCTCAAGTTTTTTTAAGGTGGCATTAAAAATTTTATTTTCGCTGCTCCAATACATCGATGTCCCCATCTCGCCGGTAGATGGCCCGATGTTTCCGGGAAAAAGCTTTTTATGTTCAAAGTTAATATTGATGGGAAGCATAAACTCATTTCCATTAAAAAAGGCGCCAACAGCAATTTCCACCCCGGTCACGCGCTTCTGCAATTGGAAGACCTTGATATGCTTCGCCCAGGCGCGCTTATAGCTTTCCAGAACCTGGATTACATCCTCACCGTTGTCCGACTCCCCAATGAAAAGTAGCCGCTTGATATTTTGCGCCTCGCCGCTCGGCTTAATCACATAGCGCGACGGATTGGCCTTAACAAAATCAATGGCTTCATCGAACGAATTGAATTCCTGATAGGGAAGAATATTAACCCCATATTTCTTAAGCTCCTCCTGTCCAAAAGAGCGGTCATCCTCAAGCTTGTCAGTGTAGGGGGTGCCGCCGATAACCTTTTTACCCTTAGCCCTTAATCGCGCAGCGTCCTTGCCTTGACCTAAAACATCATCAAACACAATAACATCCGCCCAATCAACATCGCGGCGCCAGTCTTCTGTTTTTGGGACAAATCCATCTGCGATGTCACGTACGTTTTTATTTTTGATGTAGTAACGTACGTCGTGCCCTTCTTTCGCTACCTGCCACGCGATGTCATTGATCAGGGCGTCAATAGAGACAAATAAAAATTTCATTGTGGTAACTCCATTTAAAATATTGTCACATCGAAAGTAAATTTATTTAGAAACAATCTAACACCCCTCTCTAAATTGTCAATGAATTCTAGCTGGCTTTAATCATAAGGAATCAAAATGTTCCCAAAACAATAAGCTTAATGCAAAGGGAAGAAGTTGTTAATTTGTTAATAAGAAATCCTAACCTCGTCGGGAGAGCAGGCTTAAAAGCTGGGGTCGCTGGGTCAAACGAGTTAGAACCTGTCTTGTGAAGACCTCACCTAAAATACCGCTATTTCAGTATAGCGTTCTTTAAAGTTGGTCTTTAATCGCAGAAACAATTTTAGGATCAAGTGGGTCTACACGGGCTCCAAAACGCCCGATAACTTGGCCATCCTTGCCAATTAAAAATTTATTAAAATTCCAGGTAATAGCTCCAGGAAACTCTCCCTGAGTTGTTAAATAACCGTAAAGCGGATGGATGTCTTTTCCTTTTACGCTAATCTTGGAAAATAACGGGAATGTCGTTTTGTAATTGAGAAAACAAAAGTTTTTAATTTCTTCGTTTGTTCCTGGCTCCTGATTCATAAAATTATTAGCCGGAAAACCTAAGACGACGAGCCCTTGATCTTTGTATTTCTGATAAAGTTCTTCCAGGGGCTTATATTGACGCGTAAAACCGCATCGCGAAGCTGTATTAACAATTAAAAGAACCTTGCCCTTGTAATTCGATAGCGAGACTGGATTCCCATCGATATCTTCAACGTCAAAGCCATAGACATTGATTGGCTCTTGAGCTTGAACAGATGGTGAGCATAAACCGAAAAAAACGAGCATACTTAAAATGAATGAAATTGTTTTCACCTCGCCTCCTTTAAATAATTGCTTAAAAAATCGAAAAGTTCAATATTAAAAAAGCCTACTCAAGGCTAATTACTTGAGCATAAAATTCTTTAATTCTTTCTTCTAGGAGGCTTTTTTCCAAGTCCTTCTTAACCAGAGGTAGCTTAGGTATATTTTTAAAATCATCCTTAGATATTATTTTGGTAATTTTGTCTACAGTACTTTTTACCCCGGTTTTGTTTGCTGTAGCAAACACCCCGACTCTTTTATCCGATAGGTCGTATTGACTTATAAAAGTTCGGACAGCCGGGGTCATATTACTAAACCACGATGGGGTCCCGATTAAGATAACATCATAATCCTGCGGATTAAGTTTCAATGCATCTATTGTGGTCAGATTGTGCGCTAATGCGTCTTTTCCCGCAGCGGAAAAACCTATAAACCCTGTTCTTTTTTTCTGGTCGATCAGCTCTTCAACATCAGCATCAAATTTTTCAGCTATGCGTTTAGCGACCTTGCGCGTATTGCCTGTGCGTGAATAATACACGACTAGCGTCTTAGCCCTTTCCTGGGCTAAAACTGTTTCAGATGAGCATAAAAATAAAAATATAACAATAAATAGAAATCTATATAATTTCATATCAACTTCTTTTGGCGTATCAGGTTATCGATATTCCATGCGGCTTCTTTTAAAGGACTCGCAATGGGCAAATTATTATAACGACCACGAGTTAAATTACAAGTTTAAAAAATTCATCTAATATGTTACAATTCGGCATGAAAAAGATATCATCAATTATTTCTATCATTTTAGCGCTTCTTGTATTTCCTGTTAAAAGCTTCGGCCAATATACATTCCCTGAACATGAAATCTACCAACAAACAACAATTGAGAAAAAAACAGGGATTTTCCTATCCCGATTATCTGTCAATTTTAAAAAAATTTCTGACAATCGTTACCTGCTCATTAAATCCGGAAAAGGAAGCTACGGCAAATTTCGAGATGTGGCCTGGACTATTGAATCTGAGACAGAACTCAATCAAAACGTCCTTTCTCCTGTTTATACCGCGTTCACCATAAGCGATAAGAACGGAAAGAATATCAATGCCTGCAAAAAAGAATATGACTATAATAAAAAAGTCATTCGGATTACAGAAAAAAATGCAAACAATAAAATAACAGAAAAATCAACATTACCTTTAAAAACTCGCACCACTGATTACGCGACTCTTATTTATTTTTTGAGGCCATTTATTAATGACCTTATTGCGAGAAAAACAATCTCCTTTAATTTCCTAAGCAGTGAACCCGGGCTTTATAAATTGAAAGCGCGTTTTGTTAAAGAAGACAAATTGTTAATTGGATCAGAAGAAATTGAAACTATAAAAATAACTATCCGGCCAGACATGGGAGCATTCAATTTAATTCTGGATAGGTTTGTTCCGCCGACCCTGCTCTGGTATACAAAAGAAAGCCCTCATGTTTGGGTAAAATATGAAGGACTAGAATCCGGGCGAGGATCTACCCACATCATAACAACTGTTGAAAAAGAGTACTGACCTATGGATAAAAAAACAATCTTTGGACTAAACGAAATTCTTGATATCATCCCCCATCGCCCGCCTTTTCTTTTTGTCGATAGAGTCATCAAATTTAAACCTAATAAAATAATAATAGCCGAAAGAACAATACGGTCAGACGAACCCTGGTTTGAAGGACACTTCCCTCAAAAAGCCATTATGCCGGGTGCTTTGGTGCTCGATGCCTTGGCCCAAACAAGTGGGCTTCTGCTTGGATTCACTAAAAAAACAACTTCGGACAAGGAAAACGAACCCCCGAAGTTATTTTATCTTGCCTCGTCTAATGTAAAATTCACTTCCCCTGCTTTTCCAGGAGAAACTCTTGAATTAATCTCCGAGAGCAGAGAAAAATTTGAAAATCTATATTCTTACAATGTCGAAGCAACTGTAGGACGAAAAATTGTTGCCAAAGGCATACTCACGCTCGCAGCGATTGAAGGGGAAATATGAAAGTAGCGATAATTCGGGCAAATCCAAGAAAAAACGGCCATACCCAAAAATTAACCGACCTCTTCATTGAAGGCCTTAAACAAGGCAAAGCCGAAGTCACCGAAATAGATCTAAAATCAAAAAAAATCAATCAATGCCACGGCTGCTACAACTGCTGGCTTGTCACCCCAGGTAAATGCGTTCATGATGATGACATGGCTTCTATCATGAAAGTGTTTACCGCTAGCGATATCGTTGTGTTTTCGACCCCTCTGTATATCTACAGCGTTAGCGGCTACCTTAAAGTTTTTTTAGACCGCCTATTACCCTATATGAAAAATGAGCACCTTCCCGTAGGTTCAGAGAATATTCGAAACGCAATACGCAATCCGAAACAATGGCCTCAAAAAATGGCCTACATCCTAGTCGGTGCTTTTCGGGGTTTAAATACTTTTGAGGGTGCTCGAAAAACCTTAGAACTTTTTTCAGAAGGCCTACAGCTTCCTTTAAGCGGAAGTCTGATTCGTCCGGAATCATATCTCTTGCCATTCACATATTTAAAACCGAAGACTATCAAAAATGTTAATGCTTCTTTTAAAAGAGCCGGTTTTGAACTTGCAACACAAAGAAAGGTTTCAAGCGTGACTATGAAAAGGGCTAGTGCACCCTTATCAGAAAACATTGAGCATTTTACGGAAGATTCCAATATTTATTGGCAGGAAGCGCAAAACCTGGGATCAAAAGCCATGGATCCGAATTATGTCAACAGCATAATCGTAAGAAATCCTAAAATTCTTATCAGCGAGATGGTCCGTCATGTTGATCCTCAAGCTACGAATCGGCTCAAAGCATCAATTCAATTTGACTTTACTGATAAAGACGTCCAGCTTGCAATTAAGATCAATAAAGGAAAATGCTCTTTGGAAGAATCAAAAATTGATAACTGGGATTTGAAAATCACAACCAGCAGTGAGGTATGGGCGCAAATCTTCTTGCGCGAGATAAACGCGCGCAATGCGCTCTCTGAGAAAAAAATTATTATTGAAGGGGATAAATCCCTGTTCGCACGTCTTGATAAATACTTTTCCCTGCCCTGTGATTAACTACTTTTTAGCAAGCAACTCAGAGGCGGCTAATTCAACACCCCGTAAATTGTTAACCTTATAAATCCTGGTCGTCTCCATAAAACCATTCGCCCTTACTAGGCCGGATAAAACTCGCCCCGGCCCTATTTCAAGAAAAGTATCAACTTGGTGCGCCTCACAATATTTCATGCATTCTGTAAAACGAACAGGATTAATTAAGCTTGCAGAAATGCATTCTTTTATTTTTAACGGATCGGATTCCGGTTGCCCTGTGCTATTAAGAATTAAAGGAATGTTTGGAGTTTTAAAAACAATTGATTCTGCCCAAATCTTAAATTGCTCATAGGCGTCTTTAAGATACGGACTGTGCCATGGCCCTGCAACGTTAAGCTTTTTACATGTTCCCTGTGATTTAACAATTTCTAAGGATAGTTGATCAAATGAGGATCGATTTCCGGATACGACAGTCTGGTTAGGCGTATTAAAATTAGCGACAACAACTGTATCTTGAAGACCTAACGAACTAATGAGTCTTTGAACTTCTTGAGGAGTTACTGACAAAACGGCCATCATCCCGCCATCACAATTTGCCGCGGCTTCATCCATCAACTGCCCTCGTTTGGCAGCAATGGCTATTGCTAAGCTGTTATCAATGACGCCGGCAGCAGCCAGTACGGTTATCTCGCCGAGAGAATGCCCTAAGACATAATCAACATTAATTCTTTTCTCATTAATATATCGCAAATATCCGAGGGAAACGGCTACGATTAAAGGCTGAAGAAAACAGGCCTTTGCCATTTTTTTTTCAGGTCCCTTTAAACATATTTTTTTAAGGTCTTCTCCGACATGCTCGCTCGCTTTGTTAACGAGGGATATAAAATAGTCATCCTGCCGGAATAAGTCATGGCCCATGCCGACTTCCTGAGATCCCTGACCAGGAAATAAAAATACAGTTTTTCCCATAATTATATTGCGGTAGAAGACAGGCCGCCGTCAACGACGATCGCCTGTCCAACGATATAGGAGGCTTTTCCCGAGGATAAAAATAAAACAATTTGAGCAACTTCTTGAGGTGTGCCGAAACGCTTCAAAAGAATTCTTTCAAGATTCTGCCGCTTGATCTGCCGGGGCATAACAGCGGTCATGTCCGTGTCAATAAAGCCCGGCACAACAGCATTAACACGAATCCCTTTTGCCCCTAATTCCGCTGCTAGAGAACGCGTAAAAGCTAATAAGCCCCCTTTTGAGGCAGCATAATTTGTTTGACCCGGCGTACCAACAAGCCCGGCGATAGAGGAAACATTTATGATGGCTCCTTGTTGCGCGGTCATCATCGTCCTGCTGACAGCTTTTGCCCAGCGGTAAGCACCGTTAAGATTAACATTAATAACCTTTTCCCATTGCTCAAAAGGCATCATCATTAAAAATTGATCTGAAGTGATGCCGGCATTGTTTACCAATATGTCGATTTTTTTGTTGTCTTGGCATATGGCATCGACTGTTTTTTCAATGCCCTCATTATCGGTCTGCGAACATTTGACCGGAATAGCTCCGGTAGAATCCTTAAGGGCTTTTGCGGCTTCATCGTTTTTATTATAAGTAAAATAGACTTTTGCCTTGCTTTGGACAAATGCTTCGACGATTGCTTTGCCGATACCTCTAGATCCGCCTGTAACAATGACGACCTTGTCGTTAAATGGCATGCTCATCCTTGTTATTTAGATTAAGGTATCTTTTCCAGATAAAATCCGGAATTTCTTTTATAAGCTGTTTTGTTTTTTGATTAACAACAATCAGGCTTGAATATCCGTTGGCTATTTCGGTCTTCTTTTTTTCATGCATGATCGAATGATTAAAGACAAGTCTTCCCTGATACACCGGGTTGATACGATGCGAAGTGTGTAATACTAAAGGTTCCCCGTAACTGACATAATTTTTATATTCGCAATGGTTTTCAGCGATCATGAATGTCAATCCGGTCTCTAAAATCTCTTCAACGGAGATCATTTCTAAAATAATCTCAAATCGTGCCTGATCAAACCATTTAAAATAATGACCGTTATAAACCACGCCCTGCATGTCAAGCTCATACAGCTTAGGGATAATTCTTGTTTTACGCTTGATTAATCTTCCCTCAGGTTTTTTCATATCTTCTGCCATATTTACATCTCATCAAGCTTAACGCTTAGACTTTTGGGGATAATCGGCGGCATTGATATTGTCTCAACGATAGGTCCGTCTGGCTTTCCTAGATTGAATTTCAAACCCGCATAAGCGATATCAACAGGAAATAAGGCTAATCCTATATGCGCATTGAGGACATGCGAAAAACATGTCGCCTCAACACCGGCAACCTTTTTGCCTTCACTAAAGATAGCTTCTCCTTGATTCAAATCACCGTCTGAAGCATTGAC
This sequence comes from Candidatus Aceula meridiana, assembly GCA_030765185.1. Taxonomy (GTDB): domain Bacteria; phylum Omnitrophota; class Gorgyraeia; order Zapsychrales; family Aceulaceae; genus Aceula; species Aceula meridiana. The sequence goes on along the minus strand of JAVCDE010000026.1, from coordinate 107,324 downwards.
TTTAATCCCGATAATTTTATTTTCTAAGCCTTTTCCGCGTCTTTGAAGTATGGCATCCCTACCCAAAAAAGACTCTTTATCAAAATCAACCATCCATTGCAATCCCAGAGACAAGGGATCTTTGACTCGCGCACCCTCAGAAAAAATATTGAAAAATCGCCCTTCAAGACGAAGGTCATTATGAATGTTATTGCCGCATAGACCTCCCCCGTGCACTTCGGCCGCAGCAAGCAAAGCTTCCATAAGTTTTGCCCCGATTGTTTTAGGTGCCATAACCAGATACCCGAATTCCGACGTTTTACCGGCACGAAATAATAATACAGATTCACCTTCAAAAGAATAAGTCTCAACCGAAAGATACGGCAACCCCAGAACATCAGTCCCAAAAAGGTCTTTGACAGCTTTCCAAGCATTGTATCCGTCAATACTGAAAACCACATGCGTATCCGTAATATCCTCAAGTTGCCCGCCACCCGCTTCATCGCGTTGCTGAGCGGTTTGCGTATTGAACATCTTTTTTAATGTTGCATCATCAACAAGGCTCTCACACAGAACGATAAAATCTTCGTCGTTATTGGCAACATAGGCATCGGCCACAAGCTCTCCCTTCTCATCAGCCAAAAATGTGTGCAAAACTCGGCAAAAGCGAATCTTTGCCACATTGCCTGCAAATAATTGATCGAGCACATCAACACCACTATCTCCGGAAATACGGAATTTCTGCATAAAAGAAAAATCTGTGATCCCAACCCCATCCCTGATCATGGAGTATTCCTTTTTCTTATCGCTAACGGTAGATGTTATCTCAACTCCGCAACGTTCTTCAAAAGAGGCTCCTTTAGCTTCAAGAATATCGTGTAATGGAAGTGCTCTCATACGGTCACCTTCATTCTTTCCTTTTGTTCAATAACATAATCTGCCAATGTGTTAATCGAACGTAAGATAGAAATATTGTTTTCAGGTATTTTTATACCGAAACAATGCTCCACGCACAGAACGACCTCAAGGGCATCAAGAGAATCGAGGCCAAGCCCTGCTCCGAAAAGCGAAATATCTTCGTGCATATCTTCCGGTTTATACGGCAGATTAAGCCGTTTAATCAGCTCTTCTTTCATCGAATTGATGACTTCAGCACGGTTGTTGATTTTTTCCTGCATTGCACTATCCATATGGCTTAATTTCTCCCTTAAATTTAGAAAATTTATACTTAATAATATTAATATAACTTAATCTAGACGGCTTGAAAAGTCAACCAAAAATCATGAGCCCAAGTGAAACATTATTCTATTGCTTATTCGGTTTAATGATAACTGCAAAATTATACCCTACATCACTGCTTCCCAATACTAGTATATTTCTGGGATCTCTAGCTAAGATTTTATTGTCAATCTCATCTACTCCGGTAAGTTGCGGCCACAGGGCCTTTCCTTCCTTGAGACAAGTAAGGACGCATGCAAGCGTAACCATGATCGATGCGCTCTCGATATACCCGGTATTGAAGGTCGTGGTTACCAGAGGAACTTCATCATAGCGACTATTTAAAATATGCTTACAAGCATCTATAACTTTTTTATCCTGAGCGTTTCCCTGAGGCGCCCAAACCACCAGATCAATTTCTGAGCTATCTATCTTTGATCTTTCTATGGCCAAAGAACTGGCATGAAGCAATCCATCAATACCTAGGTTTTGCTCAAGAAATGGCCCACCATCCATGGACATCCCATAACCAAGAACCTCACCAAGAATATTGGCACCACGTTTTTCGGCTATTTCAAGAGGCTCCATGATAACCATACCCGCACCTTCGCCCAATACTTTTTGTTTTGGATTTTCTAGGCGAAGACGATAATCACGTTCCTGCTCACCCGTATAAAGATAATCAATCAAATCATATTTCCAATAGTTATGAGCAAAGACTTCATCACATGCCCCAACGACAATATGATCGGCTTGTCCTTGAGTCAAGCTATCATAAGCATAAGCTAAAGCCTGTAGCCCGGCATGATGACCGGGTGCCAGTGAAATATTCACACCTTTTAAGTAGAGAGCATTCGATACCCATCCGGCAGTAGAATTTGCCGTGATGTTGGAAAAACAACTAATATTCGGTTCAAATGTTTCGCTGGTAAATAAACTATTCATATGATCTGCTTCTGAAGGCCCGTTACAAACTCCCATTACGATACCAGTTTTTTCTGCGTTCCCTCTGCCTACTCGGATACCTGAGCTGTCAAGCGCCTGCTTTGCCGCAGCAGTCGCAAATTTACTAATTGGATTCATATGAGAAAAATCAAGACGCTTGTCAATCTGGGCTGAATTAAATTCCGGCACTAAGCCTGCAAGGTCTGACTTCATATTTTTTAGGTTTAACCTTTTAATCGATCCAATGCCTTTCTTTTTCTCGCGCAAAGCCTTGAGCGTCTCCTCAGTAGATAAACCGAGGGAAGAAATCACGCCTACACCTGTTATGACGACCTTGTCAGACTTTTCTTCAATCTTAGGAGTTGGAAAATTCCAATCGGTAATAACAGCAGCTGCATTATTTCCACCAAAAGCATAGTTGGCGGAAATAAAGGCTTTATGGTCTTGCTTACGGAAACTATTCGGCACATAATCCAGATGACATCCTGGGCGGGCTTGAGAAAAATTTATTGTTGGAGGAATGAAACCTTCATTCATAGATAAGAGGCTACAGGTCGTTTCTAAAATTCCGGTTGCGCCCATGCAATGTGCAAAGAATGACTTTAAAGATATTGCCGGAATGGGCATTTCGTTAATAAATTTCGCAATGCCCTTACTTTCGGCTCTATCATTAGCTTCCGTCCCTGTCCCGTGAGCGTTAATGTAGCCGATATCCTTTAAATCAATCCCGGAATCTCGCAATGCGCCGGATAAAGTTCTAAAAACGCCATCCCCTCGAGGATCAGGTGATGTTGGATGATAAGCATCAGAGGTAGTTGCATGACCGGCGATTTTGCCATAGCACCGCGCATTCCTTAAAAGAGCATGCTCCATTTCTTCAACAACCCAAAAACAAGCGGCTTCACCGATATTTAATCCGCCAGGTAATGAAAAAGGAGCGGTCTGCCCTGTCGATAAAGCTTTCAATCCATTAAATCCTGACATACTTGCCAGGCTCAAGCTGTCGGAACCTCCGACGAGAACTTTCTTATAATACCCTTTTCGTATCAACGTCTGCGCTAGGCCAATGGCAGCTGTGGTTGAAGAACAGGCGGTCGTTACCATCCATGTTTCACCGCCGATTTTTAACGCATGCGCAAGAGCTTTTCCGAATCCATAATACTTGACCAAAAGATTCATCTTTTCATCAAAGGGAACATCCGATTTGCCGTGAAGCCATTTATATTCTTTTTCCCCGGATAAAAGGCCGCCGTTACATGTTCCAATAACCATCGCGATGTCGCGATTGATTACGCCTTCCTCCAATACTAGCCCTGCATCCTTTATCGCTTTTCGTGCTGCCGTAAGACCATGCTGAAGATAAGGATCCTCTAAATCTTGGCACTCAGAATCACTCAAATATTTTGAAGAATTAAAGTCTTTTATCTCGGCCCCAAAATTCGTAGAGAAATGCGCAGTATCAAACTTTGTTATCGAAGAAATCCCATGACGGCCCTTCTTTAAGGAATCCAAAAGGGTTTCTTTTTCATTTCCTATAGGGCTCAGGAATCCGACTCCGGTTATAGCAGCCTGCCCCCTAATGCCTTTTTTGCGAAGCTGTTTTCCCGCAACAATTTTATCGCCTTCATATTCGACTGGCGCTAAATGAACGGCATGCTGATCTTTATTCTTTTTGAAAAAACCCTTCCATACCTTTAAAAACTGACCGTAAAGCTCCTCGTCGCTCATTGTCGAATGATGCGCAACGATATGCGCACCGTTATAATGTTTCCAGTTCCGATCAAAAATTCTGCCTTGCCGCTCGAGCCTGTCCCAATGAACTGTCCCCGGATAAGGTGTAAAAAGAAAAAATTCCGATGTGCGGATATTCGCTTTATCGCTCAAATCCAAAATGCGATCGGCAATGCTTGTATCATCCCAATCCCGGCCTAAGGCAAACGAGCCAAAAAAACGAATGCCCCTGCCTTCAAGATTTTTGACAAGTTCGCAAAGCATCTTCTGCTCTTTTTCCCCGCCTTGAAGTGCCTGGATAGATACAGGGTCAACATTCATGGTACAATAAAAATTACGTATTCCTGCTTTTGCGGCTAAGTCCAGAAATTCAGGCTCCGTGCGCAGGGCCATGGTTGACGACACAAAATATTTTTTATTAAGCGGAATAAGCGCCTTAAACAATTCCGTCACATACTCACGAATGCGTCTCTGAGGAAAAAACAAAACATCATCAGCAAGGTAAACATTTTCGTATTTGAGAGTTTTGATCTCCTCGACAACTTTGTCTATCGGACGAAAGCGAATCCGCGGTCCCATATGAGCAGGGATAGCGCACATCGCACAGTTATACAAACAACCGCGCGTTAGCTGAACCAAATCTTCGTCCCAGTCATAGTTTCTCTTATTGTAAAAAATATCGCGTTTAGGAATGCGCATTTTGGAAAGATCAAAATTGCACCCGCCAACATACTTTTTCTTTAACCGGCCATGACGGGCATCTTCAACAATCGTCTCCCAAACAGGCTCGGCCTCCCCAACGCAAACAGCGTCAGCATGCTTAAGGCATTCTTCAACCATAAAGGAAGGAAAAAAACCGCCCATGACAACTTTTTTTCCGTTCGCGCGGTATCCATCAGCAATTTCAAAAGCGCGTGTTGCCTGAGGCGTGAAGCAATTAATGGCAACTAAATCCGTAGGGGCCTTAAAATCAACGGTATCTCCACTGTTGTCATCAATAAGTTCAATGTCAACATCAGGTGGGGTCCACGAGGCAAGAATAGGAATTCCTAATGAAGGAGGAGTTGTGAAATCTCCTAAAAAATAATCAACCAATCCTTTGTCTAGGTCATTGTTGTTACTTAAAAATTTCTCAAAACGAGGATAAATAAATGTTATTTTCATAATTAATTTAAAGGCTTTTTATTTTAGCCATCACCTTATCTGTAATTTCTTCCCTGGTATCTTTGGGCCTAATCTCATCGACTCGGCTAAAAATGACTCTAATTTCTTCTTTATGGAATCCTCGCTTAAAAAGGGGAAAAATATTTTCAGCACCATAAATTCTTGCTGCGATGACCGGCACACCTGTTTTTTTTGCCAAGAATCCAACACCGGAATTAATCTCATCCCAGGGCGCGCCAATGAACCCTTGGGGAAACAACAAAAGAGGACTTTGTTTCAAAATCAATAACGCCTGACGCATGGCTCTAAAATCATTTGTCTTTCTCTTTAAAGGGATAGCTCCAAGTTCTTTCAAAAAAGCCCGAACAAGCCAGTTACAAAAAAGCTCTTCTTTCGCAAGAGACCACACCCGTCGCTTTATTACAGTACCTAAAAGAGGCGGATCAAAATAGCTGACATGATTTGAAGCTAGAATAAAAGGGCCCTTTGATGGAACAACATTTTGGCCTTTAATGTCAACTTTGAAAAACAAAGCCAAAAAACAGCATACCGTTAATTTTCCTAGTGTATAGAGCATAAAAAATCTTTTTTTATTAACTTCTCAGTTACTTTAATTTTACGCTTCCACAGCCACCTTAATGACAGCTTGATATTCTTTCAACTCGCCATCTCTTACTGAGCCTCTCTGCTGAATGACTTCAAAAAAATGAATCTTTTCGCCAGATTTAATCAGGCTATCGACTCCTTCTTTTACGGCCTGCGAATATCCCTCCGGAGAAACCCCAACGATTTCGATCATCTTTAGCATATTTTATCCTCCTAAAATAATGTTATCCCTACCTTGTGTCCGGTTTATAAATAATCGGACGCCCGGCAAAATGGTAGCCCTCATCAATGGCGCGTCTTTCCATCTTTCCTAATTCTTCTACAAAGTTTCGTTTTCCGCTTGCAACATCAGGAGGCTGAATTTCTTTGGATTTAAGTCCAAATTGTTTTCTATAATGCGCATAATGTTTTATCATGATTGAATAAATCCGGTTTAACTTTGAAGGCCTTCTAATCAACTGCAATACATCTGCCTTCCACGAGGAAATAAAATCAGCATTGATTTTCTTAGGAGCATTGGCTAATTTTTGCCCGATTGCATTTGCTGCTGCGACGTCTACTTCTTGACAAATAAATTTAAAAATATGCCAGATATCGTATAATTCTTTTTTTGTTTTGATATCTTGACGCTTTAGCCAAACAAACGCATGCAGCCGTCTGCTCCAATCCCACCATTTCCAAGGGCTTTCTAAATCAATCGCAGAAATTAGAAAAAATTCTTCTTTTAGTGCTAAAGACCCGAAAACACCCGGGGGCTTTCCAAGACGCTTGTTCTTTAACGTCGTGCGATAAACACCGCATGAGGGGCTGCCTTCCATAAAAGCATAGGCTTCGACATCAGCCCTCTTGAGGATATCCAAAGAAACAATTGCCCCATTCTTAACGGCATCACTGACATCTCTTCCTTTTTTGTTCTTCATTCTTGCCTTGCCGGCCCAAAAATCGTCTCCGTTACCGGAAACTAATTTCATAGGCGGCCTCGGGACTCCGAGCCCACTGTTGACTTCGGGACAAACGGGTGTCCAGGAATAGTCGAGTTGCTGTCTTTCAAGCAGGCTTACTCTATCCCAGCCGATATGATTCCAGCGAACCTTTGCACCAAAATTACAGGCACTAATGCCCATCCTAATTTTTTCTTTTAAAATGTATTCCATTGTCATGGCTCCTTAAAGATGCACGGACCTGCTTTCAATAAATATGTGTCCTTAGATTCTTTTTGTGCTTAAAATTCGTACATGCTCATCGGCTACTTCAAAAAATCACTGCACTTAATTAAAAGTTTTTGGGCAGTCGTTAAATTCTCATCAGAAATTTTTCCAAAACCCTCCTGTAAAAAACTAGAAAACCCTTCAAGGCTAGCAGAGTCTACATTATCTAAGTCTACAAAGGCCATCTCCCACTGACCAAACATCCTTTTTTCAATCTTTTGATCCCAGAATAAAATAACACTCAAATGTCTGTCATCCCTTCGAATTTTTCTGAAAAGCTCAAAAATAGTGTCTTTTTCTCCTTCCAAAATCTGTAAAAAATGTTTTTTATGATAAACCAATATACCCGTAACACCCAACACTTTATTATTCTTTCGGCTTTGCTCTAATAAAGCAACTAAATCGTCTTCGCTATAAGAACGAGTTTGAACGCTAACATATAATAGCTGGTATAACATTTTTATTTCCTATTTTAAAATTTCTAAAAGAAATTAAGCCTTTAAATTTTGCGGCTGTCATAAGCCCAATGCAAGACTGCCTGTCGCTGCCTCGGGCGGCATTCAAGGTCCTTAGGAGGACAATTCTTTTTGATCTGACTGATGTGCCGCCTGAAGGCCTTCCAGCGACTAATCTGACGCTTATCTTCATCCGGGATCCTTCTTCCCATGTAATACCGGCAATACCATTGAAACCAGCCTCGAGGATCGGCAGGATGGATCCACCGATTTTTAATCCAATAGGAAAGCGGCTTGCTAGCATTAACGCCAAAACAGTTCAGCTTAGGGTCATGACGTTCCGAGCAAAGTTTTGCCTTTTTAAACCAATTCTTCGGAAACTCCTTGGTGCAGTCGGTCATGTACCTTCCTCCAAAGACACCTAACTCCAACATTTCCTCAGGGTTCAATTCCGGCTTAAATTCCTTATCAAAATTCTTCCCCCTCGGTTCAACAAGTTGATACCGATAGTTCTTTTGCATTTTATCATATACCGTAATCGTTTTAATTTTCATAATTCCTAAAGATTTCTATTAAATTTTAAAGTTTATTATAATATTTATATTAATACTATACAATTAATAATTATAAAGGTCAAAGAAGGCATTATCTTCAGCTGAAATAGGAGAGGGCCGTCCAAAAATGGACGGCCCTCTCTGAAATTACTCCTAGCGTGCAAAAATTGCACAATTGGTTAGAGCCCCTTTATTCTGCTGGTAATAAAGCGGCTTACGAAAAATAGGGTCGCTGGGTAGACCAGATTAGGGCCTATTTACTCAATACAGTCTAATTAAAAATTAACATTCCCTCTTTTACGAGACCTCTATTACCTTCGTCACAGCGCCTTCTTTGCTAAACATTTCCTTTCTCTTAATTCCAACAATCACAATAGCAACAACAATAAGTAAATATGTATCGTAGGGCTGTGCATCTGGAAAAATCGGGTTCATCAACATGAAATGAAATAAAGCTGGCAGTAAAATGCTGCCTTTCGATGCATTAAATAATCCAGTTGCGATAACGCTAATGGCTATACATCCAAAAAAGAATGCAAAAAAAGACCATTGACTCTGCTGTGTCCCGCTTAAGAAGAAAGCCGGCAAATGCCAAAAACCCCAAACAACTCCGAGGACCAACCCTGCCCAAACCGGAGCCAGCTTTCTCTGCAGAAGAGGAAGAGCAAGACCTCGCCAGCCAAATTCCTCAACTGGACCTTTAATTGTAGCAAATACGAATGCCGTAACGAGTAATGAAAATGATGCAAATGGGAATGTTTCGAGAAAAAGACTACCTTTTATCAAGGCCCCGACATAAAAAATAAGAGGTATTCCTATCATTAAAAAAACATACCAGGCTCTTGAGCATCGCCAGAGAAGAAATCGTGAAAGAAAACCTTTTAACCCACGATAGCCGCCAAAATATCCGACAATCATAAAGGCTGCAATCGCCGGCGTATAAACAGATAAGAAAAAAAGTGGATGTTGGCCAGTCAATTCACCAAAGATTGAGGCTGTCTGTTCAGGAAGAAAAATGAAAAATCCCAAAATCCCCCACGCTAAACCAAACGTCACGAGAAAAAAGGGTACAAGCGAAATAAATGGAATTCGATACGTGCTATCTATTGATGAGTTCTTAACCACGAGATGTGTTCTCCCTAAAAGCCGAATTAACGTTAACAATAAATAATTACCAATATACGTTAAAACCCGTTTATTATTTTTTTTATTCTATCAAATAAAAAACTCTCTGCAAATAATTTATTCACAGAGAGTTATGTTAACTGGGGTGGCTGGCTGGACCAAGCTAGAACCTGTTTAATGCTTTTGCCTAACCTCTAACACCTTTTTACTTAAACACTTTTGACGCTGCGTTCATAGAAGAAGAACGAAAAGTAATTTTTTTAATTGGCATCTTATCTTTAAGAAGCTCATATAAAATTTCGCACCAATTCTCACAAGTCGTAACCTTTTTACTCACACATATTCTATATTCTGGGTATGACCAAAGAAGCGGATGCTCTATCTTTTTAAGAGGAACACAATGCTCTGGGTCATTAGTAATGCCTGCCTTTTTATATACCTCAAGCATCGGCTCAAGAAGTGGGTCGCCTTCTTGTAATATTGTTGCATGATGGAAATGGTCACAAACTTCCCATGCTTTTTTAAATCCCTCTTTACAAGCGTGTGCATATCCAGTTACTGGGTCTACGGTGTCTTCAAGCTCAATCGTTACAAGACCAGAATGTCCGTGAAGATGTTTTGCTTCACACGGCCAATTCATAAACCGATGTGCATACTGAAAGTCAAGTTTTACGATTGATGTGTATTTGTCGTTTGACATAATAATGTCCTCCTTCTTTTATTTAAATATTAATTTTTAATACTTCTTAATCCTCTCCTAAATGACCCACATCCCCCTTTCATAATTAATACTAAATAGTAGCAACTACTAATAATAAATTAAAAAAAATTATCCTTTTTTATTACACTTTTTACAAACAACCGTCAATACCACCTTTTTATTAAGAACGGTAAACTCCTCTTCTACCTCTGAAGGAACCTTTAAGCTATCATATTTCTGATGATAAAAATCACTGATTTTCCCGCACTTAACGCATTTCAAATGATGATGTGGTTTACTGTTAGGGTCATACTTTTTTCCCTGCCCTGAACACATAACAGTATCAATAATTCCAAACTCAGAAAAACTTATTAATGTGCGATTAACAGTATCTAGAGAAATATTTGGACAATCTTTCTTAACATTTTGATAAACAGCATCTGCCGTAGGATGCGTCTTATCCTCCATCAACGCCTTATACACAGCTGTCCGTTGAGGAGTAATCCTTAAATTATATTTTTTGCATTGAGTAATAAAATTTTCCATACACTTCCTTTATTGATTTTTAATACTATATAGGATTAACTCCTATTTGTCAATAAAAATTTATTTTCCAGATTTCATAATCTTAAAAAGAAAAAACCTTTGGCAAAGTTGTTAAACCTTACCAAAGGTTATAATGCTGGGGTGGCTGATAAGATTCGAACTCCAGTTAATTTATCTATATATTATTCAATTATGCAACTATCAGGGTCCCCTGATAATAGCCTCTATCCACCAAATGCGAAAGTGAATCCTGTCGCAATTTTATAATCCGGTTCAGCCTCAGAAATTCCCAGCGTCAAACCCAAATCATAGGTTATCGTATCGTTAATTGCGTAATTAAAACCGACTAAACCCGATGTAGCATTATCATCGAATTTTCCTGAAAAAATAGTATCTCCAAAGATCTCCCCAACAAGATTCACCTTCTCGTTTAAAAAATATTCCACCGCGAAGTTATAATTAAACGTATCTTCGAACTCTTTTTTGACTGAACAACCTAAATTTACATAATAAGTAGCCTTATCAAATTGTTTTGAAAAGATGCCGGTAAAAGTATATTCCGGCCTCCCTGTTCCGAGAGATTTCTCATCGTTTCCTGATTCAGTTTTATATGAGAAAGATACGGCAAAATCCGGCAACCTCTCCCGTTCGGCAAGAATATTCCACTTTGACATGATGACGACATCAGAAAAACCATCAACATCTTCAGAATCTTCAAGATCAATAAATTGATAAGGGACCTCAATACCGACATCTAAATTCTTCAAAAGTCCGGTTTTAAGCACGACACTGTGATTATATTCTTTATCTGCAGCATCCACATATTCATAGCCATATTCCATCTCAAAAGCGCCGACATCAACCACTCCGGCATCGTCTGCCGGAAGAGGCCGCGCCGCATAAACATTCGAAACAAAGAATAAGGCTATCCCCATAAAAATAATAAATTTTTTCACCGCGCCCCCAAAAATTAAAAATAATTCTAGGCTGAAGTTTTAATTCTAAGTGGATCCAAGCCTTTGCCTATGACCCACGTCAAACAAGAAACCAGAACGATTCCCGCAAAACCAGCAACAATAGTGGAAAACCCATCATTGGCAATAAAACCGGCTTGATAATCAGGGAACATGGAAGAAATTTCAAAACCCCCGAATTCCATAAAAGATAGTTTTTGTGCCACCCATTCCAACCCGTCAGGAAAACTGCTGGCAAAAGGACTGAGCATAGCTGCCAACCCAGCTAAAGCAAATGCACCGAACGCAAACTGACGCTCTTTCTCTTTCCATAAGGCAGCATAAAAACTTAAAGCAGAAACTACCACAACGGTCAATACTGCTTCACCAAGACCGATGAGCGCGTGAACAGAAAGCATGGCAGGCAAAACTTTGCTAAACGCAACTGTTCCTGAAATCCCCACCTCCAAAGAACATACAAAAGCCGCAGACAAAACTGAAAGCAAAGAAGCGATGCCCAAAGACACTTTCTGATTCAATCCTTTTGCTTGCATGCGCTGATAAATAACCCCCAACAATCCCGCTCCAATTAAGCCCATGTTAAAAATATTAGCCCCCAACGCATTCAAGCCGCCATCTCCAAAGAATACCGCTTGAACGGCAAGAACGATAGCCATCGATAAAATGGCAAAAGGTATTCCTAAAAGACTTACTCCTAATAAAGCGCCGATAAGATGCCCCGATGTACCGTTTTGAACAGGAAAATTTAGCATTTGAAGAGCAAAAATAAGCGCTGTCACCGCGGCAAACTTTGCGGCTGAAGATTTATGCTCACTTTTTCTGGCAACTGTCGCAGCGACGCCTAAGCCTAAAGCTGAAACCGCTGTGGTCACCGGACATATCGCCCCATTTAACATTGACGCTGGAATGTGCATGTCTTCCTCCTTATGTATTACGTTTATTATATTCGTGTTACCAAATGGCAAAAAAATAATACAAGCTACGTTAAATTCTTACCTGTCGCAGACATGCTCAAGGTTCCATGTTTGACACCTTTAACAACTTTGAGCATATTAGCCAGCTTTAAAACCGCTTGAGGATCGCCCTTCACGGCAACGATCTCTAAACAGTTATCGTGGTCTAAATGAATATGTTGAGCAGATATGATGACCTTCTGGAAATCATGTTGAATATCTGTGATCTTATTCATGAGTTCCTTTTTGTGATGGTCATAAATAAGAGTAATGGCGCCGGCGATCTCTCCTCCCTCCCCCCATGCCTGCTCAACTAAATCCTGACGGATCAGATCGCGAATAGATTCCGAACGGTTAGTATAGCCTTTGCGCTGAATCCTTTTATCAAATTTCTTAGAAAGCTCTTTTTCTAATGAAATGCCAAATCTTATCAAATCGGTCATAATGCTAATCCTGTGTTACGATTTCTAGAATTTTAACACAATAATTTTTTGTGTCAACTACCTTCATTAAAAAACTTTTGCTATTTTATACGTTAACTACAAAACCGAGAGTACAAAATCTGAGAGTCTTACTCGAACCCCTGAAATTGTCAACTACAGCCACAAATGTGAGCGTCCATCAATTCGAGAGTATTTCGCCCATTACAGGCCCAATACTCTCGATTTGCAGAATGACAAGACTCTCGATTTTTCCGACGGAGAATTAAAGATTTAAAGGAAGAAAATAGTGACACAACTCTTTTAAACGTTAGAACATGAAAAATCCCCGGAGTATTTCACTCTAGGAATTTATTGTAAGTCATTGTATTGAAATAACTTACGAAAAGCTGGGGTGGATGAGGGGATTTGAACCCCCGACCCCTAGAACCACAATCTAGTGCTCTAACCGAGCTGAGCTACATCCACCATAAAATTTTCATAAAGATAAACGACATTATAAACTAAACCTTGTTTTCAGGCAACAAAAACCATTCTTGGGCTACACCTCTATAATCTTCGCTTCAAAACAACCAGCTGCTCTCCCCTGTCAAAGATAACATACTTCTCGCTTATTTCTTTCATCAGAACATAAAAATCTGGATGGTGGTTATAAGCAAACGAGGCCGTGTCTCCTTCGATAAAAGGTTTTTCAATAAATATATATTCCGGATTTTTCTCTCTCATCTTTCTTAAAAGTACCTCTGTCCTTTTTTGTGTAAACAAAAATAACGGATTAAATAATTTCTCGTCCAAGAAAGAATACGACATTGCAATGTCCACAAAATATAAACCCGGCTTCCTGTCAGCAAGTATAATTAGCTGAGGAGCCAGGCTCGAAAAAACAAAAGCCTCTTTGTCCTCTGGGACCAATCTCTGAATCAATGCGACGTCTTTATCAATCACTTGTTCATGAATTTCCGTCATCTCTCTTTTATAACTGTTCATCTTTTCTTTATCGACATTAAAAATATTTGGATAAGAAAGATATATTGGGGATGTTAGCAGTATAGCTAATAAAATAAGAATGCCTAAAAATAACGCTCTTGCCCTATTTTTCGTAGAAAGAAATCCAACAGCCTTATCAATCCAAAAACATAATATCAGTGCAAGTGGAACACTAACAGAAAAATATGAGGAAGAACCAGACCGCCCAACGAAATAATGATAAGCGCATAGCCCATAAATGCCCAACACAATTACAAAAATATTGCGATAATGAATTTTCTTTAAAAAAATCAGAGCCGATGTAGTGCCGATGTGAAATAAATAAAAGATTGGAAAAAGGCATCCTATAAAAAAGAAAGCAAATTCTTTTTTTTGTAGACCATCATAAATCGGCAATGCTCCAAAACCTGACAAGAAAAAATGTATCGTCTCTGTGAGACTCAGCCAATATTCTTTTGTCCACAAAGCACTTCCAGCTGAAAGCCAAAATAACATTAATGCAAAAGTCGCCGGCAACGCAAAAAGTCCTCCGTAACCAACGCGTGCCTTTAAAGTGGATATTTTCTTATGACGAAAATCTTTTAGTAATAAAAGCATTCCTAAATATGCCCAAAAAGATACCATTAAATATACACCTGAATCAAGAATATAGAATAATCCCAGCCCAACACAAAGAGCTGATGCCAGAACATAGCGCCATAAGAAATTCTTTAAATGTAGGCCTAAAAAGAAAAAAACAAAAATATCAAAAAACCACCGGACAACAGAACTTCCGGGGGTGCACCAAACATGTCCTCCAGCCGCATAACTAAACATTTGAAACTTAACCGCTAAAATAACACCAAAAACCGCCACGCCAACAGACTTAAGCCACATTCTTAAGAATACGTAAACGCAAACAAAATAAATAAAAAAAGTTGCTGTAAAAACAAATAAAATGTTTTCATAGCGAAACCCACCGAGCCATCTTGCTATCTGACTAACAGCAATAGGCATGCCAACCCCGTAAATGCTAAAATTATCAACGTGTAAAATACACCCTTTGTACGCAGCAACTCCTGAGGACAAAATGAATGCTTGCCAGTGGAAGAACTTATCAATGTGAAAAAGTTCAGCTACCGTCCCAGTCAAATCTGGCATATAAAAAAGGACGGCTAAAAAGACTACAACGCAAAGGTCTGCGCCCCAAGAAAATTTTTTCGCTAAATATATCGTGTTATCAATAATCTGACCTAAAAATCGGTAAAAAATCTTCACGCCGATCCCGACTCCCAAAAGAATACATAAGGCAAATTTTGTCCACTGTGGTAAATCAAAAATCACCATCTTAAATAAAATTAAGAAAGTAAGAAATAAAACAATACTGTCTGCTATCAAAAAGTGGGTGAGTTTTTTTGTAAGGGTCTTCTTGCAAAGCTGTCCTCGAAACAAGAACACAAAGAATACATTAAATAATAAAACAAAAATAACAAATATCCGATAAAGAAAAATTTCCCTCTCCGGGTGAACTAGGACCTTATAAACAACAAATTGTATAGTTGGTTTTATTGGAATAAAACTAAAAACAAAACCCGCCCAAATTAATACTTGCATCCCTAAAATAATAGACAACAAAGAGAACAAAACAACGTTAAGGCTTTCAGTGTTCAAAAGATTCTTTTCTCTCATATATTTTTTTCTTTATATTAGCTAATTACCTAACTTTTTATTAAATTTTTTTTAGATGTTTAAGACACCTTTAATGCGGCAAGAACCACACCCGACGTTAAGGCAGCTTCCCTTCACCATCTTTTCGATGAGATTGCGTTTATAGCAAAAAAGAAATTCGGCTTACCATTAAGCCATCTAATATTTAACTTATCCATAAAATAAGGGCAGGGATACATGCCGGTTTTAAAAAAGTAGCTCTTGAATCTCTAAAATTTCATTTCAAAAAGTTTTTATTCAAAGAACCTGACAAGGAAACTTCGCCAACTTGAAGATCATCCATCTTTGTCTGAAAACGGAAATCCAAAGCAACTTGAGTTTTGCTAGTTTTAAGTGCCTTAACAAAAAAATCTTCAAAAGAATCCGGTTTTTCATTGCTAGGCTCTTCGTAAAATGCCAAACTCATTTGTCCTTGAATCATCATGTCATTATCTACAGAAGTTAAGTCTGCTAAAAACCCTGCTTGTCCTTGCATTCCCCCAACCTGAAGCTTCGCTACCATGTCTTTCTGAAAGAAATCAGCCCATCCAAAAAGCTTTACTTTGTCTTTATTACAACGGCCATCAAAGCCTGAAATCAAAGCTGTCAAATCAATGCTAGTTTTAGAAGATCTTACTGGCGGGATAACAGCTTTTCGAACTTTAAGTTGAATATCGTTTAAAGAAAATAAAAGCTTTTCGCCTTCTTCTGATTTCTCAAAAATCTGTAGATTTCCATTCTCAACAACCCACTGATCAATAAAAAGAATAAAAGTGTTTTTAGGCTGGGCTGGCTTGCTCTCTGTCTTCACCTCTACTGCTTCTGGTACAATCACCGCTTGAGGATTCAAAGAAATAGGATCACCCTTCCTCCTAACAATGCGCATGTTAGAATCAAGAATTCTTACTTTTGCCAAATGTATTTGTTTGGCTAAAAAATGAGGCAGACTTAAAGAAATAGCAACTTCTTTTGCACCACCAAAATCTTGTATGGATAAATTCTTAAAATGAACTGTAAGAGGAAAAGAAACAAAGACTTCTTCAAATTCTACTTTTTTGTTAATCTGTTCTTCAATCTTCTCAGCGAGGATATCCTTTCCGTAGAACTTTAAATAAAAAAAAGATCCCACCAAAAGCAAAGCGAGGATAACAGATAAAATTACAAATATTTTTATTAAGTTGCGCATAATTTAAAATTGGCGTCCCTGGCACGACTCGAACGTGCTACCCTTTGCTTAGAAGGCAAATGCTCTATCCAGATGAGCTACAGGGACGTTTTTAATCTTTAAAATTCAAACCACACAGCCTTATTTCTGAAACCAGACATAAGAAACAAGCTCTTTAATATTAAGATAAATACTATAATAAAGTGAAATCATTATATCAAGGATTGAAAAATTGGCAAGAAAAAGACCTTGGGCCTAAAGAGAGTTTTTCTCGACCTCGTCCCTTTGAATCTTAAGCAGATAGGCATCTGCTTCTTCCATGTTCTTAAAAATATTCATAGAAGGCAAAGATGAGATGACATCAATAACTTTTTTAATTTGCGGAGGAAGATTAATGAGGATGAGCGCACCCTTATTTCCTTGAAGAACTTTTTCTGCTTTAACAAGAACGCTTAAACCCATGCTACTGATATACTGAAGGCGGGCCAAATCCAAGACAATATTCTTTGGCGATTCTAATAACGCATTTTCAATTTCTTTCTCTAGCTCAGAATACGTCTCAGCATCAACCGCCCCTGCAAGCACAAAAATGGGGTCCCCTGTTTCTTTCTTGTTAACAAAAATATCTAAAGGCATCACATGTCCTCTTCTCTTTAGATAAAATATTTTACTTTTCGTCGGCAGGCACCTTCTCAGTCAACATCTTCAAAACTTCTAAAGCTCTCTGAAACCCTTGCGTATCTTTCTTTTGCTGATAAGTAACAATAGCAACTTTGACAAAGTCAATCGCTTTGGAGGGATCCCCCTTCATGTCATAACATCCGGCCATCATCATATACGCATCGCCATTTTGAGGGTCACGCTTTAAAATTTCCCGCCCTGCAGAAATGGCATTATCAAAAGATCCGACCTTCATATAAACTTGTCCTATAGCAAAAAGAGCTTCTGTGTTCTCCGGATCTTGCGCAACAACACCCTGAAAAGATTGAATAGCCTCATTAACACGGCCTTTTGCTAAAAAATCAATGCCCTGCTGAATAGAAGATTCTTCTAGCGAAACAGAAGTATTTGCGGCTATAGTTTGTGCGGAACCAGGCTCCTTGACAGGGTTACATCCGATTAAGACTAAAGCTATAATTCCTAAAACAAGAATTCTTTTCATGTAAAGCTCCTTTAGACAATTGTTGATAAAGTTGTTTCATTGTAATATGGTTTACGAAAACTAACAAGAAAAAAGATTGTCCTTAAGACTTATCAGAAAAAGAAGCGCCTCTAAAATTCACCGAAAGAAGGAAAGTTAGGAAAACGAAGGCCAACCTTTCTCTTTTTAAGTTCTTCAATACAAAGCTTCATCTTTTCAATATTTCTTTCTTTTCCGTAATCACCAAGCAAAATAAGATAAGCCCCAAGATTATTGGGGTCAATCGCAATAGCCTTTTTCACTAAAACCCTTCCTTCATCGTTACGCCCCTGACGATAGCGCAAAAACGCAAGGCCGGAAAAAGCATCAGCATTTAAAGGATGAAATTTAATTTCAGCAAGAAATTCCTTTTCTGCTTCCTTGTATTTTCCCTCTCTCGCATAGATGCTTCCGAGGTTGCAATGGATCTTCTGCAGGCTCGGAAAAAGCTCAAGCGCTTTAAAATAAGATTCTTTCGCTTTTTCGATATACCCCATTTTCTCATAAGTTCTGCCCAAGTTGCCATGTGCCACTGGCAGATGCGGAGAAGTTTTAACAGCCGCATGCCAGAAATCCCAAGGATTTCTTAGCATGTTGCTATTTTGAAAAGTCATTGCCGCAAAAAGACCGCCGATGACGAACGTAAAAATAACAAGCCTTTTTTTCGACACAAGAAGTTTTTGAACCGGCCCTGTCTCCATTAAAACAATCATCAAGCCAATCAAAGGAAGATAAATGCGATATTCATAAAACGTAAGACTTATTGCTAAGCTTGGAAGGAGAAAAAACAAAAACCACAACGCGCCAAAAAAAATACGGAATGTTCGTTTGCGGGGGCTTAAAAAAAGAAGAAGAATTAAAAACACGAACGCTGCGACTCCAAAACTTACGGTCGAGTCTTCGATAATCGGCAAAGCAGAAAGATTAAAAGGAAAAATAGCTTTCCCAAGCTGAATTGCAAAGCTTGGCAAATTGATCATTACAGATTCTATAATATTTCTTAAGGTGACTTTTTCTCCACCCGAAAGAACATAAGAACGCAACGAAAACCATAAAAAAATTAAAAAAGCCCAAACGAAAATAATCCATCGCGGCTTAGGAAAACCTTTGTCCTTTTCATAAATAAAATAAGTATAGAACCCTATGACAAGAGGAAGAATAATGGCTGTTTCTTTTGAAAAAAGAGCAAAAACAAAAAGAACTAAATGGGCAAAAAGATATTTCTTGTCTTGTTTCTCAATAAAATTCAGATAACAAATAAAAGAGGAAAGGATAAAAAACCCCAAAACCGTCTCTGTTCTACCAGGAATCCACCCCACGGCAAGTGTCATGGCAGGATGAACAAGAAAAATTAAAGAAAAACTAAAAGCAAGAGCACGATCATATTTTAATTGCTGGAATAGAAAAAAGACTAAAAAAGTGTTCGCAATGTGAAAGCTAATATTTGTAAGATGATATCCCCATAGGGCCGTCCCATAAATATGCGTATCAAACATAAACGTCACTGCTAGGGCAGGCCGATATAAAAAACTTGTCACAACGTCCGACCGAAGAAAGATCTTTATCATGTTGGACCAATCAGCAAAAAACCAATGATAACGATAAAGCCACACTTCGTCATCAAAATGCACCACATCAAAAAAAAGAGTTTTAAAAAATAAAGAGAAACCAATGAGGGCAAACCATCCATAAGGATGCCAAGAGGCAAGAAAGATGTTAGAGAGGTTGGAAGATTTGATTTTTTCCTTCATAAAATTAAGTCGGGGAGGAGAGATTCGAACTCTCGACTTTCTGCTCCCAAAGCAGACGCGCTAACCAGGCTGCGCTACTCCCCGAATTGAAGGCACAGTATAACACAGCTTAACTTCTCTTGCAACTGTTGAAGAGGCAAGGCAATTGGGCTATAATGTCTTGCGATATGGCATCCAAACTCTTATTTATCATTCTTACTCTTCTTATTATTACTTCAGCAGGACTCTATTATGTTAATGAATTCTTTCTGCCGGTTAAATTAAAAGATATTTTTGTCGAAAAAATATCCCAAGAGCTTAATCGCGAAGTCTCCATTCGAAGCTTACAATATATTCCCTTTAAAGGACTTATTGCCGAAGATATTATTATCGCTGAAAAAAAACCTAAAAAAGAAGCATTTATAACTATCAAAAAAGCTTCTTTAGGAATCTTTTCGTTCGTTTCCCTAGCTCAAGGAAAAATTGTTATCCCCTCCATTATTATCCAGAATCCTTCTGTCCGCTTAACAAAAACACGGACAAAAGAATGGAATTTTGAAGACCTCCTCAATTTTAAGAAAAATCTACGGCCTCAATCCTCTTTTAGCATCTATGTTGCAAGCTTTGTCATCAGCAAAGGAACGATTGTTTTTTCTGACAAAACACTCGCACGTGAACCTATTTCCATTGTTGAAAATATCAGCCTCCAGTCTTCCTTGTCCTTGCCAAGACGTATCGGGCTGACTCTGCGCGTTAGGCCAACGCCTCAAAACCCATTCAAAATATTTGCAAACTTTAATTACGATCTGGCAACTCAAGAATTTATCTCGAATATTAACATAGAAAACTTTTCTTTAACAAAAATTTGCCCTTATCTCGATAAGCCTGTTTGCCGCTTAACAAATGGTTTGGTCAAAGTTGCCACTTTTGACATCACAGGTCGCCAGAAAAAAATTACAGCTAAAGGAACAGCTGTTTTCGGAAATACAAAATTAAAAATTCAGGATGACAAAAAACTTTTTATTACCCCCTCTCTGACGCTTGAAAATCTTACCCTTCAAGGAAAAAATTTTCACGCAAAAGGAACGCTAGAATGTCCCTTTGTGTCTTTTAACATTGGAGAAGAAAAAAAATTCAAAGGTGGCGTTAATTATAATTTTATCTTAACAAAACACGGCACGGATATTTACAGCAACGGCAACATTACAATAACCAATGCCATCGGCGATATAAAGCCAAAGATTCAATTTACCGCCAGTGAAGCTAAGGGCACAGCCTCTTTTTCTTTTGATAAGAATAAAATCTTTAACGCCACAGGAGACCTGCAGCTTACCCAGGCAAAACTTGTGACCAATCCTGGTCAAGAAATTATTGCAAATCCAAGGCTCACTATTTCACATATTTTTAATCCCACCCTTGAAAAAGACCGCGCCTCTTTTGAAGGAACTTTTTCCTTTGTCTCGGGCCAAGCCCTAGGGCTTCCCTTGGCTGGGAAAATTGAAAACATTGCAGGCAACTTTTCCTTTAAAAAAGATGAAATATCCTGGTCCAACCTACGCGGCCTCATTGAGCAAATGACGATTGAAGCTTCCGGGAGCTTAAAAAATTTCCAAAACCCCTCTTTTATAATTGAAGGATCTTGCCCCAACCTTGATCTTGAAAAACTGCAAAGAATTCTTTCGCGTGTTTACGGCGATAAAGAATTTACTCTAAAAGGCTCTGCTCAAGCTTACTTAAAATACCAAGGGTCCTTGGGGTCTAGCAATAAGTCATCTGTTGAACTTTCTGCTAATCTTACGAATGCCTCCTTAAAGACAAAAAACTTTCTCAAGGGTATTACTGATGCCTCAGGATATCTCGACTATAAAGTCCAAAAGTTTTCTCCTAAGCACTTTTTGCCAGATATAGGAACATGGAAAAACTTACGGTTTATTTTTAACGGTAAAGAATATACGTCTGTCGGAACGTTAAAATTTAATGCTATTGATGCTGCTGTCTTATCTGAAAATCTGAATATTAAAACTACGGCAAAAATTTTCTTTGACCGCATTCATGTAGGGTCCTTTAATGGGACATACCTTGATTCTTTCGTTAGCGCAGAAGGTGATATTTTTTATCCTGAAAAAACTCACGGCCTCCCTCTTGACCTAGCCCTTAGCGGGAAAATCCGACTTGAACATCTAACGAGCCTCTTTCCTCTTCTCGACAAAGAATGGAAAACTTTTTCCCCTCAAGGAATGTGCAGCTTTAAAGGCGGTTTTAAAGGGCGTCTTGACCCTAATCAATGGCGCAATTGGACTATTTTTGGCAAAATCAACAGCCCTGAAGTATCTTTAAAGGGTTATCACATCAAAAATGCTTCTTTAAATTTTCGCCAACGAGACCACATGATTGAAGAATGCATCCTTAACGCTGATGCTTATAGTGGACCCGTTAAAATTAACGCCGAAGCTAACTTAAGCGAGGAAAAAATCCCTTATCATCTTTCCCTGGATGCAAAAGATGTTGATCTCTCACGTCTCAAAAAAGATACTCCCTTAAAAAACAAACCCCTTACAGGATTTGCCTCTCTTGTTTATGAAGGAAACGGAGTCCTTGCCGATGTTAATCAAACTATTGGCCAAGGCTTTCTTTCTGTCCGAAACGGCGAATTTATGCATATCGAGCTTGTGAAAGGCCTAGGACAGCTCCTTTTTATTCCCGAGCATCAAAATATTTCTTTTGATCATGCCACAAGTGATTTCGTTGTTAAAAATGGGAAAATTTTTGTTAGAGATGGCGTTTTAAAGGGAAATGAGATGCAGCTGACCTGCAACGGAACGATTGATTTCTATGGAAATTTGGACTTAGACCTTATTTCCAAATTTGACCGGGATTCCATTCGAAAGTCTAAAGCCACCTTTCAAAAAAGCATTGCTTCTATCATAACCCAGGCCGATGCCCTTCTAACGGTCAAGCTTACCGGCACTCTTAAAGAACCAAAATATTATGTCGTGCCAGACCCCTTAGGCGCAATCCAAAGGGCAACAGACCTTATTTTGGAGAGTCTGCCAAGTATTTTTTAATCACTTCTTTAAATTTCTTAAGTGCGCATGCACGATGACTGATTCTTGCTTTAAGAACAGGGTCCATCTCTCCAAAAGTCTTTTGATAACGCTCTACAAAAAATAAAGGGTCATAACCAAATCCATTTTTGCCTTTTGCCTTAAAAGCAATTACTCCTGTGCAGCTTCCTGAAACCACATCAATAATTCCTTTGTAATCCGTTAAAGCAGCAAAACAGCGATATCGTGCCTGCCGTTTCTTCAAAGAAACTTTCTTTAGCTCGCGGAGAAGTTTAAAATTATTCTTCTTATCTGTAGCGCCAGGGCCTGAAAACCGGGCCGAATAAATGCCCGGTTTATTTTTAAGGACTTTGACCTGCAGGCCGGAATCCTCTCCCATAACAAGCTTATGCGTATACAGAGAAATTGTGGCTGCCTTTTTAACAGCATTTTCTGCAAATGTTTGGCCATCTTCTTCAATTCTTGGCATATCCTTATAATCAGCCAAAGAAGTTATCTTTAACGGCAAATCGCTTAAAAGCTCTCTAATTTCTTTAAGCTTCTTTTTGTTACGGGTTGCGATTAACAACTCTTTCATAAATTAAACTCCTTTAATGAATGCCTAGCTTGACTCCGCCCTCTAATGCATTGATAACGGATGACGTTAAGCCCGCCACATGAATTAATCCCGTGAGATTGAGACCTAGCAGACAAATCGGGATCTCTTTAAGAGACTATTTCTAGCAAAACTAATATACCACAAAAATATGCGGTTTTTAAAAAAACTGTGATTTTTGAGAAGAATGGCTAAAAAATTTGAAGAATTTTTCCCTACATTTATCTCCGAATCGATCTTTTGTCGTCTAGGAAATGCTCTTCTTGTCCTTTTCAAGAAAACGCTTTCTTGAAACGCCCCAATACTATGGTTATTGTGTTTTACTGATGCTATACTTCAAAATGGCCACGGAGAGTTCTTTTAGAACTTACGCCTTCTCGAAAAGGCAACTCTGTGGTTTTTTTATTTTCTCCCCAGAGAACAAAATTCCACATAGGTTGCAAAGTCTCAGCCCGCTGCCGCACCAATAGCAAGGGGCTAGACCGCCGAAAGAAGCGTCTTAACCTTAATATTACAAAATACTTACATCAATTGCCACGGAACACTTTTAACCGAATTGTTCTAATCAAGGAGAAAAGATGCTCATCCATGACAAGGGAAACAAGAGAATAGAGTCGCAACTATCAGAAGAGAGAACAAAGCTTCCGGTCATCATTCATGGCAATATCTTATTTGAAAACATACCTCTTAAGAATGCTGTCATTGAATTTAACTATGAGGGCACTCACGGTCAAACGCTCTACCGCATCGGCAAAACGTACACTGGCTTAAATGGGCATTTTTATGCCCAAGAAAAGATTTCCCAAAACGCTATCGCGAAACAAATTGGAGCACGTATCTGTATTTATTCTACACCAGGCCCAAATGCAAAACCATTTCCTATCTTTTTTGGATCAAAAAACTTCGCCTTTGTTCCGGAGCAGCGAGACTATAACCTGCTAGATATTAACCTTCATTTAGGACTCTGTTTTTGCGAGCGCCCCCTTGTCTTTAAAGGGCAAATTATCTCACGGCATGACAATGAATTTCTCTTTACCCAGCAAACAGTGCGATTATTTAAACAAAATGGAACAATTCTATCAGAAACGCCGGTAGACATCGACGGGTCCTATTGCATTTACACCTATGGAGATGGGATTATCGGGATGAGAGAAGAATTAATTATAGAAGTTTCTACAGGGCACCGGGCAGCTATTGACAATGTGTTTGTCGAACCAAGCAGCCATGTATATCAAAAAAACATTAAATTTGATTAAGTCCAAATTTAAATATTACAAAATTTGAATTAAATTCTTAATCCCTGAAGAGATTCCCGCTGTATATCGAATAGCTCCTCAATTCCTTTTTTCGCAAGATCAAGGGCAAGATTTAATTTTTCTCGTGAAAACGGTAAGCCTTCGGCTGTTCCTTGCACTTCAATAAAATCACCGCAGCCACGCATAACAA
Source organism: Candidatus Aceula meridiana (assembly GCA_030765185.1). Lineage (GTDB taxonomy): Bacteria > Omnitrophota > Gorgyraeia > Zapsychrales > Aceulaceae > Aceula > Aceula meridiana. Next base: position 82,872 of record JAVCDE010000026.1, on the reverse strand, counting down.
CATTCATGTCCATATCAGCTTTTGAGTCTTCACTAAAATCCAAATCTAATAAAAGCTCCTTATCAAGCATACCGACGCTGACTGCTGCTAACATATCCTTGATAGGAAGCTCAACAAGGCCAATCTGCTGTCTAACACTTTGTAAAAGATCTGCTACGGCAATAAAACTTCCGGTAATAGCTGCCGTGCGCGTCCCGCCGTCTGCCTGAACAACATCACAATCCACTTTAATGGTGCGCTCGCCAATTTTAACTAAATCAACTACGCTGCGAAGTGAACGACCAATAAGTCTTTGAATTTCGTGCGTGCGTCCTGTTATCTTGTTACGTTGAATGCGCACATTGCATGAGCATGGCAACATGCCATATTCAGCGGTCAGCCATCCAGTGCCGCTATTTCTTAAAAAAGGCGGCACGTTTTCTTCCAAAGTTACAGCGCAAATAACTTTCGTATTGCCGAATTCAACAAGACAAGAGCTCTGGGCATTTTTTAGATAATCTTTTGTGACCCGAATTTCTCTCAATTGGTTTTGTTGTCGTGCATTTTTTCTAGGCATAAAAAATCCTTTCTATCCTTTTTCCAAAGGGTACTCGACAACAACCGTTGTATCAATGCCCCCTCTTGTTTTCATAATAATTTCAACTTGAAGCCACCGAGGCTTGCATGCTTTTACAATATCATCCAAAAGCTTATTCGCCAGATGCTCGTGAAATATCCCGACGCTGCGATAAAAAATTAAATAATATTTAAAACTCTTCAGCTCAATGCAAGTTTTATCCGGCTTATACTGAAAACGAATAGTTGCAAAGTCGGGGAGGCCCGTCTTAGGGCAAATGCAGGTAAACTCCTCCGTAGACAGGTTAACGACATAATCTCGGTCTGGATATTTATTCTTCCAAACATCAATTTTTGGCGTCTTGAGGTTGCGAATACGACTTTGAAGCCCTTGATATATTTTTTTAGGCATCTTATTTTAATCCTACTAATTTGTGCACTTGAGGAATCACGCGTACATCATGTAAAAACGGTAAACATAACTTTTGCAGCTGACAACATCTTCTAACAACATCTTTTTCTAGGTCAAAATAATTTGGCTGCAAGATAAATATGATATCACGATTTATCTTTGATGCAAGCTTTGCAGCAACGATGACTTCCTCTTTAAGGGTATCACAGGAAACAACAGTCTTAATAAAAACGTCCTTGCGCGAAAGCAGCCTTAAGAAATCTTCGTGCTCTTTCCAATAAGCTTCTTGTTTCGTCGAGCTTGGAAGCTTTATGTCCATCGCAATAATATCAATATATCCAACGACTTCTCTTAAAGCTTTGTCATGAACACCGTTGGTTTCAAGGTAAATTTTCAAACCCCTGGTTTTCAAAAGCGGCAAGAATTCTTTTAAAAAATCTTTTTGCTCGAGAGGTTCGCCTCCAGTGATACTTATCGAATGCGCCCCTTCACTTAAAGGCATAATTTGTGAAACAAGCTCTTGAGGCTCATAGATTTTAAACTCTCCGCCTTGCCGGGCGTGGGGCGTATCACACCAAATACATTTAGCACCACATCCATAAAAACGGACAAAGACTTGGGGCACACCTAAGTATTTTCCCTCACCCTGGATAGACTTAAAAACTTCGACAATTTTTGCTTTTGGAGTAAAGAATCCCATCATAATAAAGGGTCCTTCTGCCCTAATTGCTTAAAGCCTTTTTGGCGTAAAAGGCAGCTATCACACTTGCCACATGGTCTTTTGCCACCCTGATAACAAGACCACGTCAGCTGATACGGAACTTCTAATTTTAGCCCCATACGGATAATTTGGACTTTTGTTTTTTGAATTAACGGCGTGCGAACCTTAATCGATTGGCTTTGGACACCTACTTTTGTTCCCTTCTTTAAAACAGCCTGAAAAGACTTAAAAAATTCCGGGCGGCAATCCGGATAACCCGAGTAATCTAAACTATTGGCACCGATAAAAATTTCCTGCGCACCAATGGCCTCGGCATAAGAAGCTGCAAAGCTTAAGAAAATGATATTCCTTGACGGGACATAAGTTGAAGGAATTTCTTTAACTATTTTCTTCAAAGGACGCCCTTGCGGCAAACGCGTCGTCTTGTCCAAAAGCGCCGAGCCCTTCCAGGGAAAAGCAATCTTCACAACTTTAAAGGAACAGCTAGCAACCTTTGCGATACGGATTGCTTTTTGGATTTCTTTTTTATGACGCTGGCCGTAATCAAAAATGAGGCAAAAACACTCTAATCCTTTATTCTTAGCGTAATAAAGTGTTGTCGCTGAATCTAATCCACCGGAAACAAGCACAACGGCTTTTTTTGTTTTCATGGAGAATACGTAGCGCTTGCGTTTTCAGATTCCCAAACCGTTACTTCAGAGACGGCACAAGCATTTTCTTTGGATATTTTATCAAAAATAACCTTGGCAATATTCTCAGATGTGGGATTAATTTTCTGAAACGGCTCAAGGTCGTTGAGGTGCTGATGATCAAACTGTTCTAAAACGTTTTTAAGGCTGTTCTTAATTTCTTTAAAATCAACCAACATTCCTGTTGCGTTTAATTCTTTGCCAGAAATCCCGACATCAACTTTCCAGGTATGGCCATGCAAATTTTTACACTTGCCTTCATAATTACGCAAGCTATGGGATGCGGCAAAATCGCCTTTGACTGTTAGTTTATACATAAATCATACCTTCTTAATATGGCCTATATTATACCCTAAAAAACGTTTTGCCAACTTTTTAAAATGCTGCGGCTTATCACTGACAAAAACCTTACAGCTTCCCTTGCGCTTCTTGTCTTGGGAAAGATTATGCTTTTTAAGAATTGCTTTAACTTCGCACGCAACTTCTTTTGCAGAATCAATCAGGTTCACCCTTCGCCCTAAAACCCGGCTGATAACAGGCTTTAAAATCGGATAATGCGTACAACCTAAGATAACCACATCTGCGCCAGACTTTTTAATCGTCAAAAGATACTCTTTGGCAATATCAAAAGTAGCCTTCTTCTCAAACCACCCTTCTTCCACGAGAGGAACAAGCAAAGGACAGGCCTGGCTTACCACTTTCATCTTTTTGCTTAACCGTTTTATCGTCTTAGAATACTTACCGCTTTGAATGGTTGCTGACGTTGCAATAACACCGACTTTTTTATTCTTTGAAACTTCAATAGCTTTTTTAGCGCCGGGTTCGATAACACCGACAACGGGTAAAGAAAATTTCTTTCTTAATACCGAAATGGCAAAACTCGATGAAGAATTGCAGGCAACTACAATAATTTTAACTTTATGTTTTAGTAAAAACTGAACGTTCTCTTCCGAAAACTGAACAATAGACTGCGCTGACTTTGTCCCATAAGGAACACGTGCCGTATCCCCAAAATAAACAATGTCTTCCTTGGGTAACTGCCGCTTTAGTTCGCGGACAACCGTTAAGCCCCCTAGCCCTGAATCAAAAACACCAAGCGCATAATTTTTTTTATTCATAAATTTTATCCTTTATTTTTAACTCAAGCGTTCTCGAAACTTTAAAATCAATAATAGGCGGCATAATCGATCAAAGACTCCGCAATACTATCCGCAAGTTTTTGCCGGTACTCCTGGCAACAAAGGCTCTTTTCTTCTTTCGGATGTGATAAAAATCCTACTTCAATCAAAACCGCCGGCACAAGCGTATTTTTTAAAACATAAAATCCTGCTGTTTTAGCACCCCTGTCTATTGTCCCGACTTTCTTAGAAATTTTATCAGCTAAATATCTTGAAAGTTGATAGGACACCTGCTGCTTGTGTGAATACATCATATCCGTGAGTATTTTTTCTAAAGTTTCATCTCCTTGCTTCATCTTAAAATTTTTAAACAATACTTGATAATTCTTAGGTGCATACGTTTCAGCCCATGATTTTGTATCAAGAGGCCTTAAATGGTATATCTCAATTCCACGCGCGCTATGGCTCGTATCAATATTAGCATGAATACTAACAAATAAATCCACCCCTTTTTTCTGTGCAAGCGCCGTTCGATCTCCTAGTTCTAAAAACTGATCGCTGTTTCTTGTTAAAACAGCGTCTATGCCTTTTCTTTTTAAAGATTCTTGAATCCGTTGGGCGATATCTAAAACAATTTCTTTTTCGCGTGTACCGAGGTTACCGATACCTCCGGGGTCTTTGCCGCCGTGGCCGGCATCAAGCATAACTTTGCGGAATTTCTGCACAAATGGCGATGTTTTGGCAAACATCGGCTGAACGACCTTCCTTTTAAAGTCATCTGGAACATAAACTGTCCCCCGGGACATCCAAACCGCTTTGCTTAATCTGACTTTCTTGCTATCGACAACAACCACATCACTTGCGAGAATAGCCTTGGCTTTAACGCCTTTACGTTTTAGTGTGATGACCTGGCTCACGCTATCTAAAACACAACTAATTCCATAACGCACGCACAAATCTTTAAGAACAAGATCTTTTTGTGGAACGCCGGGGCCACCTTTCGGCGCAGATGCGCAGCCACCTATTGTCAGCAAAAAAATTGCCAAGCTAAAAGTTAAACAATATCTGAAATAATTACTCATCATTTATTCGATAAAGGTTGTTTTTGGCTCAACGTCAACATCCCCGCCAACGATATGACACGTTAAGAAAATAACCAACTCTGTTTTACGGGTCGTCTGGCTCTTATTACGAAAAACAGCGCCCAAAAAAGGAATATCGCCCAAAAGGGGCACCTTGTTAACATTATCGATATCTTCATCTTTAATCAAGCCGCCTAAAACAATTGTTACCCCATCTTTAATGGTAACCGTGGTCTCTGCCTGTGACGTATCCACAATCGGAATCTCATTGTTAGTACTTGTTGTGAGGTAACGCGTAACTGAACTTACCTCAGGTTTAATCTTCAACGTCACGTATCCATCTCCGTGAATCTTTGGAGTCACATACAATTTAACACCCACATCAATAAAATTAACACTCTCTGATGTTGTTGCCGGCCCTGATGCTGTTGTGATGGTTTCACTGGTGATATATGGCTCGTTAGACCCAACTAAAATTTTTGCCTCTTCATTATTAATGGCAAGAATACGAGGACTCGAAAGTGTGTTCGTGTCTCCAACAGTCTCAAGAGCTTCAATCAAAACATCATAATCATCGTCATCGATCGTACCAATGCTTAGCGTTCCGCTTTTGTCCGTATCTGATATAACATTAAAAGCCGAATTTAAAGTAAGCGTGTGATAATCACGGACAATAGCTTCCCAGTCTACTCCAAACTTGAATGTATCACTTAAAACAACTTGGATGATCTTAGCTTCTATCAAAACTTGTGACTGCTTTTCGTCAAAAGCCTCAACAAGTTTGGAAATTTCTTTAATTTTCTCAGATGTATCAGTTACGATAATTTTATTCGATCGCTCATCCCATTCAATCTGACTAATGCCTTTTGTCAAAGTCCCTTCAATTTTCTTTGCCACCTCTTCCGCCTTAGAGTATTTAAGGGTAAAAATTTCCGAGGCTATGGGAATGTCAGCATGGTGCGCAAAATTCTCCATCATAATAATTTTATCAATTTGGTCGGTCATGATGACGGTATTAGAATTCGCATCAGCGACAACAGAGCCTGTCGAATTCTTCATCTGATTTAATGCTGCTACCAAATCAGCCGCAGAGGCATTTTTAAGCTGAACAATGCGCGTTTCTGTCTGACGTCCAAATTGATAACCGTAACGCGTTTCAAAATCATTTCCGGTCAAAACCTTAATAATGTCATTCTCCTCAACAAAGGCTAGGCCATTGGCCTCAAGAATAATTCTTAACGCATCACGAACATCAACATTCTTTAAATAAATCGTTACTTTCCCGCGGACATTGGCACCCGCAACAATATTAAGCCCACTTTTTTTTGAAATAAGCTTTAGAACATCAACAATATCCATATCTTTAAGCTCTAAAACATCAAGTACGAGCCTTCCGCCGACCTCCCTCACGGAAGAAGATGCTGTCCCTTGTTGCTCTTTTGAAATAGGACCTGTTCTTTGTTGCTTGGTGGCAACCAGTTCTTTTTCTGCAGCCGGCTCGCTAACAGACATAGCGACAGGCTCGACAATAGGCTCAGGGGCAGCCACAGGCTCGCCTAAAGCCTCTTTTATGATTGCCTGCTCATCTTGATCAAACAAATCCAAAGCATTATCAACTGAGGACGTTTGTCCCGAAGTCTGGGCTCCTCCGGCACTACACCAAAAAATGCCCAAACCAACAATAAAGCACAACATTAATATTTTTTTCATAAAAATCTCCTATATTTTTTCAATTATTGCGTTAACTCAAATTCTTCTTCTTGATAAAAGAATGTAACTTTTCCCTCTTCGATAAGAATAATTTCTGCTTCTTCAACCTTGTCGCCAACGTGCAAAAATAATGTCCTTTTTCCAAGGACATCCTCAACAATAGCCTCCGGGGTTTCGCCTAAAACAATTCCGACAAGCCTAAAATTCTTTGAAAGCGCGTTGTCTGCGGCCGTTGCGACGACACCTTGCTTAGGCCTTTCAAAAATATCACGCTTTTTAATTTGATTCTCATAATAAGAAAGAGGTTTTTCCTCTAAGGCAATAACAGTAACAGGTTGAGCCGGCTGAGATGCAGCGGTTTCGAGAATGCTTTCTTCAGCCTTGCTTTCATAAAACAATTCATAACAAAGATACCCTAACAATCCCGCTACAACAATAAGCATGAGTCTATTGATGGGGCCCAAGAAGTTCCTTGCTTTTTTTTCTTGCACCGGCCTTAAAGGCTTTGGCCCAACGGAAGAAGGGCTTAGTCCCTTTTTCTCCGAAGAATCTTTCGCCTTTCCATTTCGGATAAGATTTAATAATTTGTCTTCGGGTAAATCCTCATGCGACATGTTCAAGCCACCTTTGCTCTTCTGCAACTAACGAATCAATAAGTTCCACTGTAATAGTTTCCCGCCCATCCATTACCAAACGTTCAAGTGCGTTATGGCAACAAAGCGTAATCTGACGTGGATACCCTTGTGTAATTTCATAAATTCTTCGAATCGCCTCATGACTAAACAACGGGCTGTTGCCGTTTAAGCCAGCCTGATGAAGACGAAAATCAATCATTTTCTCGGTTTCTCTCTCGTCTAAGGGATTAATAATATACTTTAAGGCAACGCGATCCATAAAATTCTTCACCTTCTTAATGCGAGGTAAAAGTTCCATCTGCCCTAAAATAACCAGCTGGAGTAATTTATATTCATTCGTTTCATAATTTAAAAGCGTTCGCAAAATTTCGATAAACGGCATAGAAAGCTTTTGTCCCTCGTCGACTAATAAAATAATTGTCTTTCCCTCTTCAACACCTTTTTGAAAAAGATATTTTTCAATGGCCTCGCGATGATCCATAGCCGAGCGCATAAACGGCGAAACTCCAAACATCTTTGTAAGATGCGACAAAAATTGATATTCGCTTTTAAAATCCGGATCAAGGATCATGTGAAAAATAAAATCTTTTTCTTCACCGGCAAAACTTTGCAACAAGGCACGCGACAAGGTTGTTTTTCCTGCGCCAACATCGCCTAAGATAAGGCTTAAGCCCCGCTTTAGGCGCACAGCAATTTCTAGCCGTTTTAACGCGGTTGTATGTTCTCTAGAATGATAAAAGAACTCCGGATCCGGAGACGTCGAGAAAGGTTCTTTTTTAAGACGTAAAGCTTGGTAATAACTCATTAATTCTTCAATCTTTCCTTTATTTCGCTTAAAGAAAGCCCGCGGTTTTTCATCTTGCGGATTTTCTGCAAACACATGATTGCCCCTTCGTCGAAATATCGAAAATTAGTCGACGGGCTACGCCCCATTTCCTCAAAAAGTCCTTCCTTGAGGTAATACTTTAAAGTATGGGTCGAATACCCTGTTTCAAGGGCTAAATCTTTTATTAAATATATATGCTTCATAGACTTAAGTACAACTCTCTACTCAGAGAGTTGTACTTATAGATTAACAAATATTAATAGGGTGAACAAGAAAAAAGCTGAATTTTTTAATAAAGAGACGATTTACGGCCGCGGCAGTAACGTAAATCACATGTCCAAATTACCCCTCACACGCGTAGCTTATGTTTATATACGTATTTATAGGAAGGCTAACGCTATTGCTGGATCAGCAAGCGGCTTGCCACAATCTCGCATTTAATTTCTTGAGTCCGGGCTGAACGTTTTTCAAGACGCATTTCATTGATATGAAAAAAATGAGGCTTGGCTTGAAGGGCATAAAGAAACTTTGTGATAGTTCCCATGTCCCCTTTGATGCGGATGTTAACTGAAAAATGATTATAAAAATCTTGTTTTTTAATCTTTTTCGGCTTCATATCTTCAATTTTTAAGTTGATGTTGCCGGCGATAGACTCGATCTCTGATAAAATCGAGGCCATCTCTTGAGTATCTGGAGTTTTTTGCTTTAGCCTTTTTAGATATTCACCATAGCGTGCATTAACGGAGAACTCTTCGCGAAGAACGCTTAAGTCCTTCCTTGCTTTTCGTTGGGCAGTTAAAACTTTTGCCTTCCAGAATGTCTCTTCCTCTTGCATCGCAATAAAAACAAAACGGTATCCGATGTAAATACAAATCATCAGAATACAAGAAATAAAAATCCACTTTTCTCTTTGGCTAGGATTAAATTGGGCCATGCCCTTGTTCCTTTATTTTATTAAGGCCTTACGATTTCTGCCGTTATTTTAAAGTCTGTTATCTCTCCCTGAAAAATCTTTCGCTGAGTCGCATACTGCAAATTAACATTTGTAAATAATGACGAATTTACCAAACGACTCTGAAATCCGTTAACGCTTGATAATTTTTCTGCAATTCCCTGCAAAGTTACATTGTCTTGTGGGTCAACATAGATAAGACGAAACGAAGCATCTTTGGGCGTTAAATTATACAACTCATAAATAATGTCCACGGACAAAGGCTTTACATTCAAATATTTCTCGATAGCTTCGATGTGTTCTTTTTTGCGCTTAATTTCCTCAATGCGGGGCTTAAGTTCAGCTAGCTTCTCTTTAATGTTATCAAAACGATTTTTCTCCTGCTGCACTTTTGTTAATAAAATCCCGCTGCCGAATAGAATAATTAAACTAGCAAGCAGTAAAAATTTTATCCAAGCGCTTTTTTTTGCTTTTGCCTTCCTCTGGTCACTGACAACTTTTGGCAAAAGATTAAAATTCTTCTGTCCACCTTTAACAGCCAGCCCTGACGGAACAACCAAAGAATAATAATCCCCTTTTGAAATGATAGGAATAGCAATCTCTTTTGCTTCAATAAAATATTGATACGGATCAATAAATTCTGCATTAAGCTGCAGCTCAGATTGAATTTTCTGCGAGAATCCAACAATAGCCTCTGGCGGGGCCAGCAGGATAATCTTTTGAGGAAGCGGCCCAATCTTTTCTTTTTGATATGACTCGAGCGTCATCCCGACTTCTCTAACAAAAGCGTCTTCTTGATCAGCACCTAAATCTTTTACACCAAACCCAATATGGCGTGAGAAAAGAAGCCTTCCCTTTTTGCAAAAACAAATCTCGCTCGTCGATGTGTCGATATTTAAAATAGAAACGCCATGAGATGTCTTTTCTTTCTTTTCGTAACTAGAAAGCCAATTGACAACTGCGATAGAACTTAAAACAATACTGTTGATAGTGAGGCCGGCTTTTGCGAATACTTTAAAATACCGGCTGATCACTTCTTTGTGCGCAATAGCGGCTAAAACTTTTGCATAGCCTGATGAGTCCTTATCTAAAATTGTATAATCAAAAACAATGTCTTCGCGCGCATAAGGCACTTGCTGGACAACCTGTAGAGAAATCATTTTTTTAATTTCTTCTTCTGAGTGGGACGGAAAAGAAAAATACCTTACCATGACCTGCCTGCGAGGAACAACAGCCACAACATAAGTTTTTTTCATGCGAGGGTCAGCCATGGTTGTCAAAAGCTTAGAAATCCCTTGTTCGGAAGGCTCTGTAATTTTCGCGACAGACGACCGTAACAGTACCGGCTTTCTGCGCGACAGAGCAGCCTCAAGAAACTTAACGTGTGTTTCGGTAATTTCGATAATAGTTGTCAGGTGTTTTTTCATCTTTTTTAAAGTTAGTTCCTGCGCCAGCGTAAAATGGTTAAGTCTTCACGGTCAACAACAGCTTGTATCTGCGCCTTAACCCCTGAAGGTTCATCGTACCCATGCACCGTAATGCGGAAATACTGCGCGCTTTCAATAAAATGATTTACGGCAGAAAGAAAAATCGCTTGCTCACTCTGATTTAAGCTAAGTGGCTCGCTATTGGCCTTTTCGATAATTCGGTCATCAGCTGTGCAGGCCATTGCATCTTCTCCTAATCGATAAGATACAATCTTTTGAGTGAGTGAATCAGCGTCAAGCTCCTCGGCGCCGGGATTTCTTTCGGCTGTTGCCCGAAAAATGGCCTTTAAAATATCCTCTTTGACGGTATTAATATTTACTTTTAAATCCCTCGCCTCTAAAGGAAAAACTGTCACGTAGTCCTTAAGAGAATCGAAAATTTCTTTTGTGACGCCCTTAACAAGTAAAAGCTCTTCGATAGTTTCAAACGTTGTATTCTTGCAACGATAAGGCTTAATTAATGCCACATAATAATCATCTTCAGCCCCATGAGGTGCCTCGGTAACAATGCTGTCGTCATCATGCCAATCAACAACCGAACACGAAATCGTCAAAGCTGTTGCCTCATCAAATCCTAAAAGAACAATCAAGTGGTAAAGAACTTTATAATTTCCAGAATAAATCGAATTAAGGTTTAATCGTCTCTCTTCATCCTCAAACCCATAACAAATACGATCTGCGCCTTTCCCCTGCTCTATTTTATACCTCACATCAAAAAACCCATCTCCTAAAGGTCTATTCTCAAAAATCTCCTCGGCAGAACTTTCTTCAGGAAGATAAAAACCGCATTGATAAAAGCTGTCAAATTTTTCCGCATCGTCATCTTCTGAATCCTTGCGGATTTCATTCATACTATAGGTTAAAGCACCCCATGCCAAAGACATTGCCTTTGCCCTCGCGATGCTATATTTGGTTAGAGCTAAATCCAAGCTCGTCCGCCTGCCTAACCCCACGGCTAGCACGCTAAGAATAATTAAAATCCACAACGTGACTATCATTATTATGCCAGAATTATCTTGAAGTCTCAATCGCAGAATATTAAACTTCATCTTCCCCCCAAAAGCCTGTTGGGATATAAATATTTTTTTCAATTTCTTGAAAACCGTTTTTATTCTCAGCGTTTAAAAAAGACACTTTAAGCTTCACCCCTGCGGGAATATAGTTTTCATCCCAAACATCTTTCCATACAATCTCTACCCCGTCGCCCTCTTGCTTCAGAAACGCATAAGAAAATTGAAGACCCTCTTCAGCAATTCCTAAGGTAACCACCTCTGGGTCAGAAGAAAAAGAATCTCCCATGGCGTCTACAAATGAATTTTCTTCACGGATAAGAGCATACCGGCTCGGTGAAGATTGATTAGTTAAGGTAAAAGAAACATTTTTTTGATAACTTTCTCCGACAATAATACGATGAATAGATGTTTCCTCCTCAGCCTCTAGGTAATAACGAATATGCTTCAATCCCTCCGCCGTCGGGAGCAAAAAAGAGATCTCTCCTGCTGTCCCATAAAAAGCACCGGCATCCTCTTGAGATTGTGAAAAATCATATGAGGCCGCCTGCTCAAGCTCATGCGCCATCTCTTCTAGTCCTAAGGCGATCTGGCGATAAATATTATCATTTTGGTGTGCCCGCTTATTAATCTTCATTCCCGCCCAAAAACTGCTATAAAGACTTAAAATGACCACCGAAAAAATTCCTAAGGCAATAAGGATTTCAATAAGCGTGAAGGCTTTAAGATTTTCTTTTAAAGAGTTTTGTATTTTCATATTTTAAAATGAATTAAATAAATATGTTGTTGCTAAAATTTTACGCTCGCCTTTTCCTGATGGCCAAAACAAAGTCAATGTGACCTCATTTAAGTTGTCAGAATCTTCGGCGTTTTCACTTTTTTTCGATTGAAACAAATAAGAAAACTTTTCGTAAGGAAAATCAAAAGCTTCTTGTTCCTCAAGGTCTCTTCGGATAAACCCTTTTTGGATTAATTCCGTCATCTTGTTTTCTAAAAGTAATACAGCCGTTGAATATTCCTCCGTGTATGTGGAAGCGCGTAAACTTGCCATGTGCGAACGTATAATCATCGTTAAGACAACAGATAGGATGGCCACTGTCATCAGCACTTCAACAAGAACAAACCCTCTGCGGCTAAATTTCTGAATCAAAAACTTTAACACTTCCTCTTAGCTCCCTCGTGGTAACGGTGAATATTTTCCCTTTTTCATTAGACAGATAAATTCTTACCTTATCCATTGCCCCCCCTGGAGAAAATCCCACAGTTGTTTCTTCTGATTCAATTGAGATTCCCTTTGGAATAAGCTGCGCCCGTCCTCTGCGGCCTTCAATCACTTCAAAATTATCACCTTTTCTTTCCATAAGATGATATCGCGTAAAATCAGAATCAAACTGAAGCTGAATTTCTTCTTGGCGCGAAAGAGCGCGTCCTTGGGCATAGCGCATCATCGACGCTAGGTTATAAGCAGTTTGTTCAAGGCGAATTTGAGAATAGCTTTGACTAAAACGTGGTAGGGACAACCCAGCGAGAACTCCAATTAAAATGACAACTAAAAGAAGCTCAATAAGGCTAAAAGCATTTCCTAAAAAAAACTTTCTTGTTTTCAACTTAAATGTCGATTTCTGCCCAATTTGTAATATCGTCTTCGCTTTCAATGCCGTCTGGGCCTAGAGAAGATAGGTCATATTCTTGTATATTTTGAATGCCGGGAAAAACGTAAACATACTCCACGCCCCATGGATCGAGAGGAATTCTCTTTTTCTTTAGATACGGACCGCTCCAATTTGGAGGAACAGGTGATGTTGACGGCTCTACTAAAAGTGCCTTCAGCCCCTGCTCCGTGCTAGGATACTTCCCATTATCCATCTCATACAAATCCAAAGACGTTGCAAGGTTAGCTTCTATGTCCGCGCGGGCGGCAGCCTCGCGGGCCTGCTGTCCTCGCCCGGCTAAGTTCGGAACAACCATAGCAACGAGAATACCTAAGATGATGACAACAAGCATAATTTCAATTAAAGTAAATCCACCTCGTCTCTTCATAAAAGTTCCTTTCTATTGAACAATAAAATTCATCTGAAAAATTGGCAGCAGCATGGAAATAACCACAAACCCGACGACAAGGCCAATAAAAACAATTAAAAGCGGCTCGAGCATTGATGTTAGCGTCTTGGTTAACGCGTCAGATTTCTTTTCATAAGAAACCGCGAGTTTTAAAAGAGACGCTTCAAGCCGTCCCGCCTCTTCTCCGATGCTAATCATGTTTTGGGCGTCCGCTGGAAAAAACGTGCTCGCTTTTAAGGCCTCACTTAAACTTGCTCCAGCGGCTACTTGTCGCGCAATTTCGCGGGCCTCTTTTTTTAATACCGCATTATCCAAAAGATCGCTGACAGATTCCAGCCCTGAGACAATCACGACCCCGCTTTCTAAAAGCGTGCTTAAGGTCCTTGAAAAACGTGCAATTTCAATACATTGAATAAAATTTCCTAGGACAGGAATCTTTAATTTTAAACGGTCAACCTGCAGCGTTCCTTTTTCAGAAGATGCAAAGTTTTTAAAATAAAAAACTGCTGCCAGGATTAAAATAGCTAAAAGCCACCAAAACCGAGAAAGAAAATCACTCACCGCTATCAAAATAACAGTCGGAAGCGGAAGATTCGCGCTCAAGTCTTCAAACATCTCAGTCAGCCGTGGAATAACAAAAGTAAGAAGAACAAAAATGGTCAGCATTCCTACACCTAAAATAAGCGATGGATAAATAAGACTATTTTGTATTTTTGCGCGCGCCTCTGAATCTTTTTCTAAAAATGTTGCCAGGCGCTCTAAAACAACGTCTAATTTTCCGCTGATTTCTCCAGCCTTAACCATGTTGACATAGAGAGGAGAAAAGACATCTCTGTGCTGCGCGAGCGCATCAGAAAACAAACCACCGTCCTGAACAGAACTATAGATCTGTGCAAGAACTTTCTTAAGATGAGGATTTGTCCCCTGCTCTAATGTTAATCTTAGGGCTTTAAGAAGGGGAACGCCGGAATCAAGCAAATCATAAAGCTGTCGAGTTAGCATGACAAGCTCAGATAGGGAAACTTTTTTATAAAAAAATAAAACCTTCTTTTTTTTAGAAAAAGACTTTATTTTAGTTGGCCTATAGAGACTAACATCAATAGGAACATATCCTAAGGCGGTAATTTTCTCAACAGCCCTATCTAAACTCTCTGCCTCTAAGACGTCTTCAATAAACTCCTGAGGGCCTTTTTTAGCCTTAAAAGAAAATTTCGCCATAACAAAATCATTCTAACATAGCCAAAAAGGCTTTGCAAGATAACGCATATAGAATATTAATATTAATATTATGTAAGAATTATTTTGCTATGGAAACGATTTTTTTCAAGGAATGGGAAACTTTTAAGGCAAAAAGGCGATTGCCTAAAACAACATATTGATTGCCAGAAATCTTGTAAATGACTTCATCTTTAGCTAAATCACTGTTAAAAAGATGAACAATGCGCGTTTCAGGAGGTGGGCATTTCTTTGATTCTCTGCTTAGAAAATCTTCAGCATGGGCCTGGTCTTCAAATTCAAGAACATTGATAATCTTGCAGGTATTTCTTCTCTCGAGAGCTCGCCGTATTCCTTCTCTCTCAAAGGCTTCGCAAAACAAAACTTCATTTCTTGTTTTATCTTTTGAAGTTAAATTTTGAATTGTCATCTCTCTCATTATCGTGTGCCCCTTAACTCAAAGATAGCATCCACAAAACTAAAAACAAGGCCCTGTGGCCTTGTTGGAGGAAACGCTACCAAAACAAAAGGGCCCAGCCGTATTTCTTGGCAGGGCCCTTTTACATCAGTTGGTTCTTACTCTTAAATTTCTTCTTGCTGAGTAACGCGGATAACCTCACTCGGAGTGGTGATTCCTCTCTTTACTTTCTCCCATCCTCTCTCGCGCAAAGTTCGCATGCCGAGCTCAACAGCTTTATCTTTAATTTTTGCAGCCGATGCTCTTTCAATAATAAGATTACGAATCTCTTCGGTAATGGGTAAAAATTCATAAATACCCTGGCGTCCTTTATATCCGGTAAGATTGCAATCCTCACACCCTTTGCCTTCATAAATCGTCACGCCCTCAAGCGCCTTCGGATCAATGCCCATTTCCTTAAACATTTCCGCGGATACATGGACTGGTTTTTTGCACTTTGGGCAAATCACGCGCACTAAACGCTGCGCGATAAAACACAAAACTGAACTTGCGACCAAATATGGTTCAACCCCCATGTCTAAAAGACGTGCCACGGCTGAAGCGGCATCGTTGGTATGCAGCGTAGAGAAAACTAAATGCCCTGTTAAAGCAACCTGAATAGTAATTTCTGCAGTTTCCGTGTCGCGGACTTCTCCAACCATCATAATATCAGGATCATGCCTTAACATCGAACGCAGGCCCACAGCAAAATTTAACCCAATCGCTGGATGAATTTGAATTTGCGTAATACCATTAAGTTGATATTCAATTGGGTCCTCAATGGTAATAATTTTCTTATCAACCTTATTAATGCGGGAAAGGCAAGAATAAAGCGTTGTTGTTTTTCCACTGCCAGTAGGGCCCGTTAGAAAAAGAATGCCATGCGGCCTTTTAATTAACCCGTCGAGAATCTTTTCTTCTTCACTAGCAAGCCCTAGCTCTGCCAAGCTATATAATTTTGTTGAGCTTAAGATACGGATAACAATACTCTCCCCGTAAGGTGTCGGTAAAAACGATACGCGCAAATCCAAATCAACATCGCCGACACGCACCTTAAAACGTCCATCTTGCGGCAGGCGTTTTTCGGCAATATCCAAATTAGAAATAATCTTAATACGCGAGCTAACAGAATCTTTAAAATGCTTAATATTAATAGGAACCTTAGCATCATAGAGAATGCCATCAACACGATAACGAACTTTGAGTTCATTTTCAAAAGGTTCGATGTGAATATCTGTAGCCCGGTTTTGATAAGACTCTAAAAGGAGCTGATTGATAAATTTTCCGATAGAAGCTTCTGAGTCCAACTCCTGAATATCTTCAACTCTTTCTGTGGACTGCGGCAAGACCGTTACCGTATCCATCATCTGTTCGATCGTGTCTGCTCCTAAGCCATAATATTTACGGATAGCCTCTGCAATATCTTTTTGAGCTGCTAAAACAGATTTAACTTTAGACCCGGCAACCAAAGAAACATCATCTAAGGTATGGATGTCTAAAGGATTCGTGAGAGCAATGGTTAAAACATCATCTCTGTAATCAACGGGGATAACTTTGTAGTGGTCAGCAACTTTGGCAGGAATTTTATTAATAACCTCAGAAGGAATCTCAAAATCTTTTAAATTAAGAAAATCAACCCCAAGCTCTCCGGCGAGAATCGGAAGATAAATCTTTTCTTCATCAACAAATCCAAGGCGGATAAGCGTAATCCCTAAAAGTTCTCTTGTTTTTTTCTGTTCATGGAGGGCAATCTTAAGCTGCTCAGGAGTGATAATCTTTTTGTCGACAAGAAGTTGACCTATAGGGGATCTGTTTCGCATAATTTGCAGGTTACTTAAAAAAGGGCTAAAAAGAACCCTTCATGCTAACGCGGTAATAATCGCGGTTAAAATCATCTTGCGCTTTTTTTGTGGACTTAACATAAGAGATGATGTCATACGCTTTTTCAACAACAACATCATCGACTTTTTCATTAATAACCGTGCCATCAGCTTGAAGCTTTTCTTGATAAACACCTAAATAAGTTCCTGGCATCAGGCCGTTGACAACCCCTAAAGTAACCATCATTTGGGAGCTTTTGCGGTCAATCCAAAGAATTCCATTCTTACGCTCAAGTTCTGCCTCGCCATAGATGCTCTGCGCACGAGCCAAAACATCTTCCAGGCGAATAGGATCGCGCTCTACTTTTTCTTTGTCCGAATCAGAAAGGATGTCTTCGCTTTGCTGAGCGATAAGATTAGCTAATTCTACTTGAAGGACATCAATTTCTTGGACAGAAGACTGATTTCTACGGTCAATTGAAAAAGAAACCGCGATTATGCAAATAAAGGCCACCGCAATCAGGCCCAAGCCTAATATTACTTTTAATTTATTACTCATATTACTATTTTTAACATGTGCAGATACCGTTGTCAATTCAAGTTGGAAGAATATGCAAAAGTCTTTAAGAAACAACTTTTGTCGATACCTTGAAAAATGAGAATTTTTATGCCATACTTAAATTAGATATCAAGGAGGTCGCAAGATAGCGAGAGCAACTTAAGGCCTATCACCTTACAAACGAGCCCCGGGCATCCAGTCCGGGGCTTGATGTTTTAGTTTACTTTTTATTTTCTTCTTTTTTATTCTCTCCCTAAAAGCGCAAACATCTTTTTCTTGTAGGCCTCAACACCAGGCTGATTAAACGGATTAACACCGATAAGATATCCGGTAATCGCAACCGCCTTTTGAAAAAAATAATACAACTGACCTAAAGCATGCGCTTGACAATTAGGCAAGGTAATGGTCATGTTAGGAACCCCACCCTCATAATGAGCGCTCGATGTTGCTTTGTAACCCTGCTTATTAACAAAATCCAAATCTTTTCCAGCCACGCAATTAAAATTATCAAGGTTCTCTTCAGCCGGCGGAATAATCATCTTGTGCCCGGAGTCTTCAACCATTAAAAAAGTTTCAAAAACATTACGCTCGCCTTCTTGCATCAGCTGCCCCATCGAATGCAAGTCAGCTGTTAAATTAAGCGATGCCGGGAAAATTCCTTTGCCATCTTTCCCTTCGCTTTCCCCAAAAAGCTGCTTCCACCACTCAGCCACATAGGAAAGTCGTTGATAAAACGTAGATAAAACTTCTATCTTTTTTCCTTTTTTATACAAAAGATATCGTGCCGCCGCATACTGATAGGCGATGTTTTTTTCTAAGTCCATTTCGTCAAAGGCCTTCTCAGCATCTCGGGCTCCTTCAATAAGTTGATGGATGTCTAAGCCTGCCAGAGCCAAAGAAACTAACCCAGCCGGGCACAAAACAGAAAACCGTCCACCGACATCGTCGTGAATAGGATACGAACGATAGCCTTCGCTGTTAATACTTTTTCGTAAAGCCCCTTTTTCTTGATCCGTCACACAGATAATTCTTTTCTTTAATTCATTGGCATCATATTTCTTTTCCATAAATTCTTTAATAATACGAAAAGCTAATGCCGTCTCTGTTGTGGTGCCGGATTTCGAAATAACCACAATGGTTACACGTTTGTCTTCAAGCCCTTTTAAAAGATGATAAAGATACCCGGAGCTTAAATTATTACCGGCATAATGAATAGGAATTTTTTGATCAGCAATTAAAAATTCTACCGTTGCTCGGATGCCAAGGTAAGAACCGCCAATCCCTAAGCTAATAATGCAATCAGAATTTTCTCTGACCTCTTCTCCGAGGATTTTAAGCTCATCTAAAAGAGCGTTGTCGGTGCGCGAAGCAAGGTCAAGCCATCCGGTAAAGTTGCTCCCTTGCCCTGTCTTGTTAACCAATTCCTCGTGAGCCTTCTTAACTTGAGGAACAATATCATCCCATTCCTTCTTTTCGATAAATCCTTTAAGATTTGCTATATCAAACTTAATATCCATACTATCTCTCCTGTCTTTAACCGGAATTTTTCATTTGAATATTTTTCCTATTTTAAAACACGGAATAAAAGTATTCAAATGCAAAACGCCTTACGGCGAGGGTAACCCCGCAAGTCGCAATAAATTGCGCCGATGCGGCCCTCCGGGTGGATTTTGCAATGCAAAATCCAGGTTAAAAAACGTCTTTAATAATACCGCCGCCTAAAATAATATCTTTCCTGTAAAATACAACCGACTGGCCTGGCGTAACAGCCATCTGCGGCGTATAAAAATCAACCCTTACTCGGCCGCCTTTATCTTGCGACAGCCATGCTTTAACTTCAGGTTGATTATATCGGATTTTGATTTGAACCTCTATTTTTTTCTTTGGAATATTCATAGAAACAAAATTAACATCCTCAGCGATTAATCCGTGTGCCAACAAGCATTTTTTGTCCCCGACAAAGATGGTATTTGTCGTCTTGTCAATTCGATAAACATAAACCGGCTTGCCAACGGCAATGCCAAGCTTGTCTCTTTGGCCAATAGTGTAAAAAGCAATACCTTTATGCTGGCCTAAAACATTTCCTTTAAAATCACAAATTTCTCCGGGCTTAAAAGCTTTCTTTCCTAAACGGTCTTGAATAAATTCCTGATAGCTACCTTTTGGAATAAAACAAATATCTTGGCTTTCTCTGCGCTCAGCACTCGGGAGGTGAAGTTTCTTTGCCAGCAGACGAACCTTCTTTTTTTTAAGGCCTCCCAAAGGAAATAAAATAGATGAAAGATTTTCTTTCTGAATTTTATAAAGAAAATACCCCTGATCTTTCTTTTTATCCTTGCCCTTTTTAAGCTCAAACCGTCGTCGAGTTTTGCTATAATCAGCACGGGCGTAATGGCCCGTGGCTAAAAAATCAGCCCCCATCAATTTTACCTTCTTTAAAAGAGAGCCAAACTTAACCATCCGATTACACTGCACGCAAGGGTTGGGTGTCCGTGCATCAAGATATTCTTTGACAAAGTCATCAATAACATATTTTTGAAGGTCGTCTCCAAAGCTAAGCACATAATGGGGAATATCTAAAACTTGTGCTGCTCTTTTTGCCTCTTCAATTGCCTCTGCGCCACAACAAGACGGCCGCTTGCCCTGCGAAGAGGAAATATTAAAACACATCGTAACACCAACAACTTTGTATCCTTTTTTCTTTAACAAAGCAGCGGCTACCGAGGAGTCTACCCCGCCACTCATGGCAACAAAAACGGTCTTTTGTTTCTTTTTTCTAAACATAAGATTCTGTTACCTCGTCAATCGCCTGATAAGTGGCTGATAAAAGCTTCTTAAGCTCGCTACGACTGATGCTCAAAGGCGGCATTAAAACAACCACATTCCCTAAAGGCCGCAAAATAACTCCATGCTCACGCACCTTTTGACAGACCTTAACACCTATCTTTTCTTGCCAAGGATACTGTTGTCTTTTTTTCTTAGACTTAACGAGTTCAATGCCAACCATCAAGCCTTTTTGTCTAATATCACCGACGTGGAAAAGATTCTTAAAATTTTTTAATTCAGCTTCTAACAATTTAATCTTCGCCTGTATCTTCTTTAATGTCTTCTCTTTTTTGAAAACTTCTAAATTTGCTAACGCAGCCGCGCACGCTAAAGGATTTCCCGTATAGGTGTGACCGTGAAAAAATGTCTTTTGCTCTTTATAATCAAATAAAAATCCATCATAAATCTTCTGCGTTGTCAGAGTTGCAGCCAAAGGAAGATATCCTGCACTTATTCCTTTAGCCAAGCACATCACATCCGGCGTTACGTTCTCATGTTCGCACGCAAACATTTTTCCTGTCCGCCCAAAACCCGTTGCCACCTCATCGGCAATAAAAAGAATATTGTGTTGACGACATAATTTCTCGATTCTTTTTAAAATACCTTTAGGCCAAACAATCATGCCAGCAGCACCTTGAACAATAGGTTCTACGACGAAAGCGGCAATTGTTTGATTTGATTTTTTTAAAAATATTTCAAGCCTATCGATAGACCTTGAGAAATCTTTTGCAAAAATTTTCTTATCCCCAAAAGCATCCGGATAAGGCGTCGGCCATTTTATTGTCTTAAAAATCAAATGCCGATAGACCTTATGAAATAAATCAATGCCTCCAATGCTTACGCTTCCTAAAGTGTCCCCATGATAAGAATGCGCAAGATGAATAATTTTTGTCTTTTTCTTTTGGCCGATATTCTGCCAATACTGATACGCAATCTTTATCGCGATTTCAACTGCAGTTGAACCACTGTCGGAATAAAAAACTTTCCTTAAAGTCTTGGGTGTTATTTTAGCAAGCTCGCGCGCAAGCTCAACAGCCGGAACATTTGAAAGCCCAAGCAATGTTGAATGGCTTACCTTTTTTACCTGGCGGCAGACAGCCTGATCAATTGTTTTATGTTGATGTCCATGTAAATTAACCCAGAGGCTTGAAACACCATCTAAATACCATTTTCCGTTGCTATCTCTTAAATAACATCCTTTAGCTTGGTCTATAATAAGCGGATTTTCTTTCTGCCAATCCTGCATCTGTGTAAACGGATGCCAAATATATTCTCTATCTTCTTTTTTTAAACGCTGGCTCGCTTTTTTTGTTTCTTGTTTTAGCAAAGGTTTTAAATTTATTTTATTCTTACACTGCCTTAAAACACTGTTTCTTGTTGCCTTAGGCATATACGACACTGTCCCTAAAATCGGAACTTGGCCAAATTTTTTAATCGCTTGCGAATTCGTTTTCTCAGGAATTCCCCCTTTGCCTTTTTTTATTTGATTAAAAATAATTCCGCGTACATCAAGACCACAAGACCTTGCCTGTTCAATAGTCAGCAAAGTGTGATTAATTGTTCCTAAGGACAGCTTTGATACGACAACGACATCAAGCTCTAAATCTCTGGCTAAGTCTGCCATCAAATAATTATCTTTAATGGGAACCATCAATCCTCCGGCTCCCTCAACAATGACAAAATCATGGATTAAGCTTAAAGCTTGATATTGTTTTTTAATTTTTTCTATGTCGATAGCGATTTTCTGACGGGCAAAGGCTAAATGCGGAGATATCGGTTCCTTAGCAAAATAGGGATTAATTTCTCTTAACGAATCTTTAATCCTCAAATTTTTTTTTAAAAATTGTGCGTCGCGCCCTGCGCACTGAATCGGCTTCATGATGCCGACATCAATCCCCTTCTGATGTAATAAAACACCAAGAACAAAACTTACCGTTGTTTTTCCGGCATCTGTATCCGTTGCAGTTATAAAAATTCCCTTAGGTTTCATTTTTGTGTTTTTCCCATAATTATTTCAAAGGTCGCAAAAACACCATTATCGCTTTCGAAATTCTGACAATAAAAATCATTGGCGCAAGATAAAGCATCCCGTCCAATAAAAATTTCTCTTTTAGTTTGATTTGCCCCAATTCTTTTAAGCCATCGCACTAAATCAAACATATCACCAAACTCCTGCCTCATCATCACTGAACTTACCTCAAACGAGTAAAAACCACCAGTTCTAAGGGCATCGCGGATATCCTTCTCCGTCGGGCAATGCAAACGATTCACTGTTCCTAAAGACTCCCACAGCTCTTTCAATGTGCTTTCTCCAAAACATGTAAAACAAAAATAGCCATGGCTTCTAAGAATCTCTCGATTAAGTGTAAAAGTCTTTTTTAAATCTTCAACCCATTGATACGCACAATTAGACACAATAAGGTCAAAACTTTCTTTTTGAAAAGGCAAGGCGCGCGCATCTGCCTGAATAACAAAATCAATATTCTTTTTTCTAGCACTCTGCACCATACCTTCTGCAAAATCAACTCCAAAAATATCTGCGTCAGGAAAACGCTCAGCCACTTTCTCGGTAAGCCACCCGGTTCCCATACCAACATCTAAAATACGCCCTCCCTTAATATTCGTTGGAAGATTTTCTAAAAGCGTAAGCCCAACCTTCTTTTGGATATCAGAAAACTCCTCGTAAGATAAGGCGGCTTTTGAAAAAGATGCTTGTGGTTTGCTTTGTCTTAAAATATTCATTTATAATCTTATCCTAAAAAATGACCTCAAGCCGATCGAGGGCCCCCAATCCTTCCCTCGCCCCTGAATCGGGACTCAAAATAAGAATCCCAAAATGGCAAACAGAAAATATTTACACATTCTTCAGGTCTAAAAAGCGTTCGACTTTTTCATTAAATTCCTGAGCATGAATGATGAACGGAAAATGCCCACTGGCTTTGATAATGTCGTAATGTGCATCCGGAATAATATTTTTAAGAAATTCCAAAGATGAAGGCGGACAAATATAATCTTTTTCTCCGACTAGAAATAAAATCGGAATATGTGTCGTTGTTAAAAAATCCGTAAGGTCTGCCTTTGAAAGCATGTCCAAAAGGCTTTCTAGGGCCTCTTTGTCAGGATTTTTTTCAGTCTTTCGAAATTGATGAATCCATTTAAACTTTTGTGTCTCCCTCTCCTCGAGCGTAAACAGAGACCGGAAAAAAATATCTAAAATAGCAGGATACCTTTCACGTAATTGTTTTTGAAGCCTTGCCATTTCAACCGGCATCAGCCCTATGGGCCGCTGCTGTGTTTTTAAAAACCGAGGCAAAGATCCTACCATAACAAGTTTCTTTACAATCTTTTGAGGAAGCTCAGCACATTTTAAACCTACCATTCCTCCTAAAGAACTTCCAACAACAAAAACTTCCTTTTCTCCTAAATTTTTTATGAGTGAGACAATATCTTTTGCCATGTCTTCCAAGCCCATCTGTTGCCATGGAGTATTTCCATGTCCGGGCAAATCAACAGAAAAAACCTTATAATCTTTTGAAAAATATTCTATCTGCTGACTAAAAACCCGTCCGCTAGACGCCCATCCATGAATAAAAACCAAGCACGGGCCCTCACCCTTAACTTCATAATACCATTTTTTATTTTCGCTAATTGTCAAATAAGGCATAATTTCTTTCCTATTTCTTCAAAGGCTGATAAAAGTTTTGCGATGTCTTCTTGATTATGTGTTGCCATCACAGTAACGCGAAGCCGTGCTGTATTTTCAGGAACAGTCGGTGGGCGAATGGCCTGGACAAAAATATTCTTCTCAAAAAGCTGCTTTGAAAATTCAACAGCCTTTGATGTTTCCGAAACGACAACAGGAATAATCGGTGTTTGCGATTGTAAAATATCAAACCCTACCTCCTGGAATGCCTGTCGAACATTATGTGCATTATCCAAAAGATCTTGTCGCCTTTGCGGCTCTTTTTCTATAATTTCAACGGCTTTGAGTGAGGCTGCCGCAACACACGCCGGCATTCCTGTCGTATAAATAAAGCTCCGCGCTTTGTTAATCAAAAAATCAACTAAGTTTTTTGACCCGCAACAATACGCCCCAAAAGACCCAGCGGCCTTGCTAAGAGTTCCCATCTGAATATCAATTTTATCTTGAAGGCCAAAATGCTCAACAGCTCCTTTGCCGTTTTTTCCTAACACGCCAAAACTATGTGCCTCATCGACCATCACAAAAGCTTTATATTTCTGCGCCAGTTCAACAATTTTATCTAAAGGAGCAATGTCGCCATCCATGCTAAAAACGCTATCTGTCACAATAAAACGTTCTTGAAAATGCTCTGCCTTTTTTAATTCTTCTTCTAAGGCGTTCATATTCTTATGCGGATACCGTCTAAATTCCGCACGGCTTAAACGAATACCATCTACAATCGAGGCATGATTCAACTTATCGGATAAAATAATATCGCCTCTCTCGCATAAACTTGAAATGATGCCAACGTTGGCCATGTATCCTGTGCTAAAAACAAGACAATCTTCTGTGCCCTTAAATGCTGCAATCTTTTTCTCAAGAGCCCGATGCCGCTTTAAATTACCGCAAACAAGCCGCGATGCTCCAGACCCCATACCCTCTTGAGCCAAAGAATTCGCAGCGGCTTGCAAAAGGCGTTTATCTGAAGCTAATCCTAAATAATTATTCGAACAAAAATTTACAACCTGCTTTCCGTCAAGAATAACATGCGCTCCTTGCGGCCCGGAAAGCTCTTTTAGATGCCTCTTTAAACCGTCCCTCTCAAGTTTTTCAAGATATGTATTTAAAAATTCTGTCTTCATATTTTTATCTTAAATGAATAACGTCGCCAGATATTTTTTTGATAACAACCCCATCATCCTTGCGGATCAAAAGGCCACCATCAGTATCAATATCAACAGCTTCGCCTTCTGTTGTCTTCTTGGTTTCATCAACTTTAACGCGTCTGCCTAGGGTATCAGAAAGTGATCTCCACTGACTCGCAATAGGAGAAAATCCCTTCTTTTGAAATAATAAATAATTTTCCTCAGATTTTTCTAAAATTTCTTTTAAAAGCACAGCTCGCGAAAATTTCTTTCCTATTTCTTGATAGATAGAGGTTGCGCTTTTTAAAAGCACAGACTTTGTTTCATTGACATTAACCCCTAGACCAACAATGACAAAATTAATGCGGTCCATCTCAGCATTAAGCTCAGTTAAAATACCGGAGATTTTCTTTTTTCCGACCATAATGTCGTTGGGCCATTTAATCATAGCGTTAATGCCGGTACTTTTCCTAATAGCCTGGCAAACGGAAATAGCAAAAAGAAGCGTCAGCTTTGCTGCCTCTGCCACAGGTATCACAGGACGCAAAATAAGAGAAAAATAAATGCCTTTGCCTTTAGACGAAATCCATGTTCTTCCTAAGCGTCCACGTCCTTTTGTCTGACTCTCAGCGCAAACAAGGGTCCCTTCCATTTCATTCTGAAAACCCAAAACAGAAGCCTCATCCATGGTTGAGCCTACGGTATCAAAATAAACAATCTTTTGGCCAAAAATTTTTGCTTGAAGTCCATTTTTAATCTCCGAGGGTAAAAGCTTATCCGGCGCAGAAATTAATCGATACCCTCTGCGTGAAACTGCTTCAATATTGTAGCCCTCTTGTTTAAGCTGCTTAATATGCTTCCAGACAGCTGTTCGGCTAATGCGAAGGGCTTTGCTAATTTGCTCTCCGGAGAAATATCCGTCAGCTTTCTTTAAAAAAGAAATAATTTTCTCATTCATAATGAAAACATCTTAACTTCTCTATTTTTAATTGTCAACTTTAAAATGTATCTAGGTTGACAATTTCCCTAAAACTTTAGCGGAGCCTGCTTTGGATTTTAGTCCAAGGCTCCCTCCTGAGCAAAAAACAAAACATGCACTTTTTAAGTTGAAAGTTGAGGGTTTTCCGAGGGATTGACAAAAATATCAACAAATGCTATATTGACTCATTCTTTATTAGAAGTTTGGGGTTGGCCGTTAACTTCTATCTCTTATTAAAGAGGAAGAAGCACACACCCAATTCATTAATTTTTAATTAAAATCATTGGGGCTGTAGCTCAGCTGGGAGAGTACTTGCATGGCATGCAAGGGGTCGAGGGTTCGAATCCCTCCAGCTCCACCAGGCTTCGTTTTAAGCTTTACATTTGAAAACTACGCTTGGATGTAGCTTTTTTTTCTGCTGGAGTGGCGGAACTGGTATACGCGCTGGTCTCAAAAACCAGTGTCTTCGCGGGCATGAGGGTTCGACTCCCTCCTCCAGCACCAAAATCCTTACCCTAAAACTTACTTAAATATAAATTAAGAAGACATTTGTTTTCGAAAATTTAAAGCAGAAAAAAAACGGAAAAAACCATTACGTCTTTTAGGGGGAAAACCAAAATTCACCTCTCTAACCAAGAATCCTTGGCCATGCGCACGAGCAAGAAACTCCGTTAAAAAATCTTCTCCGGACGCCTTTAAAGGCAAAACCGCAAATACTTTACGACGCACCAGCATTAGGCTAGGAATAATCTCACATATAGGTATTCTTAACAAAAATCGGCAGAAAAAAGAATAAAGTCTTTCTCCCAGCGCAAGGGACAACTTCTCTCCCTCCTTTGCCTTGTAATGAGAAGAAACAATCACGTCACATTGTCGCACACTGTTCAGAAAAACTGCTAAAGCCTGATAATCAAAAAGAGCGCGAGGGTTCAGATACAAAACAATATCTCCCTTAGCTTCGGTAAAAAGCTCTCTAAGGCTTTGCCCTAATCCTAGTCTTTTTTCATGCAAAAAAATCTTAGTATGAGCACCTCTATCTTTAATTAATTTGCATACGACATGAGACTGAGAAGAGGCTGTGTCGTCGCATATCAAGACCTCAAACTCCAAAGATAAATTTCTCAATACACGGATAAGAACTTCGTGTGCTTTTTGTAGGTCAGATTGGAACTCGCAAACTGGAATAATAACGGAAATATTCATGGTATAAATAATTTATGAAGGCTCAAGCTGATCAATGATTTTCTTTTCGTATTTGAACTGATGTTCTTTGGCAACATCAAAAATAAAATCAGAAGTTAAAATAGCATCTTCAGGTGACATGTCTAGAAGCATTAAGCCTGCCGCAAAATAAGCATTTTTGCTCGCAGGAACATAGCTGCATGGCTTCTGCCAAACAACTTTCGAAAGGGCTGTAACCGACTCCGGCCTGTCTTTAATCTGCAGCTTGATAATAAGATCTGTACCAATTTCTAATTTATCTGGACCAATAACATGGAGCCCAATAGAGCTAATATCCACTGTCACAAATTCCCCTTTGATGATGGGTTCCCGTTTGGATTCATAGCTTATTTTTAAATAAGCTTCAGCGCGAAAAAGTTTACGGTGTTCAATTGTCCCCATAATGGCCCCTTCTTTCCTGATATTCTTATACCGCTAATATTAAACCTTATTATAACTCAAAAAAATAAATTGTTTTAAAAAAAACACCATTTGCTTCTTATATATTTCAGCTCCTGAAACGATGTTGTGCTTTTCTTTGTTTTCCTCTATAATAACCATTTAAAGCAACAAATTCAATTTCTAAACTTTAATTTTAAGGAGAATTTAAATGAAAAAAATATTTCTAGCCATGCTTTCTTGCTGTTTTTTCCTTATCGCCTGTCCGTCCTTTGCGCAAGAAACAAAAGTCATCACGCTAGATGATGGATCTCAAGTCAAAGGAAAAATCCTCTCTGTTTCGAATGATATCTATACAATTGAGACATCTTTTGGTGAAATTGAAATAAAAGGTGGTAAAATTATGAGTATCGGCCGCGACCAAGCTGCCCTTCCTGTTCAGGCCCAAAACAACCCTCCTGTTTCCAACAATCAAATTGCAGAATATCAACAAAAAATTGTTAGCGATCCTGCCATCATGAATGACATCCAAACGATTGCCCAGGATGAAGAAGTCATCCAAGCCTTCTCTGACCCTGCCTTTATGAAGGCGGTCATGGCGCAAGATTTTGATGCTATGCAAAATAATCCAAAATTTCAGAAACTTCTTCAAAATCCAAAAATTCAAAATCTTATTAATAAAGCCGGACAAAAACTCAATATGTAAAATTTTTCTATCTTTTTTTCTTAGAAAGAGAATAGCGAAGTTGTCCACAGGCTGCGGCAATATCCTCTCCCCGCGGAGCGCGAATAGTTACCAAAATACCTTTTTGTAATAAAATATTCTGAAATTTAACAGCCTGCTGACGGTCTGCCGAGCAGCAGGCCAACGCCTTAACTTGATTACAAGTGATAAGATTAATCTTACAAAGCATCCCTTTAACCTGACGAGCCAACTGCCGGGCATCTTCTTGAGAATCATTAACACCCTTAATTAAAACATACTCAAAGGTAATTTGCCGCTTTGTGGCCTTTGAATAACTTTTACAAGTTGCAAGAAGTTTATCAAGAGGATCTTTTCTATTAACCGGCATAAGCTGACTGCGAGTTGTATTGTTCGCCGCATGCAAAGAAACCGCAAGCTCAATCTGCAAGCCCTCTTTAGCCATAGCCCGAATTTGAGGAATAAGGCCGCAAGTTGAGACTGTTATCCGTCGGGCAGCAATGTTAAGGCCAGAAGAAGAATTAATTATTCTGATGCTTTTAAAAACGTTATCATAGTTATCCATAGGCTCGCCAACGCCCATAAAAACAACATGCGTAATCATTGCTCCTTTTTCATGATTCTTAATATATAAAATTTGATTAAGGATTTCTGCCGTTGTTAAATTACGAGAAAAACCGTTAAGGCCGCTGGCACAAAACCGGCAGGCAAACTTGCATCCAACCTGAGAAGAAATGCATAGCGTTGTGCGCTTAGAAGAAGGGATAATAACGCTTTCAATATATTCATTCTCCCCAACAGCGAACAAAAACTTCTTTGTTCCGTCCTTTGACGTTAAAACTTTTTCGGGAGAAAAATGCGAAAAGGCAAAGTCATTCTTTAGCTTTTTTCGTAAATCAGCAGACAAATCTGTCATATCTTCAAAATACTCAGCACCTTTTTGATAAATCCATTTAAAAAGCTGTTTCGCATGAAAAGATTTTAAGCCTTGGTCGGAAAAATAATTCAAAAACTCTTCGAGGCTAGAGGCCTTGATATCAGGCTTTAAATTTCTTTGAGAATTCATTTTTTAAAATTATTTAGAGGAAGGTTGCGTTTCTTGAAATTCGCCCATTTTACGAAAACGCTCATACCGGCTGTCTAACAGCTTAGAATCAGGGATCTCTTGCATCTTTTTAAGATGCTTTAAAATTATCTTTTTAACATCGGTGGCTATCGCCTCCGGGTCCCGATGGGCTCCGCCTAAAGGCTCCGGAATAATTTCATCAACAATGCCAAACTCGACTAAATCTTCGCCCATAATTCTTAAAGCCTTGGCTGCATCCGGAGCACGTACACTGTTTCGCCAGAGAATAGACGCGCATCCTTCCGGTGAGATAACCGAATAATACGCATGCTGCAAGATAAGAACCTTATCGGCAACGCCAATCCCTAAGGCTCCACCGCTTCCACCTTCTCCGATAACAACCGCAATAATAGGAACCTTAATCTGAGCCATGTCCTTCAAATTGCTTGCAATAGCCTGAGCCTGGCCTCTTTCTTCTGCACCAATGCCGGGATAGGCTCCGGGTGTATCAATAAAAATAACAATAGGGAGGTTAAATTTCTCTGCGAAATGCATCAGACGCATAGCCTTGCGATATCCTTCAGGATGTGCGCAACCAAAATGACGCATAATATTTTCTTTAACATCACGCCCTTTTTGATGTCCCATAACCATGACTTTCTGGCCATCTATCGTTGCAAGCCCAGCTATAAGAGCAGGGTCATCAGAAAAAAGTCTATCACCGTGAAGTTCTATAAAATTATTAAGAATTAATCGGATATAGTCTAAAGTATACGGCCTGTCCGAATGGCGTGCGATTTGAATGCGCTGCCAAGGAGAAAGGTCTCCATAGACCTGCTTTTTTAGCTTGCCAAGTTTTTCTTCAAGCTTTTTGATCTCGGGATTTAAATTCGCTTTTTCTTCAGAGTTAAAACTCTTAAGCTCATTAATTTTATCCTCAAGCTTGCCAATCGGTTTTTCAAAATCTAATCGACTCATATTTTAATCAACAATCGTAACTTGTGTGTTCAAAGTTAAAAGGTCATACAGCTCTTTGACATCATCATTGTGCATACGAACACAACCGGCTGTTGCCTGCTGGCCCAAGCTTTCAGGGTGCGTGGTCCCATGAATACCATAGCCTTGAATATCAAATCCCATCCAGCGAGCACCAAGTTCATTTTGAGCGCTATCCGGAGGAATAATCGCCCCACTTTTAAACCATACTGGATCAACAAGTTTAGTTTCAATAATAAATGTCCCAACGGGAGTAGAATTGTCTTTTCCGGTAGCAACCGTATAAACTTTAACAACCTCATCGCCTGACTTTAAAATCAATTTATTTTGTGACTTGTCCACCAAGACAGAAAAAGGTTCTGCCCAAATGCGCAGGCGCTGCCCTATGCGGATGATATCGTTCTTTAAATTATTGCTCTTTTTGATTAAGGCAACAGTACAATTATACTTTTTCCCAAGTTTGCTTAAAGAATCACCTTTTTCAACAACATGAATAACAGTTTGAGGTGTTTGCGCTTTTGAAAAAATAATACCCAAATTTGCTTGTTCAAGGCGTTTTTGAACATCTTCCATCTCAGAAAAATCAGGATAATCATTCATGATATTTTTGTAAAGTTCTTTCGCTGTAGCTAAATCATTTCCTTCTTCTGCAGTAACCGCCTCCTTGTAAAGAGCCTGCACCTCTTTAGGATTAGACTTAACTTGAGTAGGCGTAGTGTCCCCTCTAGGCGAAGCTAAAACTTTCAGAAAAAAGAGAAAAGCAATAACTCCGGCAACAATAAGAATTTTCTTTTTCATTAAGTTCTCTCCTTAAATGAGCCCTATGTTTACGGAACGACAGTGAACGTAAACTTGTTGGACGAATTTACCCCGCGCAAGCGGGGTAAATGATTATAATTCTTGCATGCGTTGATCCCGCTCACGAAATACATCGTAATTTCCTTAACTTAACAGCTAAAGCTGATAATAAAGATAAAGCGAAACAACAAACCCTAAAAAAGAACCGACTAAAACCTGAAAAGGGGTATGCCCAATAAGTTCTTTAAGCTTCTGGGGCTCAACCTTTCCTCGCCAATAAATATCATCAATAATTTTATTTAAAATCTGCGCCTGCTGACCTGTAGAACGCCTCACGCCTTGAGCATCAAACATAGTAACCATTGCAAAAACTGTTGCCATGGCAAAAGCGACAGAGTTAAATCCTAAGTGAATCCCGCAAGTTGTTGCAAGAGCTGTTACGCCTGCCGCATGGCTTGAGGGCATGCCCCCTGTTCCTATAAACCACCTAAAGTTAAATTTTCGCTCAACGATAAACCCGAAAACAACCTTAAGGGCCTGAGCAATAATCCATACGGAAACCGTGACCATAAGCACTTTGTTCGTAGAAATTTCGTGAAAAAGGCTGCTCACACGTTCCTCCTGTTCTTATCTTGACGTGTTACATCTAGTATGTTAGTTTAACATTATAAATTTTGAACATCAAAAAAGCAAGGTCTTTTCACAGGACGTTTAAATAAGTATTATTAAGTATATTATACACAATAAATATACAGTTATCAGCAATGTTCTCGAAAATTCATAGTTATGCTATCTGCGGCTTAGAAGCCTCTCCGGTTACAGTAGAGGTAGATATCTCCCATGGCCTACCATCAGTTATCATCGTAGGCTTACCGGATAATGCGGTTAAAGAAAGTAAAGAACGCGTACGTTCGGCTATCAAAAATAGCCACTATGATTTCCCGGCTCAGCGCATTACAGTCAACCTTTCCCCGGCAAACATCAAAAAAGAAGGCCCCTGCTTTGATTTAAGCATTGCCTTGGGCGTCTTGGCTTCAAATGGCAAAATCAATACAAATGCTGCTAAAAAATATATTGTTTTAGGCGAACTCTCTTTAGATGGAAAAATCCGTCCTGTTAAAGGTACTTTTTCGATTGCGCTAGCTGCCTCGAAAGAAAAATTTGACGGTATCCTCTTGCCACAAGAAAATGCTGCCGAGGCTGCCCTTGCCGGATCTATCGCTATTTATCCTGCACATACCTTAACGGAAGTCGTTCACTTTTTACAAGACCCCACGTCTATCAAACCTTTTAAAACAACGAAAAAAAATTATTTTCAAGGTCGCCATAACTATAATATTGATTTTCAAGATGTTAAAGGACAGGCTTTTGCCAAAAGGGGCTTAGAAGTAGCAGCAGCTGGAGGCCATAATATTCTTTTAATCGGACCGCCAGGTAGCGGAAAAACCATGCTTGCCAAACGCCTAACTACAATTTTGCCAAACCTTGAACGCGAAGAGGCCTTAGAAATTCTTAAAATTCATTCTATCGCAGGCCTTGTAAAACCCGACTTATCCAGTATCGGAATCAGGCCTTTCCGCTCGCCGCACCACACCTCATCTGATGTGGCTTTAGTCGGCGGGGGAACAATTCCTAAGCCCGGCGAAGTAAGCTTGGCACACAACGGAATCTTGTTTTTAGACGAACTTCCAGAATTTAATCGCAATGTTTTAGAAGCACTGCGCCAACCCCTCGAAGACGGTTATGTCAACGTGGCCCGCGCCCATAAATCTGTAAAATTTCCAACAAAATTTATGCTCGCTTGCGCGATGAACCCCTGCCCGTGCGGCTACTATACGGACCCTAAAAAAGAGTGCCACTGTCCTCCGCAAAAAATTCAAAAATATCTCGCGAAAATTTCAGGACCTCTACTAGATCGTATCGATATCCACATTGAAGTCCCTTCTCTTAAAACGCAGGAGCTTTTTTCTAAAGAAGCTCCGGAATCTTCTACGGACATTAAAAAAAGAACTTCAGCAGCAAGACAGCATCAGCAAAAACGCTTTAAAGATAAAGAAATCTTCTGCAATGCTCAAATGAGTCAGCGCCAAATCAAAGAATTCTGCGCACTTCAAGAACAATCCAAAAACCTTCTAAAAGTTGCCATTGAAGAATTAGCCTTATCAGCCCGCGCGCATGATAAAATTCTTAAAATCGCGCGCACCATCGCCGACCTTGACAACGAAAAGGCAATCCTTCCTGAACATATCTCCGAAGCCATTCAATACCGAAGCTTAGATAGAAGCCTGTGGGTTTAATAATTATTGGGTGGGATTTTTTCTCTCTACACGCGTATCATACAACAAGGCCTTAGCGCCTTTTCCTTCAAAAACCTTAAGAAGAAAAAATTTCTTATCAAACGAACTTTTGGCAATGTCTGCCATTTTCTCAAACTCTGAGTCACCAAACATCAACCACACTCTCTTTCCCTTAATAGGTTCGATGTGTGGAATGTTTTCTAAAATATAGTAATAGTCTTTTCCAGAATTACCTCTTCGAACTCGGGCACCCCGGAAATCTCCATTTGTGTTATAAACGTTAAATTCTTGACGATAAATTAGAAGGTCGATGCCTCTGATGGTTTTGTAGCCAATATGAAATTTTCCTATTTCATGGAGACTGACTCTTCCGTCTCGCGGGTCCTTAAAAGATAATGTTTCCGGAAACCGCTTGTTAAATCCTAAAAGATCTCCGTAGTACCAGCTTGATGTTTGGGCAACCGAATCAAGAAAAATAGCGTCTTCCGGCTGATAATTTTCATTAAAAAATTCCATCATCGCCCTGAGATCTTGTTTGCAAGGACTGAGGCTAAATCCTTTAATAGCTTGTCTTACAGGATTAAAAAATAGGAAAACAACAAAAACTGCAAAGACCAGCAGTGAAAACTTCTTTGTCTTTGCCACAAAAAAGGCAACGCCCTGCACCACAAAAATAAGAACGCAAGGAACAAGAAAAAGAATGACGCGTTCGCGAAACGGATATTTCTGAAAAACAGCAGCCATAAAAGCTAAAACAACAGGGAGCGCAAACAGCATAGCTTGATATTTTTTCTTTAAAAAAAGACTAACCAACCCAACAATAAAAAGAATAGCCGCAATCGAAGGCAAAATAAAGCCTCCAAGGTCTTTAAACATTTCAACAAAAACCTCTTTAGCCCAAAAAAGATTTTCAAAAGATAAAATCGGATTTGAGGCAAAGGCCCCTGGCCATGTCGCAACCAATGACTCTTCTCCGACTAATGGAGCTAACTTCTGTTTATAAAGAACAGCGAAATTAAGAATCCATATTGCATAAACGCCAATCAAGACAAAAAATCTCTTTCCTTGTTTTTTAACAAGGCTTGCAACAGATAACGTTATCCCGCCGGCAGCTAACACAAAAACGCATGTGTTCGATATCCACATGGCAACGCTTCCTGCAAAAGCAAGAATAAAGAAATTTCTAAATAAAATTTTTTTATCTAAAAGAAATACAAAATAATAATAAAACAAAAGCACAATAAAAAGATCTGATGAATATTGTTTTAATTCAGCGGCATAAGAAATGAGAATCGGCGAAAACGCAAAAAGCCCTGTAGCAACTGCGGCTTCTTTTAAAGGTAATACTCTCCTAGAAAACCGGTTAAAAACAAATAATGCGGCAATCGAGCATAAAAAAGGAAATAATCGAAGAACGAGCTCGGAGTTCCCTAAAGCCATAGTAAAGGCTTTCGCAATTAACATAAATCCCAAAGGTGTCGTTGGAAGCTCAGAAAAAATACCTGATCCATCAATCAACTCAGCCGGTGATTGGCTTATGATCATCGCCGCAACCCAAGTTTCATCCATCCAAAAAGAACAGTTGGCCAAATATTGCTTGGCGCGGACAATAATCCCAATCGCAATAAAAACTGCTATCACTCTTGGTAAAGACAAAAATCCGACAATTTTTCTGTAGAAGTTTTTGATGAGATTATTTAAATCACTCATTCTTTTTCTTTCCATAAAAATACTTTGTCTTTTGCCTTAACAATAAAGGGAAGCTTAACACCTACCGATGTTCCCTTTATTGCTTGACTTACAAAAACATGATTACTCTGCATTTGGCTAACAACTGCTTTTAAAGCCGGCGTCGTCTGCCCGATAAAAAGCAACTCATTTCCTTTTTTTAGAGTTCCGCTACGCATACGAATATCTGCCACCCCTAGCCGTGAATAAAACTTCTTTACTTCGCCTATATAAACTTTTTCATGGGTATGCTCAAGGCCCTGGCTCATGTCCTTGGCACCTGGGGCGCCATAGTAAAATCCGGAAGAAAAGCCTCGATTATAAACTGTCTTTAATTCTTTTTTCAAATCCGTTTTTATCTTAGAAGTTAGCTTGCCTTCTAAGAAATAATCAATAGCCTTGCGATAGCAGCCTGCAGCTGTACGGATATATTCCGGTGAGCGCATCCGTCCTTCGATCTTAAGTCCACGGATACCAACTTTGATAAGCTCATCAATAAAATCAATAGTACAAAGATCTTTAGGGCTTAGAACATAATCACTGCCGAGAATATATTCGCTTTCACCATTGATATCTTTAATATGAAATTCTCTGCGGCATGGCTGCAGGCAATCGCCCCGGTTAGCTGATTTGTCAAAAGTGTATTCTGATAAAAAACAACGGCCCGAGACACTTACACACATCGCGCCGTGAATAAAGGCTTCGACCTCACACTTAATCTTTTCTTTTTTAATTTGCGCTGTAATTTTCTTAATATCTGCAAGCGTGCACTCGCGTGCTAAGACAATACGTTTAACACCAAGCTTAACGTAAAACCTAACCGCTTCTATGTTGGAAACGCTCGCCTGAGTTGACAGATGGATGCGCAATCCTTTCTTCTTCGCCAGCCCTAAAACCGCCATGTCCCACAAAATCACACTATCTACTTTTGCCTTTTTAGCCTCAGATAAAATCTTTTCAACTTTCTTAATCTCTTCATTTTGAATAACCGTATTAAGGGCAAGATATCCTTTGATTTTGCGGTCGTGCAGAAACCCAATAACCTTTTTAATCTCAAGGATGTCAAAATTAGAAGCTCGTGCGCGCATGTTTATTCCTTTAACGCCAAAATATACGCTGTCAGCACCAGAATCAGCAGCTGCCATCAAAGACGGCCAGTCTCCGGCAGGACAAACAAGCTCTGGATGGTAAGATAATTTCTTTAAAGGCATGAAAATAGTATATCAGAAAGGAATAAAGGATTAAAGGATTAGAGGGTTCGAGTGAAAGGATCCAATAAAAAAGGTTAATCAAGATAAGCTAAAGGCTCTGGGGAGGACTCGTCCCAAAGATTAGAAATATTCGTAATAGGAACAATATTAATAATAGTAGGAATCAGGCCAGGGATTTGTGACGGATCAAGATTCTTAAGATTTTCAGGTAATGTAAAATCAATACCGCTTCCCTTTATTTTGAGTTCAAGTTCTTCGGCATCAAGGTCAATACCACCAGTGGGAGAAGCCTTAGATGAGCCGCCCAACGCTTTGTTAACCGCTTTCTCAATCCCTGCCTTAATCTCATTAGGCGTAGGATTTATCGCTTTGTTGGCCTGATCGCTTATTCTTTGTTGTTCTGCAGAATATGCATCGTTGATATTTTTTGGGTCAACAAAAAAAGTTTTGTCACCAGAGCTATTTTCCTCTACTGACGGTTTCTTGGCCTCTGCTTTCTTAATCTCCAGCTTCTCAAATTCTCCGCCTGTTATTTCTTTAACATTCTTAAAATCTTTTGCATGGCCAGGTGTCTTTTGAACTGTTAGGCGTCGAGTATGCGTAGCTCCGTCTTGATCTGTCCACTTAACCTCGACAAACTGAACATCAAAATCTTCTGAAATTTCAAACTCTCCTGTGCGCAGATGGCTTTCGCTTAACTTCTCAACCGCTCCTTCAAGTCTTCCTGAACTTATAATTTTACTTCCATTTTCCCTTGTAAGTTCAACAAGATAGGCCATAATCATATGCCAATTTCGATTACCAACAACACTCATATCTTGTTTTAAGACATCGCTAGGGCTAGGCACCTTCCCCTCCGCCCCTTGCTTTTTAAGAGCAAACTCCATTCTCTGCCTAGTCTCGTCTTTTGTAACAAGGGTCAGCCTGTGTCCCTGTTCAATAAATTCTTCTGCGCGGGACATACTGCTTCCTGGCCTCTTCGACAGAAGATATCTTGAAAGATCTCCTTCGTTTGAATTGACATCGCTAATAAAAATAACGTCAACAACTTCTCCCTGATCCCCCTTTTCAAGTGCCTTATCAAAAACATCCGTAGCCAATAAAGGAAGATTAGTGTTTCCGCCGATTTCCCCTTCTGCTTTAACCTCATCACTGACGTACTGGACATATGATCCTTCGCTTGAGATCTCTTTAGTCACCTTAAGAATCTTTCTTAATGTACTCCCTGTCATCGAAGTACTAACATCAACACCAACAATTTTTTCCCCTTGTTGTGCCTGAAGATCGTGTTTTTTAATTCTGGGAATCATCTTAACCGTCACTTCTTCAGCACCAGTTAATTTTACATTAAGCGAATCAGAAAAAATAAGATTTGTCTGGTCTAAAGTCTGGTCTAAATAGACAAATCCATCATTAAAGCCTGTTGTGTCATAAGAAACTTGATTTTCATTGAGTTTTTGGTTAGCGCCGTTGACAACCAAATTCTCGAGAATTCCTCCTTCTTTATTAACAACATAAACAGAAACCTTCTCTTTGTTGACTGTTGCCGGCACTTGAATAGAAAGAACTTCTTCCTTTTGGCTTTCTTCAACAACTTTAACCAAGTTGCTCAAATCTGCCTTAACAGGAATAAAAATTTGCCCTCCTTCCTTCTCCATTAAATCTTTTAAAGGTGACACTTCTCCCTCTGTTTCAACATGAAAATTATTTACATTCTTCACCCCAAGATCTTTCCACCCTTGAACGACTTTTTTATAGATACCGCCTTCTAGGGTGTATCCTCCTTCACGTGTTGCTCCATTAACATATTCATCCTCTGTTAATCTTTGATCACCTATTTCATCAGAATCTTGTTGATAATCAGAAATAGCAGAAGCTTCCACTTTTACTTCTTTTCCTAACGCCTCTAGTTCTTCTTTCTTCTCTCTTGTTTTTTTCTGTACATCCAATGTCTTTTCGATATAAAGAGTATTGCCATTGCCCTTATCATAACGACTTCCCATCTCTTCTATAGTTTTAAGTGCGTTCTGCTTAGACATAAAATCCAAATTCTCAAGTTCGGCATTATTCCCGCCTGAAAGACCAATAAGATACAAATCTTGTTCGCCGCCATTCTCAACCATAAAGGTTAATGCGTTAAATTCCTGCTGAAGTTCTTTTGAATCTATTGTTCCTGAAACATCGATCTGAACAACCCTCAAAGTGACTGACTGATCCTGCTGAGGGTTATAGGTCACCTCGTAATTTGTCGGTTTTTCATAAACTTCTTTATCAGAACTCAAGCCTTCAGTGGAGATAGATACTCTTCCCGAAGAATCTACATCTAAAGAATAAGATTTTTTTCCTTCAAACAAATCCCCTGCGTCTTTAATTATCTCCCAGATTCGCTGTTGTATATTTCGATAAGCTAAAGCAACTAGGTTTCCGAGTGTCGTCGGAGCAACATCAGCTCCAACACCAAAATTATAAGCATGATCGACAACTGCTTGAGCCTCTTCGCGAATTTTTAAAAACCTACCCTCATCTTGGGCTTCGCCCTTTAGCTCTATCCGATCTGTTACCTCACCCCTCCCTGCACGAGACCATTTCTTTGCAGAGTTGTTATAATAATTATTGCTTTCCTCTCCAGAATAAACCGTATATTCAAGAAATGGTTGTCCTCCTCTTACAGTGACTCGAAAGTGGGTCTCCCCTAAGGATGCTCCTGTCTTAATACTTGTGTTCTCAAATGTATAAAAAGAACGGCTACCCTCTGTGACAACTCCTTTAAACTTTGATTCTATCATTCCATGCTGGCCCCCTAAATTCTCCAAGTAATCATGTTTTCCCGTCTCACCAACCGGTGGATTAGCCGGCGCATCGCCACTCCCACCTTCTGCTACTGGCAGGCCTGGCATATTTAGCAGGCCTGGCATATGCTGATCCGCACCGTATTCGTTAGGATACGTAATGCCAGAAGGAACTACCTTCTTGGAGGCAGCTTCTCCACCGTCTTTGGCCAAGCTGAATTTTGGGGCAATCGAGCCTGCTACAAGCATCACCCCTGTTAAAATAAACATGCCTCCTCTAGAAATTGCACGCTCTGCCCTTCTTGTAAATGTTGTAAGTCCTTGCTGAGCTTTTTCAGGGATAACAGCATCTGACCCTCTTTCATACGACTTTATAGCGCTGCTGGCTAAAACTACCCCACCAGAAAAATACTTACGCGGAACATGTTTTTTAGAATACTTGTCGTAATCAATTTTAATATAATCGCAAACACCTTTTTTAAAAGCTTGAAGATATCGTCCATAAATCTTTTTACTAACTTCTTTATCTTCAATATCAATACCTTCTACTTTGCTTTGGTCGCTATAAACACGACCTAAGAGAGACTTTTTAAAATTCTTTTTAAACCATGTTGCCAAAATCCAAGAATTAGTAATCTGGCGCAAAGCGGAAAAGTTCTTACCCTCATTAACTTCTTTTTCAATCTCAGGAATAATAATTTCACGAACAATCTCCGAGGAAATAGAGCTTGTAGCTTCTTTGCCGGCTGCCTTATGTTTTTTGCCTTGAGTCATGGCAAGATAATCTTCTTCGAGCATAACCTTTAGCTTGCTTTCAACAACATATGCTGTGTCGCCTTCTTCGAAAACCGTGGCCTCTTCAGGAATAATCCATACCTTATTAAAGGTATTCATAGGAATATTGGTTGTGCCATGCTCAAGGTAAGCTTTTTCATAAACGCGATCCCAAAATTCTTTCCCCAAGTCATTTTCTGGATAAATTAAGGATGCAGTAACTTGCTTTAGCAAATAATCCTGCGCAAGCATGTCCCGGCCCATCTCTGTAAACCCAAGAGAATCTGAAACAATGCGGTCTTTTTCATAAGGAGACAGGTTGACCCACACATCTTTTTCAGGAAGGGTCATAGAAGCCAAGAAGTAACGAATAATCTTTTCGCCTTCTTTCTTTAGCTCATCGCCTTCTAACCCACTGTTACCATTATCTACAATAAAATCAAATTCAAAGGGATTATCAGGATGGATTCTAATGCCACGTAGGATGGTAGGAATGAATCCGGAACTTAAAGGAACCATCGTTCCAGGACTTGGCAATCCCAATAACCCCGCATATCCAATAGATGGAGAAAGCGCAAAATTCACCAAAAAGGCCAAAAGCACAACAAGAGTGCTTGTTGCCTTCAAAATTGGTCTTTTTCTGCTAAATAATTGCATCTTTGCATTTCTCCTAAAAATTTTGGTTTCTGTACGATCAGATGCTATTAAGGAAAGAGCTGCTCCAAAAGGAGATCCTTTCGCTTACGCTCAAGGATGCTTTTAGGCCTTTAGCCTAAAAACAAAAAAACCTATTTCAGCGAAAAGAAATAGGTTTGGTGTATATTTTTCTGATAGTTGGCTATCCTATAAAGGACCCTATAACTTTGCGCCCTACCCTTACGGGTAGTTTGCCTTTTTCTGATCGTCAAAGAACCATCCTACAATTAAAAGAATCTACAATAAGTATAGAACATATATAGGGGGAATGTAAGGGGATAAGGGTGCTTTCGGGAAAGCGCTACCTTTTAATGAAAGTTTAAGCTATGAAACCTGCGACATAACTTAGAAATCCAAACTAGCCATTGCTGGTGTGGGCACGAGTTATTGGCGTTTTTTTTGTTATCTTAAGCCGAAAGGGTTAACTAAGGGTTGGTGCGCTCTCTTTTAAATCTCTACACCAAGCTCTTTAGCAAGCTTGATTATCTGCTCCTCATCTACAGACTCTTTAAGAGAGCGAAGCTCAAGCATTTTAAGGAATTCTTGTCTTGCCTGCTCAATCTGATTAGATTTCATCAGGCATAGTATCCGCCCATAAGCAGCATCAACGCTTTGAGGCTCTATCTTAAGGGCTCGGCGATAAAACTTTTGTGCCTTTTTATATTTTCCAAGTTGATAAAAAATATGGCCGCGGTAAGCATACGCCAATGAAAAAAGTGGATCCTCACGTATCGCTTTGCCAAAAAAAGTTTTAGCTAGTTTAAGGCGACCTGTTTTTTGATAAGCTGCTCCCAAATTAAAATAGCCTTCCCTGCTATCTTGGATATAAAGAGTTTTACGAAAATAACGAATCGCCTCATCATATTCTCCTTGGTTAAAATAAATATTTCCCAAAACCAAAGAAGCCCGTTCATTACAACAGTCCAAATCAACAGCCTCTCTAGCATGATAAAGTGCGGCCGCATAAGAACAATTTCTATTATATTTTACGGCCAAAT
Source organism: Candidatus Aceula meridiana (assembly GCA_030765185.1). Classification (GTDB taxonomy): domain Bacteria; phylum Omnitrophota; class Gorgyraeia; order Zapsychrales; family Aceulaceae; genus Aceula; species Aceula meridiana. The sequence continues at coordinate 41,255 of JAVCDE010000026.1, read as the reverse complement.
CTGTATGAGCTGCGGAGATAAGCCCTCTCATACCAAGAATATGAATATTTCTGTAAAATTGACTTCCGGCGTACTGAGGATTAAATTCAACAGCGCAATCATGGGCAATAAATATCTCACTTAAAGCACATGCAGCGCTTAAAAAATTCGGCGAATCAAGTGTAACGTTTATCAAAACTTGGCGAGAATCTGCCAAACGAGCTGAGACAACAATAGATGTTCCACGCTCTCCTTGGGAGTTTGCCTCAAGATCCTCCATGGTGACCCCTAATGTTTGAATTTCCAATGCATTAAGCGCGATAAAAAGAATCTGTGCCCTGCCTAAAGAACAGGCCTGATTTGTCGATAAAATCTCATGAATAAGAAACGCATCCTGACTGTTGTCATGAAGAGAAAAACGATTGTGAATAATGGTGCGGATTTCTTTTATGGCTTCAAGCTCAAGGGCGATCACCTCATCTAGAGCCACTTCTTTATTATGACCCCCTCTTCGCGCATTCTTAAGCCGCTGGCTCCAGACGTAAAGAATGGGTTCCCCGTCGCTTCTTTTCCATCCCGCTACCTCATAGATAAAGTCATTAGCAAACCTATTGGCGTCCTCTTGTGTTGCAACAAACGGCTGGATAAAAGGCAAGGCAGATTGCTTTAAATTTTTATAAAAGATTTCTTTTTCTTGGTCAAAAGTCTTCTCAACAGGGTCAGCTACACCCTGCGCATAGACAGCATCAAGCGGTATCAAAAACACTAGTCCGATAACTAATAAAATAGAAAAAACATTTGTCGCAGTCTTTAAAAAATTTCTTCTTTTGGATAACGGCGTGATATCTAAAGAATTTTTATTTTTATTGTTTTCTTTTGTGTCAATGCGAACACCTTTCTCTGCAGCAAAAAACTTTATCACCACTACCCCTAAGACAACTAATCCCGTCATCCCTATCTCTTGCCAAGGAATCTCTAAGGCCTGTAGCAGAGCATAAATTTCTCCTTTGAAGAAAAATAACACCGGGCTAAAGCTAAAAAACCAAGAACCTCTTTCTTTTACATAGCGCCTACCATTCTTCCAGTAAGAACTGTTAGGCGCATCATCCCTTTTCCCTAGCGATTTATTTTGATATGGTTTCTTCAAATAAGACGCCTTCGCAGCTATTGTGCCCCAACCGCTCTGATTAGCCTGCTTATCTTTTGATCGGAATTTTTTTCGTAAAGAAATATACTTTTGAGCTAGCGGTCTTAAAACCCCCGACGCAAAATGCGTGCCAAAGTTTAAACCCCCCGACACAAGACGTATGCCAGAAATACTTATGTGTAAAATAAAAGTTGCCGCCTTGGTCAAGGAAACAAAGAATGAAGAAATGCACCTTTTTATATCCTCGAATAACGCATGTATTGTCTTTAACAACTTAGAATAACTTGCGTAGGTGAAAAACGGCAGGATAAAAGCGCATACAACCCCTTCTGTCATTCCGGCATTATTACACATACCATATGCCAATAGTCCGCCACTTAAAACCGCAACTACAACTGCTCCAAGAACCTTTTTGAGAGAATCCTTCAAGTGCTCCCGGCAATACTCCAACAATTTCGGATCTTCTCTTATATCCGGCGCCAACACCTTTATCATGTAAAAAAGTGCCTTATGGACAGTACTCTTAGCGGTGCCTTCCGCAACACCTTCCTTCTTTGCAATTTCCCTATACTTAAAACCATCGTAATGGTGGGCAAGAAAATAATTTTTATACGTCGCTGGTAGTTGACTAATCCTCCTCTGTATCAACAAACGCATTTTTTCTCTACTCTTCCAATCTTCCGGTGTAAATACACCTGACAGGGTGAGAAAATTCTCTAACGTTTTGAGGTCAAGGGGAACTGTTCTCTTGCTCTTTTTTTGTTTCATGCGATCAAAAAGTGCATTTCGTAAAATGGTTCTTATCCAAATCCTCGGCTTGTCTTCTCCCTTAAAAGGTGTACGTTCTCTATCAAACACCTTGATAAAAACATCGTGGTAAATATCTTCAGCGTCATCGCGGGAAATAGCCCCAGGTTTGCATTTTATCAAAAATCCCATAAAATAAGGTCTACGAATTTCAAAGAACTCGCCTAAGGCATCATCATCCCCGTCATAAAATCTTTTAAAGAGCTTCATATCTCTCAAGTCATCCTTTTCACGCTTAGTAACCACCACATTTTTAGGCGTTTTGGGCTGTGCCGAGGAAGCACTTCCCTTTGTGATAAGATTTTTATCCGCTCTTCGGCAAGATTTCGAAGGATATTCGCCTAAGGCTCCATTTGTGCGCGGCTCGCTAAACAGCTCTACCATCTGCTTAAAAGGCATCCGATACCGTTGGCTATTATCGATTGTTAGGTCAAATTCTTTCTTTTCTAGCTCATTTAAAACTAATGAATGAAAATTCATAAGCTCTGGGTAATCGCTAAGGTCCTGACCTCTAAGTACTATATCAGACCGCTGCGTGGTACCGTCAGTAACCAAATGGACCTTAATATCAACATCGGACAAACGGCTAGAGAAGTGTCCAGGGAATATTAACAATTTCTTGCTAGAGAGATCTCTACCATCCTTTAGTCTTTTGAAAGCATACTTATTAAAGAGAGCAATACAAATTTCATCACGAGTCAAGCCTAATTTTCCCTCTAGAATGGCTGCGACCAAAAACTTCTTACCAACTGCGACTCCACCATCGATTGCCAATCTGACCTGACCTTTTTCGTTCAAAACATCGAGTATCATCTTGCGTAGCAACTCTAATCCGCCCTTGTTAGCTGGTAAAATAGTTTTGCTGGCAGACGAGGAAGAGGCAACTGGCCTAAAGGCGTGAGTTCTCATGGAGTCAAGAGACGTAAAGAAGTCAAGAATCACTATCGGAGCACCATCTTCCTTGATGGTTCGCAAAACTTTTCCATCTTTTCGGATGATGATTTTATAATTAGAGTTGTATGGTAACATAAAATAATGATAGCCAGGGCTGATTACATCCTCCTGGCCTGTTGTTAAAACCCCTAATCCTTCTTTAGAGTATTCGGCGATTCTTTCGGGAATCCTCTCAGGGTTGAGATAATTACGAACATCATATGTGTACTTGCTCACTTGAAGGCTATAGAGCTTCTTAATAGCAAAAAGCGGCAATGTGATCCGCAATGTCGATTCATCAGAAAAAACTTCATCACAATGCAAGATTCTTTCCATAACATCTTTCAGACACCCGTTAAAAGCCCCTCCAAAAATCAACCACTGAATGTCTTCAGCTGCCTGCAAGTTGATATCTTTAAAATAATCATCAGTCGATAAATCGTCCGGGTCGTCAGCATTAGCATAAGATAGGTTTGCGTCCTCAACCGCTTTTCTTAAATCTATAGCCTGAGCCTCTTCGGCTGGAGCACCATAATAATCTTCAATTTCAATAACCTTGCCATTTTTAAAACGGGAAAAGAATTTATATTCTTTTTTTGTCTCTGCCACATTTTTAGACGTTTTGGGCTGTGTCGAGGAAGAACTTTCCTTTGCGGTAAGATTTTTATCCATTCTTCGCCAAGGCTTTGAAGAATGTTCGCCTAAGGCTCCATGGGGTTGGGTTGCCGAAGAAACCTCCTCCTTTTTTTTCCTATTTTGCCCTTTGTATCCTGTATCTTTTTTATTTCCAAGCAGAAAAGCACTAAATTTTTCCCCAATTTTTAAAAATAAATACCCTAAACCGACACTCGCCAATATATATGCGGCTGCCTCAAAAGGCGTTATCGCGGCTAAATAACCATGAGTTTTTAAAATAAACCCTGAAAAGGTTGTCAGTGTTCCGCAAAAACCAGTAATAAGCAGAAGTTTTCTTTTTTTCGATGCATCGCCTAAGCCAAAATCAGCCGCGCCAATTAAAAAGGATCCGAGAATATTGACAAAAAGTGTTTGGCCTGGAAAAAGCATCCTTGAAACAACCCCAAGCGTAACTCCTATCGACAAATAAAGAGTCTCTCGCCCGGAAACAAAGGAAGGGATTTTTCGCAAAGATGGAATTTTATTTTCTGAATTTTTAAAGGCAAGAAAAGCAAAAAGAGGAATAATGATCAATGAAACAAAAATGATTTTCATATTCGTGTTTAAACCAAAAGACCCTGCGAAATACCCAAAAATAAATACAAAATAACCTCCTAAAATGCTTAAAAGAGTGTATCCCGCAAGACTTCGATATTTTCCACTTTTTCTTAAAGTTTCAATATCAAAAATAAATGTTGAGAAAGTTGTAAAAGCGCCTAGAAATCCGCCGATAAGCCACGCAGGAATATCACCAATAACTTCAACGCCTCCGACTATAAATCCCATCATCAAGGAACCTAATAAATTCACGCCCAGCGTGCCATAAGGAAAAATTCCTTTAAAATACTTGTCAATATGCTTAGCTATTGCAAATCGCAATAATCCACCTATTGAGCTAAAAACGATAATAGGCGCCCACATCGAGGCAATAGGCGCTATTGCCGCGGATACGTCTGCTACCATTGTCGCTACCGCCGATGAGGTTACTGCTGAGGAGATGACTTGTTTTTGGAAGACTGTTGGCGCAATGCCCTTAATCCCATCAACAACTTCCCTCCGAGATGGGATAAGAGGATACCGTTGCTGAATCAAAGAGAAGAAATTTTGCAATAGATCAGGACGAAAAGACCGCTGCGAAGGAAGCGCAAGAACTTTCTCAACCCTTCTGTTCGACAACATGGCGATATAATCAAAATGAATTAAAAAAGAAAATTGACGAGAAAAAAATAATGAAGAGTGCTTATATTTCTTTTTAATATCAAAAATCTGTTGCGGCAACTCTTTATTAATCCTAATAAGATATTCCATGCTCTTCTCAGAAAAAGGATGCTCCCAAAATAAACTCCAACACTTCATATTTTCCTTTTGATCAGTTGAAAGATTAACAAAATATTCAAAAAATCGCTTCCAATCAAAAGTGCTGCCTAAATGTGTAGCATAAATGCTAGGCTTCTTATCCAAGCAATGAAGCGATAAACATTTACATCCGGTAAATTCAGGCATAAAAATTAAAAAATTTGTAGCATTCCTTAGAAATCCTATCTGAGACTGGCCAAGGCTAAAAATCTTATAATCTTCAAAGCAAAAATACTTCCCACTCAAATTAGTCTCGGCAGGATGCTTAAGATAATCAGTCTCCACAAGATTTTCAAAATCTGATAAATCTCCGTATTCAAAAAGAGAGCTTTTATACTTACTTCTCGTATCCCAAGGTTGCGACCTTATAAATCTTTGAGCAAACTTTCTAAACTGTCCTTTTGTCAAGTTAGGCAAACCTTCTGCGGTGGACGACGCTTTTTCCTCTTTACTCTTGGCTGAGGAGGAAATGTTTTTCCTGCCCGTCACTGCCGAAGATGTGACAAGAGGATAATCCTCCGAACCCTCTTCCTGGAGAGCTTCTCCGAAGAGAATCAAAGTTCTTTTATCAACTCCATTGCTAAGAAATTCTTCAACATCAAAAAATTCAGCGTCTATGCTTTGGATTGACTTGATCAATAACGCTCTCTCTTCTTCACTTATCCCGCGCAATCTCTTGGCAATTTGTAGCCAATCAAATACGAAAGAGCCTAGATCCTCCTCCACAATAAGAAATTTATTTCTATCTTCAGGAATATCCTCAGAAAACCTTTGCATTGTTTTTTTATAAAAAGATTCCGAAATGGCAATCGCATTTCTCATATACGCCTCAAAAAGACCATGTTTTTCTGCTCGATAACGAAATAACTTTCGAATAATAACCCGCTCTTGCACTTCATCACTAAGATTCCCTAAAAAGATACTGTTCAATAATAAAATAGCTGAAAAATTCATTCCCTTTACCTCTTGAATTAATTCCAAATAATCTTTTTGGCTAAGACTTCCTTTCTCTCCATAAGCTTTTAAATGTTGCTTTATTCTTCCTTCATTCATTATTGTTTTTACTACCCCCTCAATAATCCCCTTCGCCAAGGCGTTATCCAAGGCTTCTGAATAACTTTTTCCCCTCCCCCCAAGAGATAAGGATGTATTCTCCGTCAATGACTCGTTTAATTTTGCGATTACCGTCTCTCCTCTTTCCGATTTCAATACCAAAATATATCCAAGATGAGCATCTTGCCTTAAAGTTACTGTATAGAAAGTGTTCTTTCCTAATTTTCCGATGGCTATTTGATGACCGCCAATACTCGAGGTTATCTCCCCTGCGCCATTCGTTCTGATCTTGACCTTGAAGATCTTAAGCATACGCCCAAACCTTTTCCGAGCCTTAAACCATATATTTAGCATTACTTCATACATTTCCCAATCCAGCTCTTGGCCTGCCGTTAATACCGGCTGCGCGGTTGCTATCGCATCATCAAAACTCTTGCCTCGTCCTAAAATAGGCAATGTTGTCTTTTTCGTACTTATTACCTCTTTCATCCCAATGACAATAACTTCTGGGGCCTCATCTTGTTCGGTGAAAACCAAAACATACCCTAATCGACGGTCTTTTCTAATAGTTATTTCATACGAGGCACCCCCTTTGAGCCCATTAATTCTAATGTTTCCCAGCCGAATAGTACTATCCAAAAATTCTATTCTTTGGGCAGCTGAATCAATCTTTTCCCTTATTCCATTTAACCTCCAAGCATTCCACATCGCTTTACTGAGCATCGATAATTTTCGATCAACATTAATATCAATACAACCCGACCTTTTAGCCTTTATTGTTCCTTTAAATGTTTCCATCATGGCATCAAATTTCTCACGATCAAAAAAGAACCATGTGTTCAGCATTGTCCGAATCTCACCTCTCTCTTCTTGCTCCTCAATAATCGTCAAATCTGCGTTCTCAAGAGCCTCCTCAAGGGTTGGCTCCTGTCCTAAGATCGGGAAGGTTGTTGATATTTTGTTAAGATTGCGTCTCATCCCGACTATAACAAACTCTTGGGCACCGTCTTTCGCCTTCAAAATCAAGACATATCCTAATCGTTTATCGTCCCTAAGCGTTATTTCATAGACAGTATCCCTTTTGGGGGCACAAATCTGCAATGTGGTTCCCTGTGTAAAAACCTCTATTATCCCAAGACTGTCAGTTTCTGCCTCCACATAAAAATCATCAACAATAACATCAGCCTTTTCCTGATAGTTAGTCAAAACACTATACATAGCCTTTAAATAAACCCTGTTTTTCTCATCTTCATTTTTATGCCCATACATCAAATTTTGAGATTTCAGGCTAGCACCCGAATGATACATTCCTGCCAGAGTGCAGGTATCGTAAATAATGGCTTCACAGAGTTGGGTAAAAGATAGGTCACACAAAGAATTGATAAAAATATAATCTTGACCTTCGTGGGTAAACGGTACGGAAGAAACTTCCTTCCCATAGACAGCTTCAAAAGCATCAAGTGCTTTTTGTATGCCTGGAGGAGCTTCGGCAACAATCGTTTCTTTTAAACGAGAAGCCAACTTCCCCTCCTTTACGCGATAGGTATCCATCAGAAATCCACAGCTCAATACTCGTTCATATTCGTATGCGCAACTCAATTCTTCCCCTGGCTCAAATCCAGCCTGAACGAATTTGACTAGATCCCTTATTTCGACTTTTCTCAACTTGCCCTTTGAAAGAGAGTGCGCAGATTTTGGATATTTCTGTTGTACCCTCTCCATAGCCTTCCCTAAAGTTTTCCCCCGCCCCAAAGAAGAAAGATATGTGTTCTTCGTCAATGACACATTTAACTTTACGATAGCCGTCTCTCCCGTTTTCGTCCTCAACACCAAAATATATCCAAAATGAGCATCTCGCCTTAGAGTTACTGTATAAAAAGTGTTCTTTTTTAATTTTCCGATGGCTATTCGATGCCCGCCAATACTCAAGGTTATCTCCCCTGCGCCATTCGTTCTGATCTTGACCTTGAAGATCTTAAGCATACGCCCAAACCTTTTCCGAGCCTTAAACCATATATGCATCATTACATCATACATTTCTCTGTCCAGCTCTTGGTCTGCCGTCAGGACTGAATGCGCATTTTTAGCCGCCTCCCCAAAAGTCTTGCCTCGCCCTAAAAGAGGTAAGGTTGTCATTCCCGGAGACAAGGTCGATTTCAGACCTACAATAATAACTTCTTCAGCACCCTCTTGCTCCTTGCAAACTAAAACATACCCTAATTTATCGTCTTTTCTGATTGTTATTTCGTACGATGCTCCCCCTCTAAGCCTATTAATTCTAATTTGTCCAAGACCAACAGTACTATCGAAAAATTCTAGGCTCCCCGCATTCGGATCCATAGTCTTTTTTATTCGTTCCAGCCGCTGGATATTCCGCTGCATCTTATGAAGTCTCGATAATTCTTGATCAAGGCTAATATTTATAACCCCCGACTTTTTAGCCTTCATTGTTCCTTTAAACGTTTCCATCATGGCATCAAAATTCTCACGATCAAAAAACCATATGTTCAACATCACCCTAGTTGTTTCTTTATCGTCGTCTTCCATAATGATTATTGGACGCGCGTTTTTCGTCTCAGCATCCTCATCTTGCGGAATAAAGTCAAAAAACGCTAAAGACGAAATCGCTGACGAAGCCTCTACAATTTCAACAACTCCGCCATTTGTTACTTGCTGAAGTTTTTCTATCAAAATTTTCTCTTCTGAAGTAGCCGGTATTCCAATTACAAATTCATACAAAACAACTTTGTCGTCTAGCTTGCGAAGTCTTCTTAGCGGAACAAGAAATGGAGTTTCTTTTTTAGGCGTTAATCTCTCATCTTTCGGTTGCCAGCTACTAACATTTTCATAAACATAAATCTTTAAAGTTTCAAATACAGATAAAATGCTATTAAGCGTAACAGAAAAACTTTGATAGTCCTTGTTAAGATTCGCAAGAATGTGTATTTCTTTTTTCAAAAAATTCTCATCCATAATCTTAGCTTCTTTATCCAATGCTTTAATTTTCCCTAAAAGATCTTTTAATTTTAGAATATTTTCTTCAAGAATCGATATCGTCATCTTAACTTTTTTTCCAAAATATTGACTGTCGAAAATCTCGGCTCCAACTTGAGCAACAACGCTAACAACAGCTTTCATTAATTCAGAATAATCATAATCAAGGCTTAACGTCAGCTCCACGAAAGTCTTCTTAGCTTGTCCACCCTTTGCCTTAATGGTTACAACCCTAGACATAAGCCATGGTTTTCCCTCAATCGCCTGCTTAGCAACTTCAGTCGTTATAGAGACTTCACAAAGACCAAAAACAGCACACATATAAATCCCATCATTAAAACCTACGGCTTGCGCAATTTCATCTCTAAATAAAAACTTGTACACTACTCTGTCCTCGCCTGCCTTGGTTAACTTTATTATGCCAAGAGTCGCTTTTTTCTGCCTCTCATTACTCGGGAAAGACATGTTATAAAAATCTCCAGGTTTAAGCTGGAGTCTTAGGAGAGTCCTTAAATGTCTTGCTTTTTCACTTATTTTCTTTTTTTCTTGATCAGTAAATTCTGCCCTTCTCATAGGATCAACCTGAAGAAAATCTCCCACCCTAAGCTCTTGGATGACGGTCTTATTAAATTTCTTTACATCTGGATCCTGATTTTTTCGAATCATTTGTCCAAAACTAAAACCAGAAAGCAGTGCATGATCCTTTTGATTCATACCTTCCCGTAAAACAGGCTCACTCTGCGTAAGAGCCAAAAACTCATCAACTCCGAGCAAGCCCAAAACATCTGCCATAATAACGCCTTTTTTAAGTCCTGCAGGTTTTAAAATGCAGCAATCGTCAAGATTATTGTCCTGAACAAAGAAAAAATAAATCCAATTCTTAAAATAAAAATAAAGATTTTTAAAGTTTTTCTCCGGATCACTTGACATTAGGGTTAGGCCACCTGAAAGAAATTCTTGATTCGGATAACGCCGGGTTAGCTCATAAATCCATGCGGCAATTTCTTGACTATATCGAAAATATAGATACTTATCAGGATCAAAAAGTTTTATCTCCATCATAACAAATTTTCTTTTTTCTTTAGCCTTGGGAGACACAGGAATCTTAATGCCAAAATGATACGCATCATACTTATCACCTTTAAAGCGCCTTTTTTCTTCTGTTTGTTGCACGTCTAACTCGCCTCCTAGATCTTGATATGGAGCCATAGTACTGTCCCAGCCTAATAAAAGTCCGGCAACTTTCCAGTAATCATCATTATTTTTTAAAATAATATGAAGACCAAATAAATCTTGCAATCTTGCAATTTTATTATACGAAGTCTTGTCGCCCCTTTTGTTTTTAACCTTTTCATAGCCAGAGCTCGCCCCTTTAACTCTCAAATAAACCGCTTCAACCTCAACACCCAATTCCTTTAACCTTGATTTAATCTTATTACTAACTTCTAAAAGATAACGGTTTGCTTCCTCGCGGCTTATACCTCCTAAAGCCTGAAGAATCTGACGCTCAGACTTAAGCCATAAATCTGGAAAACGGGCTTTAAAAATAGAATCTTTGATCTGTTCAGCAATTTCTAAAAAACCAACGCGATTAGCTAAAGGCGCATAAATATCCTTAGCCACAGACTCAAGATAACCCAAAGATTCCTCTGAAGTTCTATTCAATAAAGAAAGGATTCTAGCAACTTTACCTTTAAAATTCTCTGGCGTACGCAGCGCTTGAATGGTGTAATTCATATAATTAATGATATTGTACGACTCTGGATTTTCTTGAAAATACTTTGGCATACCTAAAACATCAAAAAAGCAATGATAGTCAAAAGTGTTTTTCTTTTTCTTCAGCTTAGCAGTAGAAGAAGCTCTTGGAGCAGATACGGCTGAAGAAGCTGCAGAAAAAGCCCTTGCAAACAAATGAGCCGCTGACGAAATCTCCCCGCCACGGGAAGGCGATTTGTGCATCAGCGGCTCATTTAAGACCATAACATATAAAATTTCTTTTGAATTTGGTGCAGCCCTCATTTGAGCAAACCATTCTCGAAGTAACACAATAAAACCAAGAATACCAAAAATAATAGCAATACTTAATGCACTTTTTGCCATCACAGCAACGCTGACACCGGAAACAAGTATCAGCGGCACTAAAACAATGGGGCTAACAGAAAAAAGAATAGGCAGACTTTTTGAATCAAAAGGCAACATTGGTCGATTTTGTTCTTTACAGGGCATTTTTTCACCAAAAATCTCTTTCACCGAATAAAAAACGCTTCGTATATTACTCAATGCTAATGGTGAGCTGAAAAAATTCTTAGAATTATCCTTTTTATAATTCATCTTTACTTGACTCCACGACTTAATTCTTTTTCTGAATTGAGATAAAATGAATGGAATATCGTCGCTTGTAGCAGTTTTTATTTTAATATTTGATGAAGTCGCAGCGATAACCCTGCGGCGCATATCTAAACTTAAACTATCTAAAAACGTACGATAAAATTCTTGCTGCACATTTATATTCGAAATTTTGAATAAAGCGTGTTCTGTTAATGAAATTTGAAATCTCTGCAAGATTTCTAATTTTCTTCTATAGTCAAACAAAAGAAATCCATATTTTCTATAAAATTTCTTTTCCTCCATATTTTTTGTTAAACGTGAATAAGGATCACCAAAAGCAATATCCTTTACATAAGAAGCTTCATCCCAATCTACTTCCATTCCAGAAAGTGTAATATCATTTTCATGAAAAGAAACTTTTGTGACCCCTAGTTCTACTTTTTTAGCCTCTGTATAAGCCAATTCTTTGATTATATGAAGAAAATATTGTTCTTGTGATAAATTCCCAAGTTGTTTTCTTATTTTTAAAAGCCCTGGATCTTTTTTTACAGCATACGTTAAGTACCCCAACCTATCGTAATAATCATAAAGAATAAAATGCAGGCTTGGCTTTCTTTGAAATCCGACTTGATGATCTGCAGTAGAAGCGCGCATATCATCAGAAATTTCTATAACATTTCCGTCTTGATCAAGAATGTAATCTAACTTACATGCCGCGACATGCAAAGGAACGCGAGCACCTTTCATTCTAAGAATATCCGTAAAAACTTGTGCATTCTGAAAATCATCTAAATAAGCTAGTCCATTGTTCCTGTATCTTGAGATAGAATGCGTTAAGCATTTAGAAACTAAATCACCACATCCCTTAGCGCCTAAATATAAATAAATATCATCTATCTTATTTCTTAATGGATAAAATAGCTGTCTGCCATGAGACGGGTGACCACTAAAAGCAACTCTAATTTCTTTAGAATCTAAAGAAAACTTTTTAGCTCTTTGCTCTGTTAAAACAATAAAATTAATCTTTTCATCAAGATAATTTGGATATTCACGATTTAGAATATTAACAACGCGCTTATTTTCCTCAACAATTTCTCCGCCAACAGGGCTAACGTAACGAATACCAAGTCCATGCTGCCTTGATAACCTTAGATCTTGTTCTGTTAAAATTAATGAGCTTGCACAAGCTTTAATAGACGACACTTTGCCTTTTTTACTCTTGGCTGAGGAGGAAACAAGGCGAGCGGTGTAGATGAAAACCCGAGAAAAATATTGTTTTTGAAAAGATATCTTCTTTTCTTTCTTTAGTCGATCAAGTGACCGTAATTGCTCCTCATTGGTGTATTCAACATCAAATGTAACGATAGAAAAACCATCGGCTTTTGCTTTGTTCAATGCATAAATAAACATGTCCGGCCCAATACGATTGCCACGTTCATTTTCTCGGACAGCCATAAAAGAAAATTTATTTCCTCGTCTTAAAAAATATCCCACCTCTTTTCCATTTTTCCGCGCAAAAACAATACTGCCTTCCCCGTAGTCTACTGCCGCATCTTCTTCCTCAATCCAATCAGTGATTAATAATTCCCAATCCATATAAGCCTCATAATTTATCTCTTGTAAGACCTTCTTTAATTCGGTTTTAGAATGGTTCTTTAAATAATCTTTTAAAACCACGTCCTCTAAATTAATCCTGTCCTTGCTTTCTGTTTTTTCTGCTCGAAAGGCGGTGGACGACGCCTTTCCTTTTCCTGGAAAAGATTTTTCTTTCTTTTCTACGGCTTTCTTTTTTTCTAGAAATTCGTTTATCAAGTTAGTAGTAAACCAAACATCGAAAGGCGCCGATTTACCCTTAAAGAATGAAGGCGAAAAAATTACTGTCTTTTTGCCTCTATCGATTCCGACACGACAGTGAGGCCTTTCTTTCGAACAAACATCAAATTGATCATCATCTTCAGCGTCCTGAAATCTCACGCCATCTTTCGCAAGAAGCTTCTTTAGCGAAACTATAGAATCAACAGGAAAATTAACTACCACAAAAGGCCTACGACTGTTTTTAAGATTTACAAGGCTCATATTCTCAAGATTTTGTTTCACAAACTCTTCTAGTATATCCACAGGTCTTTCTTTTCCTTTTTGATCCTTGCCTTTTTGATCCTCAATAAAAGGCTTTAAGGCACGCTCAATAGAACACTTCAAGCTTTTCCTCCATTGATGATCCCACCAATCAGCATGAACGTTAACCATTTCAATCAAACAAATAGAATCATCTGGCAAAACAAAATGTAAAAAATTATACTGATTATAAAGAAGCTGACGCATGCTAACCATTTTTATTATTTTCTTGGAAAGGCCTAGATTCAAATGCTTCCAGCCTAATTGAATAATTGTTCCAGTAGAATCTTCAATATGCTTAATCGCCTCGTGCAAAGTCTTTTCTAGATGAAGAGTTTCTGCTCTCTTTGAGACTTGTTCATCAACTTTAACCTTAATGGTAGATGAGACAGTCTGTGCTTTTTTAACAACCCTTTTGAAATTGGCTTTAGGAACTGAAAAACTTTTGGAAGGCCGAATCGTTGAAGAGGATAGCTCTTCTCTTCTTTTCTCAAAATGTGCTTTCGTTTTACCAAAATTCTTTGTGAATTCTGATGGTAAAAAATTGCCTAACATTGCATCAAAATCTTTCATTTCTTTTTCTAAAAATAACAATGTATTTTTAACCAACTCATCCGCATTGCATTTTGTTTCTTTAGCTAATTGACGCACGCGATATTCAGCGACCAAAGGATTAAGTCGCGCGTAAACCGCAACTTTGTCTATAAGAGCCAAAGTTTCAGCAATCTCTTTTTGCCGACTTCTTTTTTCGTCTCCCTTAATACTCTTGTTAAGTCTTTGAATAAATTTAAGTGGCGCACCCTCTTTCCAAGGATAATGTGTGCGAAGAATATTGATAATAACTTTCTCAAAAGATAATTCTAAGTCTTCGATGTATCCTTGAATAATTTTGTCACTCTCTAAAAATGCAACTGTGTTTACAACCCTAGGAATTCTAAAGACTCCGTTGCGAGGGTCAAGATCGTGCAAAATCCCGCTTACAAGAAGTTCTAATCTTTCTTCTTTAGTATAACCTTTATTTTTTCCAGCGATGTAGCCATCTACTGCAACCTCTAAGCTATGCAATAAACAATGATATCCGTGCGAGATAATGTCATCAGCTTGATAAAAACCTTTTATATGTTCATATAAATTGTTAAGAATACTAATTTTCTCAGGTGCGACCCCGTCCTCTTTGAGAAGCGTAACAATCTTGTTCCAGAAATTCTCTGTGTTTGCCAAAGTATCATGGCTTACGCCTAAAAGGTTTATAAGGTATATAGAGCTTGAGCTTTTTCTTCCTAAGGGTAGAGAACGCGCTTTAGCTGCAGAAGACACCCAGGCTTTCTTAGGATTAATAAGACGTGCACCTGAAGAAATCTTTAATTCATACTTTGCCCGAAAAAGATACTGCTTTTTACTAAGTGAGGATATGCTCATCCCTAAAGATTCAAAAAAAGCTTTTCTTCTTTTTCCACACGCGTTGTTTAGATTATAAAAATCCAGAAAAAGAGATCTTATCCCTTGCTCTAAAGCTCTTTTTTTGCAGGACTCAAAAAGTTGTGCTCCAACATGCTGCCTATGAAAATCTTCATGGACAGCGATGCGAGGAATAAATCCTGTTTCTTTTAAAATAACATACCCAATAATCCTTTTATCACAAACCGCAAAAAAGACAGCCCCCTGCTTATCAAGAGACTGACAAAGAAGGCAATCTGCGTTTAAAAAATTAGAAGAAAAATCAATATCCTGAACTTGATCTTTAATTTGCGCGCTTCCTAAAGAAGAAGCCATCTGTTGATAGGTTGCTATCCAAATTATTTTATCCTGAACTATTGATGCAGAGGAAGATCCCCAGTCTTTTTTAGGCTTAATAAGGCGTGCATCTTTTTGATAAACATCCCATCTCTTTCCGATATTTGAAATAATCTTCCCATATTTAGCTGTATTGTTTAATATTGCACGGTTAACAACTGCGGCAATAATCCAGCTTTTCCTTTTTTTGTTTACCTCTCGTGGAATAATTAAAATTCTTACACTACCAAACCGGACAGTGTAAAGACTGAAGCTCGCCCCTTCAACCGGCTTTAAGTCTCTCTCGAAATAAACCGCCTGCCAAATTCTTTTTTGTTCTTGCTCTTCCTTTCCTTTTAATAAGGTGCGGACCGCTCCAATGGCATAAACGTTGATTTTCTGATGAGTCGTTTCCTCTTTGTTGGTTTTGGTTTCTTCGTTACTCGGAGCAACAATAAGGCTAGGCTTCTTTCTCTTTCCAGTCTCGCCTACAACCTCTTTCTCTACTGTCTTAGGAGCTTTTCTGTTGCGCGTAAGATCATCGCTAATTTTCTTCCATAGCAAAGATAAAGACTCCTGCGGCTCTTCTAAACTATCGATTACCTCTCTAGCTTTTTCTAGATTCTTTTGAGCACGGTCAAATTTCTTAGCTGCAATCTGATTGCCGGCATTCCTTAAATGCATCCCAATCGTATTAATTTTTTTAGCTTCTCTTTGGTCTTTTTCTTCTTGCTCCTTAATCTGTGCAATTCTCTCAATTTCTTTCTTTTTAATTTGTGCAATCTTCTCAACAAGATTTTCATCTGCAGGATTAATAGCCAATACTTTCTCGTACTCAGCCAATACCTTTGACACATTCTCTGAACCCTCAGAAATTTTTGCCCTAGCCAATATTGTTATAATTTTATCAATCTTTATCCCAAGATCCTTTAACGCTGCGTCTTGGCTAACTAAGCTAAAATAAACCGTAAGATGCTCCTTTGCCTCTTCATATTTTCCTTTCGCGAAAAGATTTTTAATCTTTTTGCGAAAGGCCATAATCGCTCCTCCTATAGAATAACTTGTTTTCTTTAAGAATTCTGCCATCGCAGTTTTTGCTTCAACGGACAAATCTCTTTGAATGGCTTCAGAAAGATATGTCAGAAATTTTTCACGAGACTCTAAGCGCTCAGAATAACTCAGCAAGATAGAAACATCTGTTGCCTCAAAAGCCTCCGCAAAGGTGCCATCGATTTCAGCTATGGATTTTCCCTGAAGAAGATAAATAACCCCTAAATATAGATCAATACCGATTGTTTCAAGATCTTGACGCTCAAGGGCATCAATTAAATCATCGGCAACAGCTTTTTCAAAAGCCTTCTCAGCTTTGATAAGCTCCCCTTCGTTAATATAGTGAATCGTCTGCTTAAGATACACATTGTTAAGATAGCATTTATAGGCATCTTCTTCAGGCTGCAACTTAACTGCTTTTTGGATATATTGCTCTGCCTTTTGAAGATCTTTGATATCTGCATCAAGCTCTATTAAAGCGCGGGCGCTGTTTTCATAAGCCCCAGCAACATCTTTTTGTATTTCAATGTTGTTTGAATCGACAACGCTCTTTTCAAAAAGGTTAATTTCTTTCTGAGCGATAAAAAGCACAAGTCCAAACCGAATAACCCGGTTAATCGCACTCTGGCTTTGACTAATCGCTGCTGTGTATATAATCTTTCTTAGATCCGTTAATGCTCGAAGAAGGACTTTTTCGTTAAAATCTTTATCTTCTCCTGCAATAATAGCGTCGTAAAATATTTGAGTCCTTCTACGCATCAACTCCTCGCTTTGCCCTTTGCCCTCAACAATAATTTTATTTAGAAGTTCTTGAAACATCTCATCAACAACTTCCTGTGTTTCTACTTCAACAGCTAGAGCTAAAGCGCTAAGCAAGGACTCAAAAGCGTCATCTATCTTTCCTTCACGCCACTGTAGTTCATGTTGAGCCCGAAATTTTAAAGATTGAATGCGTTTAAAGAAGCTTTGAGTAGGCGTCCTCTTGCTATTTTCGATGTCTTCTCTATAAGTTGTGAGAATCTGTAAGGTCAATGCCGTCTGAAGGCCTGCACTTTTAAGTTTTGCTCCTAAGAGTCCAAAAGCCCTAGGCTCTGAAATCCTTACCGCCTTAAAACGAGAAATCTCCCGAAGAACTTCTTCAGTTTCCTTAATTGCTTGAATAATATCTTTTGGAGAAAAAATCTTGTTGTTTTTTGCATTTGAAGATGCCTTGATTTCTTTTAGGGCTTTTTCCATCTTCTTTTTTGGCTTAATGGGAATATCAAAAATGTTTCTAAACAAATAAATTTGAGATAAAATAAAAGGTTTTAAGAAATAATTAGATAAAAGTTCAGTGAACGATAGCTCTTTCTGATGGTGTTTTCGCATTGATAAGAAAATCTCTTGATGAACTTCTTGTCCCGAACTAAAAAGATTTGGTAAAGCCTCAAAATTCAGATGGCTGTTCTGATTTTTAAAATAACATGTATCGAAAACGTTTAAAAATCTTGAGTTTCGCAAAATTTTAAAAGTTCCCGTCTTTTGATTTTCTTTAAAAACCTCCTTGCAAATCATGCCTTGCAGATTATAGAGCGCCCACTGTCTTTCAATGCGGGCAACAATAAAAATAGGATCCACCAAAAGGCTGTTTCTTTCACCACGAAGCTTTGAAAGAAAATGATATTCATCCTGGCTAATTTTTCTTCCTTCAGGTAAATCAAGGACCGCGCTAAAATCTAACTTTCCTTTTTCCACAAAGGGCGCTGGATTCCTGATAATTAAAGATTCATAAAAACGTTTTTCAACCTTAGGGCAAGCCGGCGGATAGGCATCCCACAGCTGAGGCGGGCGAAAATCCATAATATCTAAAATTTTTAGAAATTCAGAAGCAAGGTCTCTGTCCTTATCGATAACAAGGATATAATGGTTAATAAATCCTCGTATCTCTTGGCGGGTCAAAATATGATTATTCGTTTTTAGTGCAGCTCTAATAAGTGCTTGATAAATATCCCAAAAAATCTCAAGTTCTTTGTTGAATTTTCTAGCGTTTTGCGCACTTGAGGCCGCTGAAGAAGAAACACGCCAAGCCGGGGTAAACCGCCCCCCACCAGCCACGGACGAGGTAAGACGGTCTGGTAAATCTCCCCAGCTTGACGTGTTTAAATTTATTATAACATCAGTTTTTAAAATTGAATTCGATGAAGATTTATTTTTTTCTTTTGAAATTGCCAAAGAAAGCGATTCACAGGCGCTGGAGATGATGCCGCTGTTACTTCTTTGTTCAATGTTTCGAAGCTTGAGAGGGAGGAACTTTGAAACATCCTCGCTATTAATGAAAGCTTGAAGTAGATTTAACTTTGTTTCATTATTCGATGAAGCCTTATTATTCACCTTTTGGTCTTTTTTCTTTTGATCTTTCTCCGCTTTTTTAACTAACCGCTCCATCCGATATTTAACGCGCATATCGAGCATGATCGCTTTAGCAAAACATTCTTCTGCTTTTTCAATCTCCCCTATTTCTAAATAAACGTCTTCTGCTAATTCAAAAACTTTTGTTAAGTCATATGGATCAAGCTCAATGGCTTCGTTATAAGCTGCAGCAGCTTTTTTATATAAAGACTCTGAGGACTCTTGAGTTTGATATTTTCCTCTCGTCTTTAGCCATGCTAAATATCGATAAATACGTGCAAGCTCAATCCACCGATCTTTGACAAACGGATTTAGTCTAAGTCCTCGAGTAAGATATTCAATTCCTTTACTATATTTCTCAGCATTAAGATAAGCAAACGCATAACCGAAATACATGTCTGCTTTTAAGAAGTCAGATTCGTTCTGGCCATAATGAAAATAATATGGAGTAAAAAAGAAACCTCTAAGTGGTGGCGTAGCAAGCATGGCTGTATTCTCGCAAAAGGTCTTTTTTGAAACAGTAATATCGCTTATCCATTGCTGCCCCTTAAGAGTATAGACTTCGTCTTCTAGGTTCACTGCGCCTAAAACCCCCTCGTAGCCATCAAGATAAAGATGCGTTAGCTCTGGGGCAAGAGTATCTTTTGTTCGATCTCGCTCAATAAGGTAAACATAATATTTCTCTGTTGCTACGACATCAAAGTCGATGCCCCACACTTTCAACATAAAATAGAGAACATGATTCTGCCATCTATGAAGTCGATAATCTTTAAATTGTTCAGTCTGGTCTACACGCCCGAGTTCAGTGGCTTTGACAACATCAAAGATATGTCCTTCCTCTAGACGCAAAGCATTTGCCCATTTTTGTACAAACGGATTGCGAGGCTTATTGCTTAAAGGATAGGTTCTTTGGAAGTAATCATTCTTGCGCATGCGCTTTCGGAAATCTTTCATAATATCTTTATAGCCATCGATATCAGACTCTTGCCATCTACGACCTAATTCATAAGCATCGATATCGGCAAGAACTTGCTCAAAGCCAGCAGCATAAAATTCTTGAAAATCTTGCGGATACCCTATTTCGCTAATAGCCACAGAAAGTTTTTGTTCATCTGCTTCAGTTAAATAGTCAACGTTTTCGATAGAATAGCTTTCTGTTTGTGCCTGTGCTGGCGTTGCAGTCGGGGTCAAGAAGATTAAAGAAAGGATGATTGAGGCAACAATGATTGTTTTTTGAACAATAGAAGATGCCGCTGCCTCAAGCTCGTTCCCGCCACGGGAGGAGAGCTGTCTTGACAGCGGCTTTTGTGCTAACTTTTCTATGAAAAGAAGAGTCGCCCTTATAAATAAAAAAGCCGTTGTCTTTTTAAAGCTGCTTAATATCCCGCCACGGGAGGAAAAAGCAACTGACAACGGCTTTTGTGCTAGCTTTTCTATAGAAAGAAGAGCCGCCCGTATAAATAGAAGAGCCGCTGTCTTTTTAAATCTGCTTAATATCCCGCCACGGGAGGAAAAAGCAACTGACAACGGCTCGTTTTTATCAATATTTTTATTTCTGATTACGTTTGGTGCACTGTTATTATTTTCAGCGAACCATTCGGCAAGACCATTTCCTAAAATGCCTATCGGCATATCTGCTTTACCGTTCTTTGCGTTTCGGCTCAACAAGAATGCTGCGCTAGATACCACAGATGGCATAAGCAGTATCGGCGTTATAGGCGCATTGATTTTAACCGGTGTTGAGATAGGCATATTCGGCGCAGACTCAACCGGTGAATTGCCTCGAGATGAAGACAACGGCTCTTGCCTGGATCTTTCCTCTGTCGACTCCGCGTTCTTGCTTTTCTGTGTTAAGAATTCTTCATCTCTTGAATATCCTTCTCTGCCTAGAGCTTCAGTAGCTGACGATAATTTCCCATTCTTAGTATCCTTATAAGAAGGTATTTTTACCTGGGGCACTTGCTGAAAGTTTTGACCCGGTCTTTGATAAAGGACATCAATCGTTACTGCGTCTTCCGTGATTTTCTCAAACGGTTTGAAGTTTTTGCTGTTTTCTCTAATACCTGATGACGATAACGAATATTTCTTTAATATTTTTTCCGGAATAAGTAAATTGTTGTAATAATCAAGCTGCATTTCGGTTACTCTTAATTTACCTATCGGAGAAGTGCGCAATTTAGCTAAAGAATCAACAAATTCTGCTGATTGCTTGGGTGTTAATTTATCTTTTAAGAAACCAAGCGTTATGTGAAAGACATTTGACTCGTAATGCAAAGCATGCGGGCTTCTCTGGTTCACTGCCTCTTCGAATTTATCCAATTCAAATTCTCCATTATTATCATAAACAGGATAAGCTTGAGCAAATAAGATGCCTCCCGGAAATGCATTTAATCCTACGATGTCAAACTCAGTACTCTTTACTTCTGAGGCAATCCCATCTAAATCATTAGCAATAAAATTAATTGTTTCTTCTGAATAAGGACTATCTATGTCGCGTAGTGGCACCGCAATCGTTATATGAAAATTTTTAAATAAGACTATCTTATTTTGCAAATCAGCTGGAAGCACCTTCATCATCTTTTTCTGGAAATCTGATAATTTAATACCAATTTCTGTTTTTGCATCAATCCAAAAAGAATAAGAAGCACAATATATATTAATCAACTTACCTGTTTCTAGATTACGTCTTGTTTTAAAGAAGGCTAGATCTTCCTTAGAAATCCCGTCCTTAATGCTATTAGTAAACAAAGACCAGAACTTCTGCATTAATCTTGTATATCCTACGGAATTTTTCTCTAAATTATTAATTGACGATGAGAAATCTTCGTTTGATTTTCTATCTTTATTAATAATTTCCTTCTGAACAAGTGCCCCTGCTATATCTTTTAAACCTTTCTTTATAGAAGCAACCTTAAAAACCATCTGACTGCCAATAGAATATCTTTCAGCTCTATGCTGCAGCCCATCGCTTATTTCTTCAAAAGACTCGGTTGTTAATCCAGAAAGCTCCCCTTCACTAACTTTCAAAGCATCTTGTTCATCAGCCATCTTCTGCAATTGTCTATATTCTTTTCTGTTCAGCATATAAACATAAATATCCTCAAGATCGACATTCTTTTCCGTACCCTTAAGCGAAATATTAACTGTTGGAAATTCTGAGAAATCATTAAGCTTAATTCCCGCGATACCAAGAATTCCTTCCTTTTTAAATCTTCCAACACGAATGATCCTTTTTTGATCAACAACCGTAAGCGAAGTTTCTTCTATCGTTTCTCGTATTCCTGCTACTTTTGATTCCTCTCCAACATCAACATGTCCACCAATAAACCCAAATTTCCCGCTAGGGCGTTTGAATAATACGAATTCTCCTTCAGAAGTTATCAGTATAACCTGTATCCCTAAATGCCAATCCCCATCCCTATGGATAGCAGTAAATAATTTAACCTTATCTGTTGATTTGCCACCCTCAGTCAGTACATCCAAATAAGAGTCTGAGCTCTCTGGATACTTAAAATTCTCGCGAATCATTGCTCTTATCACATTTTCATGAATATCAAATCTTTTTGATAATTCAGAAACAGCTAATTCCTCCTTTAACGGTGTTTTCTTCAAATACAATAATAAACGATCGCGCTTAACCTTTATCGCAAGATCTTCATTTGACAATACCCCTGGTTTCTGCTGCGACTGAATGATCAAAGGCCAAATCATCGCATCAATAATCTGGCAATATTTAAATAAAATTGACGCATCATCGTTTGGACTATTTCTGAATTCAACAATGTCCATCTGCTGTTCTAGCTCTTCCATAACAAATATCTTCTTCTTCCCTAACTCACCAGCAAATCTACCCTGTACTTTCTGTCTAATTTTATTTGTTGCTATAACAATAATATGGGCTTCTCTTATCTGTTCTAAAGATAGCGGTTCTGATAGTATCCTCTTTGGTTCAACATTAAATTGCGCTCTAAAAGCATCAGCAAGTGTTTCGTTAACACCTCCCCAGCCAAATTTGCTTTCCTGCTCTACTGCCCCTGAATCAACTAACAGCTTGTCAATCATGCCTGCTGTTTTAATTAAATAATCAAATACTAGCTCTATCGCTGGACTACGATTAAAATTAGAATTGCATATACATAAAATATTTGAGGACGCCTCTTCCGCTTCTCCAGCTTGTCTTGCAATATCACAATTTATATCTTTTTTAATTAATCTTGCTGTTTCCGTGCCTTTAATGATTTTCTGAATAAGACTTAACGATCTCTGCCACGTTAAATAATACCGAATACCTGTAGCATACTCCGCTGGAGAAATCGCTACATCCTCAATGAGCTCCTCTATATTCTTCTCAACGATCTCACTGACTTCGTTGCGGACATCGACATCGCTGAGATTTTTAGCCTTTCTACTTGCGACATATTGCTTTGCTTTCTCTATTTCTTCTCGCGTCATAAATAAAACATAAACGGCCATAAATCGATTAACAATTCTTCCCTTCACTCCCGAGTTGGAAATATATCGCCCTTGTTCATCAATATGAGGATTTTCTACTGCATCATTTTCAAGCATCTTAAACATCAAGTCGCCTTCTCCCACCTGGATCAACCTAGAAGGGTCTATCGCTATGCCGATTTCTTCCTCTACTTCTCTGACGGCGGCCTCAACAGGACAATCTCCAAGCTCTACATGCCCTCCGTGGACAGACAATGTTGCGGGAGATTGCGGCTTACTTCTCCTCTGCAAAACAAAACCATTGGATCCGAACGCAATAACATCAGCTATTTTGACAAAATTACCTGCCTCGCTATAAATTTCCCCTCTCTTCTTGTTGCCATGAAATTCGCCCTTCTCGTTATAGACAGCAAGAATTTCTTTATACTTTCTATCGATTCGCTTCAATTCCTTTGTTGTTAGCAGCGTTGTTGATTTTTTGATTAAACTTCCGGAAGACGCTGTATTCTTCACAGTTATCTTCCCAACATTAAGCAGAAGCGTTGCTAAGTAATCATTGTCGTAGAGAGGCTTTCTCTTATCAATTCCTGTTATCTTGTCTTCAGGAACCTTAAGAACTTCTATCCCTTGAGACTCCAAAATTTGAATATGTTCCGCAGTTACCTCTGGCTGTGCGCCTTCTAAGTATTTGCTTACTTGTGCCTCACCCTTCTCAAGTGCTTTTCTTAATTTTTCAGCTAATGCTTTACTTTTTATCTCAACCCTGCTTCCCTCTGGGTCATTTCTTAAAGATTCACGTGCCTTAGCAGATAAGTCTGGAATAACAACCTGGCTGAAGATCTGATTAAGAGCAACCTCTTCACCCAGTGTTCTTGAGATATGACGCCTTATCGCTTCGAGTTGGTCTAAAAGAGTAAGTTGTTTTTCTACGGTTAAATAATATTTATCACCCTTTTGCTCAATCTTGACGCCTTTAGCCGTTTCAAGATCTGACTTTATCTTTGCGATAAATATGATAGGAATTCTTTGAGCTCTCTTTTCAATGAGGGTTCTGGCGACTTCCAGATATAAAAGAACAGGCATAAGTGATGTCCAGAGAGATCCGTTACCCATAACAATCTCTTTAGAATCCCTTAAAGCTTTTATAGCGTACTCGTTTACTCCCGGATAGTTTTCCTCTCCTGGCTTTAAGAATACAGGATTATCGACATCAACGACTGCACGGTGAGTAAAGTAAAGGTCTGTCATCATGTGCTTATGGGCTTTGTCCGTGATGATCGTCTGTGTCTTGATGTATTCACCGGCCTCATTCTTTGCAACAAGCGAAGAATGTTCGTAATCGTAACTTACAGCAAGAGGGTGCTTGTTACCTAGGTCAAGAAATCTATCCATGAGAGGATTTTCTATTGTGTTTTCAAGGCTCTTGCCAAACTTAATGGCCTCTGTGTCATAAGCATCACCGATAAGAAAAAGATTTGCGGTAGAAGAATTGATAACATCAAAAATATTCTCAGAGACGAGGTCTCTGTCAATTAAGTCACCTAAGGATAAAAGACTTGAGAGGAAAACGATAGAATCTTTAGAGAGCGTTAAGTCTGCCTTGGTAATGTCTTCAAGTTCTTTCTTCTTCTTAGCATCATTCAAGGAGATTAATATTTCAGAGATTCTCTTAATCCATACGTCTGATACGTTATCTGCGGTAATTCTTCCCTTAGTGGTTAGGTATTCTGGAAGACTATCTTTTAATGCCTCAATCCAGAATAATATAAAGATCTTGAAAGGATCATTACTTAAGAAGATGTTTAATCCTGCGGCATCTCCAGGAGGAATAAAGTAGAAGCCAAGCTTCTCGAATAGGCTCTTCATGATGGTCCAGCTTGATCCGCCGTCATCAGAAGAAGAGATAATACAGGCTATTTGCTCTAAGCCTTTAGCAACGAACTTCTGAAGAAGAGTTGTGGTTGCTTTTCCACCGCCGCCAAGGTAAGCGATCTTTGGCGGAGCGCGTGCGCGCTGTTTACGCAGGATTGATTTCTTATATCTAAAGAAGTATCCGTCTTGATAGTAGCCGGCCAAGATGCGAGCGACAGTTAATTTTGTAGCGGCCTTAACAGCATCAAGTTCTTGCCTAAACTCTTGAGAGGATCTTGATGATTTGAGGTAAATATCAAGAAGAATGTTGCTGTTGCGTGCGACCCGAACATCCACAGCTTCGTAGAACTTAAAGAAGTCGAGGCCTTTATTTTTATTAAATAATGAATCTGCATGCTTGAAGAAGCCTCCAACGGTCTTGAGTCCGGGATATCTCTTGATGAGCGCATCTAGTACGGCGTCTAACTTTGAATCAAGATTAAATGCATGTTTGTAAAGAATGGTCCAGGATGGGGCGTCGATTCGAGTGAGGTTGAATTTTTGGTAGATATCATAGAGAGTATTGATTTTCTCAGCCTGAGTTGATTCTCTCCATTTATGTTCAGAGGTAATCACAGAGGCATAGTCTAAAGCAGCATCAAGCGCCGGATGACGTGATTTATAAGAGATGTACTCGCTGACGAGCTCAGAGATGGACTTAGCTGGATTCTCGTGGATGAATTTCAGCCAGTAATAGATGCCGCCTAATCCTCGGTCGATTGCGATAAATTTAGAATCTTTTTTCTTGGAATTGGCAAGGCGGTTGATGCCCCTGACATTCTTAGCCGGTAGGTCTTCAGAAAATTCATCAAGGTTTCCGAAGAAGATGGCGTCTTCAGGAGCGATGGCGTTTTCTATTAAGTGCTGACGGATGGCATGGTCTTTACCTGTGCCGCGCTTTCGGATATCGATAGAGACGCGGCCGCGTGGATCAATGGTTAATTCATCCCAGATGAGCTCATGAACTTCTTGAGATAAGGTCTTTTTAACTTTAGTAAGAATCATGCTTCTCACATCATTGCCTTCTGAGACTAACTTGCTGTTGATAGCCGGAAGCTTATTAGAAGGTAAGTAAAGGATTGTGATTCCGAATACTTTGTTGCCAACTCTATGGAGAACAACCTTAGGAGCTCTTTGCTCAAAGGTGAATGTTGGATAGCTGTTTCTATAGAAGGCTGGATTCTTTTTATACTTAGACCAGTATTCCTTTTCTATAACGTCTTCGATGATTTGTTTGATTTGATTCGCAAGCTTTAGGCTCATAGAGGTGTTGTTGTTATAGGAATGCTTTGTGACCGGTGCGCCTTCTTGAGTGAAGGTTACTTTTAAAGTTCCGGCAGAAGGATAAACAGTAATGTTCTTTCTTAGATTGCGAGGAATATACTGCATAAGTCTTGTTTCAAGGCCTTGTTCTCCTAATTCATCTTCATCAAAGTATCGTTGGTCAGTTGTTACGACGACTTGGTATCCTTGGCGTAGAAGTTCTATAAGCTTACCTTTTACGATAGAGTCATCTAGGTCAGACTTTCTGAATTGATCGAAAGGCAGTAACACCCCATCCGGCCCGCCGAAGATGATTGTTGGCTTAGTGACGTTAGAGGAAGAAATCTTCTGTGAAGCATAGTAAGCTGCACCGATAGCCTGTCCGTGTGTCTGAATAAGTTCTTGCTGCTCTTTCGTTAATTCTGGAATTTCAGGGAAAATGATATTAACCTTAGAATTGTTTTCTTCAGATAATCTACGGGCTTCTCTTAACATCATCTTTCCAGCCTTGCCTTCAGTTACGCGGCCGAATAATACAATGTTGTCTTGATGAAGGATGTCTTTAGTGACAGAGGCAAAGGTAGCAATATAAAGAGCTATTTCTTTAAAGATTGCTTTTGCTTTAGACTTTTGTTCGCTGTTGCCTTCATTAAATAATCTTTGCGCATCTCTTAATTGTGCTGCTTCTGTATCGCCTTTTAACTCTAAGCCAAGAATGCCGGCTAATCTAAACACAGGGCGCTGTGATAGATATTGTTGTGAAGCACCTTTGACTTTAGAGAAGGAGTGTCCGGTTGCATCTTGAGCTATATCTATAAGAACATTGCCC
Source organism: Candidatus Aceula meridiana (assembly GCA_030765185.1). Classification (GTDB taxonomy): domain Bacteria; phylum Omnitrophota; class Gorgyraeia; order Zapsychrales; family Aceulaceae; genus Aceula; species Aceula meridiana. The sequence continues at coordinate 14,202 of JAVCDE010000026.1, read as the reverse complement.
ATCTCAGTTAGCCAATCGGTAACGTTGTTGTTTGCATCCACAAATCCACCAGCTAAACCTGACCCAAGGCTGATAGCCAAAGTGCTAGGAAGATTCATATCTACAGATACTTGAACAGCCGCGGCATCACCATCGTTAAGAATAAACACCGGAACATTAAACTCTAAGCCCATAGTCTTAGCTAGACTGTGTATTTGTTGTTTGAATGTTTCTGTCTTGTACTGGCCTCTCTCGGTTACACCATTCAATACAGGACCTAGTCCTGTCGGCTTATTGTCATTGACAGCTAAGTTAATAGATATTCCTATGGCGTCTAAATCTTTTATTCCTGATTTAATTAATACGGCCTGAATAGATTTCTTGATGTTTGCTACGTGATCCTTGGTATCTGTGATGGCTTCAGGAGACCAGTCAAACCTATCAGAGGCGACTACTTCTCCATTAATCATAGCTACACTCTTTACGTCGGACTTGCCGATATCGATACCGACTATCTTGCCGTACTTAGGATCTAGGACTTTGGATTTCTTTGATTCTTCTTTTACTAAAGAAAGGATTTCTTGTTTAGAGGCCTGGAGGAACTTAAATGGTGTGTCGTATACGAGGTGGAAATAATTTCCGATTACGTGGTATCCTTTAGAGGAGTTTCCGTCTATTGAAGCATTGAATTCCCTTCGAATTGCATTAAATAGTTGATTGGACGCATTGATAAGAATTCTTTCTGCCCCATAAATGCCTGCTCGATTATAAAGCTCTATAACTGTATACTTAGCCAGAAGCTCATAATTAGCTCTTTTTCTTAAATCAACCTGAGGTAGCTCTACTTTGAATATCTGCGCTTCTTTAGAACCTCTATCAAACGCAACTGTAACAATTTCTCCTTTACCAGACTCTTTAATCATCTGAGCTATCTTCTGCTGGAGAGAAGTGGTTGGAACAAAGCGAGAGATGTTGGAGGAAGAGCCAGGCTCTATAATTTTTAATAAGCGGCTTATTAATTCTTCTTTCTTCTTTTCTGATTCTGATAGTTCGGCCTGAAACTTTTCTAGTTCTTCTCTCCAGCGAACTTCCTGATTATCAAGCTTATCCTGAAGTTCAACAATTTTTTTATTAACCTTAGCTTTAAATTCTTTCTGAGTCATTGCCAACTTCTCGCAGTAAGGTGTTACTTCCCTCAAAGTAATCTCCTCAAGATAAGTTTCTAATGTCTGGGGGCTATACGGCGACGTATTTCCCGTAGAAAATTCCCTTAGGAACAGATATGGTTTTACCTCTTCCTGACCAGCATATTTTTCAAGCAAATCTTTTAATCTGGCGACCTCTTTTTCCCAATCATGTACATATCGACCAACATTGTTTAATTCTTGCAATAAGTGGTTTTGCGTATTTTCTTTTTCTTTCGTCAAGCTCAGAATTCGATTTAGTTCCTCTGCTATCTCTGCTTGCGAGCCCAATAATATCGCCCTTGCAATGACATTCTCTACCTTTTCGCCTTTACTAATTTCACTTATTAAAAATGGTCTATATACTTCTTCTAACCCTAACTCTTTAATTACATCTGCTATCATGATATAGCCACTTAGCATTGCTTCTTCTGCTGCACGAATAGGGTGAGGAACTTTTGATAATAATATTGCGATTTTGTTTTTTTCATATCTATCAAATAATTCTTTCAAATCACTTTGCGTTATTGATGAATAGTGCTTTATAAATGTTTTCTTAAACCATGATGCACTTATCATTCTTTTAATGACATAAAGCATACTGTAAACAACGGTGCCGACAATGGCAACACCAAGTAACGTTAATCCTATAATCTTAGCAATGTCGAGAATATCAGAAAATTCAACACCTGCTTTATCCATCCCTGCAATCACTGGCATTATTATCGTGACATAAGCCATAGCGACAAACAAGGCGGCAAAAACTGTGCTAAATACAACTGCTAATGAGCCTGCGCAAATAAAATAAATAGACTTTATTATGCCTTTAACTAATCTATGCAATTTATTATATAATTCATTGTTATTAGACATAGCGTTGCTGCTGGCAGAACTCCGATTGTTGTTTGTCTGATTAATTCTTGAATTCTTAAGCGATGAAGAAGCTGCTTGCTCTACAAGAGTGCGCAATATTCTTTTTGCTGAGCTTTCTTCAATATAGAGCCTCAAAAAGGACTCTCTTCCCTTATTGCTGAGCTTATTCCACATTTTATTTTCTATCCTAAGGTTCTCTTGTTGTTGCGCATCAAGATCAGTCTTGTCCCTATTTTTTCTTATCCTATCAGCATATTTGTATATCATCCTTGAGGCAACTTCTCTCGTTATCACCTTATCCATTAATATAACTTTCTCTTCAACCAATTGACATAATTTCTCTTTTGCTAAGGATTCTTCAAAATATATCCTTAATAGCGACTCTCTTGCCTGTTTTCTGAGTTTTGCCCACAATTTATCCTGTTGATTTGCAATGCCGGCATTTTTAGCTGCCATTCTTAAGACGGCCGCTTTCCTTATCTTCAGGTCTTTTGACAACACGACCTCTTGCACATATCGCTGCAGCATTTCTTTTGCTAAGGATTCTTCAGAATATATCCTTAATAACGACCCTCTTGCCTGCTTGCTGAGTTTTTCCCACAATTCATCCTGTTGCTTTGCAATACCGGCATTTTTAGCCACCATTCTTGAGACAGCCTTTTTCCTCATCTTCAAGTCTTTTGACAATACAGCCTCTTGCACATATCTCCGCAGCATTTCTTTTGCTAAGGATTCTTCAGAATATATCCTTAATAACGACCCTCTTGCCTGCTTGCTGAGTTTTTCCCACAATTCATCCTGTTGCTTTGCAATACCGGCATTTTTAGCTGCAATCTTTAAAGCTATCTTTCTCATTCTTTTGAGATTTCTTGATAATGCTTTTCTTTCCACGCGAGAACGAAGCATTTCTTTTGCTAATGTTTCGCTGTCTTGTTCCGATTTGTCTCCGGTGTTGACATGATAGATTTCTAACATTGCTTTCTTTTCTTTCACTTTTAAAGATTCCCACATTTTATCTTCTAGCTTAATGCCCTCTTTCGCTCTTCGAATATAATCAGTGTCTGTTTTTATTCTATTTATATCTCCTGCATATTTTTTCTTCATCTTTCGCACTAAGCCTGAAGCTATCCAAGCATTGCGAGCTTTCTTCAAAATTCTTGGCAATCCTAGCGCAATGCCTCTATAAAATACATCTCTAAGAGTCCACCATAATCCTATAGCTGCTCCTCCAAAACCATTTACAAAAATTGTACCAAAAATATTTCTGCCAGGATTCATCATAAATGGCGTTAACCACCAGCCAAGACCCATAACAATAAAGAAGAGATTTACAGAAATTCCTAGCGGATGATAAGGCATAATCAAAATCAATGCAGCTAAGAATATGCCCACCCATATTGAATATTTATTTGTTTCATAGATATCTTGCAATGGCCTCTTTCCAATATCACTCATTCGAGGACTCAAGCTAAAGATGCCCTTTCCTTTAAACCCTCTGATAACCTGAACTGCATGATTTACGATAAAAGAAGTATAGAAGAAAAACAATAACGGAAACATGAGGTTAAATTTAAGGATACCTACGATTAACCCAAATCTCTCTTCAAAGGTTACAGTTGATTGAGCGTTTATTGCCTGAGAGAACTGATAGCTAAGGGAGACAAAGAACCAAGCTGCTAAAAGGTAAGCATAAACATTCCATGGAATAAAGAAGGCAAACACAAACACTGCAACGTTTGTAAGCACAACGAAAACCTTGTTGATATAGAAATCGAAACCGAATGTTGTACCATGCTTTATTGCCCAATGTGTCTTCTTGCTCTGCATAAAGTCTTTCCAAGGCTTGCCCATTAAGATTTCGACTACTGTTGCGCCAAACCTTAGGACAAACGACTGCGATTCAAACCTTGTCTTTTCACTAGACTGCCTGAATACCATATATTCGATATGCTTAGTAGTGTGGCCGGCAGCTAAATACTGATTACTTTGAACAGTATCTTCTGAGTTATATTCGCTATGCTGTGCTCTATCTTCAATAGAGCGCTGAAGCCTAAAGATACCTTTTCCGAAGTTTCCTTCTGCGTCAGTGATGTTCTTAACGCGATGTATCGATTTATTAAATGTGTGCTCTGCAACAGCAAGTGCTTTAGTCGCGGTGGCGAAATTCTCTGAATAAGTCCAGTAAATTGGCTCTAGCCATGCTAGGTTAGGATCGTTAACGAATTCAAGTAAAGAATTTGGTAAATATGATAAATCTTCAGGGTTAAAATTGTGTCCGACGTCTACACCCATAACTAACTCATGGTCAGTATTGGCTACTCTAAAAGACCAAGAACTAAGTTTACTTGCCTGATACGGAGTCTTACCGCCTGTAAGCATAACATTGCCGTGGCTATTTATTGCCCAGCCGTTTCTATTAAAGTGATCTTCAGCGTCTTGTCTATCTTTTTCGGTTGCACCGTTTGGCACACCGTAAAATGCGATTATTTGTATGTGCCTGCTAATCCATTCTTCTTCATTAGCGTAATTCGGATCATTAATTTCTCCTATCCTTGCCAGCCTTCTATATTGTCTTCTGTAAGACTGACGTGCGCTATAATAGGCGCTCTCTATAGTTTTCCAATAATTTTCTGAGCGCCAATTAATCCAATCCTCAATCAATAACTTAATGTCTGATTTATCATTAATATAGACATCAACATCTCTGTTGTCGTGATCTCTGATTACGATGTCTTTGCCTTTTAATAGAAGATAAAGAATTTCTGCTGTATCTTTCGCAGATGTGTTTGGATTGAGAAGAATCTTTAGATGTCTTGCTTTTTCGCTATCGGATACTGATACTCCTTGCATTAAATCATTGATAAAATATTTCCATTGATGCTTGTACGCTTTCTTTGCGCGCTTAAACTTGGTGGAAACGAGTGGCAACGAAATCCTGGCTCCGAGATGATTCTGAAGATTCATCTGGTCTTCGCTAGATCTGGAGATTTCGTCATCTAGCTCTTCAAAATGCATTCTATAATATTCATTAAATCCTGATATCCATAAAGTAAAAGGTAAGACGTCTTTTTCAGAATTGATTTCAGGCTTATTGATTAAAGATTCCTGCATCCATTGCTTAATATCTTGAACTGCCTCAAAATCTTTTGGTCTTTTTAAGCGCCTGGTTGCTCTTCGCTTACTTAAAGGCTTTCTTAATTTTTCTGCTTCCTCTTTAGAGACAAGTGGGCCTTTAGGGCTATTTTCTAATCTATCGATTAAGTTTTCATAATCAGTTCTTCCTTGTTCTGTTTTAAGAATTTTGCGAAGATACTTTCTTACATTTCTCCAAGTCTTTATTTGAGAAAGCCCCATAGCTGCCGAAATTTCTGATGACATGCTTGCAAAATTAAAATAAGCAATAGATCTATAAGAAAGTCTTGTGTTTAACAACAAGATTAGCCCACCGGCGACCCATCCGAGGGTTGGCAATATCCCCCAAGCAAAATAGATAACTAAAGCATTAAGAATAACGTTAAAGATAATCCACTCGATGGTGATGAGGGCCCAGAATCGACCGGCCATTCTCTGCTTAGGTGTGGTTTTCCGGAAAGTCATATGATCCCAGAGGGCTTTGGCAGGAGCAGCGATGGCCATCCCTAATAAAGGAAGATTGAATAACCACTTTAACATTTTCCAGCTTTTATAGGGTACTGGCCTGTTGATCCCCGACTTGTCTAAATACTCCTTGATATAATCTGTTAAAGCCTGGCCTTCACGGTCACTGATTTTTGCATTGCTTGAGGCACCTTCGACATACTTAATGATGCTATCGACAGGGTGAGCTAGTCTTCCTTCCATCCCTAGGTTAGCATAAGTCATAAACAGCTCATCTATCTCAGCGTTGTCTAGAATATATCTTCCCTTGACCGTTTTCATATTGCCTGCTCTCATTTTCTTTAGCTTTGCAAATTGTCTTGCACCACCAGAGTAATCAGGACCTAAGAAACTCATGAAGAATTCTTTATAGTCATTGGTTAAGCTAATTAAGTCTTTGCCTGTCACACGGCTACGCTCTCTTAAAAACTCTCGGAATGGATGTCTGGTGCTAAATTGATCCAATGCCGCTTCAAAAGCACGTTCATTTGCAGGGACTCTTTCTTGTCCTTCGGCTGTTCTCTTGAAATCAGCCTGCAGGTTCAAGTCTCTTTCATTGTCTTTTGTAGATAATATTTTACGCAACCTTCTCTGGCCGAAGAAAGGAAATAGTGCATTTGTAACAAATAATTTAATAGATAGACGATTAAAAATCCTGAAGATGAATAAGAAAACTAAATTTAATGCGACAAATCCGATAGCTCCTGCAAAGATTAGCCCAGATACCGCCCAAACACCTTTTCCGTCAAATGCGTTAGGAATAATGCTATTTTCGCCTGTATTCTTTCTCCATCTTTCTAGCCAACGAGTTTCATATGTTCCTCTGCCAGGTTCAAAAACAAATGTGTATTGGTCTGGTCTTGATAAAACAAGGATTCCGTTATGGTATAATTTTCCACGACTCTCTCTTCCGCTAACAAAATCATGCATACGGTCTGAAAAATTCTTATTTTGGCGATATAGCTCAATAATCTCTTTATCGTTAGGATACTCGACTTGCTGCAATTGCTTTTCTAGTAGCTCTTCTTGAGAATACTCGATAACCCCATCAACGGCCCCGGAAACTGCCTCTACCACGTCTTCTGCAATACCGTCTTTGACATCGCTAGCTTTTTTAGAAACATACGGGCTTACCTCTTCTAAAGAACGGTCCCAAAGATCGGAAGTCGATTGCGAAAGTTTATATGTTCCCGACAAGAACCACTCTACAGGAGTCTCAAGCCATGTGCCTCCTTCTTTTTCTCTCTCAAATAAATTTCTTGTTGACTCTTCAGATGCTATCTCAGTAGAATCAGAAGGCTGAACTGAAACAGAAGGAACACGATATTCTTCTACCCATACGTAACTACGCTTAGCATTCCCCTTAATAGTATCAACCCTAATTTTATAACTATTTCCGCCCCACCAATTCTTTCTTTCTCCTTTATAATAATCTTCAAGGCTTACCCTGTTTAAAGAAGGAATTTCCTCTGGAATTTGATGATTTTCATACAAGACAAATGCCTTAGAAAGCTGTGGTGGATTAACTTCCTCGCTCCACTTATTTTTATATTTATAAGCAAAGATTGGTTGTTCCTTACCCTGTCGGTCAAAGAACAATCTTAATTCTTGAGGCTCTTTAGCAAACTTTCCTTTATAAACATTGAAGAAAACTAATCCATTGTCCCAGAATGTTGCGCCTATCAGCGCACGGTTTCTTTGCTCGTCGATGTCACTCTTTACGTTTACTTTATAAATATTTACTACTCGGCCGTCTAAATCTTTAATAATATCTCCGTCAGGGAAAAGTTTCTCTATCTCTTGTCCAACAAGAGCTTCTTGGAATTCATAAGTAGCAATGAGGTCTCCTGCTTCATTTGTTGTCTTGCTTTCTGTCACGATTTCAACAGGCATAAGAGGATCGTTCTCGCTATAAGCATATTCGATATTATCGTTGTAAAGAGCCTGTCTCCTTATTCTTCCGAGAGGATCTCCCTTAATATAATATTCTAAATAATACTCCTCATCAGGGAAGTATACTCTAACCTCTTCATCCCCAGTTGTGCGATCCTTGTTTCCGCTAGGTTGATACCTTCTGCCCCATTGATTGTCTCCGTTAATCCTATATGTAAACTTTGCTTTAGGCGACTGTTTGTTTTCTCGCCACTCGTTAGAAACAAGCGTGAAGTCTATTCTGTCCACAATAACTTTTCTTGCTCGAGGATCGCCAGGGAATCTATACTCTACCCATTTAGCACCCTGCTTTGTCGTGATATAAGCTGCCTCTAATAACTGAGAATTCTTAATATCCATGTAACTATTTTCCCAGCCCGGAATAATTTCAGACGGCAAATCATCCACATTTTCTAATACGTCTTCAATGTTCTTATGCTCTCGAGAATATTCGATAGTCCATACCAATCGGCCTTTGAACTCTAGCTCTGTCTTTACAGGGTATCCCGGATAACAACTGTAAAAATTCTTCTCTACCCAATTGCCAAAAGACCGATTTAGCTTATTGCCTAACAAACTGTAAGTGTCGACTAAAGCTACATTCTCAATTTCATCTTTTGTGTCCCATGTTGAAACATTATTATTAGTTCCCTGTCTGCGGATAGAAGTCTCATATAGGATTACATCCTTGCCATCTGCGGAAAAGCTATAGGATTTAGATTTCCAAGGAATATTTAAAGATAACGCAAAAATATCTTTTCCATAATTATGCTCTACAGAAGTTAGCTTAATGCTTTCAGGTAAATTGTTAGTATCAGCGAAAGGGTTGCTTTGGTAAGAATCATTAGATAGCGCAGCGCCTGTTTCTGTTCCTCTCTTTACACTATAGCTAAACATCTTGTCACTTCTTAATTTATTAACACTCCAATTGGTTTCGCCCATATAGATTAAATCTTCTCTATTGGCTTGTTCATAAAGCTTCCAATCTCCGCCAAAGACAGCTTTTAGATCGCTTTCATAAACGTTGTCACAATTGCTGTCAAAATAGCTCCAAGCTTTGCTTGCGCGTCTCATATATTTATGTAGTATAGTTTTTTCGATATCTACCTCTCCGGTTGCATCATAAGATGTATAATCATAAACGCTCTTGATTCTCATGCCGTCTTCTTCAGCGATCTCCCACAAGATTGCTCCGGTGCTAAACTCTAAAACGATGATGCTTTCTTTAATCAATTGTGCTGGATTATCAAGATTTTCTGGCTTATCAAACTTCTGTACTTTCCATACCGTAATTTTTCCAAACCGTGCATCGTTAATAACTTCACTGATTCTTGTAGCCCTTTCGGCTAAATATTTGTTTCCGTCAACGACCATAAACTTCCAGGCTTCTTTGGAAAGGTCAAACATCCTATCATAGATATCGCCTCTGTTGTTGATGGCGATGTCTTTGATCTTGCCAAATAAATCTTTTGATACAGTGGTAGCCACATCAATATTATGATTAACATTGATGTTTAAATTAATTTGCTGCATGAACGGATGGTTTGCATCATTTAAGTCTTTTTGGTCGAGCATCTCTATTTCTTTAAATTCTGCAGGTAATTCCATGCCTTTGTTAAACTCTAAGAACTGCCAGACTAAAGTCTCTTTCGGCATAGCATATGTTGTATATGTACCGTCTAGGCTCTCAAGTACCTTTATCTTGAAGTAGCCAAACCATTCCTCAGCCATGCCAGCAGCAGGTTTGTCATGTGCGTAGTAGCTGCCGGCTGACTTGTACCATTCGTCTACAGCCTCAAAACCAAATGCGCCTAAAATCTTTCCTTCTTTGGTAGCCTTATCTAAAAGTCTCCACATGTTTAAATTGTTGACAGCTTGCTGTCTTTCACCGTTTACGGATGTTTCGCCAAATTCAGCAATATAAACCGGCTTGCCGAACATAGCGCTGACATTATCTAAGATAGAAGGATTATTTAACCAGTCATAAAGTGTGACGCCAATGATATCAACATTGCTAAGCGCGCCATCCTTAACCAATTTTGCCACTGCGTTAATGTTGCGCCTAGAGAAGGTTACTGAAATCAAATGGTTAGGATCGATTGCCTTTATCTTAGCGGCTGCTTCATTGATTCTTTCTAGTCCAGCTACCATATCTTCTCTAAACCAAGACTGCTCATTAGGCTCGTTGGTAAGCTCCCACCAAAGAACTGCTGGATGCTCTTTATTCTTTTCTACATATTGAAGAGCTCCATTTTCTAAAATGTCAGCTGTCGGGTACTGGCGATCATCAAATAGCGGAATTCCGATAACAGACCTTAAATCATTTTCGGCAAATGCATCTAATAAATTCTGCTCAGGAGCAAAGTATGTTCTCGTTGCATTAAAGACATGAGATAGTGCGCTCATAAACTCTGGTGCGATAATCTCAGAATTAAGACGCATGTCCTTCTGTCCTGCGCCTATCGGAACATAACTAAATCCAACACCAGTAGGATTCCACTCTGCGCCATTAAGCAGTAGTTTATATTTTCCTGGTGTTGTTTCTTTCACTTCAACTTGGCTGACGCCTACAGGTAATCCGCCGGCATAAACAGCTAATTTCCCATCTACTAAATTTGCCCTAATGCTAGGATTGTCTGAGTTGTACCATTCGCCTGTTAAACGATCGAATCTGAAACCTTCCACGTTATTGGCGAACTGTCTATCTTCTCCAAGCTCAGGCATGGCTGCTGGCCCTAATGCAGGAATAGATGCCGGAACGTTGAAAGAGATTCCTTTAGAATTTAAATAATCCTGATATTCTTTCTCGGCTTTTTCTAAAGCATCCTTGGTATTCTTTAACTCGTATTCAGTAATCTTTTCAGAATCTGACATATCGCCAATGGTGTTCATATCTTGCTTGAATAACCAGGCGCCAGTCAACATGTCGCGGTAAACAATTCTCTCATCTGTGCCTGCGGCATAGCTGTATCCAACCTGCCAAATAGTTGCTCTATCGGCAAAGTCTAAGCTTGTGCGAACACCTTCTGTTTCACTTGTATTAAGTTTTTCTTGGCCATAAGAGGTGTTGCTCTTAAAGTGGTCTGGCATTGCGGCTAGCTTCTCATCTAAATTGCGATAGCTATAATTTGTATTAGTTGTTGAACGTCTATTGATAACCTCATCTTCACCAATGGCAAATGTTTCTAAAATCGTGTTGGCTTCGCTTAAAGTAGTACCGGTGTTAAGTTCACGCGCTGTATAGTAGTTAAGGCTAAACTTTCGTACCGGATGCTTCTTTGTAACATCCCAATAAGCCCTATTGCCTGGGACATCTAATCCTTTTCTGCTTGATTCTCTAAAGAGTTTTCCATCTAATTGTTCAGTTGCAGACAAAGCCAAGCTGTGCATTTTTTCATAGGTATTCTTGTAATCATAAGTAGCATCTATTTGATGTTCTAAGATCTTAATCTTTTCGCTGTCGTAGGCTCCTACGAGATACTGGGTTCTGACAATATCTTTAAATGCTTTTTCTTTGCTGTATCTGGCAAAGAACCTCTCAACATCCCAGATAACAGTCTTGATGCCTTCTTCTTTTTCTTCTAGCTTCTGTCTGCGGGCTCCCTTTTCTAATAATTGTTTTTCACCGCGTTCGTTAATAAAATATGTTCTAGACTTATCAGCAAAACCGAGGAACATGTCCATAATTTGTATCTGATTAAATCTTTCATAGTAGGAATAAGAAATTGTATTAAAGCCGGCTTGTTTTGTATCAACTTCAAACGTAGCGCCAGTAATATAATCTTGTACGCGATTAACATCTCTAATCTCATAATCACCGTAGTACTGTATGCCCTGCCATGTGGTAGTAGACTCCTCTGATACGCCACCGACTCTGTGCATATCATCGAACAACTCGCCGCCAACTACTGTGTAAACAGATTCTGGTAGCTTGTTAAGTTTATCGACAACCTTATGATGTGTGAAGTATGTGGCTATTCTATCTTCCCCTTCAAATTGAGTTGACTGATTTGTGAGATAATCAATACCTAACACCCTTTCTTCTTTTTCAATTTTGATCAATTCGTTGTCATAATATACGCTGGCAGTTAATTGCTGTCTTCCTTCTCCAAAGGACTCTCTGTCAACCATGCGGTACTGCGCTGAGTATTCTCCAGTCATAGCGTCAAAGCCCATAACCTTTGTATGTGCAGGCAGCTTGGCGAACAGATCTTTAAAAGAATTATATGTATGCGTGGTGTATGTATATCCTGGAACCTCTTCTTCTATCGGCCTACCAGTGTCTAGTACAATCATGCTATAGCTTTCAAATCCAGTATCATTGTTAATAAACTTAACTTTTAAGATACCATTTTCTATCTTTCCTAAGGATTCTCCATATTGATGGACAACATCATCTGTGGTTTGTGTGTAGTTATTCCAGATATAAGTATCGGTACGTGATCCTGTATTTCTGGCTCTTAACCACTCGTCATCATATGTAAGCTCTTGTTTTATCTGAGAATAGATAGCTCTTCCGACAACATCAACCTCGTTGATTTCTCCTATATATAGATCTCTCAACAAGCCTTGAGCGTCATAGGCGGCAACTGTCTTTAAATCTGTGGTTTTGTCTGTGTTGATGTAATCTACGTCAAAATATTTATTGAATCCGCGTGCTGTAATTAACTCTGACTCGAATATTTGCTCTCCTGTGCTGTTGCCCATAACATCACTTAAGAAAGTCCTTACTGTTGTTGGCTTATCAAATGCCCCAAAGTATTCATCTGCGTAATCAGAATAAGCAATAGAAACCGGCTTATCTTCTGAGTTTCTTAAACCTTTCCAAACCACGCGTGTTCTGCCCGAGAAGTCAGTTGCTAACTTTTCGTAAATTCCTACGTTATCCATTCCTGTAATATAATTTCTTCCTTCATAGATCGCGCCGCCGAATCTGTAAGTGTCATTAGTTGAAAAATCAACAAAGTTAAAGTCATTTAATTTTTCAGCCTTTTTGTCTGCCACAACATAGCCACTAGGTAGCTGTAATGCTTCGAAGACTGCAGACTCATAAGCCATTTCTACGTCCTTGTCTCTACCTTCGCTTCTTAATGTTCGTCCGGTAATCACATCCCACTCTATCTGCTCAGCCTTGCTTACATTTCCATTACCATCATAGTAGGTAACTAGCTTTTGAGCTGTCTCGCTACCTAAGTTAAACTCAACGGCAAACTCGCTCAATACTGTGTTAGTACCTTTAATAACAGTCTTTCCTGAGCTTGGCAACCAGACAAAAGTAGATTGCCTAGAATCATAGTAATAGTAACGTTCGTTGTATTCGTAAATGGTTTCGCGGTTACCTCTTATCTGACGGCTTAATCTTCCGGAGTCCTCGTAGTAGTTCATTTCTTTGTATAATAATTTGCCTTCTGGTGTGTAGTAACCTGTGACGCGGCCGTTTTCATTGTTTCCGTTGTAGAAGTTGCTGAGATCGCCGCCTTCACGTGCGGAGAGATTAACAATAATCTCGGCCTGCTTAATTAACTGAGAATCTTGCGACCAGTTGAAACGTGCTTCGGCTAGCGTGGTATTTTCAGGTACTAATGTTACAGCGTAAGTAGCCAAAGAAATCTGCTTAAGTCCAAGCTCTAAAGATACGCTGTCGTATATAAATAAGGTAACAATCCCACCTCTGATCATATATCCAAAACCTAAGCCATTAGGATCAAGGTCAAATCTATAATTTCCTAGCTTCCTTAATCCTTCTTGAATTTCCTCTTTGTTGTCAAACACCTTAACGACTAACTCAACATAGGTTGCGATGTCTGGATAAGCCTTGCTGTCAGCATCCTCACCGGTAAGTGTAGCGATGTTGAATAAGAATTCACTCATCTTTGAATAGTCTTGTCTGTAGATCTCAAAGTATTTCGGATGCAAGCTAGCGGCAGGAATCATATTGTCAAATTCGTAGAAATACTGTAAGGCTTCTGCAAATTCCGGTCTGGTTCTCATAGCCTGCGTTAAATCAGCAACGTAAGGTAACTGTCTAAAGAAATTCTCCGCATCAAATTCAGCATCACCCACAAAGCCGAATAAGAACTCTAAAAGTGTAAGATCAGTGCCTTCGAGCAACTCTGAGGTAAAGTTATTTTGCATAGGAATCAATACATCATATACTTTTTCAAAGTCTGATATCAATCCGTATCCGCCTCGTGCCGTATCTAAGAAATTTTCTAATCGCTGTAAGACGTCTACGAACTCTTCTGCGCCCAAATATTCATATGCTCCCCAGGAGTACTCATTCTCTGCATAAATAATGTTGTCCAAAATGGTTTTGTAGCTGATTAGGTTTAAATTTTCAATATTGATATCTATCGATCCCTGGCTATTAGAATACAAGCCTGAGAAGACTTCATTAAAGAATGTAACCATACCTTCTGATATTAATTCTTCGCGTAAATCATAAACAGCTTGAAGGTCTTGTTCTAATTTCATGACATCGAACGTCTGGTTAACGTCATCGTAGATCCAGTATTCGCCGAAGGTCGGGCTGTTAGGATCGACATCCATAGTAAAGAGAATGTTGTTTAAGAGGACGGTGTAGCTGTCGATGTTAAGA
>JAVCDE010000019.1 GCA_030765185.1 Candidatus Aceula meridiana | reverse complement strand
TAATGCCCATGGGAACATTCATTAAATACGTAACCATAAACGTCCACACACACGCACTCACACAAGAAATCATAGCTCCAATCAAAACGCCCTTAGATCGAAATATGAAGAAAATAATCAAACCAAAAATAAAACAAGCCAATAAACTAAAAACTTTTAAATCGTGCATTAAATTACGTTTAATTAACTCAACTACATACGGCAGACCTGCCGCACGCAAATGAAAAGTATCTGACTCAAAAAAAGCCATCAGGTTCTCAACCTGAACAACTGTTTCGGGGATTGTCTGCTCATTGAGAAAGACAATAAAATTCGTGGCCTTTTTATCATTAGACATAATTAAACGACGCCACAGCGGACTGTCTAAGGCTTCTCTTAAAGAGTTCGGGCCGGCATGCGTCAAACTATTAACAGAGGCGATGCCTTTCAGACCCAACAATGCCTCACTTAAATCATGCACATTTTTCCGATAGGTCGCAGAAGCAATGTCTCCCTCCGCCGCAATAATCAACTGAGAATCCTGACGCACAAACAATTCATCAATCAAATGCTCACTTTGAAACTGAGGATCATCACTGGAAAAGAAAATATTGCCGTCCACCTCAGGCCTGAGGGAAATGAACATAACGAAACATATAATGCTTAAAAGAAGAAGCCCACCGAATGCAATGACAATGCGCGGCATGCGTTCACGTAAATAAAAAAAGTGTTGGTATAATTTTTGAGTAGTTTTTTTGAGGAAAATCGATAATTTATTTATCATATGAAATTTGATTATAGATTAAAATACGCGGTGCGTAAACAATAAAGATAATTGGTGCTACGCTGTAATCGCAATGATATAAAAAAGTGTCGCTCTTTTGTATTTCACACCTGCCCCCATGTGGGCGTATTAAACCGCGATTCAGAGATAAAGAGATAGACTGGTGAGATTTATTCGAATGATTTTAGAATAAAGAATTTCTTCGCCGCATCTTTGGCGCTCACTACGGGAAAAACGCAAAAATATCTGCCCTAACCTTTTGACACGACAAAACACAAAAAAATTCCTCGTCCTCCTGGACTTCGTCATTGCTTTTTTGCTATGTAGGCAAGGAATTTTTAGCAGTGAAAAGAATTTTTCACTGTCCTACACTGTAAAAATAGCCCTGAATAGTTTAGCTACTCAGGGCTATTGGTATCTCTCTATTTAAATTTAGAGAGATTAAACTGGCTCCCCGGGGGTGTATAGGTCTTAACTCTATCTCACTGTAAGACGCGCCTTACTATGATAGCAGAAAGCAAAAATTCCAATTATATAGCCGATTCAGAGATAAAGTTAGTTTAAAAATGTCCTATTTGTCCACTATTCTCAGCCTAAAATTTACACAAATACTTGATATATAATCAATTATACAATGTCCACCCCGTCGAGGTGGACATTTTAGCCTTCGGGCTATGAGTCTGCGTCACGATTACATAGCCCATTAATATATAAAAAAAACACATGACCTTGTGAGTCATGTGCTAAATTTCTACCAAAAAATATACCAATAAACTATTTTCTACCTTTTCGAGAACCCCTACCTTCATCTTCCGTTCCTTCTGGAAAACACACTAGAACATTTTGCTTTGTCGTACATGTGCCCGCCACATTATCTCCTTTGCGACCTGAAAAACTACAACTGTCTCCTTCGCTCTTTGCGCTACATGCCTCAACAGCCTCTTTAGGCGGCCCCCCTCTTCCTTGACCCTGGCCACGTCCACTTCCTGAACCTTCATTCCCAGAAATCAATTGCGCAAAAGCTGGCGTCGACAACATTAAACACACAAGCAAAGCTAACATTAACTTTATTTTCATATTTTTCTCCTATTTTTATTCCTAATCTTAAACCTCTTCATTGCAATCATTCACTTAAGAATGGAGGTGGTGGCATATCTTCAGAACCTCTTTGATCAACCCTGTGACCCTTACGATCAGCACGGTGTTCTCGCATTAAATCCCTCCCGCCCCTTTTTTCTTCATTTTTTCTATGAAACTGCTTAAATTGCTCAGGAGTTAAGATCTCACGAAGTTGAAGAATACCCTCCAATCGATGATCTGCCATCTTATTATCAAGCACCTTCATCTGCGCATGAACGCTTTGAATTCTTGCTGCATCTATTACGTCTTTTTCAGTCTCAGTTTTAAATTCTTCTCGAAGATTTTTCATCGTCTCCCTGTATTCTTTTATTTGATCTCTATGTCCATTTCGATGATCTTCGAGTTTTTGAATTTGCTCTTCTGTCAATCCAAGCTCTTCTTGCATTCTTGCTTTCATATCTTCCTTCTTTTCTCGATGCTGTTCGATCATTTTTACTTCTTCTTCCGTCAGCTTAACAGAGGTTTGCGCATAAGCAAGCCCAGAAAAACCTAAAATTCCAACAAGAGTAATAACCGTTAATGCTGTTCCCGTGTTTCTCATAATATTTTTTCCTTTCTTTTGTTAAATCATTGCCATCTACTCCTTTAGATACTCAGAAACTAAAAAAGTTCCCCCTTTAGAGAAAATAACTCTCCAAGGAAGTCCCATATCCTTCATAACTGTCATTTTCTTCAAAAAAGTATGCCAAATAT
>JAVCDE010000009.1 GCA_030765185.1 Candidatus Aceula meridiana | reverse complement strand
GCATTTCTTTTACTAATCTATCTTGATCTGTTTTAAAGGAACGCTCTATTCTTCCTTTAGCTTGAGGTGAATTAGCATGGATTACTATTATGCCTAATTCTTTGGCTGCTCTTTCAAACTGGCTTAAGAATTTCCGGTTGTTTAATTGATCCTCGATTGTCGGCTTCTTGGTTGATTTATAGGTAGAATGCCTATCTAGATATATACTGTGAGGTATGCCGTTATGCTTTATATACCGCTTAAGACTGTCAAAAGCAGGCATTGTGCATTCATACTCATAGAACCGGCCGTATTTATTGCTTGTAGCGTCGTCGATATAGCCTTCAAGTACACATTTAGACCCTCGGTCTTCAAACCAGGGGTGATGTGAGCCGTCTAACTGAACCATTTCTCCAAAACAATGTTTACGTTCACGCCGCTGGCGATATTTTTTACGCTTACGCTGTCTTTGCCATAGTCCTTCTTTAATAAGCCAATTACGAAGAGTTTGTACGCCTATCTTTATCTTATCAATTTCAAAGAGCTTTTCATTCGCAAACGTGGGACCAAAATCGTAATATTTTTGTTGATACAATTCAATTACTTTATCTTTTGTTTTACTAGACATTTTTCTTTTAGAAGGCTGCCCTCTTGATTTATGGATTATTCCTTTATTACCTTCTTTTTTAACTCTTTTAGTTATACGTTTTGTCTGTCTATAGCTTAAGTCTAACTTCTCTGCCGCTTCTACTTGTTTTAATTCCTTAGCTAAGACTTTTTTAATTACATGTAACCGCCTTAATTCTTCCTGCCTCATTGTGATAATGTCTCCTTCTGTCATAATACCTCCTCTTTAGGGTATTATAACAATTTCCAAAGGGGACATTTTCATTTTGCTCTAAAGGGACATTATCACTTTGCTGTTACATGGGAAACTGCATTCTATTCTTGAAAAGTTTAAGATGATGGTGAATTGAAACATAGCAATGAAAAATTAAATGGCCGCTATCCCCATTTATGCATTCTTCTCTTCTCCATTCTTCTCTTCTCCATTCTTCTCTGCCTGAAAAACTAATTTACTGTCCGTACAACATCATGTGAGCATACAGAGCACTTGCCTTTTAATATCTCCATATCTTCTTGTGTTGTCCTAGAAAAATTAATCATAGTTACCAGATCCTTACATTGCCCGCAATAAACGCTATCTAAGATCATTTTTTGGGTTTCAGGTGGCAAGTTATCCCATTTGCGTTCAGGGACAAACTCCAGAACATCCTCTTCCAAATAATCTTCTTCAAGCATATCTGATAAATCTACAGGATTCTGCATCCCCTGTGTGGCTTCCTCTTTATCGAAGTGTTCCGGTTCAAAATCTCCTGCCCATGTCTTCATGCTTTCATATTCATCATGTTTTGAATCAGACAATATCTTAAGTAATCGATAATAGCCCGGAGATGAACCACAATCATCTGGAGGACAAGCCCGTTCACCATTAATACATCTTGGATATTTTATTCCTTTTTTCTTACTCTCTATCGATTCCAACATGATCGTATGTTCCCAGTTATCACCAAAGTCATACGTATAGTCTACCTTTGTATTATTCTCTGAAAAATAATCACTTAATTTCTTGTCTCTTTCTTCCCATTCCGGAGGATTTCCAAATTCACACGCTTCTTCGTCTCTGTCTCCTATTCTAAAATTGCCCGCAGTGAACTCGTGCAGATGAGAATTCGTCCAGCCCATTGCCTCTTGGATAATAAGATGAAACTCATAAAACGTAATATTGCTCTCAACCTCAATTAATCTCCATATTTGAGGTAAAATATCGTCAAGAATAATTTTCAATCTAAATATTTTCTTTGCCATAATCCTTTGTCCCCCTTCAAAAAAGATTTGTTTATACCTTATCAGGCGTTCCGCCATATATGCCCGGTGTCAAATCCGACTGCCAGTATTCCTTTAAATCAACATCCATAATCATGAGCTTCCCTGACCAGCCGGCACCTGTATCGAGATTCCAGACATTACACGCATGAATAGGCTGTAGTGTGCTGTAAAGCTCCGTTGTCGTGTGACCGACAAATATGTCCTTATACTTGCCTAATTGGCACTTGCGACCATCTGTCTGCTTCTTCCATGCCATATCAAGGAGTGTTCTATCCCAGACCAACGCCTGAACGCTATGACTCTTAAGCGATACATCTGGATTGAAGCCTCCATGCACAAACACCTGATCATCACGTTCAATCCAAAGCTCTCCGCCTTTTAAAAATTCAACATGCTCCTTCAGCATAGGGCCGCCGTTATATGAGGCCATAGTCCGATCACCGCCTTGGCTTGTCCAGATCTTTGGTTTATCTCCACGTAATGCCCAGTCCAGAACCCACATATCATGATTGCCGATAACCAGATCACAGTGCTTAATCTTCAAAAGCTCATCAATGCACTGTTTAACATCAGGATAACCATCGCAAACATCGCCCATTACGATCAATCGATCTTTTTTATAATCAAACTTCGATCGCTCAAAACATTGCATAAGCGCTTTGTACGCGCCATGAATATCCCCGATGGCGTAGGTTCTCATTTCCACCCTCTCGGTGATTTCCATATCTTATCAAATTTAACTTTCTTGTTAATCACAACAATCGGCTCAACAAGAAAAGCCTCTATCGCTTTAGCTGTAACTGACAATGTATCCGGAGCATGCTGGATGTCTCCTTTTTTCAAAAACGCGCTCCAGAGCATTTGTCTATCCGACTTCTCGTCATAAATTTCTTCAGCAAATAAAGGTTTATTATGAGGAATATCTGTTTTTCGATGCTTAAATGTTTTCTTTATTGCCTCAACAAGGTTTGCTCCCTTAAATTCAAACTGTCTCATCATAAGCCAGATATCATAAAAATCTTTCATTCGGCTATTCAAAAGCCCAAGCTTAAACATGGCCTCAAATTTCTCGCTAATCACACTTTCTTGAGGATACCCATTCAAATGAGGTTTGGGGAAATCAAGAATAACCGGATAATCAATAACCCTAATCTTTGGATGAACAATATCTCCAAAGCCAACATCGATTTGCATCGGAATTTGTGCGCGATCCAAAAAACCAGTAAATTTAACACGTACTCCTTCGTAGTCAGTATCTTCTTTAATTTTGCGTCCTTGAACAGCGGTCGAATCAAACTTAATCCCATCAGGGTCTACAGGAATATCGCACACACCTTTTATCACTGTTTCGATAGCTGCTACTTGATTATCGAAACGACCCAAAAAGTCAATATCAAGTGTGGTTCGTCTTTCAGGCATCTGCCATACCGCAAATAAAAGAGCGCCTTTTAGCACAAATTTATCAGCGTATTTTGATTTGCTAAAGCGATAAAGAAAACGTTCCATACCGTAATACTGTAGAACTTCCGCAAAAGGACGGTTTGTTTCTTTTGCCTTATTTTTAAGCTGAGCTTTAATTGAGGCTTCAATGTTTTTTATTTCTTTCTTCATAGCATAGTTTCCAGTATTGGTTTAATGACCCTATCGACACGACAAATTTTTGCATATTCCATGATATCCTTAGGTTCAATATGTTTTTCGGCAACAGCGACTTTAAGCGCCTCTCTGGCCACGTTAATTCCGATTCTATTACGAAACTTAAAGCAATCAGCAATTGTTTTTGCCAGACAGTAAATTTTAATCTTATGTCCTTCGATCTCATGCTTCTCTATCCCCGCCTTCCATGTGTCGGGTGAAAAACGGTAAAATTTAACTGGAGGATATTTGATTTTATTCGCGCGTGATCCTGCGGAAATAGCAATATCTATAAACCGAGGTATCTCATTAGTAACTCTATAGAAGTATAGTGCGGACAACAGACAAATCACACCCTTTGATGTTTGAAGTGACGCAATGACATAATCTGGATGAGATCCAATAGTGTCCCCGACCAGCCGATACAGCCCTTTTCCTATTTTTTCAATCTTCTTTTCATTTTCATTTTTCTTAATCATATCAGGATGAAACCCTGCTTTTCGAATCGAAGAAAATCGGGCTACTCCACCGTGACTCTTAAAATATTCAATTATTTTGTCTGTTTTTGCCTTCATTATTCCTCCGTACTTTATGTCAGTAGTTATGCATAAGTGTATACATTTAGTCCGAGTTTATCAAGAGTTTTTTCTTGGCGTCTAATGGCAAACTTATTACAAAACATGCAATATTCATACGCAAACCGAGATAATTACTAATAAATGTCCACTGAATAGTGAACATTTTGAGGTAGTGGCTATTTTCGAAGCAATAGCCTAACCCTCTGGCCACATAGGTCATCATAACCGCTTTACTTATGAT
>JAVCDE010000005.1 GCA_030765185.1 Candidatus Aceula meridiana | reverse complement strand
GATTCTTCTTTTTATCCTTCAACCTACATCGATAATCCTCATCCAACTTTTCACATTTCGCTCTTTACCGCCCAATATCAGCTATGTTCTATCTGCTATCCGCTATTCCCTCTGAAGTCCCACAGTTGCTTTGATGCCTTGCTCAAAAAAAAGCTATCGCCATGTTCGGTTTATGTCCTAACAAAATCCAACAATGGCCTAAAATCACCAGCGTCCGCAGATTGCAGCGCGCTAACATAACGTTTTCGCGCAGAATCTTGTTGTATCAAATTGACTGAACCCCACGTGAAACAAGGCGCATTAAAAATAGTTTTCAAAAAAAGGTCCGTCATCAAACGTGCGTGTCGACCGTTGCCGTTAGGAAATGGATGAATCCACGTCAAACGATGATGAAAGCGCGCAGCAATTTCATCGCTAGAAAAAGTCTTATTTCTAACCCAAAACTCAGCGTCATCACAAAGCTTCTGTAGCTCAGAGGCAACAAGCCGTGCTGGAACACCTATATTTTTGTCACTTTTACGAAACTCTCCAGCCCAAGCCCAAACCATACCAAACATCTTTTTATGAAGTTTACGAATAAAAATAACAGTTAAAGAATTTTTTTGTTGTTTCTTAGCTAACCATTGCATGGCTTGAGCAATATTGCTCTGTTCCCAATAGTTGAGCTCCTTGCGGGTTGTGATATGTGCTATCAGCAATCCATTTTCTTCATCAGGGTCAAGAGGAGTTTCCTGAGGATAGATCTTTGATTTACTCATGACCTCTCCCATAAATATTTTGGCGTTTCTCGACACAATTGTTCAATTTCTGCTTTAAAAAAAGACTTCTTCTGTTGCTGATCCAATTCCTGGCCTTCTAACGCCATCGTATGCGAACTACGATCATGTTGTTGTTGGACAACAACCCCTGCTCTTTTTCTAACAACATCCTCAAGATTCTTTAAAGGAACAAATGCATAAACAAGCTCACAGCCCAAAATTTGGGCGGCATGGCGAAGAGAATGAATCGTTAAAGATCCCCTGATCTCGTCTTTTTCCATACGGCTAATCCGTGATTTGTCAACACCCATGAGTTCAGCGAACTGCCTTACGTTAAGACCTAGAGACGTCCGTATAACATAAATCCATCCCTTAGACGGACGCTGCGCCATTGCTCCCAATCGTTTTATTTTCACAAGCTTGGCATCGATTTGTTTTCTTGTGCTCTGAAGATTCTTATTTTTCATATTTGCATCCTTTTAATGCTCTATACAGCTACTTATTGTTGACTTATATATCAACATAAGTATAGTATATGTTGTCTAATATGTCAACAAACTAATCCTAAAAGAATAGAAATCTCTCTCTATCCACTAAACACTATCCGCTATCCGCCTGAAGCCTACGGCGAAGGTGGATTTACCCGCCGAAGCCTTGCGCGAAGGTGGGACATATCCGCTCAACGCCATCCTGAGTACTACATACCACATACTCCATACTAGATACCATATACTACATACTGCATACCATATACTAAACGCTAATACCCTTCTTCACAGTTTCTTTGATGCCTTCCTCAAGACTAAAGGGTGGCTTCCAATCAAGCAAATCCCTAATTTTACTGCTATCAACGAGAAGAGTCCCTGTCAATTTCTCCAACTGCTCACTCTTGCCTGCAATTTTGCACAATATCCTTAAAATACCATAAGGCAAAGAAAATAATCTTAACTTCTTACCTAATGCATTCGCTATTATTTTCATTAAATCCGGAGTAGAAACATCCTCGCCATCGCTTATCAAAAAAGTCTCTCCTGTAGCCTTAGGATGTTCAACGCATACAGCAATAGCATCTATCAAATTGCCAAGATAAATAAAACTGCGCTGATTATCAATATTCTTAAACGGCAGCGGTACGCCAAGAGCAACAAGCTTAGTCAAATTCTTAAAATTCGCCCCCACCCCTGGGCCATAAACTAACGGCAGTCGTAGAATAACAACCTCCATCCCTGTCTCAGCCGCGATTATCCTCAACACATCCTCAGCTTCACGCTTGCTGATTCCATAAGCATCTTGAGGATTAGGGCAGTCGCTCTCAGTGTATGGCTGCGAACTTCCCTCGCCATTAACCTTGACGGAGCTGATAAAAATAAATCTTTTAACTCCTGCCTTTGTAGCTGCTAGCGCCAGGCGTTCAGTTGCCAACACGTTCACTTTGCGAAATGCCTCAAGTGAATCAGCGGTCAATTCTTTAAAAATATGGACACGGGCCGCTAAATGAACGACTGCGTCAATGCCCTCCAATGCTGATGACCATTCTGTATTCGACCCAATATCACCCACAGAAACTTTTTCACCACCATCCGGCAGCTGTTCAAATTTCTCTACAGAGCGCACCGCAGACCGGACAACATGCCCCTGCACCGTTAAAACACGGCACAATGCTCGCCCAATAAAACCATTGGCCCCAGTAACTAAAATATTCACGAAGAGGCTCCTTCTTCTGCCGCAAAAACATCAAAAATCTTTTTTGTCATCCTCTGGATCACCTTATCATGATCAAATTCTTTCTCCAAAAGGATATGCATATTTTTCTTAAATTCTCGAGCTTTTTCCTGAGGCAAATTAAAAAAATTCTCAAACCCCGACTGAATCGCATTTTCATCAGCAGGGTCTGCAATCAACCCAATATTGTAATCTTTCACCAATGAGGCTGTTTCTCCTCTCATCACACAAAAAATGGGTTTACGTGAAGCGAGATATGCCTGAAATTTCGCCGGAACAGTTAATGAAAATATCGGCTTATCAACCAGGGAAATAATTAATGCATCACTTTCTTCAAACCACTGCGGCATTTCTTTTAACGGCTGCCTTCCCCAAAAAAACACATTTTGCACTTTTTCCTTGCTGGCAATATCTTTCAAACACTCTAAATGCGATCCATCTCCGATAATGTTTAAATTCATATCACGGTATCGCCTTTGAGCCAGACAAAAAACCCGGATAACATTCTCTAAATTCTGGACTTTTCCGATATTCCCAGCAAAGGTAAAATTGAATCCTTCATGGAAACACCTTTGAGATCGTATATCGCGAAAATTCATCTCAGATGGAGCCCATTGCGGCGCAAAAACGATACAGGCATTCGGCGCATAACATTGAATCTTTTCCTTAAACCCCCTGCAAGAAATAAATACCGTTTCGCAATTCCTATAAACCAAACCAACAAACCAATTCAACAATTTAGCAGAAAACTTCCCCCGTTTAAATCCATAGGCGTAAACCGTATCCGGCCAAATATCTAACGTCCACAGATACATTTTTATTTGAAAAAATGTCTTGGCGATCATTGCAGGAATCGCCTGTGTTAAAGGACCGACCTGATAAACAAATATGGCATCATATTTTCGCCCGATAAACAATACCGTAAACGATGCCAAAAAGGCAAACCATAAATAATTCAAAACTTTTAAAAATACGTTCTTTCTGTATCCCATCAAAGAGCAAACTCTGTAAATCTTAATCCCTTCCCATTTCTCCTTTTGAAACAATTTATTAGTATATCCATCATAAATTTTATCAAAAGGGTAGCTGGGTAATTGTGTTAAGACAGCGACCTCAAAGCCCTTAGCGCGCCAAGCCAATGCCAAATCATTAATCCCAAACTCTTCTGGATAAAAACGTTCTGTAATTATTAGGACGCTTTTATTCTTTTTCATTTCTTACCGCGCTACTCATTCCAGGTGTAAAATCGGCCATGTTCTCGATCATGTCCCAATTATCTTTAAACCATTCAATATTTTTCAAAAACCCATCTTTAAATTCTATCATGGGCTGATAATGTATTAACTTTTGAGCTTTTTCAATAGACGCTAACAGCCTTAGCTTCGTATCCCATTTCCTCCGTGGTTTAAATATCAAATCCGCCTTATTTCCTGTCGTCTCATTTACCAATAAAGCCATGTCTTTAATACTGATCTCTCTCCCTGACGCCAAATTAAAATTCTCACCAGCGGCCTCTTGATAAAAACCAGATTTAATGAGTCCCTGTACTAGATCTAATACATAAGCAAAATCCCTGGTCTCTTCCCCCGTCCCCGTAAGCGGTAAAGACTGGCCCTTCATTGCCCAATAAATAAAATTCGGAATAACATTGCGATACTGGCCAGGAACCTCTCCCGGCCCATAAGAGTTAAAAAAACGACAATTAACGATCTGCATATCATAATGATGTGCATAAAAATTACAGTACATCTCCCCGGTCATTTTATTAATCTGATAAGGCGTGGTTAAGTGCATAGAAATAAAATCTTCTTTTAGAGGAAGCTTAGGATAAGAACCATAAATGGCACATCCGCTGGACGCATAAACCACTCTTTCGATGCCACCTAGACGTGAATACTCCAGAAGTTTTATCAATCCAATGATATCGACCTCAGCTGAAGTTTCAGGATAATCAATAGAATTCTGATTAGCAAAAAAAGCTGCCAAATGAAACACCATAGAGATGTCTTCTTTAAAAACGCGTTTTAGATCAATATCACTCCTCACGTCTCCTTGAACAAACATGATGTTATCCAAAGGAACAACATTCCAAGACTTTTTCTCCCTAATCGACGATAAATTGTCTAATATAACAACTTTACCGCCACTGCCAACCAATTCAGAAAGAGCGAGTATTAAATTACTGCCGATAGCACCTGCTCCGCCCGTCACCAAAATATTCCTGTCCTTATAATGCTGTGTGAGCTTCTTTTCTAAATTCAACTCCATTAAATATTCATTCACCAACTGAATTCTTTTTTCATTACTTGTCATGTTTCTTCCTCCTGAAATAACCATCTATTATCTTCATAATTCTTTGGCTTGCTTTACCATCTCCGTAAGGATTAACAACTTTTGACATTTTCTTATACTCAATACTGTTATCTAAAAGCTTTTGAACCTGAGATGTAATACTTTTTGCATGTGTTCCAACTAATTTTGCAGACCCGGCCTTAACACCCTCCATCCTTTCAGAGGTGTCTCGCATCACAAGAACAGGAATGCCAAAAGAAGGCCCCTCTTCTTGAACGCCTCCTGAATCTGTTAAAATAAGTTTTGCTCGATTCATTAAAAAAACAAAAGGTTCATAATCTAAAGGCGATATCAAATGTATGTTGGCCACATCACCTAAGATCTCATAAGCTGGTTTTTGCACATTTGGATTTAAATGTACAGGATAAATAATCTGTATGTGCTTATTATTCTTCGCCAGATCACCCAAGGCTTTACAAATATTCATAAACCCTTTTCCAAAACTTTCTCTTCTATGCCCTGTAACTAAAATCGTTGTGCTCTTTTTCGATAGATCAAAATCGAAATTCTTTAAAAACCATCTTTCCCATTTGCTTTTGATATTCAGCTTTTTATGTTTTATTTGCACACTCTTAAGGGCATCTATGACTGTATTGCCAACGACGAAAACTGAAGAATTATCATAATTTTCTCTAAGCAAATTCTTCCTTGCCATTTCTGTAGGAGCCAAATGGATTTCTGAAAGAACACTTGTTAAACAACGATTAACTTCCTCTGGAAACGGGCTACCCTTATCATATGTTCTTAGCCCGGCTTCTATATGCGCGACGGGAACTTTTGCATAAAAAGCAGCTTGTGCGGCTGCATAGGTGGTGGTGGTATCTCCCTGAACAACCATAATATCAGGACCAGATTTTTCTATGACATCACTAACGCCGACAAGCATTTTTGCATTTAATTTCGGCAATGACTGTTTTTTAGTCATTATATTAAGATCATAATCAGGCTTAATGCTAAACAAGTTCAAAACCTGATCTAACATTTGCCTATGTTGCGCCGTAACACACACTATGGATTTAAATTTACTTTTATTTTTTTGACATTCTTTAATAACAGGAGCCATTTTTATGGCTTCTGGTCTTGTTCCAAAAACGAATAGAACTTTTATTTTCTTTTTACTCACATTCATCTCTTTATTTAAAGAATTAACTCGATACGTTTCTATAGACGATAAAACCATTTCATCCACTCGACGGCCCTCTTGATCCCCTCTTTAGGGTCAATCTTGGGATCATGCTTTAGATCTCTTACCGCTTTAGAAAAATCCATCTTTTTGACTTTCGTGGTAAATGGCTCAGATTCCTTGTACGTCACAAGCGATTCAGAAACACCAACCGTCCCTAGAATCAGGTTAGAATATTCACTGATATCCATTTCCCACTCTGATCTTCCCCCGACATTATAGACTTCTCCTGGTTTGAAATTCTCACAAATATTTGCAAATGTCCTGCATGTATCTTCAACATAATCTATGATTCTTTTATGCCCCTTGAAAACTGTATACGGTTTGCCATGCAGTGCATGAAAAATGAATTTCGGTATAAAGCCTCTATACGGCGTATATTCTTCATGTGGCCCATAACAATTAACCGGACGCACCCTAACAGTTTCTGTGCCGAACATGTTCGCTGAATTAAGACAAGATAATTCTCCTGCCCACTTGGATATAGCGAAATCATTCATTTGATAAGTATCTTTTATCCTATTTTCCTCCATCACAGCCTCTGTCATTTCCCCAGCATAATCACCATAAACTTCTGCTGAAGAAAAAAAGATCATTCTAAACTTCTCTTTTTCTTGCATCCTAATCATATGCTTTGTGCCGATCATGTTTGTCTGCCAAAGATTCTCATAATACGCCTCGCCATTCCAGCGACCATACTCAGCAGCCAAATGATAAACATAATCAAATGGACCATATTGCTCAAACACCTTTTCAATCTGTCGGCTTTTACCAACATCACATCTGATATAATCATCTCGATCAGTATTATAGAGATCACACGCTATAACCTCATGTCCCCTAGACCTTAATTCATTGCATAAATTTGTGCCTATAAAGCCCGCTCCACCCGTCACTAATATTTTCATTATAAAACTCCCCTTAAATTATCTTTTCTTTTTTCAACCATTTAACAGTTCTATCAACAGCCGCCTTATAATCATAAAGCAAAGGCCCGGATATCTTAGCAATAGGCTCAAGTAGATCTGTATAAACTAGTTCTGTTTGCATATTCTTAAGTCGAAAACTTGTTAACGGAACATTTTTCCATCCCACCATTTTTAAAAAATCACCTATTTTTGCAACCATCCTTACTATTATTAAAGGCATATGCTTAATCTTCTTACCGTTTATTGCTCTCCCTGCCTCAGAAGCAAAATCACATAAATCTACTGGGATGTTATCCGATACATATACAGTCTCATTTGTGCTGTTTTCTAGCGACCTTAACAATATTTTTTGCATCTGAAAAACCGTATTTTCTACATAACCAAATGTCCTTAAACAATGCCCTGAACCTATATGAAAATATAAACCTTTAGAAATTAATTTAAAAAAGTTCGTAAAAGGTTCTACGATCCAAGGACCCCAAATAGAAATAGGACGAATAATTGTCCACGTATAAGCAAGATTCTCTCTAGAACGGACAATCTTCTCGCCAAGCATCTTACTTTCTCCATAAACAGTATAAGGTTTATAATCTGTATCATGTTTAGGTATATAACCTGGTTCACAGACTAATAATGAAGATGTAAATATGGCATGTTTAACCGAAGGAACACCATTAAGTATACACATCAAATTTTCGACACCTTCAGTGTTTGCTGCAAAATCGTCCATATTCTTACCCAAACCACATGTTGCTGCCAAATGCACAATATGTGTTGGCGCAAAATCTTTTACTATTTTCTCAAACTTAGACTTGTCCAAAATATTGCAATCTCGCCAATATTTATTATGCTCAGGATTTCGCGGAGCCTTAAAATCAATATTAATAAACGCCTCTATGTCCTTTTGCACTAAAGAATCCATATAATTTGTGCCTATAAAACCGGAACCGCCTGTAACTAATATTCGCATGCTATTTTCTTTCATTTGATGTCACCTAAGATTTTATCTAATAGCTTAACTGTTTTTCTCGCACAAGTATCCCAAGAAAATTGTACCGCTTGAACTTTTGCTTTTTTCTGTACATTTTCCTGCTTTTGAGGACCCCACCTTAAAACTGATTGAATAGCTTTAACCAAAGCATCGATATCCTTAGGTGAATAATAAATTGCTGCATCACCAAAAATTTCCGGCAAACATGAGCTATCTGTAGATATACACATTGCTCCCTGCGACAATGCCTCTAATGCTATTTGACCGAAAGACTCAACCCTACTGGTCATTACAAAAATTTTGCAAGTATTATAACACCACCTCATCTCTTCTTCAACCAACCCTCCTGTCCAGCAAACTCTATCCTGAAGCCCTTTTTCTTCAATCCATCTCTTCAATTTATTTTGATACGCTACCATATTAGGGCTTACCTCTCCTGCTATGACCAAATGTAATGACTCTCCGCCCCCATCGCCTAAACGCCGCATTGCTTGCAGCAAATCCTCCAGCCCCCTAGCCGGCCGAATCGAACCAGCAGTAAAAATAAACTTTTCTTCCCAGCCAATAGGTATATTGCGCGATTTAACAACATTACAATCACTGACATCGTCCATCCCGTAATAGATCAATTCTATTTTACTCTCCGAAATCTTCAAGTCTTGCATTAGAAATGATCTAACAAACCTGGAAACAGCAATTATTTTATCAGCTCTTTCCATGGCTTTTTTAGCAGTTCGCGCACGAAGCAAATTCCTCAACTTTTCAAATAAAGGATTGCCTTCATTCAAATAAGCCAATGGCTCCATATTTTGAAGCATATTAACAACCGGAACGTTCTTATATGAAAAACATCGCTCAACTGGTACAAGCAAAACATCTGGACTAAAATCATCTAAATATTTCGTAATCTTCTTATTGGATGTTTTCAGCATATTGAATTTCTTATATGAATAAAATTCCACCTTTTCAATATTCCCGAACCAATTCTCAACTCCCCACGCATGAGGCGAGATGCATAATATCTCTTCAGTCTCTGTACGCTGAGAAAACAAAGGGATCATATGCTGCAGATACTTACGATATCCTCCACTTATTCCACCTGCTGTTATATTAATAACTGCAATTTTCATTCAACATCTCCAAAAAGCACATTAAGGACTACCATAAAAATTATTTCCCTTGGAATCTCTCTTTAACTTTGCCTATTACAACATTCCGCGCTCTCAATGTTGAAAAAATATTTATTATGTTCCAGAGACAACTCCCAAGAATGAGCATAAAATTAATACCTATATTATATCGCCTCAACCTTTTGCAACTCGGATCATCCTTTTTGTTTGATAAAAACGGATTGCAGCCTTGATTGAGTAACGATAAAACCAACCAAATTATTTCGGCAAAAGTTTTATTCTTGATTGCAACCCTTAAGGCGTTTCTATATGCCAACCATGTGACAAAAAACTTCTGACCTTGAGAAGAACCTTCACCGTAGTGCCATACAGGAATATTTGTTTGAATTAAGGAATAACTCAATTTGTTTAGCCGCAAAAAAAAGTCATTGTCTTCACCATACATAAAATAAGACTCATCATATAAGCCAACCGCTCTAAATATCTCCACGGGACAAACATACAGGCACCCAGGCAACCCATGCACTTCTTTATACTTAACCTTACTAGTCGCATTCCAATCATAAAACAAAGCTTCCCTTTCCTTAAGGATTTCCTTAAAACCAACCAACCCGATGTTTTTATTCTTCCTAAAAACATCAACAACTAAATCTATCCACTCAGGCAATACTTTAACGTCATTATTACAAACAGCAATATAATCAGCCCCGTGCTCAAACGAATACCGGATGCCCTGATTAACGGCTCCCGCAAATCCCTTATTAACCTCCATTTTGATTATTTTGCATGTTGGATAATGCTTTTCAATAAATGCCACAGATCCATCGATAGAATAATCATCAACAATGACCATTTGAAAATTTTTATATAAAGTTTCAGCTAGCGAGGCCAAAGAATAAGAAAGATGGCAAACACCATTCTTATTAGGAATTACAACAAAAACTTTTTTCTCATCCATAGCCATGATCAAGGAGCTTCCTTACATTATCTTGAAAATTTGCAACAAACATCGAATATTTTCCGCGCCCGATCCTGCAGAGTATGTTTTCCTTGCATTAGTTTGGCATAAGCGCTTCCGGCTATCTGCTGCCGTTCAGTTTCATGTGCTAAATAATAATTGCAATTTGATATCATTTCTGCTTCTGAACCATAACAGGCAACCTCTTTCCCCTCCCCGAATAACTCTAATATTTCTTCGGTCCTTTCGGTTAAAAGAAATCCGCCGCAGGCAGGAATTTGAAATGTTTTTAAATTTGTTTTATCTCGATTCTCCTTTGTCAAAACATCTAGCACTATTTGGGATGAATTTACCACCTGTGACATTTCCTGAAACCACGCCTCTTTATATAAAATACGGAATTTATTACGAAACGCCCTGTCCGCCCTATGCCAATAATTACCCCATATCGAAACATGAAAACCGTCTAACCGGCTAAGAACCTTTTCCCGATGACGGCTCCATGTTCCTAAAAAAACAATGTCACTCGTCCATTGA
Source organism: Candidatus Aceula meridiana (assembly GCA_030765185.1). GTDB lineage: Bacteria > Omnitrophota > Gorgyraeia > Zapsychrales > Aceulaceae > Aceula > Aceula meridiana. The sequence continues at coordinate 35,954 of JAVCDE010000005.1, read as the reverse complement.
GATAGGGTCGACACATTAGCCACAATTGGGAAATGCCTGTCAGAATAATAGAACCAATCTAGATGCTCCATCCGTCTTGCACCCCTTGCATAATATTCTTCAAATAGATGTTTCCGAGCAGAAAATATTAAATCATAGCACTGAAAAGACATGGCGTCTTCAATCCCTACTTTGGAATTAAAAAAATCATCAATATTCCAATTCGCAATACAGCTGCACACGTCTCTTAAAGACAGAATCGTCTTAGCACACAATCGTCCACCCTGAAGAATAAAAATAATATCATACTGTCTTTCTTTTGCTTGTTTCAAAAAAGCCTGGTTAATATAAGCTGATACATTCTTTAAAAATGCGCGATCTAAAATTCTATTAACCATATTAACCTGTTTTGACCGAAACAAATACTGCGTCCAATCAAATACATCCGTCTTAGCGCCGAAGGACTCAAACGCTTTTTTTAGAGGCGGCACAACACCATACCAACATTCTTCACCATAAATCAAGATGTTCATTAAATTATCACCCTCAGATAACGATAATAGATCTTTTTGATCATCCACACCGGATCTTGAAGAAATTTCCGGAATGTGTACCAAAATAAACGCAATCTTTTTCTCTTTTTCTCTTTTTCAAAAAGATTGCATAATGCCAACAGCCGTTCAGGTTGAATTTGAGAAAGCAATATTTTATTTTCTGAACAATGAGAATCAACGGCCAGCCGACCCCAATCCATATTATCTGACACGACACCCATATGCCTTGCTGTCTCCCAGATCAAGGTTCCTGGGAAAGGGCTTAATGTATACACTTCAAAAGTGCTCAACCGACTTTTTTTAATAAAATCCAATGTCTCCAAAATCTCTTTTTCATTTTCATAGGGGGATCCAATAATAAAAGTACCCTGAACCCGTATATTCGCCTTTGCGAAAATTTCAACAGCACGCAAATTTTGATCAACCGTTATCCCCGGACCTTTCAAATACGTCAATGTCCTCTGACATCCCGATTCCAACCCCATACAGACCATGCTTACTTTTAAAGGCTTTAAAATCTTGATCAATCTGTCATTAACTAAATTTGCGCGACAAGCGAATCCGAATTCCACGCGTTTCTGTATGCCTTTCGCGCAAAGGAGATCAACGATCTTCTTCAGCCGGGGCAAATTCCCGATAAAAAGATCATCATAAAAAGATATCGCTAAAGGTTTATATTTTTTTAATATCACTTCGATCTCATGCACAACATAGTCAGCTGAAAACCATCTGACATTATCCCAGAATCTCGTTGAAGCACAAAATATACACTTATACGGGCACCCCCTGGATGTGAACATATAGGTGCTTTGTCCTATTGGGATATTCAATAAATCCCGATCAGGAAGAGGGATTGAATCAAGGTCCTCAATAAGGGGTCTGGCCTCAGTAAGCTTGACCCCTTCTTCGGAATGTAAAATAAGCCCTTTAATATCTTGCATATCTGAAAAACCAAAAGTTCCGCATTTTCTTAAATATTCCATAACATCAATGATCGTATTTTCAGCTTCTCCATGCACACCAAAATCAAACGCCGGAGATAAGGAATCGGGCAATAACGTAATATGCACTCCACCGACAAAAACTGGAATTTGCAATGATTTGCATAGTCTTCCCATTTTTATAGCTTTTCCATAATTTTGTGAAACAGCCGAGATGCCGACCACATCCGGAGAGAAAGATTTAAGAACGGTCTTAATGTCCCTATCAACGATCCGAATCTCCATATCTTTAAAGCGCCTTTTTAAAACAGCAGACAAATACCCCAATCCTAATGGCGGATAGACCGTCTCAATTCTTTTTAAACTATCTATTGCGTTTATAAACAAGACTTTCATAATTGCCTCTTGGCTGCTAACACCGTCATTACACCTGAACCAAATAATTTTCGGCAGACAGGACCGGTCAATTTTAGGAAATAGTATAAAAAATAATATAAGGTTGGCGGCATTTTAGCATCTTGAAAATAACGGAAACCGATGCTTTCCACAAAAGAAGAAGGAAAAATCAAATCTCCCTGCCGGAGTACATCAAATCCGGATTTTCTGAGAATCTTCCCAACCGTTTTTTTATCATAATGGACTATATGCCGCGGTAAATCAAGACCCCGCCAGAACTTGTCAAACAACTTTGCCTCTATTGAACCGCTATTGGGCAAAGCCATATAAAGATATCCTTTTTCTGCAAGAAGGCTGTGTATATTTTTTAGTGTCTTCTTGGGATCATACAGATGCTCAAACGTCTGGCACAGAATAATAAGATCAAACTTTTTTCCACCTATCTCATCCATTACCGTGTCTAAGTTGCCGCAATAGCATGGAATTCCCATATCCCAGATATTACGTGCAAGATCACTATCTAGTTCAACTCCAGAGACATCATAGCCTTGCGCCTTTAAAAAATAGAGCAACCTTCCGTTCCCAGGCCCTATCTCTAAAACCTTCCTGGCATTGATCGATCGCATTAATTCTAATATTGTAAAATGAATATTTCCAAAAAACCGCTGAAGCCTACCCCACTCACCCTTATAAAAATTGGGGAGCTTAGAATTCATACGTGAAGAATAACCTGAATAATAATAGGATGCGATCTGATCTTCCTTAACACACGGATTTGTATATTGAAGTCCGCAATCATGACACTTTACAACCGAAAATTCTTCTTTCGAATACAGATAATCTTTCCCTAAGAATAATTTTGTGTTCTTTTGCGAATCGCAAAGCGGACAATTTATATATTCTAACGCTCCCATCACATTCTTCCTTCCAATAAATTTACAACCACACTATAAGACAATCCAACGACTAGGGACCGTATCTTTACTCGGAAACCGATTGCCAGAAATAATCACAGACTTGGGATTCCGGGATTCCGCCAGCCATGCCCCCCACCAACTGAAAGTGCTGTTGGCAATGACAAAATGCTTGCAATGAGTCATTAACCAAAGATCTGCATAAGCAGTGTCATCTGTTTGGTTACAATCCACACATGTAATTTCTTTTTCTGGTAACCCAATCATTTTGCTCGCAGCATCAAGATTGTCTGAAAAAATAAAAAAATGAGGATTTTTTGTCATTTTTTTTATATTATAAAAAGCTCGAAAATAATATTCTTTTTCTAAATTATTTAGACTATTAAGCTTCTCCGAATTATCAAAAAATCTAATATGCACTGCAACAGCATCACAAGCCAAAATATTTTTAGCCATTTTCTGATTTACCTCATCTTCAGGCGAAACAATCCTTAAATCCTGCCGAATGAGCTCGCCCACATCTTTAAAATAATTCTCGCTCTGCCAGTACCCATCCAAACAAATTGTCCCTTTTGCCTTCAGCATTAGAAGCCGAGCATCAAAATCGATACTCTCTTGCTCAACATAAGACCTTTTCTCAAAAGGTATACGGCAAGACAGCAATTTCCTAATGCCTCGACGGTATCTCTCAAAAGGCTCCATTCTCTCAGCCGGCGTAGCCTTTCGTGCTGCAATGTTGAATCGGCCCAACATATATTGACGACGATATTGAACATCCCTCACAAAGCCCGTCACATCATCAATAACCAATTCTGCGCTATTGACCAACGCCAAACGACGGGCCGCCGCATAACAAAAAAGCTGATTACCCAGCCCCCCCTTAACTCTAACAATAATTTTATTCATAAAAAATATTGGCTCCATAGAAACAAAAAATAAAGTGTTTCTGTCTCTATTTTATTTTTATCCCTCTTTTCCTATCGCCACTAGCTCTTCAGCTATTCCAATTTTTACAGCAACCCAGCCTATGGGATAACATATGTAAGCCAACCAGCGCGGGTAATTAAATTTCGCTATAGGTTGATTTTTACCTTTCCCCTGCATAATGCTCATGGGCAACCAGGATATCGGATTGTATCCATAAATACGAGTATCATTAAAACCCGCGTCAACCAACAATCGTTTCAACGATCTTCGTGTAAAAAGCTGAAGATGAAACGGTATCCACGAAGAAATAGAATTCCCCTTCATAAACCTCATACTCAGACTCCTGCCATGAGGAACATAAATCAAAAGTTTACCACTCTTACTGAGAATACGCCGGCATTCCCTAATCACTTCTTTGGGATTCGGAACATGCTCTAACGCATTATCTATTCGAATATAATCAAAATACCCATCAGGGAGGCCTGTTTGCTGCAATTCCCCTCTTAAAAAATACCCCTGAGGAAGAATCTCTCTGCAAAGACGAATTGCGTCAATTCCTACATCCACACCCCAAATCTCATAACCACGTTCTGCAAATTCAAAAAGCTTTACACCGCTTCCACACCCAAGGTCCAAAAGCCTTTTGCTTCCTTGAGGAACAATTTCAAGCGGCCAAGAATGAGGGCGAAAATAAATTTTGCGTAATATCTGTTTCCATCCCGGCACAGGTTTTTGAACCTCTTGACTTAACTTTTTCTCACCATTATGCCTAATGCTTTCAGGCTGATTTTCATCCATAAAAGAATAACATTTAACAATCTCTTCCCAGGGAGGCCGTTTCGCAAGATAAACCAGAGAACATCCTACACATTGCACATAAACACCAGAGCAATCAATATTATCACGACGATTATGATCAGGGAAAAGAGTCTTGTGCTCTAAAGTGCTGCAAACAGGACAAAATATTTGTTCAATATTCATATTATCTTTATCCTCTGGTAATTCGTATAATGTCATCTTTGACGACAATTCTAGCCTGAGGCCATTTTGCTTTAATAAGCCTCTCGATACTTTCTATGGCTGGGTAAGCGATGTTGCTTCCGAAAAGACGGGCATCATCAATAAGGATGACGTGATTTCTATCCTTATCGTCAAGAATATGCTGAATCTCTTCAACAATTGGGGTCTCTTCGCTTCCCTTCGCTGTCCCCCCCCCAGAATAATGACCATCAAGCCAAAAAAGGGCAGGCTCATTAACTTTTTTAATTATGTTTCCCAGCTCTTTCCCGCTGTCACCATAGATCAGTTTTATTTTTGGCTTTCCATGAAATTTATTTATTGCGTTATGGTACAATTCTTCGCTAAGCTCAATAGAATAAATAGAATCAAAATGGCTATCCATCGCTTGGATCATCTGACCATTATATGTCCCAGTTTCAATCAAAGTCCTTAATCCGTATGCATTCGAATAAAACTTCAGCAGCTGTTGCTTGAAAAGGTGAGGCGGAGGAATAGGCTTTCCCTGCGCCCTCCACCTGATTAATTGTGACAAATATTTAATTTTCCTTACATGAATTAACAAAAAATCTAACAGGGAAGGTGTTTTGATATTTTTCATTTTTGACCAACGCCCTTTCTTTATCCCTTCACAATAAATAATCACAATGACTATATTCTGAACCGAAATCTAAGAAATGATTCTAGCATATTTTTGTACTACCAAAAATCTTCATAATATTTCACATCTCTGAACCTATTACTCCCGTTGATCGCAGTCACTTATCCAAACTCTTTTTAATCTATCTAAGATAATATAGAAATTGTATTACTAATATTATTCCAAAAGAAATAAATATACTTATTAAAAAAAACTTTCTTTTTATCCAAATGGGCAGAGCATATGCCATAAAAAATGGAACACAAACAGAAACATACCTCCTGCTAGGGAAAAACATAAATAAAGGTATAATAAAAAGTGCCAGCCCAACCAACAAAAGAAGCTTTTGCTCTTTGCTTATAAGAATTTTTCTCCGATAATAAAATGCCATTCCGACAGAAACGAGCAAGGAAAAATAATAGATCGCATCCAAATGGCTAAAGATGAAGTACATTTGGGCAGCCCTCGATTGCCATCCGAACCAAGGAAACGGAATCATCAAAATATAAACTGCTTTAGCTGGAAGGACATAATAAAAATTGTATAAATTTATATTCTTTCCCAAGCCTTGCGTCATGAAATGCCCACCAAGTGTCGGCACCTGTAGAGCAACCTTAATATAGCCGACAATATTCATGATGCTCCCAGAATGAAAAAGATTAAGACGATCTAGAAGAATTGAAAACAATAACAAAAACATGCCGTAAGAAAAAAGAGTGATACTCTTCATTCTCAGGTTTTTTTTATCCAAATAAACACTCCCGATGACAAGCATTAAGAATATCGGAAATATATATGTAAACCTTAACGGCACTAATATGACAAATAAGGCCATCCCCGTTAAATAATTTCTAATTCTAGGTTTTTTTAGTATCTTTAATACTTCTATGACACAGGCGAGAACAACAACAAAAAGAAGAGAATCTTTATATAGATAGGAACTCAGTATCCATAAAAGTGGAAAGAGAGACAGGGCTATCAGTCCGAACTGTGCATTTCTTTGTGACAGACCAGCCAAAATAAATAATTTATAACCAAGCAAACAAAAAATAAGAGCAAGAAAACTATTAACAATCACCCCGGTTTCAGGAAGCGGCCCTGTAATATAATAAAGAATCCCAAGAAAATAGTCATAGCCCCATTGGCTAATGGACGAAGATATTTCATCTGGATTTGTAAATAATTTTCCCTCTGACCAATGTCCATAGTAATTAACCGCCACTTGATGATGATAGCTGCTATCACCATAGTGTATTATATTCACAGAGTCTCCGAAACGATGGATAAATTGACCATTAAAATAAAATACTGCGAATATGATTTTTAATACCACCCATAAAATCAAATAATATTTTATGGCCTTGGAGATCTGTGGAGTAATAGTATTCACAGCGATAACACTCAACAACATAGAAATAATCGCCGTAATTACTATATTACTAAACCATTGGTCTGCTGAACGAAGAACGCTCGAAAACATCATCCACAAAAGCATCAAAGATATCAAGCAAAGCAAAAAAATTATCCGCTTGGATACCCAAACAGATGAGTCACTTATTTTATAATTTCCAAAATTCTTCATTTATAAATTTCTTTGGGTAAATCAGTAAATCTATCTTTTCAAAATTATTACGCCTTTTTAGTAAAACCATTCTTCTGCTTATTTTTTCTATACTTATGAAGAAAAAGATAAGCAAACGTATCCCACCGGGGAGGGGTGAACATGCCCAAAATTCCTTTTTCCCATATTCTTAACCGCGTTGAATACCATAACCATCCTAAAAAAATCTTAAAAGTAGATATTCCGTGTGCTTTTGCATAAGCACGGCGTATCTGTTCATTATATCTAAGTCCTCTGTTTACGGCCTCCGTGGTTATATTCACTCCATGAAGCTTAAACACACTCAATGGCTTAGCAATGTGTTTCCATCGATGGACCATGCCAGTTACTCGTAAAAGCCATTCTGCATCCATCGCGTAACGCGGGTAACGCTCCTCGTCTAACTCACCCAACGCATCATGAACCTGTTTTGTCCAAAATGTGGCATCAGAACACAATATCCTTCCTGTATAAAACATCAAAGAAAAAGGCAGGATAGGAAAAATCTTTTCTAACCTCTTTACAGGAGGATCCACATTTAAATTTAAAAAATATCGATTGCCATAAATTAATTCTAAATCGTTAGAAGCACTATACTCACCTCCCACACATCTCAATGTTCCAGGAAGATATTCTTCATCGGCATTTAACCAGCCACGAAGAATACCTGTCGCCCTGCTAAAACCTTTATTCAGCGCGTGAGTTTGCCCTCTATCTGGATTACTTTCCCAATGCGAAATATGCTTCTCATACTTTTTAATAATATCAACAGTACCGTCAGTTGAGCCACCATCTATTATAATGTATTCAAGGTTAGGGTAATTTTGCTCCAGGACCGATTTTATCGCAGCTTCAATGAATTGCCGCGCATTAAAGGCTGGTGTAACAATGCTAATTTTAGGCCAACTTTTTTCATTCATTTTTATGATTCCCTAGCCTAGCAGACGTTTTTATACCACTCCCACTAGCCAAAAGATTTTTAAAACAAAACAAAAAAAATATTATAATACATTAATGAATCTTCAGTATTATAAGATAGAAGTTTATTGTTCTTTAAAATCTTTGCGTGATAACCATGCGTCTTCAAAACATCGACAATGGCTGTGACATTAGAAGAAAATTTTTGAAGGTGACATGCGGATAATTCCAACATCATTAACCGAGGCCTTCTATTTACATCGCTTAAGAGCTTAGTAGCCCCATTAATAACCAGCATCTCTGCACCCTCAACATCAATTTTTAAGAAATCGACTTTAGCAATTCCCTCGGAACTTGTATAATCATCGAGAGTAATAACTTTTACGTCTATTTTCTTGGCAAAGTTACATTCGATCGAACTTCGCAACGAAGAAAACGCGCTATCGCTGGCAATGAATAAAGGCTCCTTACCGGCTTCTTCTCCAACGGCGCAATTATTAACCGTTATATTCACAAATTTGTTAAAATAGATGCTGCTCTGCAAAAGGTGATAACATAAGGGTACAGGTTCAAAAGAATATACCTGTCCCTTCGGTACCCTAGAAGCCATTAATAACGTATAATATCCAATATTAGCGCCAACGTCTAAGCATACGTCAGTCGGTTTTATAAAATCGGCTATAAACCTCGACTCCGCTATTTCATAACCACCATTCCAAGCAATCTGCCTTCCAATGGTTTCGTTGCTGCACACGAGTAGTTGGTAATTATTCACTTTAACTTGTCGAATTTTAAGTTTCTCAGGAGGAAAAATTATCATCGAAAACAAGGCGGATATCTGGCTAAAGATATATTTTAGCTTGATCAACATTATAACTTCCTCCTAAGCTTTAAAAAATTTAAGAAAACAAAAGGCACATATAAAAACTTAGCAATCGCAACACCATTAATTCCTAAAGCTGGTATCAAAAGAAATATTCCTCCGGTGGAAACGACTCCTCCCATAATATTCGTAAAAGCAACGAACCTTACTTCTCCAAAGCCTAACAAAAAATAATGCGGGATGACATTGATAGCTAGCAAGAAATAAACGCCAAGCAAAAGCAACGTCAATACATAGGCATTACTTGCAAAGCTAGCACCCATCCAAGCGGTAAGAAAAATTCTTCCCCAGAGAAAAAAAGAGATTAAAATTAAAAAGGAAAAGACAAAACTAAACACTAATGCTCTTTTAAACAACTTCTTTAGAATTATCCCATTCTTCTTTTCTTTCTCCGAGCTCACTAACGGAAACAAAAACGATGTTGCAGCTCCTACTCCGCCGTGTACTTGTCGTGCTATATTGGAAGCAACCGAATAGTAAGAAACGGCCACAGTCCCTAGGAAGGCGCCAATAATCAATCGATCCATCTGCGAAAATAATGCTGCCGCAATTCCTTGAATCCAGCTAAAAAATCCAAAGCTGAGAATCTCTTTAATAGATTTTATATCTAACGCTAGTGGTCGGATTAAGCTCGGCGTAACTCTCGCTACAATCACGATCGAGACTATCAGACTCAAAAACAAAATACCCGCTGTACTTAATAGTAAAATATCGATACCATATCCCAGAAATACAAGCAACAGCGATGAAACAGTTGTAATGATTAATGTAAAAATGTTTATTAAAGAAGTTATATCATATCGCTCAAATCCGCGTAATGCCGCTACAAAAACACTCTGAATCATTCTTATTCCATACACAACACTAGCAATCCGTATCGCAGCGGTTGCCATGACAAAGTCTTCTGGGGCAATTTTTAATATGTCCCTGACTAATAACGGCGCTATGAACCAACAGGCAATCGGTATAACGAAAGAAAAAAGAAGGGAAAAGATGAAAGTCGATGCGATAACTTTTACAACGCCGTTTTTATCTTCTCGACCGCGATACATGGAAACATATTTTACAGTTGCCTCTCCTATGCCAAAGTTCATAACTCCTAAGAGCCCAGCGACTGAATTTGCCAACATCCAGATTCCATAATGGTTTAGTCCCAGATAATATATAAAAAAAGGGGTAGAAAAAATATACAATAACGGCGTTACTGTATATTCAAACATAGAAAATGAACTATTGCGAAGGCTGCGCTTAAGTATTTCTGATTTTTGTTTACGGAAAGGAATCTTCAAAAGATTCGATAAACTAAGAAATGTTTTCTTTACTTTCAGGGCTAGGGTAAAAATATATCGCACTGCGACTCCTATAAATTTTATGATCGCTTGAGCAAACAATTAATTTCTTCGATGAAATATGCCGTCTACCTGAAGCACTCTGCCAGTGCATGGGTCTGCGAATCCAAGCTCTATTGAAATCATCTGATAACCCTTCCCGCAAAGTAAAGCATGCATCTCAGGAAACAAAAGCTCACCGCAATATAATGGGGTTAAAGACATCTCAAGCTGTATTGTATCAATAAATTGCAAAGAATTTTCTGCACCTCTCAAAACACTTTCTTCAAACCCTTGAGTATCAATCTTTAAATAAATACTCTTTCCTTCTAAGTGCAACAAACCAAAAACAGAATCAAGTTTTGCTATTTCAATCTCCTCCTGGCCAACATGCCCAGAATTAGGGTCTGACTTTAAATGCGCTGGTAACATTTTCAGAATAGAACTGCTTTGAGAATTTTCAGCAATATTTATTATTGCTTTCCCATCTTTATCCCCCAAAGCCAAATTAAATACCTCCCATGAAACATCTAACCTACTGTTACTTGCTAGTTTCGCATACGCAGAACTAAGCGGTTCGAACGATACTATTCTTTCCCTGCAACCGACACTCCTTAGTTCTTGTGCAAACTGACCACTATTCGCGCCGACATCCAGAACTACATTTATTCTCTCACTAACCATTAGTTTCCTTCGTCTATCGAGAAGAGAAGAATCAGGATGGAATTGCACAATATCATAGCCACTTTTATTTATAATCTGCTTTATGATTTTTTTTATGTTCATTGAATTTCCTAATAGTTCAATAATTACTATGGTTTCTTATTAGCACAATAATGCCATGCCACACAAAAAAAGCCGTTTATCCGACATCCGCTCGCGAGTATTCTTCAACGAAAACTCTTGATTGGAAAATACTTCTCTCGCAACATTTATTATCACAGATAACTTATTAGTAAATCGGCCATTCTTTATTAAACAAATTCATTTTTTTACACTTTGCCTTTATGCCATTCTATTGTTTTTCTCAAGCCTTCATCAAATTTTACCTTCGCTTTAAACCCAAATTCTTTATACGCTTTGTGAGTATCAAGGCATCGGCGCGGCTGGCCATCAGGTTTAGATTTATCCCAGACAATCTTTCCTTTAAATCCTGTGAGCTTAGCAATAAGCAAAACAAGTTCCTCAATGGAAACCTCGAACCCTGCACCTAAATTAACTGCGTCGGATTTATCATAATTCTGTGCTGCTAAAATAATTCCTTGTGCAGCATCTTCTACATAAAGAAATTCACGAGTAGCTTTGCCAGTGCCCCAAACAGTAATTTGCTTGTCTTTGTTCTTAAGGGCATCACAACATTTTTTAATAAGCGCCGGAATAACATGCGAAGAGTCGGGATTAAAATTATCCCCTGGGCCATAAAGATTAACGGGCAACAAAAATATGCTATTAAATCCATACTGCTGACGATAGGCCTGCGACTGAACTAATAACATTTTTTTAGCTAATCCATAGGGCGCATTGGTTTCTTCCGGATAACCAGCCCAAAGATCCTCTTCTTTAAAAGGAACCGGCGTGAATTTCGGATAGCTGCAGATGGTGCCAACCGCGACAAACTTTTCAATTCCCTCCTGACGTCCAACTTCCATCAACTGCACACCCATCATTAGATTGTCGTAAAAAAACTTTCCTGGATTATTCTGATTAGCGCCAATTCCACCCACCTTAGCAGCCAAATGAACAACAATATCAGGATGCGCGTCTTTATAAAGCCGTTTTACCGCCTCCATACAAACTAAATCATAATCCTTGCTGCGCGGAATAAAAATATTCTTACATCCTTTTTTACGTAACTCCCTGACCACAAACTGGCCAAGGAATCCAGCGCCGCCACTGACAAGAATGCGCTTGTTGCGTAAGCTGATAGCTCTTTGTTCTTTGCTCATCGCCCTTCTCCATATACTTTTTTTCTAACTAACTCCATATCGCTATCTACCATCACCTTCACAAGTTGTTTGAAGCTCATTTTTGATTTCCACTTTAAAATCTTACGCGCCTTTGAACTATCCCCTAAAAGGATATCGACTTCTGTTGGACGGAAATAACGTTTATCAATTTCAACATACTTCTTCCAGCTGAGACCTGCATGCTTAAAAGCTTCCGTTAAAAATTCTTTAACTGAATGCGTTTCTCCTGTTGCAATCACATAATCATCCGGTCGTTTTTGCTGCAACATAAGCCACATGGCCTCAACATAGTCACCCGCAAAGCCCCAATCACGCTTGGCATCTAAATTTCCTAAAAATAATTTATCTTGCAATCCATGCTTAATCCGAGCAAGCGCCATCGTTATTTTTCTCGTGACAAACGTTTCTCCTCGGCGGGGAGATTCATGATTAAATAAAATACCATTGCATGCAAACATATCATAAGCTTCTCTGTAATTTACTGTCATCCAATAGGCATAAACCTTAGCTACTCCATAAGGACTACGAGGATAAAAAGGCGTCTTTTCTGTTTGGGGGGTTTCCAAAACCTTACCATACATCTCCGAGCTTGATGCTTGATAAAACTTTGTCTTAATGCCGGAATCCCTGATAGCTTCCAAAAGGCGCGTGGTTCCCACGGCTACTGACTCGGCAGTGTATTCTGGAATATCAAAACTCACCCGCACATGGCTTTGGGCGCCGAGATTGTAAATTTCATCAGGCTTAACAGTCTTAACAATATGATTTAAAGAACTGGCATCGTTAAGATCGCCGTAAATAAGCTTTAAATGAACACCTTTTTCATGCGGATCTTGATAAAGATGATCAATTCGTTCCGTGTTAAAACTGCTTGAACGACGAATAATACCATAGACCTCATACCCTTTAGACAGCAAAAGTTCTGCCAAGTACGATCCGTCTTGTCCTGTAATCCCTGTAATCAATGCTTTTTTCATTTATTAATCTTTCCTTTAATATTTTGTTGCCAAAATTCCTGTGCAAAGACCGCAAAAACGCTAAAAAAGAACCCCATAAATATGACCAAGGCTAAAATTTTCTTTTTATTGGGGCTTATGGGATTACGAGAGACTTTTGGTGGGGAAAGAACTTTCAAATTTGAAACAAAAACTTTATTCGCGTTTAACTCGTCAATGGCCATTTGAAAATCACTGATCTTCGAGTCAATCTCTTTGATCTCAAGCTCTAGATTAGCCTTACGAATGGATAGTGTACTAAATTGATTGTTCAGTTGGTTTGAATAACTTAAATTATTCTGAATGAAATTCGTCAGAAGCAAGACGGACGTGCTGTCTAAAATGTTGCCTTCTTTTAACAAATCCTCACGACTGCTTAAAATCTGTTCTGTATTTGCGTTTATATTCTTGATTTCCTCAGCTAGCTTACTCTCTCTGTTAATTGTTTCCTTAATCTGATCCTTTAAATTTTCAGCCTTTTCCTTGGCGTTAGAGATAGCATGTTCTTTTTGTTTTATCTGATTGACAATTTCACTGTTTTTGACTTCAACGCGTTTACCATAGGTCTCGGATATCACATCAATCAAATTCTGCAATACAATGATGCCAAATTCCTTTTTTCTGCTTTGACAGTCAGCGCAATCAATGCCCACTCTCAGAATATTAGTTTCTTTCGGGATGACCACATCAAATTCCAGATCCATCTTGTCAGAATCCAAATTCATCCTTTTTATTATTTTCTCGTTAAAAGCATTGTTTACGATTAAGCCTTTCAAATTCTCATTAGACACAAGGTCATTGGCGCCAGTTAACGACTCGCCACTAACCGGTGGTTGAAGCAAAGTTGAGATCTTGTAAATTTTTGGGGTGAGCAAAATATAAAAAAATCCCATGGCAAGAATCAGCAGAAAGACTGCCAAAAAGGTCTTTTTGCGCTTAAAAAGCACTTCAACATATTTGCTTAAATCAATTTCCATCTCATCGTAATTCTGGGCTTCATTTTGCATCATAGCCTCCTTTTATAGGTATCTATATTTATAATATTTAATTGAATACGTTTATATAGTTGTTTAATACATGGATTAGAGTAGTCGCCTAAATCAATTTCAATTTCCTGGTAGTTTTGACTTTTCTATACACATCAGGAGCTACGACCTAACCTTAACCTTATATCCTCCAATGACTTTCATTCCAAGAAAATGCCTCATAATTTTACTCTTTATTATAGGAAAGTCAAACAAAAATCATGAGGATAGGCTCTTCTAAGAACATTATAACCACTTGTAATAAATAGACTTAAAAAAACGATGTTTAGGGTAAAACGCGCAGAATGGCGAAAAAAACAAAAAAAGAAAGGGGGGGAGCCTGCCCTTAAAGGCAGGCTCCCCCCCCTTTCTCTCTTGATAACTTCTTTTGCCTCTTATACCCTTTACGAAATATAATTTAGCCGGAAAACAATCAGCAGGCCGCTTGTAAAAACCTTGATCAAAAACGGCACTTTATTACCCTCTGTCAGCCAAAGGCTCATTTTGGTAACATTACGCCTGCTCTTATCACGCCGCCTGATTTCGGTGGTTGTTGATAGGACGGATATTTTTGTGTCGCCAATGGAATAAATTTCTTTTTTATTAACTTTTGTTAAAAAACGGTAGTTTTTTTGGTTGGTGTTGACATTCAAATCAAGCTCTTGCCCTTCCTCAAAATCTTTATGCCTTAGAAAATACATCATCGAAAGAGAATCTTGGGTGTGCGGCAACGTCTCACGCTCTTCGCCATCTGCTATTTTCATCGTGTGTCTTACCTGGTCATAAAAAACTTCCTTTTTCTCGTCGATAGAACCGGGGACATAAACATGTTCAGTAAATTTAAGGGCATGTTTTTCCTTAGCATCGATCATGGATGTCATTGTCACCCGGCCTTTAAAGAAATCAAAAATCGGCGAAAGCGGCGTAACGATAAAATCCATTTTAATGGCAGGCTTGTTGTCGTAAAAAACTCCATCTTCCTGAATAATCGCAACATCCACCATGGGGATAACGCCCATAAAATATCCGGTGTACTTTAAAGTGGTGCCTTCTTCGCTTGATAGGAGGCCTTTGCTGTACATATTATTTAATACAGGCTGTGGCCTGTTGTGAAAAATTTCATAGCCGACTAGGCACATTAAAATAGCAAGAACAGCGAGCAAAACTTTTTTCATTATTTTATCCTTTCTTCTGTTGGTTTTAGAGGGCTGGCAATAACCTCGTAAACATCAATGGGGCCAGATTTCCAGCTGCAAAGCGTGTCATCCGGACACGCCTCAGGAGAAAAAGAGCGAACAAATTTTAAGCCTTTATTTTTAGGGATTTTCTTAAGCTCATCAGCATCTTCTTGTAAATCTGTCGTAAGGTATTGATTTTTGTGCACAAAAACGTATTTGACCCCCATCCATTTTAATTCTTGCGCTACTTCATATTGGGAAAGCTTTAACATGGTTTTTGCAATTCGGTTTGCATAGGTGCCCGGCAGAGTTGCGTTAATAATAGGCTTATGATGAAAAATTTGATAAAACCTATACATTTCGTGAGGACCGTCGGCATCTAGAGGATACTCAGCAATCGCAAAATCTCCCGGCTGGTCCTTAATCCAAGAATAGACTTCAGGTGCTTTCGAAACATCTAAAACTTTAAAAGGTGGCCAGTTCCAGAATTCAAAAAGTGCTAAGATGCAGATAAAAACGCCTAAAACCATTCGCCTTCTTCTAGATTTTTGTCGTTCTAAAAGAATCTTTAACCCAAAACCAGCCAAGCAAGCTACAGAGAGCATGACAATAATCCCAAAACGGCCGTAAGCCCTATACATCGGAAGTATTTTATAAAGAAAAAAGGACGGCAAATAGACCTTAAATCCAAGAATATTCCACCATGGCGGCTGGGACATTAACCATGCGGCGAGTGCTAAAAAAATAAAAAAACCAATATAAAAATTTTCATCACTTTGTAAAAACGTTTGATCTTTTTCTTTGCGTTTCTTTCGCCAATAACGAAACGCGATAAAAGACAAAATAATACCGACCCAGCCTAGATAAAGCTGGTGCTCAGTCACGCTTGTGCCCCACAAAAATGACCCAATAAAATTTTGCGTAAAACCGCCGAAAATCGGATGTTCTGTGGAGGGCAAAAAATAACTCAAAGGTTTCGCCGACTGAGTAAACAAATCCTCAAGTGGGCGAAGATATGGATTGTATCCTGAGGCCCCGATATCAAGAGGAGGACTAAAATAATTTCTTATTATAGGATAAAATTGAGGAAATAAGAGGATAAGTGCCAATAGTCCGAGAATAAAAACTTTCTTGATATATTTTGCATCCCTCTTAAGAGCTCTAGAATTTTTGAAGAACTTACTCTTCCAATTATAAAGAAGTACATATATCAAAAACAAGCCTAAAGACATGCCACCAAAATACATAATAGAAAAATCAAAAGAAAAAAGAAAGATTATAGACAGAAAAAATAAAATTGCTCTCTTTCTGCTAATTTTCTCTTTTAGCAATGCTGAAGCTAACAGTATCAACGGGATCCATTGCCAATAGGTCAAGCCCCAATGTTGCCAAATACGCGCAAAATGCTGAGGTGAAAAAGAAAAAACAATCCCACTAAATACACTTGCAAGCTGGTTCTTAGTTAAAAAGAAGATTAAAAGGTAAAGAAAGAATGCAGTAAAAAAAAGATTAAGTAATATTTGAATATTCCAAGTGAGGGCAGGAGAGGTAAAAAAACTTAAGAAATAAAATAATCCTACCCCAGAATAAGGAACATACCCTGAAGAATATAAGCTAACACCATAAGGATAAGAAGTTAAAGAAGTATGTCTTAAAGGAATTTTATTTTGAAAAGAATGTTGTATCCGCCAACTATTCCAAAGCACGCCTTGTGGTTCATCAGTGCTAAAGAAAGCCGGAATGCAGGTGTTTAAATTAAGAATTAAAGGAAAGGTTATGGCTATAATAAGAATTACAAAAATAGCAGAAACTAAAAGATGTTTTTTCACTTTTCAGACCCTCCTCCTCTTGAAAATTTTATAAGCTTTATAGACAAGCCGCCCACTAATGATAAATAGCTGATGCTAATTAATCCGTTAACCATCGATTCTAAATTTAAAATAAGAAAAAAAGGGCATACCAACAGGGGTAGCATGAAGAAAATGACACACTTATCAGAAAGCTCTTTCTTTCGAAACCATTTAAATGCCTTAATTAAAATATTTAATGCTTTCGGATTAAAAATTAAGAAATCTTTCCTTAGATATCCTTGAAAGAGCTTAATAGAAACTATGCTTATTATACAAAAAAAGAAACTAACAAATCCAAGAAGCCAAAAATAAGCGGAGCTAATTACAACCTTATAAGTTTTGTTTATTTCAGAAAATATAAATATAGAAATCAAGAACATAAAAAATGGTAACAGTGAATATAGCTCATAGACAAAAAGTCTTCTCAGGTTAAGAGATAGCAATTTTCTCAAGAAGTAAATTGATCCAAGCAAAAAGAAAGAAATTAGAAATGCAGGTAAAACCACACCCTGAAATGTCATTTCACCTGAAGGCAGGTTAATCGAATCAGGAAATAAAATGTATATGCGGTTGTTTATTTCTTTTTGATAATTGAGAATCTGAACGTCTATGTCAGAAGGCCAATTTTCAGAGAAATATACCTCAAGAATATTTTCCCCTGATCTCATTACTTCTCGAGGAACATAGAAATAGCTAGTTTCGACTATCCCTCTTCTTGAGCAGGACAAGTTAGAATTTATGCTCAGTCCATTTACAAGAATCCCTTTATGATGATTTTTCAAAATAATGTGCTTAATTTTTAATAAATAAGCATCTCTGGGCATGTTAAAACTTACCCTTGCCATGCTCTCTTTCAAATTGACAACCTCTCTATGCAATACAAATTTATGCCCTGGATCAAAAACTACAACATGGGCATACAAAAAGCTTACCGCAAGGCTGAGAGCTATTATTCCGATAACTAAAAGAATTTTACTCTTCACGACAGCCCCTACTTTCTTTAAATACGAAGGAATTAGTAAATCTTTCATTTCTTCTCCAGCACTTTTTAAAAATAAACTTTTTCAAGACAAGCGAATATTGAGATTTTCCTATCTTTCATCAACTCTAAAATAACCTATTATCAATTAATTCTAAATAATAGACTTCTCAATTCATGCTCTCTTTCTATAATTAATTCTTCTGATTAACCTGAACAGCAAATATATCGCTACGCTGATCCATGAAATTTGAAATATCCTCCAGCCGACGTCTAAATGCTTCTGAAGCATATGCTCAAGCACAAACTCTAAATGGGCATCTCCTTCTTTATTTCTTATCAAGAAATAGTTTGTTCCACAAGCGCTTAAGAGTGCCTTATCTCCTTCATTAATCTTCCAATTTGAATCATAGCTATCTAAGAAATTTAGATAAAATTTACCCTTAGGGGAATTATAAATCTGAATTTTATATCTTGCTCTTCCTGCCTCTTTACTCACTACATTGACGGAGCCTGATGAAGAGACATTCTGAATAGACCTATCTGCTATAATAAAATGTTTGTTTATCAACTTACCCGCATCTTCAGAACTTAGTGCAGCAACATCAATAACATTAATCCCCTCTTTAATAAAGCTAGTCTTTATAAAAAAGGTGTTCTTCTCAGAACTTCTTTCAACTCTCTTTCCATTTATTTCTATATAACCAATATGTTCTGAAAACTGCTTAAAATAGATAAAATAATTATCTATTTTTGGTAAATTAACCTCTAAGGTAAAGGTGTTATTTTCTGGACAAAACTTATTTAATGAAACAGCTATCGCGACATGATCAGGCTTGACAAAACTCTCCTTCTGCTTGTCCAGCAATGTTGATTTCTCAAAATCTATCTTCTTGTCTCTAAAGTAACTGAGAATATGATCTAGTGAGCCATCGATATATAATAGCTTCTGGCTAATAAAAAAATTGGGCAAAGGATTTGTTGTTGTAAATATATTATCAAGTTTGGTTCTTTTTAATCCTTCACTTTCTAGAAGTTTTTTCGTATATTTATTATATGAATCTTTTGGATACCAGGGCCAAAGAGTGTCGTCCCGTGGCGCCAAAAAGACATATTTAACATTTATTAATTCTAAAGCTTTGGATATATTCTTTTCGTTAACAAGACTCAACTTATATATGTTTGTTATTTCTGAGAAATACGAACCAACTTCTGACCTCCTCTGAATATTGGTTAGCGGTTCATATCTTGGAAATCGATTGTTGAAGAAATAATAACTAGGGGTCCCCGGCAAAACAGCCACCTTATAATGACTACTTTGATTCTTTAGCCATTTTTCATATTGAAAATATTCTTTTGCTACAAACGGATGGAAGGAGGATCCTCCTTCCATTGATTTAAGAGAATTAGGGCCAAATAGTGCCGGAAAAATAATAAAAAGTGGCAAGAGAGTAAGAAACAGAAATAAAATTAAGTGCTGCTTAGGACGCTTCATTCTCGAAAGCAGAGCGTTACACCCTGCCCCAAAGCACAAAGAGATGGAAGTTCCTCCAACTATTAAAAATTTTGATGGAAGTCTATATATAGAGGCAAACGGCATGTATTGATAGAACAAGCTATTTATTTCCGGAAATGGCGCGCTTAATCCTTTTGCAAAAAAAGCTAAGAAAATAGATAGCAACATCCAAAATGCTATTTCTTTTTTATCTTTAATTAACAAATAAAATCCATAAATTATCATGTGAAGAAATACGAGCAATCCTGTAAAAATTTGTTGATCAAGATAAAGATATCCTTTTAAGCTCGAATTGGCACCTATTGACAAAACAAGGGCATTATAAAAATCTGTCCTTGTTATAACTTCCTGAAATGAAAAAGGACTAAAGGGTATTGAAGCCTTGAGGTTGGAAAGAATTAGCGGCAATATCCAGAAAATATTAAGGAATAAAAATAGAATTCCGATTAAACAAAAGCTTTTAATTCCCAAGTAAAAAGAAACAATCTTTTCTGAGGATAGAATAAATGAATAATAACACAAATATAAAAACTGAATAAAGATAACTAGAAATATTATTCTAAAATCATAATAAGCCATGATGCTTAAGGAAAGTCCATTTAAGAAAATAAAAATAAATTTTCTTTCTTTTAAGCCCTTGATGAAAAGAAATAAGGCCAGCGGGGTCAAGGCATAGGCCATTCCCAAAGTCATCTGTGCACCGTGCATTCGAAAAACTATAAAATTATTAGAAATAAAATATATTATAGAAAAGAAAGCAACTAAATTATTTTTAAAAAGATACCTTGATAACAAATACATTGATAAAAAAGAGAAAATTATAAATGGAAAAAACCAAAGAATCCTCTCCGTCCATTTAAAGCTAAGGCCTAGCTGTTGATGTAGTTGAGCTTGCAGATAAAACAGGGGATACCTGGTAATCCTTCCATTGTATAAAAATGAAACTCCACCAAAATCACTATGGTCCCATATCGATGGCGGCGTCCTATAATCAGACATCCATTCACCCGATCGAGCCTTCCAGTCTCCCCTAGCGATCATTTGGCTGCTAAACCATGGCCCATAAATGGCGGCTATCATCGAGAATACGATAAGAATTCCTATTGCTATTTTTATAATTTTTCTAGATTGATAGTTTCTCATCTTTATCTATTTTATACAATACTCTCTAAAAGTTGGTTAATTCTCACCCAGAAGCCTTCTCTCAAGCACGCTGCCCTTGACATCTCTGCTCTTTAATTATGTTAGGGCAATAAATCTATTTCTTTCTTTCACTTTTTGCCGCACAAAAATAAATCATAGGCCAAAATAATTTAAACCGAATTATTTTAAGAAAAATTCTTTTTAACAAACAAGGAATAAATTTTAAGTCATACTCTACATCATACAATCCGTAACAATGAACGATAAATCCTATCTTTTTTAAGCTAGTACGCAGTTCTCTCCAGGTGAAAGAATACTCAAAGCCGTACATTAAATTTTTATTTTTCATAATTTTCGTATGGAAAAATTCATAAAAACTACCTAAAATCGGTAACCGTGGAACATTCCCAGTTAGAAATCCTTGCAAAAGAGTTGATACTGAAACGTACGGAACTGTGGCAACAAGTTTTCCGTCAGTTCTCAAAATATCATATGTTTTTCTTAGTCCTCCTAGAGTATCTCTAAAGTGCTCTATGCTCCCTCCCGCAAAAATTAAATCAATAGTATTTCTTTTTAGAGGAGGCTTGTAGATATCAGCGACTAAGAAAAAATAGTCAGTCAATCTATAGTGCTCGCATATTTCTGAAGCTAATATGCAAGCATCAAGGCAAATATCCGCACCTATCACGTTCTTATAACCCTTCTTAAGAAGAGCGGCGCAATTCCTTGCTTTCCCGCAGCCTAGCTCCAAGAAAATATCTTTTTCTTTGTTAAAAACCGAAGTTTCTTTAATAAGAGCTACATCTGCGCTACAATATTTGTCCCAACACTCAAAATCCTTCTTTTCTAATAACTCTCGATACTCCTTTCCCCATACATCTAAAGCTAAAAGCTGTTCTTGCTCCAACCTTTTTGGCAACAAAACCGGAATGCCCTTAATTATCGAGAAAGGTCTTCTACATTTCAAGCAGCTCAAAGCATTCGGGCTCGATAAAGATAGCTGTCCTAAACAATCAGGGCAACATAACAGAGGAAGGTATTTCTTTATATTCATATTGTAATAGCTATACGCTCATAATTACGATCAAACAGATTGTTCCAATCAAGGTCGATCTTAAAATTTCTAACATTTTCCTTAATTTCTAAAACATTTTTCTTGTCTGAAGCAAGGTTTAAAACATGCTTAATGTCTTCTATTGAATTAGAAGTTTTATATCCTAGTTTATTTTTATGGATGATATCAGCGATATAAGGAACATCGCTTATCACAGTACCTAGGCCAGCTGCTAGGTACTCTTTTACTTTTACTGGATCACAATAATAATTAAACGAATCATCCCGTGTATACAAAGCGACCCCTATGTCGTATTCAGAATATTTTAACAAAACTTCTCTATGCCCCTTCTTTCCCATTATTTTTACATGATTATGTAATTGATATTTATGGATCAAGGTTTTGATATTTTCCAAAAAAGGACCATCACCATAAATATCGAATTTAAAATTAGCCAAAGTTTTTAACTGATGAATAGCTTCAATTATAAGATGAATCCCTTTAGATTTTGTTAAATGTCCGACATAAATTAATTTGACTGGATCCCCAAGGTCGCAAGATGTTGATTTTGCTATTTCTGACATATGAACCCCGTTAGGTTGCAAAAGATTTCTTTCATCGGGCAAACCCATTTTGGTTCTTACATTGATAATGCGCGGGGAGACGCTTAAGGTATAATCACAAAATTTTACGCATATTTTATCACTTAAATTATAAAGAAAATTTACTATTTGATTATTAAATCTTTCCGTAGAATAATCCACGGTATAAAAAATGACTTTATCTACTCTTCCAAACAATTTTAAAATCAATCCTGAAAAGGCGTTGAGATTATTCAAGCCAAAACAAATATGATATTTTTTCCCTTCTCTGAGAGTCCAAATAATATTTTGAAAAAAATTCCAGAGATAAGAATAAACCGAGATATTTCTACGATATCGTCTTTCTATAATTATTCTTTCTTTTTTTCTATAAAATTCATAAAAAATTGAGTTTTTTATTCCTGTCTTTATTAGAGGATGGAGGATATAGCTTAGCTCAACATCATTCTTATTTTTAAAAAATTTTAAGAAAGGAAACGTAGGAGCGTACGATTCGGATATGTGGCTAAAGATGAGGATCTTCTTCATGAAATTAAATCCCTAAAAAATCAAACACTTTCTTGAAAAAATTTATTAATCGTTATATTTCAATTTAAACTTATTCTATTAACAACAAAAATTTCTTCTTGAACTAAAACTTTTTTATCAATATAAATGTTTCGAGAAAACAACTTCTTTTTTTGCGCAGCTGAATAGAGATCAACAGTAAAAGCTTTATTTTATTAAACCCTTTTCTTTGTACCACTTAACTGTTCGCTTGATTCCCTCGCGCAAACTTATCTCTGGGTTATACATTAAATCCCTTTTTGCTTTTGAGCAGTCATAGACATTCATATTTTTAGACATCCACTCAGCAGCAGTTCTGGAAAAAGGAGGGTGTACGCCAACCATCTTACTTAAAACCTCCATAAAACAACCAGCCATTTTTCCGACCCAGACAGGTAGGTCAATAAAGGCTGGCTTAATACCCAGCTCTTCAGCAATTGTTTCAAGAATTTCCTTAACCTCATAAGACCTTCCGTCAGTTATGTTGAAAATTTGACCAGCTAAATTCTCTTGCCTTTCAGCTCTCATTAAAGCCTGGACAACATTATCAACATAGCAAAATTCCATCAAGGCTTGGCCTTTGTTAAATGTTGGAAACAGTCTCTTTTGAACATACTTAAACATTACAAGTCGAACAACGCATCGTGGGCCATAGCATAAACAGGGCCGGACAACAACGACAGGAAGTTTCTCATGCTTATAAAAATCTAATGCTATTTTCTCCCCTTCTTTTTTACTTAACCCATAATCAGAATTCTCTTCCTGAAAATCATTTTCTTTTAAAGGTTTTCCATCCGGGCTGACTCCTAAAACAGAGACAGTGCTTACATGAATGAACTTCTTAACCATTTTCGCTTTGGCAATTTCTAAAATATTCCTAGTCCCTACCGCATTAACATCAAAATACTGATTTCTTGGTATGAACATTGGTCTTGAGATAGCTCCTAAATGAAAAACACACTCAACGCCATCTAAAGCCAATTCCAAACTTTTTTTATCTCTGAGATCCCCATAAAAAACTTTAGCCCCTTTGCCCTTGATAATTTCTAAATTTTCTTTTTTTTCGATGCCTGCTAAACTGTTCAAGGATAAAACTCTAACATCTCTTCCCTCTTTTAAAAGTCTTTCTGTCAAATGACTCCCGATAAATCCTGTTCCCCCTGTTACTAATACGCTATTCATTTTTATTTATCCTATTCTTTGCATTTCAAAAAGATTACAAATTTAATATCTTTCTTCTACGAGCGCAGATTGATAATCTTTCTTATTAATTCCTGACACTTCTCCATATCTTGTTGTTTTGTATTTATTCTAAAGAAATTTCTTTTCTCAGAAATTTTCTGATACCGCTCTACTTGATTCTCAAAAAAGGATAAATCATGGATATCACCAGTTTCGCGATTGCGTAGAACCTCTGGCGGAGCAAGAAAAACAAAACATAAATCAGGCTTTGGAATACATTTTAAATATAGATGATACAGCCAATCAAAACTATAGTTGAACTCGGCAAAAGAAGTTGCGAGATCGTAATAATATCTATCACAAATTACTGCCCCTCTGAACCTTTTCAATCGAAACAAATAATCTATCCAATTATCAATTAAAGCTATAAAAGGCCAGAATTTAAATAAAAAACTACAATTCTTTCTGGGCTGCAAGAATTTATCCTTCTCTTTATATCTAGCAAATTTATCAATTAATTTTCTCAACAAAAAATAATTAAAAGGATAAAAAACTTTTGCCATGCTTTTACTTTCCTTCAAATAATTTCGCATAAACCCTGCGTAAGTTGATTTTCCGGATCCATCTGGTCCAATGAGAGCAATGATCATATTAAATTACCGTATATCTCCTTCACTGTTAAAACAGTATTGGATATATCGTATTCCTTTTTAAATTTCGAGAAATTTAAACTAACACCATCGCTTAAATTGCATCTTAATAATTTCTCCATTTTAACAGCCAGGCTCTCATCATCCTTCCGTCTGAACAAGAGTCCATTTGTATAATCTTGAACAATCCTTTTGTTCTCTTCCAAATCAGAAACAATGCAAGGCAGCTCAAAAGACAATGCCTCCAGCAAAGTTAGCGGTTGAGCTAAAGTTCCCTTCAGGGATGTTGAAGGAAAAACAAAAATATCCGTTAATCGAAGAATTTCTGAAACATTCTGATTTCCCGTTATAACCTTATAGTTCTTATTTTTCATCAATTTTTTAAATTGCTCATAATGAGACTTGAACTTATAATCAACTCCTCCTAAGCCATAAGTTACGATAAGCAGAAAAAATCCATCTTCCTTAATCCGATTAACGGCTTTTATTAAAGTAAAGAAACCCTTTCTTTCTTCTAATGGTCCAATGAAAGTGTATATTTTCTTATTTCTTGGTAAACCAAATTTTTTTAACAACTCCTCCCTCTTAAAAGGTTGCTTCAAGCTTGTAATGTCCACACCGAAAGGAGTAAATTTTATTTTCTCCTTATATTGTGGCCAACATGATAACGTCTTTTTTGTAAGTTCTATCCCAGCCAAAGTAAAATAGTCTAAGAACTTAATTCCCCAAGCATATCGAAAAGAGGCGAGAAAAGAAGTATTAACAGTGCACGTAGTAAAGATTGCCGGAATTTTAAAATATACTTTATAAAAAGAGGTGACCAAAGAAAGAATCGGAAGCGAACCATATTCATGAATAAGAGAAAACTTGAAAGTCCTTATTAATTTAAAAACATGAATAATAAAAAGAATTTTACCGACAAGCAGCTTGAGAAAAGAATTAAAGTCAAACCTTCTTGCATCTATAAAATGAAAATACAAATTATAAGCCTCTT
This sequence comes from Candidatus Aceula meridiana, assembly GCA_030765185.1. Lineage (GTDB taxonomy): Bacteria > Omnitrophota > Gorgyraeia > Zapsychrales > Aceulaceae > Aceula > Aceula meridiana. Next base: position 10,176 of record JAVCDE010000005.1, on the reverse strand, counting down.
GTTGCTTGGCCCATTCAACATAATTAGGCGCTATAAACTTGGTAGTCGAAGTAAGTATGTGTATCTCATAATTTTCAGCCAACCTTTTAAAATACTCATGCACTATCTTCATGCCGCTAGATTTTATTACTGGCGGCCACAAACCATCAATTATAATAAGTACTTTTTTCATAAATATAATTTTCCAAAAATAGCTCTTAAGAGGCTAATTAATGCACTTTCCTATTTTGTATTTACGTTTATTAATCTTATTAAAATCATACCAATGATCATAAAAAGGCAATCTGTGGGTTGCTAGATATCTTCCTGTTGTAAAAAAGTAGTAAGCAAACTCCCGGGATGGTAGATGCTTATTTTTAGTTACAATTTCACTAAAAACTTTCATGACATCTTTGACGGGATAATGAAAAGGCAGACGTAATTGTCTTTCATTTATCGTATACTTTTTATTATAAAAATGCTTATCAGGATCCACCATGTTTTCATGAAATATTTCTCGATGAAGATAATTCAGCCAATTAAGCAAAACAAAGAATGTGTCATCCCATCGATGTTCTACAACTTGTTTTGCTATATCATTCCAATTCAAGCCCTCATCATTAGCCCATTTGACTGCTAAAAAGTCAAGAAGCGTTATATATCGTCTTTCATAAACCAATTGCTTGTTGTGCAGCAAGAAATCAACTTCCAAGCTTGGCACAGGGCACTTGATTCCAGCAATGTCTCGACATGTTGTATCTTTCCAAAGAAAATCTGAATCAACGTGGTCTACACCTAACCAAAAAAACTTACGATGAAGATCCATTTTTAAATAGCCAGACTTAAAACAATTTCTCTGGTGTAAACCTTGAGTTTTTGGATTGGGATGAGGTTTGATGATGATATTATTTTTCTTTAAGATCTCTATGGCTTTTTGAAAATCTTGATATCGCACCAAGAAATCAACATCAAAAGTTACATAATCTAAATATTTAAAAGTTTTCACAATAAGATAATCAATATTTTCTCGCTTGAATGTTTCTTCTAAAAGAAGGAGAGTATTTCTTAAGGCTTTTAAATTACGCTCACCTTCTTTTCGCACATCTTCTAATGTATGAATATATTGTTCTGGAAGAAGCTCTCTTAGATCCCATAATTTATTGACGAACGCATAAAGCACTCTGTTGTGGGAGGCCTGAACCAAAAGTTTTTCAAGATCAACGTTTTCCCAATCCGTGGACTTAATCTCGCCTCGATCTAATACAGACTGAACGATTATGTTTGAATATTCTTCTATCATTTTATTTTTGTAATTTATATTTAATAATGCCTAAAAGAATAAAAAAACTCTCTGCGGCTTTAAGCAGTAAAAACCCTATTGTTAAAAATGGATGTCTTATCAACAATCTCCAGTTTCTAATATAGGCCGGCCGTAAAAATGGTATTCTTCGTGAAAAAGATTTCTTATTCTTCTCGATAAACACACCTAAGTTCTTACCGTAATAATATTTCTTGCGAATCGCTTTCCAGAATTTTAGATGTCCCAAATGATGCCTTATAAAAGACTGATTTCTTGTAAACTGATATCCTTTTTCTTTCATCCGCTCAAACAGGTCCCAATCCTCTCCGGCAAACATTTCCTCATCATATCCTCCAACAGAAAAGAATGAATCTCTCTTGAAAAACCAAGGAGCCTCTATGGTATCGTCATTTAAAAAGCATTCTCTTTCCAGGGCTTTTGCCCTTGCCCAAAAATTAGAACCTAGATGTTTTTCGGGGATAATAACCATATCATATCCCTTTTGAATTAATTTTGCGCACTCCCAAACGACTTCCTCCGATGGCTCTGCATCTGAATCTAAGAAAAAAATGTACTCCCCTTTTGCTATTTTTGCTCCAAAATTCTTTTGCGAGCTTCTTTCCGATCCCTGGGTATATATTTTATCAGTATGCTTTGCAGCAATTTCTCGAGTGTCATCAACGGAATCATTGTCTACCACAATAATCTCAATATTTCGATACGTTTGATTTCTTACAGAAAGTAGCACTTTGTCTAAATGTTCAGACGAATTTTTTGTAGGGATAACGACGCTTACGAAAACATTTATTTCCATAATGTGTTTCTTTAGTTTAATATTAGTTTTATCTTAAATTATCTTTTGTATCATTGACGCAAAAAAGTACGCCAAAAAAGGAAATTACGGAAAACATAAAAACGATGACTAAGACTTGCTTTAAGGTTGAATGAAAAAACCAAATGGCCACCGTTTGTGCGATTGCACAAAAAATAATTCTTTTTAAGAATCGTAAGTTGTGTGTTGCCAATAAAAAATTAACAACAATCCACAAGAGAGCATAGAAGCTCATCGAAAAAGCAAATAACCCGACAAGATTATTGCTTATTGGATTAGCCTTTCCTGTTAACAATTGAAGGACAGAGCCAGGAAACAAAAAACAAATTATCACTCCCACTCCAGACATAGATGCGGCTAAAATTAAAGCTTTATACAAAATCTTATTTGAATGAGACTTTGTTACATAAGCTTGTGTGCTTTTAGGAAAAATGACAATGGCTAAAGCTGACGGGAAATATAAAAATATTTTTCCGACGATTTGAGCTACTGAATACTGGCCAGCATCAAGAGGTGAAAAAAAACGCTTTACTAGCACAATATCAATATTTGTAAGAACAGAAAAAGAAAGCACCGCTAGAGAAACCGGAAGGAAATATCTATATATTGGAGTCAAATTAACCGATGAATGATATTTTTCCTTAAAATTAAAGACTTCCTTTCTTTTTAAAAAAAGTGCAATTAATCCAAAGAAAAGAACTAACAGCGGTGCGACGAGAAATCCTACTAAAGCTCCTGAAAGGCCAAAGCCAAAAACCATCAGAAACCCTCCAAGAACTAGCTTTCCCGAGGAAGAAAATATTCCAAGAAAAGAAAACGATTTAAATTTCTGAAAACTTTGAAAAATTGGTGCAACTAGCAGAGAAAGAAGAGATAAAGAAATAATCCCACCGATAATAATAATACAGTAATTTTGCGTCTTAAAAAATTCTGCTAATGGCCCTGAAAAGAATACAAAAAATAAAAAAACACCAATACTGACAAAAATAGTCCTTAGAAAAATCCTCCTTGAAACATTTATTAAGGTTTGGTAATCTTTTTTTGCAATGTACTCCGTGAAAAATCGTGCAAGCGTTGTTCTTAAAGGGGAGAACGTCATAGAGCTAAAAGTTACTAAAGCGATAAGAGCATTGAATGTTCCATAGTCTTCCGGCGTAAGGATTCTTACCGAGACTAAATGGTATAGCAGGTTGAAGACACCCACCAGAGACGTGCCTGCAAAGACAATAGCCGAATGTTTCAGGAAGTCTGTTTTTAAAAACTGCTTGATCTTCATAATCGTTTTTTAGGTTTATTTCTTTTAAAGTCCAAAATATGTCCAATCACTTTTAAAAATGCACGCCAGAAATACTTGATGTCGTCAATCTCTCTAATACTTAAAATTTTTCTAAAAATAAATTCCAGAGAAAAGCTGACTCTATAAAGCTTTTGAACAAGCTTTGGAATTTCACTCTCTGAAAATCCTAATTTCATAACAGGCCGCTTCATATCAAAATCATCCCAGCTTCCTGTTGTCAGCCAACCCTTTTCCTCACATTCAACAAAAAGCGGTGTGCGCGGGTAAGGAATGACAACGGTCGATTGCATCGTATACGCATAACCCTTTTTCAAAAGCCATGCGCCAAGATCAAAAGTATTGTTCGCCTCCTCCAATGTTTCCCAAGGATATCCAAACATAATCGTGATATGCGGATAAAGTCCCGCTTCTCTTGCCTCTTTGCAAGATTTCTTTATCACCTCGACAGTTAAATCTTTTTTAATTCTATCTAATGTTGCTTGGTTCGCCGACTCTACTCCAAAGAGTAGGAACCGAAATCCAGCCTTACGCATCAGTTTGTATCCTTCAAAATCCACAGCCCCAAAACGCATGTTGCAATCTAAAGTAACTTTTTTATTTAACCCTCTTTCAATCATCCCCTCGCAAAACTCTTTTAGCCATGCGCCTACAGAAAATGTCCCTGTATCATCCATAATTTCGCGGACATGAAAAGTTTCTACCAAGTGCTGAATCTCATCTAAAACATTTTTCACGCTTCGGGCGCGAAACTTAGGATAAAGTTGTGGCCAAGAACAAAACGTACATTTACCCCACCAGCAGTCGCGCCCGCTCATGATATAGGTTCCAGGCGTACGGCGATAATTTCCGTTTTTATACGCATAATCTTTCCAGCAAGTTAAATCTCTATCGATAAAAGGAAGCATATCTAAATTATGCTCAAGTGTAAAATCACCCGTACTTTCAGCGGCCTCCCCTTTGCGCATCCAGATACCGCCTTCGAGACTAATGCCTTGCGGATCTTGTAAATGTTTGCACAGATTTAAAAGAAGAAAATCATAATCTCCGCCTGTCAAAACGTAGTCAATGCCTGAATGCTCAAAAGATTCTTGAGGCAGCGCTGTAACATGATCACCAAAGAAAGCTGTCAGAAGCTTTGGGTTTTCTTTTTTAAGACGATTAACGATTTCCCATTCTTTTTTGATAACAGGGGCCTTTGTTTCAAAAGCAATGATGTCCGGGGTTTGCTCTTTAACCATAGCAAAAAAGTCTTCCTGTGTGATATTTTGAGCAAGACAGTCGAGCCAAACAACATCAAAACCATTTTGTTTTAAAAGTGTTGCGGCAATGGCAGGAACAACAGGATAAATCAAGGTAGGTTCTTTAAAATATTGGAATTGGCGGTTTTGCCCTAAGGTCGGGCAGCCCTTTTCTGAATTTAACGGTGGGAAACAAATAATAATTTTCATAATTTCTCTTCCGGCATCTGCGAGGCCAGAAGCCCCTTAACAAAAAAAATGCCGTAAATAATGTGCGACATGACAATTCCAGTAAAAATTAAATCAACAAGTCTTAGTTTTCTTAGAAAGCCCTCTCTTGCCTTAAATCCTAAAATCAAACTCGTTAAAAGGCATGACGTTATATAAAAAAGCACCACAGGCACATAAATATCTGTAGCCCAAGGAATAAAAGGCCCAACAACAAGAAAAGCTACAAAAGCCGATGGAATAAAATAATCCCAGCGCAAAGAAGTCTTGGGATATCGTTTTGCAAAATAACCCCGGTGCATAGCATAGCTACGAATTTGGCTTAAGTGTTTTTTAAAAAGAGAACGCCTATGATGAAAAACTAAAACCTTAGGATGATAATACATCTTTTTGCCTGTTTCTAAAACCTTAAGACACAAAAAGGTGTCCTCTCCGGGCCAGAATTTTGTATCAAATCCACCGACTTTATCAAAAATTTCTTTCCGAATTAAAAAATTACAGCTTGGATAATCGACAACAAAACGAGGCCTTCGTGGCAAATATCGATAAATCTGGCCACAGCTCATTAAAAAAGAACTATAAACAAAGCCGCTGGCTTTCTCGCGTAATGAATCGTCTAAAGGCGTTACAGCCGGCCCACACACACAAGCATAATCAGGATTCTCTTTAAATATTTTAATAGCACTCTCAAGCCATCCACTTACAGGATAAGCATCATCATCTAAGAAAGCTAAAATCTCTCCGGTAGCGGCTTTCGCCCCAATATCTCTTTTTAAAGGAGGTGTCACGTTGCCCGTTGGAACAACTTTAACGCAAAGCGGCAAGCTAACCCCTTCAATGGACTCATCAGGCAAGATGATAATCTCAATATCAGGATAATCCAAAGAAGAACACTTATTTACGCATTCTTCTAAATTCTTTTGCCATATTTTTACGGCGATGATAATCGATACGATCATAATACTTTCTGACATACATGCGATACCAAACAGCTAAGGTGTCCCAGAAAATAACAGCAACAGACTTATGGCTGATGCGATTCTTAAGACGCTGGCTTGAAAGAACAACCGGTGCCTCAACAATTTTGTATCCCAGATGGTTAATGTTAACTAAAAGTTCTAAATCAAATGCAAACTTCTTTACAAGAAGCCTTGGAAAAACTTTGCGCAATACTTCAGCCTTAAAAAGTTTAATACCTGTCTGCGTATCACGACAAGGTAAGTTAAATAAAATACGAATGAGCAAATAATACCCTAGGCTTAAAATCTTACGTAAAAAAGGATATCCCACGATAGAGTTAGGATGCTGTTTAGAACCGACAACAACATCAGCATCATCAAGCTTTAAAATATCATAAAAAGTCTGAAGCTGACGAGGATGCAGGTCCATATCGGCATCTAAAAAAACAATATAATCTCCTGTCGCATAACGAATAGATTTTTTAAGCGCCCTTCCCTTTCCAATATTTCTAAAATTTCTTTTAACAATAAGCTCTTTGGGATATTTTTCTTTTGACTCAAGCGCTTTTTCATAAGTTTGATCGCTTGACCCATCATCAAAAATAATCAATTCCCAGGAACAGCCAAAATCTTTAAAAGTGTTGGCGACCTCTTCAATGCTTATTGCAATACGCCCTTGTTCGTTGTAGGCGGGCATAATAATTGAAAATTTTTCTTTAGAATTTTTCATCTTAACAATTCTTTCCCGATCAGAATTAAGCAATCAATAAAACATCGTCAAGACTTGCGCAATAACCCAAGGACATTTTCTTTAGTAAAAATGGTTAAATCTCTTGGATTTTCAAGAAAATTCTCAACATCTCTTCTGACCGTGTTCCAATCCACGTCACTGATCGCTTCATAAACAACATCCCTCCAGGTATCCTCTGCCGGCATAGTTTTAGGCCATTTAGTCTGACGCAAGGCACTAACAAGCAGTGCAAGATTCGGCGATAAATCTTTCCATGTTGCAAGATACCACCCTAAATCAAAATAATCCCGACCTTTCGTATATTTTCTGCTTAACAAAGCATGCAGTTTCCCGGCAAAAAGCGATGAGACCTCATAAGATAAAAAAGAAATTGGAAAATATTTATTAACGACTTTGACTTCCGCCTCCGCCCCTTGCGGAGGATTGCTATCAATTTCGATTTTAATAGAAAATTTTTGACTTGCTAAAGGTGAAATTCCTGCCTCGTGCATTAATCCAGAAAATTTAATAAAAGCGGAGTTAACAACTTTCTTATCATTATGTGTAGTTACGACATCGTATCCAGCGGCTTTGAGTTCGGCCGTTATCTTTTTCATCAAAGAAGAAAAATCAATAGAAGGCTTACTAACTAACGAAAAATCAAGATCTTCAGAGAAGCGAGGCAAATCATACAAAAACCTCAAGGCTGTTCCTCCTAAAAACGCCGCAAAACGAAAAACACCCTCATCGTGCATAACTCTTAAGACATATGCCTGCAAATACTCCCGCATTAAATTGAGTTTTGCGTTATAACCTTCTTTTTTTGATACTAATTCTAGCAGATGGTCTTTCATGCATCCTTTCCTGACCCAGTGTATTCTAAAGCGTATCTTTCAATCAAACTCGCGACTTTGATAACTCCGGGGCTTTGAAATTTCTTGGCAAAGCTCACCAGCCTTGGCAAGTCCAGCTCTTCTAAATTCTGCAACCGCATCTCTTGAAGATAGTCGATATTGATAGATAGCCCTCGAAGATAAAAAAAATCCAAGAGCGCTTTCTCTGGATAAGCCATAAAGGACAGCTGCTTTCCGATCATCAATGAGCGATATCCCCAAAAAAGATTATTTTTGACATGCCGATAATCAAAGATACCAATCGGTGTAGTAATTTTTCTAGGCCTTTTTGTCGTCACGCAAGTATAAACAGAAACAGCATCTGGGATAAGACCGTGATACTCCAAAGCTTTCTCAAGGCTAATGTAAGAAGGCTTTGTTAACAAAGAAGCAATATAAAATTCATGAGCTTCTATTTTACGAAGATCCTTAGACAATAAATAAATATTATTTTTAAGCTTAATAGGCTTACCGGATCTACGCCAACGGCTGATTTGGACCTGGATAGATCTTGCATCAGCACCTCCTGCCAACAAACTTTCAGTGTCGATAACAGGAAGATTGTGCACTTTCTTAATCAGTTCATCAAATCTCATAGCATAATCTTAACATATTTGTTAAGTAATTGCAACGTATACAGCAAAATAACGACTTATCCTCCGAACTGCGCGCTAACCCCTCTACTCTGTTTTTTGTTTCAGCGAATCTTTTCTTTAACAAAATCACGAATCATTACCATAATATAATCAATCTGCTCTTGACGAATGTCTTGATGCACGCCAATATGAAGCCCATTAGTACCCATAAACTCAGCCACTGGAAAATCTCCCAATTTATGACCTAAAAACTTAAATCCAGGGCATTGGGTAGGCATCGAAGAAAATAAATCCCGCGTATCAATCCCATTCTTTTCTAAATGGCCGACTAACTCGTTGCGAGTAAAAGGAGCGCCTTTTTTTACAATGATTGGAAAAGCATGCGGACCAATCTTTTCATCTTTTTCTTCTTCGATGGTATCTAAATATTCGCTAAATTCCCTTAACCTCTCAATCATAGCAACAAGGTTAGAGTGTCGTTTTTCGATGATGCCATGATACATATTAAGACTTGCAATCCCCACAGCAGCCTCAAGCTCATTCATCTTTGAAGAATAGCCAACGCGTTCAAAAATAAATCGGATATCTTTACCGTTTGCAAAACGTTTTTCGCAATAGCCATTAGAAATATTAACGACACATGTTTCACACTTGCAAGCCCTGCCATGACAACGCAAAGATCGTAAAATTTCTGCAAAATCTTCTCGATTAGATGTCACAACGCCACCTTCGACTGTTGTAATAATATGCGCAATATACAGGCTGTATGCGGCCATGTCTCCCCACTCGCCTACTTTTTTGCCTTTATAAACAGCGCCATGCGCTTCAGCGGCATCTTCAATAACAAAAAGATTATGCTTTTTAGCAATATCCATAATGACATCCATCTTGGCAGGCTTACCCATCAAATGAACCGGCATAATAGCTTTTGTCTTTTTGGTAATAGCACTCTCTATTTTTTTCTCATCAATATTTAAAGTCTTATAATCAATATCTACAAAAACCGGATTAAGCCCTGCGTGTAAAACTGCATTACCAGTTGCAACAAAAGATAGCGACGGAACAATGACATCCTCACCCCTCTCTACACCAAAATCATAAAGCGCGGCCAATGCTAAAATATCTGCATCTGTCCCGCTTGAAACAGCAACGGCTTGTCTAGCATTAACAAGCTTGGCAAATTGTTTCTCAAATTCGCCAACATATTTTCCGCTAGAAACACGCCCGGAATCCAAAGCCTTATTGACTAAATCTTTTGTCTCTTGATTAATAGTAATTGTGCCAAAAGGTATTTTCATTTTATTTCCTTAAACTTTAAAAAAATCCTTATTTTCTTTTATAAATATTTCCATCGACTCCTGCCAAGTAGGAATATCTTCCCCTAGCTCTTGGACGATCTTTGCGTTACTCATTACAGAAAAACCAGGCCTTTTTGCTTTTGTTGGAAATTGCGCCATCGGCACAGGTTTAACAATATTATCAAAACCAGCTGCTTTAAGAAAGAATTCTGAAAGTTCAAATCTCGAACAGGAACCGCTATTCGTTAGATGAAAAATTCCGGAAATTCCTTTTTCAATAGCTTGCAAGCTTTTTGCAGCAACCATTGCGGTCGATGTTGGAATAGAAACTTCATCACTAGCTATTTCCAGCATCGGTCTTTGTTTTGCCCACTGAGAAAGCTTATATAAAAAATTTTGTTTTCCTTTTCCATAAAGCCAACTTAAACGAAAAATAAGAAAATTATCCAGCTGCTCAACAACGGCCTCTTCCCCTTTAAGCTTACTCTCTCCATAGACACTAATCGGACATGGCTTATCTGCTTCTACATAAGGCTCTTTTTTTTCTCCATCAAAAACATAATCACTACTAAAGTGAACGAGAAACATTCCAAATTTCTGACAAAGCCCACTAAGATCTTGAACAGCCTTTGCGTTGACCAAAAAAGCTTTCTCAGAGTCCTCCTCTGCCTGATCAACATCATTATAAGAAGCACAATTAATAACCACGGTAGGCTTAAAATCCTGTAAAGTCTGAGTCACTGCTTCCTTAGAAGTAATATCTAAATCCTTCTCGGCAGAAGCATGAAACTCTTGACCTCTCTCTGTTAAAAGATCACAAAAAGCT
>JAVCDE010000023.1 GCA_030765185.1 Candidatus Aceula meridiana | reverse complement strand
TGTCTTTCAAAAGTTGTTGTACAGCGGGCCGATCAATATTGGCACCTGTGAAGCCGCCATCATCGTATTTTTCTGGCAGAGCAATCCATCCTTGAGATTTCTGACTGGCAATATAATTTTCGGCAGATTCACGTTGGGCGTCTAGTGTTGTAAAATCTTTCTCAAGCCCTTCTTGAGTAGATTTGCGGGTATAAATAGCGCATTTAACTATTTGTTTTACCAAAGGAATTTGTTTTGAGTCTGTCGAAGAATTCATCGTTTTTCCAATCCAAAAAATCCATAGCCATTCCAATGACTTCCGGTGATTCTTTTGGCAATGGCAGATAGAGATTTATAGCGTCTTTGCTTATATTCAAAGTTGTCTTTTAAGACTAAAATAATATAAGCTTGGCCCTTGTATTCCTTATGTATTGTTGTTCCGGGGATAGGGAGGCGATAATCACGCGTATTTTTCTTATTGGGCCGGTTAGGGCACAGATTTCGGTTATTTATAGGGTCATATTTAATGATCAGTTCAGAAAGCCTTTCTTTGAAACATTTATTCATAGTCAAAACTCCTTTGTTCTCAGACGATTGCAGGCCTTTGTACTACTATATAGCCATACAATTTGGCATATAGCAAGTAACAAAGGGGTTGAAAAAATCGGTATAGACAGCAAGGGTTCCTCAAGAGAGGTTCGTAACTCCGGAAGTCACCCCGCCTTGGTATAATCTAATGAAAAGTCTTTTCGCAATAATCCTGTAAAATCCACCCTCTTGACAAGATAAGTATTTGTGATATTATGTAAGTGAGCGCTCACGTTCATAATAATCGGTAGGGGAGGCTGAACACATGGAAAGAAAAAAGACGCACCTAAGAAAAGTGGAAATAATCGAGGCGGTTAAAACCATTTTAAAAGAAGACGGGGTGCAGGCAATTACAATTAAAAATATTGCTCAAAAAATTAATATGTCAGAAGGATCTATATATCGGCATTTTTTAAATAAACATGGAATTTTAATGGCTTTAGTTGAAGATTATGAGAACTCTTTACTTGATGCGATAGAAAATCCTATAAAAAGATACAAGAATCCTCTTGATAGATTAAAAGGAGTCATGAAGGCCCATATGGTATTTACCGAAGAAAAGAAGGGAACGTTGTTTGCTGTAACAGCAGAGTCAATCAATTTTAATGATGATAAGCTTAGGCGCCGTATATTAGAGGCTACAGAAAAATATAAAATGAAAATCAAGAGTATTATCAACGAAGCGAAACAGGAGGGATTGATAAGGAGTAATATAAATACGGAAGCGGTGAGCTTAATATTTTTTGGGCTTGTTCAGGCTTCTATCGTTCAGTTTGCTTTGACTAATTATAGGGAAGCACCTGTAACAAAATTTGATACATTCTGGGAAACGTTGTTAACAGGGATAGAGACATAGAATGGTTGAATGAAGGAGAAGATAGATGAATAAGAATAAATTATTTGAAAGAAATTGTAAACCCTGCAAGGGGACTGAAACGCCGCTAGGAGAGAACGAAATAGCGAGATATTTAAATTTTTTAGATGGATGGGCGATTACGAATGAAGAAACGTTATTAGTCCGAGAGTATAAAATGAGAAATTTTATGGAAGTTATTAATTTTATTAATAGGATTGCCAAAATCGCACAAGAGCAGGGCCATCATCCGGATTTGCATCTGACGAACTATAAGCATCTTCGAATCGATCTGCAAACTCATGCGATAGGAGGCCTTTCAGAGAATGATTTTATTGTAGCGGCTAAAATTAATGCAATAACTTAAAGAAAGAGTCTTTATGAATGACAAGAAAGTAAAAGTAGCTATTATTGGTGCTGGCACAGCTGGTTTGTCAGCATTTCGAGAGGTATATAAAGTAAGTCAGGATTGCCTGCTCATTAACGGTGGTCCTTATGGGACAACCTGCGCGCGCGTTGGATGTATGCCGTCAAAAGTTCTTATCCAAATCGCCAACGATTATTATCATCGCATTTCTTTTAAACAGCAGGGAATAAGAAATAGTCATACGTTAAGCCTAGATAAAGTTGAAGTGATGCAATATGTGCGTTCATTACGGGATTATTATGTCAGAGGCGTTGTTAAATCGATTGAAAAATTAGGGAGCAAGAATCTGAAAGGGTACGCGCGATTTGTTGAGCCAAATGTTCTTGACGTTGAAGGAGTAAAGATCGTTGCTGATACTATTGTCATTGCCAATGGTTCTTCTCCTATCATTCCCAAGCCTTGGCAGGACTATGGAGATAAAATTATTACAACGGATGATATTTTTGAACAAGAGTCCATCAACGACGATATGGCGGTAATAGGAGCTGGCGCTATTGGCCTTGAGCTAGGGCAAGCCCTAAGTCGCATGGATGTTAAAGTCACAATGGCTGAAGGAACCGAATTTGTCGGTGGATTAAGTGATCCGATTGTTAATCAATACGCTGTAAAGACATTGAACAAAGAATTGAATTTATATCTCGGACACATGGCCAATATTTCTCATTATGATGATCGTCTCGAATTATCATGTGAAGATAAAAAATGTGCTATCAAGAAGGCATTAGTAGCTATCGGGCGTAAACCAAACGTTAAAGGATTAGGGCTTGAGCAAATTGGCATTGAATTGAATGAAAAAGGAATGCCAGAGGTTGATTATAGTACGTTAAAAATAAAAAATGTTCCTATTTTTATGGCTGGTGATGTTAATGGGCATAGGCCTATTTTGCATGAAGCTGCGGATGAGGGGAGGATTGCCGGTTATAATGCGGTACGCTCCAACCCTCAATGTTTTAAGAGAAGAACGCCCTTGTCTATTGCGTTTACAGAACCACAGATTGTATTTGCCGGACAACGATATACTGATATAGAAAAAGAACCTCATATTATCGGAGAAACAACTTTTGATAACCAAGGTCGATCTCGCATTATGCACAAGAATAAAGGGATCATGCGGATTTATGCCAAACCGCAATGCGGTAAACTGCTTGGTGCTGAGATGATGGCGCCTGAAGCAGAGTACATCGGACATTTATTAGCATGGGCTATTCAAAAAGAATTGACAGTTTTCGAAGTGCTTAATATGCCTTTTTATCACCCTACTGTTTTAGAAGGATTGCGAACAGCTATTAGAGATTTAGCATCAAAAGTTAAAGGCCCTGCTCCGAAATTAGAATTAGCGCCTTGCGACGGGTTACCGATTGATTGTTTTAATTAATTCAGAGCTTTGAGACAGAAAGCAATAATCCAGTGGAATTCAGTTTTATCAAAGAAGAGTTAATTCTTTCACATTTTAGGGAATATTAATGAGAGGAGGCAACAAATGTTGCGAAGCGTAAATGAAATTTTAGGTTATTCAATTAAAGCCAAAGACGAAGAGGTCGGGAAAGTTAGTAATTTCTATTTTGATGATGAAAGGTGGACAATTCGTTATTTGATTGCTGATACAGGAAGTTGGTTGCTAGGTAAACAGATTTTAATTTCACCAGCTGGTTTTTATGGAAAACCTGATTGGAAAAACAAAATTTTTTCCGTCGTTTTTAGAGATAAAGAGCAGGTCAAAGAATGTCCAGATATTTATACAAATAAACCTGTTTCTCGGCAGAAAGAACTTGAATATATTAATTATTTTGGGTGGCCGGCTTATTGGGATTTGGAGGCCCAACAGAGGGTTGCGCCTATGATGGTCCCTCCAAAAGCGGCCGGCCAGGATAGTGAAGAAAAGAATACCCATTTGCGCAGCGTAAAAGAAGTTAAGGGATATCATATTCACGCCAAAGACGGAGAAATAGGGCATGTGGAGGATTTTATTATCGACGATGAGAAATGGGATATCCGGTTTATTGTTGTTGCGATCCGCAACATTCTTCCCGGAAAAAAAGTATTAATACCGACCATGTGGATACAGAAAGTAAGCTGGAAAGATTCAGAAGTTTACGTTGGATTGATAAAAGAGAATGTTGAAAAAAGCCTGACGTATGATCCAAGCACACCCGTCAACAGCGAGAGTGAAGGTAAGTTGTATGATTATTATGGAAGGCCAAACAAGCAAAATAATTAATTTCTTGTCTAGAGGAGTTGTATCAAAATGAAACTGACTAATATTTTATTACCTTATTTAATAAAAAAGTCTGCTCAAGCGCATGGCTTTCTCGATCCTATTAAGGTATTAGCGCAACTCAGCAGATTCGGACAGCCATCGGAGGTTATGGCCCCAACAGAGCTGTTGAGAGCAACAGCTATTTTACACGCACGAGGGTTGCTAAATGCTCAGGTCATTCAACATAACTTGGATTGGATTTGGCCGTTTTGGGTTAATAAGCAATTTAACCCAAATGATATTTCATTCATCCCTCGATCCTTCTCTTTAACCCATATCAATCTAACCCATAGGAACTGGACTGCGGCAGGTCTGCCAGATGCTGAAGAAACACCTTTGGTTGATCCGCGTGGCTTGGTCACTCCCTTTTGGGATGGATGGTCCATTGATGCATGGATTGTTGATAAAGAGAGAGAAGATTTAATTCCTTCCCGTATTCAGAAAGTTCAACAACGACTCGATTTGAGGAATAATAGCATCGTTACAGAATTTGTTTTAAGAAATATGAAATTAACATCAACAGTTAAAATGATCAGAGAGCAACAGATTCCGGTTTGTCAAATTAATTTGTTAGCCGAAGGGTATGAAGAAAATAGTTTAGCTATTTCTTTAAGGCCATATAATCCTGAAGGAGTAAGCTTAGTTAAAAATATTGAATTGTTAGAAAATCAAGCAGGGTGGCGAGTTAATAAAAATCAAAAGGTTTATTTTAACGCTATTCCTCAAAGATATACATTTTCCGATTATCATAAAGGAGACGTATATCATCATCTTTTTGGAAGCTCAGCGGAAGATCATATTCAATGTCCTGTTGAAATGAGTAGCGCCGCAGCTACTTTTTTATTGGGGGCAGAGAAAAGAAAGGAGGTTACAGTAAGTATCCCACTTCAAAAAAAGTCAGATATCTCTAGTAGTATTTCAACAAATAAAGAGTGGGGTAGTTTTCTCCAGGGATCATGCAGAGTTAATGTTCCT
The DNA here is from genome assembly GCA_030765185.1 of Candidatus Aceula meridiana. Taxonomy (GTDB): domain Bacteria; phylum Omnitrophota; class Gorgyraeia; order Zapsychrales; family Aceulaceae; genus Aceula; species Aceula meridiana. The sequence continues at coordinate 4,377 of JAVCDE010000023.1, read as the reverse complement.
GATGATAAATTTCAGTTTCTTTTTGATGCTTCAATGCGAACAGTTTTAACCCATACTGCAAAAGAAGTGTATGCAGGTCCGTATACATATAAGAGATTTTGGTTTCGGGATGCTGTGTTCATTACATATGCTCTTTTGTGTTCTGGCTTTCATAAGCGAGCTGAGAAAATTATTGATCAATTTAACCAAAGGCAAAAACTATCAGGCTACTTTGAATCGCAAGAAGGGGAATGGGATTCAAACGGTCAGGTTTTATGGCTTATCCAGAAATATTGCCAAATGACAAACCAGCAGCCGAAGGACGAATGGCAAAACATGATCAGTAAAGGAGCTCGTTGGATTCTAAGAAAGCGTCTTTCTGATGATTCACAAAAGTTACATAGTGGGCTTATGCCCTCGGGGTTTAGTGCAGAGCATTTTGGACCGAATAATTATTATTATTGGGATAATTTCTGGAGCCTCGCAGGATTACGATCTTCTTCTTGGCTGCTACAGCAATATGGAGATCGAAAACATGCGAAGATGTTGCTCAAAGAAGTAAAGAAATTTGCGCAAAGTATCGATAGCAGCTTGGAAAAAGTAGAGAAGAAATTGCAATCCTCAGCTATGCCGTCATCCCCTTATCGAAGATTGGATAGTGCTTCAGTCGGATCTTTGGTGGCAGGTTATCCTTTGCAGCTGTGGGATGGATCAGATAAACGCTTGTTGGAAACTGCTCAATATTTATATGATAATTGCTTGGTGCATAATGGACTTTTTCATGATATGAGTCATTCCGGCATCAATCCATATTTGACACTACATATAGCTCAGGTTTTTTTAAGGTTAGGGGATGCAAGATATTACTCTTTAATGAAAGGAATTGCCGATTTGGCCTCGTCAACTGGTCAATGGCCTGAAGCAGTGCATCCGAAAACTTTAGGTGGATGCATGGGGGATGGTCAGCACACCTGGGCTTCCGCCGAATGGATTGTGATGATGCGAAATTGTTTTGTGAGAGAAGATGAAAATGAACGAAAATTGATTCTTTGCTCAGGAATTCCCACTGATTGGCTGAAGAATCAAAATATTCTTTCTTTTGGTCCTGCTCCGACGCTATATGGAAATATTTCTATGAAAATCAAAGTTAATGGAAACAATGTTGATGTTCAATGGGAGGGCGAGTGGCACAAACAAAAACCTTATGTTGAAGTAAGGATGTTAGGCGACATGATTGTCAGCTCTAAAGAAGGAATAGCTTAAATTAAACAAATACGATTTCAGAAAAAACTAAGAGCATTTCTTTTAAGATGTTTTTAATTTTAATTGCAGGGGAGGCCATTTCTTCAATATCTCAATTTATTTATTCTAACATTTTTAAAATTTCAGTTACGGAGCTTAAAGAAAGGATCAAGCTGCATGGTGTTTGGGTTTTAGCGGAGGATGTTTTTGGCGTTTATTGCATTAGAAGGAGTATGATGAATTACAAGAGTATTCTAGAAATCAAACATCTCAAAGGAGATCAGGTATGAATATTGTCATGATGACTAATACGTATAAACCCATTGTCGGGGGCTTAGAAAAGTCTGTTGAAGTGTTTTCTGACGAATACCGCAAGCGTGGGCATAAAGTTTTGATTGTAGCTCCAGAGTTTGAAGGCACTCCGAAAAAGGAAGAAGGGATTTTTCGCGTTCCGGCGATTCAGCATTTTAATAAGACGGATTTTTCGGTTGAACTGCCTCTTTCTCCTCAACTGAATTCAGCCCTTAAGAAGTTTAAACCAGATATCATCCATTCGCATCATCCGTTTCTAATAGGAGATACAGCATTAAGGGCAGCGGCAAGACTTAATACTCCGATTGTTTTTACGAATCACACTTTATATGAAGAGAACACACATTATGTGCCTGGGGATTCAGAGGCAATGAAGCAATTTGTTGTTAAGCTGGCTAAGGGATATGCCAACCTATGTGATCATGTCATCGCGCCAAGTCAAAGTGTAGCGAATCTTCTCAGACAAAGGGAAGTTACAGCTCCCATAGATGTTTTGCCTACAGGGATTTACATTGATCAATTTAAAAAAGGGGATGGGCGGACATTTCGTAAATTTTTTGATATCCCCAAAGATGCCTTTCTTGTTGGAATTATCGGAAGAGTAGCTCCTGAAAAGAATGTCCTGTTTTTATCAAAAGCGGTAACAGAATTTCTTAAGAAAAATAAGAGTGCTTATTTTGTGGTCGTGGGAAGCGGGCCGTCTATGGATGAGATAAAGACAAGTTTTGAAAGAAATAAAATTGAAGAAAGATTAGTTTGTGCGGGGGTATTAAAAGGCAAACAGCTTATCAGCGCTTATGATTCTTTAGATGTGTTTGCGTTTGCATCACACAGCGAAACGCAGGGATTAGTACTTGTTGAGGCTATGGCCACGGGAACTCCTGTTGTTGCTGTGAATGCTCCGGGGGTAAGGGAAGTGCTTAAAGATAAAATAAATGGGCGAATGATCGAAAGGGATCATGTTCAGGAGTTTGTGGCATGCCTCGATTGGTTGGCAAGTCAATCAGCTCAGAAAAAGGCAGTATTAGCAAAAAACGCCAGGAAAACGGCTAAAGAGTTTTCGGTTTTCAATTGCGTCCAAAAGGCCCTTGAAATTTATTCTTCGGTTATTAAAAAACGGCGTAAGGAGCATGATTTACAAAATAATCCATGGAAAAAAGCAATGCACATGATTAAAACGCAAGTTGAAATTATGGCCAATACGTCTACAGCAACCGCATCGGCTGTAGCGAGTGTTCCGAAAACAACACTTAAAAAAGTTACTAAGAAAGTTGAAAATATTGTTAAGCAAGGTGTCGATTAATCAATGGAATGAGTTGTTGAATACGTCATCCGGCTACAAACTCTAAAAGGAAAAATGAAAAAGAAAGAAATAACAGTGGGAATTACTATATTGATTTTAGTCATCTTTTTTATGGCAATAGGCATAAAATCTTTACTGTATTTCTTAAGAATAACGTTTTAGCCAGATAAAAAGACGTTTAAATGAAGTCAGTAGAGTTTCTAGGAGGACGGTGGAAAAATATAAAGAAATCATCAAGTTTTCAGTAACAGGAATTTTTGTTGTTGCAACAGATATCGGTATTTATTGTCTTTTTATTAATTTCTTACCATTTGCAATTGCTAAAGGCATATCTTTTACCTGCGGTGGAGCTGCTGCCTATTTATTAAACAAATATTGGACTTTTAAACAGGAGAAGAAATCATCTTCTGAAATTGTGCGGTTTATCGTTGCTAATTCTTTGGCATTAGTGGCAAACGTCCTAACAAATGAAATTATTTTAAGATTGAATAAGCATGCGATATTTCTTGCTCTGGTTGTTGCCACAGCAGTTACAGCCGTATTCACTTTTATAGTTCTTAAATTTTGGGTTTTTAAACGTTAATTCTTTTAAAGCTAGTGACTAAGTTGAAAGGGTAGTCAATGAGTAAAAAGGATAAATGTCCCTTTTCTTTAAGAGCAAAGAATATCGAACCGTATGAAGAAATCGTTGGTAAACGCGTAATCAAAAAACTTAAAAGCATATCAAGGTGATTAAAAGGAACTGATAAGGCCTGGAGTGATATGAAAAACATGCTGGAAAATTTTATGAACCAAAATAAATAAAGGAGACAATATCATGAAAGTAAAGGTTGACCGAGATGTATGTATAGGAAGCGGAGGGTGTGCAAAATCTTGCCCTGAGGTTTTTAGAATGGAAGATGGAAAAGCAACTGTGTATGTGCCAGAGGTTCCTTCAGCATTAGAGGATAAATGCAAATCAGTCGCGCAAGGATGCCCATCTGGCGCAATTAAAATTGAAGAATAAAATTAGTTCTCGTGTAGATTAAAAAAAGATAAGGAGGTTTTCATTGTGAAAGCCGTGGTTGATATTTGCAGAAAAGGCTTTAGGTATATATGAACAACTTTTGCAAAAAAATTATCAGAAGAGATCGTTGTTAAATAATCCGTGGATGGAAACAGTGCAGTTAATAAAGACAGAAGTAAAGCTGGCAAAAACCTTTGCAAAAGCAACTACAGCGATTTTAAACGTCATGATCACTAGAGGGACAGGGAAAGGGATATAAAGGGATAGAGCAGAATGAAAAGGATTAAAAAAGTTAAAAATTTGGCGCAAGAGGCACAATTTTTACGGGAGAAGAAGCTTGATTATAATCTTATCAAGGTATTTTCGAGGGATTGGGAAGGTACGCAAAAAGAGCGAGAGCGATTAAGCAATCTTCAAAGACAATTAAAGGATGAGTTTTATATAGAGGTTATTTATGTGTTAACGCATAAGATCATCGGCGATATAGAAAAGGCAAAGGAATTGTACAGCAAGATCGTTGATCATAAAGCAATTT
>JAVCDE010000033.1 GCA_030765185.1 Candidatus Aceula meridiana | reverse complement strand
CGGTAGCCTTGTGAGTTAACTACCTCGGCTACTTTTAGCAGAGATTGCTCCTTGATGTAGAGGTCAAAGATATGCTGAACTAAGGCGGCTTCTTTTGGATTAATAATAAGTGTATGTTTTTCTTTGTTCACATTAAAGCCAAGGGTTGGACATCCTCCGGTATATTTGCCTTTACGGCGGGCAGCGCCTATTTTATCAGCAGTGCGCTCGCTAATCATTTCACGTTCAAATTGCGCGAAGGACAGAAGGATGTTAAGCGTTAATCGTCCCATGGAGCTGTTGGTATTAAAGTGTTGTGTCACCGAAACAAACGTGACATTGTTTTGTTCAAAAGTTCCCAACAATCGTGTAAAATCCAAAAGGGAGCGCGAAAGACGATCGACTTTATAAACAATCACACAATCAATTTTACCGTCAGCGATGTCTTTTAAGAGGCGTTGTACTGCGGGGCGTTCAATGTTAGAGCCTGTGAAACCGCCATCATCGTATTTTTCCGGCAGGGTAATCCATCCTTGAGATTTTTGACTGGCAATATAATTTTCGGCAGACTCACGTTGGGCGTCTAGCGTAGTAAACTCTTGATCAAGCCCTTCCTGTGTGGATTTGCGGGTATAAATAGCGCATTTAACTATCTGTTTTCTTGGAGGGACTTGTTTTGAGCTTGTCGAAGAATTCATCGTTTTTCCAATCCAAAAAATCCATAGCCATTCCAATGACTCCCGGTGATTTTTCTGGCAATGGCAGATAGAGATTTATAGCGTCTTTGCTTGTATTCAAAGTTGTCCTTTAAGACTAAAATAATATGAGCTTGGCCCTTGTATTTCTTATGTATTGTTGTTCCGGGGATAGGGAGGCGATAATCACGTATGTTCTTCTTGCTGGGTTGATTAGGGCACAGATTCCGGTTGTTTATCGGGTCATATTTAGCGATTAGCTCAGAAAGCCTTTCTTTGAAACATTTATTCATAGCCAAAACTCCTTTATTCTCAGGCGATTGCAGACTTTTGTACTACTATATAGCCATACAATTTCGCATATAGCAAGCAAGAAAGAGGCTAGAAAAGTTCGATTATTTTTTTAATTTATTTTTGATTTTTTTTATTTAAGTGAATCGTTTCACAATAATTCTTGACATTATGAAAGAACGTGTTATTCTTTTATTATAATTTCTAATGTGAATTAAAGGAACAATAGTGATTTTAGTGAAACAAAGCGTTTTAAGGCTTTTTCAATACCGAGATTTCTTGATTCGTTCAAAGAAGCTTGGGAAAGAAAGTATTTTTTCAGATGATTTTGCAGAGAATCTTGGGACAACATCAATTCAAGTAAGAAAAGATTTTTCTATATTTGGATTATCAGGAAACAAAAGAGCCGGGTATAAAGTCGATGAGCTTCTTAAGCAGTTGAACGATGTCCTGAAAAAAGATGAAAAGCAAAAAGTTATTATTGTTGGTGCAGGAAACATCGGGAAGGCTTTAATGAAGTACGACGGTTTCCGTGAGGGAGGACTTGAGATTGTAGCCCTTTTTGACAATGACTCTAAGGCACAGAATGAGAAGGCAAAGCCGCCGGTTTTAGCGTTAGAGCAACTATACGGTTTTATTAATGAAAATAAAATTGAGCTTGGGGTTATTGCGGTTCCATATCACTCTGCGCAACAGGTTTTGGATATTATGATTTTAGCAGGAATTAAGGGCGTTATGAATTTTGCTCCTATTGCTTTAAAAGCACCGAAGAATTTTTATATTAATGATATGAATCTTAAAATTGAGCTAGAGTCCATTGCATATTTTGTAAAGTCTTTAAAAAAGAAAAGGACCTGATGGTATGATTGTTAAATTAAGAACAAAAATAATGTTTATTTTGCTTAGCATTATTTTGCTGTTGAGTTTATGCATGAGTGTGTTTGGATATCTTGTTATTAAGAATAACATTTTAAAAACTGCGCAGCATAGGGCAAGCAAGGATCTCGAAATTGTGCATGTTTTATATAATCAACAATTTCAGCAGATGCAGATGGCATTTAATTTAATTGATGCGGATGATGACTTAGGATTATTGCGAAATTATTTGGATTTGGATTATTTATACTGGGTTCCTAAAGATAAGATTAATAAAGAGGCGAGCAAAATTGTTTTAAGAGTTGATGAGACTACGCAGGACGTCGGGGCTGTCAGAATTATCCCTAAAGAACAGATTGAAAGAATCAAGGGAAGAGTCGAAGGAATCAAGATTAAGCCTACGCCGAAAGCCTTGCCAACGGATAAAGATCAATTAGATAGCGTGATGGCCTTGGAATACGCAAAGCCCTTTATGATGACGACAGGACATCTTGATAAGATTTTAGTTGGTGGGAAAGTTTTAAATAGAAATTATAAGTTTATTGATGGCATTGTTGAAACAGTGTATGAAAATCGTTTTTATCAGGGAAAGCCTTTAGGAACGATTACTATTTTTCAGGGAGACGTTCGTATTACGACAAACGTTTTGGATAAAACCGGTCAGCGTGCGATAGGCACAAGGGTTTCTAGCGCGGTTTATGAAACTGTTATTAATCAAGGAAGAAAATGGTTGGATAAGGCTTTTGTCGTCACAGATTGGTACTATACGGCGTATGAACCGATTTATAATATTGACGGAGAGGTTATTGGCATTCTTTATGTTGGGATTCTAGAAAAACCTTTTACAGAATTACAAAAGAATTTATTTTTTAAACTAATTTTTATTATGGCCTTGACGTTGCTTATTACGATTATTTTTATGCCTTTTATAATTAATCCTATCATTGTTCCTTTGAAAAAAATACTTAACACAACCAAGAAGATATCAGATGGCGTTCTTGGAGCTAAAGTAAAAGAAAAGACTGATGTAAGAGAGCTTAACGAGCTGATATCGTCGATTAATAAAATGTCTGAGGCCTTGGTAGAGCGGGATGAAAAACTAGAAGTGGTCAACGAAAGCCTTGAGATTTTAAATAAGCGTTATTTGGATTTGATTGGTTTTGTTTCTCACGAATTTAAAGGTGTTCTTTCGTCTGTTGTTCTTAATACATATTTGTTTAATAAAGGGATTTTAGGGCCGATTAATGAAAAGCAACAAAAAGCACTTAAATCTATGGCGAGAAATTTAGATTATCTAACGGTCACGGTTAAGAATTTTCTAAATTTAAGTCGTATTGAAAAAGATGAATTGCAAGTTTCAAAAAAAGAGATTTCTTTGAAAGAGCACGTTTTTAATGTTACCGTTGATGCTTTTGCACAGCAAGCGTCTGAGAAAGAAATGCGAGTGACGAACCGCATTGATCCAGAACTTAAAGTTGTTGCTGATTCTGGGTTGCTTCAAGTTGTTGCTAATAATCTTTTGAGCAATGCGATTAAATACGGCAAATCTAAGGGTGAGATTCGTATTGATTCACGAATTCAAGGGCACATGGTAGAGGTAGAGGTTTATAATGATGGGCTTCCTATCGTAGAAGGCGATTTAAGTAAGCTTTTTAAGAAATTCTCACGTGTTCTTTATCGAGGAATGGAAAGCATTAAAGGAACAGGCATTGGATTATTTATTACAAGCGAAATTGTCAAACAACACGGTGGCTCTATCAAGGCTGTGCCTAGAGAAAACGGAAATTCTTTTATTTTTCAGATTGAAAGATAAAGTTTATAGAAAGAATAAACTAATAAAAGAGGATTGAAGAATGCAACATAAGATTTTAATTATTGATGATGATTGCGATTTTGTGGACGCAACCAAGCTTTTGTTAGAGGCCCATGATTATCAGGTCCTGACGGCAAATAACGGCCAGGAAGGTTTTCATAAAGTCAAAAAGGAACTGCCTGATCTTATTCTTTTAGACATGATGATGACCTATAAAACTGAAGGGGCGGAAACCGCTAAGGCTATTGCGGCAGATGCCGCAGTGAAAGATATTCCTATTATTATGATTACTGGGGCCAGAAAAGAGCACTCTTTTTCTTTTGAGCTGAAGCCAGACAATGACAAGTTGCCTATCAAAGCGATCATGGAGAAGCCCGTTGATCCTGAAGATTTAATAAAAAAAATCAGTTTCTTTTTATCTAAGAAAAGTTCTGAGCATTATGAAAATTTGTCTATGATCGAGCAGCTTATTAAGAAATGGGAAGGAAAAGAAGGTAATCTGATTATGGTTTTGCATGAGGTGGAAAATCATTATGGCTATATTCCCCGCGATGTTTCTTTTGATTTGTCGCGCTGTTTAGGAATTCCTTTAGCAAGGATTTATGAAGTTATTTCTTTTTATCATTATTTTAAGCTAGAAAAACCAGGCAAGCATGTCATTTCAGTTTGTATGGGAACGGCGTGTTATCTCAAAGGGTCTCCGCAGCTATTGAAAGAGATAAAAAATATTCTTAATATTGAAGAAGGCGAAGTAACCAAAGATGGTATGTTTCAGCTTTCAAGTGTGCGCTGTTTGGGGTGCTGTGGTTTAGCTCCAGTTATTATGATTGACGGTAAGATATATGGTAATCTTAAGCCTGGTGATCTGCTTGAGATTATTTCTAAATATAACAATCAAACTGTTAACGTTGCTTGATAAGAGGGGATGACGATGAAATTAACAATAGATAATTTTGAACAAGAATCCAAAAGCGGTAAGCCCAAAAATAAAAATTGGATCAAGGTAGGACTAAGTACTTGTGGCATTGCCGCCGGTGCTGATGTTGTTTTTGAAACAATTCAGAAAGCCGTTAAAGAAAATAAGCTGGATGTTTCTGTTTTTAGAACAGGTTGTGCTGGTAAATGTTATGCTGAACCTTTAGTGGAGGTTAAGGCTGAAGGTGTGGCGCGTGTTGTCTATGGCGGCGTTGACAAGGATACGGCTGAAAAAATTGTTCAAAAGCATGTGATGGCTAAACAATTAATCGATGATCATATCTATTCAATAATAAAGGAAGAGGACAATGGGGAAGCTTAAAAAAATAATTCTTGTTAAAGATACAGCCAACAATAAGGAAACTGTCCGCTTCGCCGAGTTGTTTAATTCAGCTTTACGAGACCGAGCTTTAGATGAGCAAGCACAGGTTGTCAGGGCTGCGGATATTAATATTTATAACCAGGGTGTTGTTGTCAGGATTATGCCCAGTGACATTACATATGTTAATGTGAATGAAAAAGATATCGATATGATTATTCGTAAATCAATCAAAAATAATGATATTGTTAAAGAGATTTTAGCTAAGCCTGAAGATAAGCAGATTCGGATTGTGCTTAGAAATTGTGGTAATGTCGATCCTGAAAATATAGAGGATTATCTGGCTGCAGACGGTTATCTTGGCCTAAAGAAGGTATTAGAATTAGATGACCGAGATAAGGTGATTGAAGAAATTAAAAAGAGTGGTTTGCGCGGGCGTGGAGGAGGAGGTTTTCCTACCTGGATGAAATGGAATTTTGCCAAAGAACAGGACAATGAGACAAAATTTATTATCTGCAATGCAGACGAGGGAGACCCGGGTGCTTATATGGACCGCAGTGTTTTAGAAGGTGATCCTCATACTGTTGTTGAAGGTATGATTATCGCAGGTTTTGCCATTGGGGCAAAAAAGGGATATTTTTATATTCGAGCGGAATATCCATTAGCGATTCTTAGGGTGAACTTAGCTTTAAGCCAAGCACGAGAAAAAGGATTGCTTGGGCAAAATATTTTAGGAACAGATTTTTCGTTTGAGCTAGAAATACGTTTAGGAGCAGGCGCTTTTGTCTGCGGTGAAGAAACCGCACTCATCGCTTCGATTGAAGGCAAAAGAGGGTGTCCAGTCCCAAGGCCACCATATCCTTCTGTAATCGGTCTATGGGGCAAACCCACTGTTATTAATAACGTAGAAACACTTTCCAGTGTTGCGCCAATTATTTGTAAGGGTGGGGATTGGCTTGCAAAAATTGGCACAGAAAAATCAAAAGGAACAAAAGTTTTTGCTTTAACCGGTAAAATTGCAAATTCTAGTCTAATCGAAGTTCCCATGGGGATTACATTTAGAGAAATTGTTTATGACATAGGGGGAGGTGTCCCAGATAATAAAAATATTAAAGCGGTACAGACCGGTGGCCCTTCAGGCGGTGTCATTCCAGAGAAATTTTTTGATACGCCGATTGATTATGAAAATCTTCAGAATTTAGGTTCTATTATGGGGTCTGGTGGAATGATTGTTATGGATGAAGACGACTGTATGGTAGATATTGCGAAGTTTTATTTAAAGTTTTGTGTAGATGAGTCCTGCGGAAAATGTGCTCCGTGTAGAATTGGTGGAAAGCAGATGCTAGATTTGCTTACTGAAATTTCTGAAGGTAAAGGCACCCAGGAGCACATTGAAAAGCTTAAAACCATTTCTCATACAATGCAAAAGGCTTCGCTTTGTGGTTTAGGACAAACAGCGCCTAACCCAGTCATGTCGACTTTAAAATACTTTGAAAATGAGTATATTGATCACATTGAGCACAAAAAATGCACTGCCGGAAAATGTGAATCTTTATATGAGTATAAAGTTATTGAAGAAAAATGCCGTCGTTGTGGTTTGTGTAAAAGAAATTGTCCGGTTGATGCAATTGTCGGCGATAAAGACGAAGGGTATAAAATTATTCAAGAAAAATGCATTAAATGTGGAAAATGCTATGAGGTGTGTAAATTTGAAGCTATTAGTCGAGGAAATAATTAAGGAGATTTTACTTTATGGCAAAAGCATATATTAATAATGTTCAAGTAGAATTTGAACCAGGGAAAACTATTCTTGAGGTTGCCGAGCAGGTGCAGGTGAAAATTCCAACGCTTTGCAAGCATGAAGACCTTCCGGCCACTGCAGCTTGCGGCATTTGTGTTGTTAAGGTTGAGGGTTCTAAAAAAATGCTAAGAGCCTGCTGTACCGCGCTTGAAGACGGCATGAAGATCATTACCCATGATCCTGAGCTGGTTGAGATTAGACGTACAATTATTGAGCTTATTTTGTCAAATCATCCTAATGATTGTTTGACTTGTGGACGCAATAATGATTGTGAGCTTCAGACGATTGCTGCTGATTTTGGTATTCGCCAGGAATCGTTTAACAAAATTACACGGAAGCTTCCTAAAGATTCATCAACTAAAACAATCGAACTTGAACCATCTAAGTGTATCGGTTGTGGACGCTGTATTGAAGTTTGCCAGAATGTGCAAAATGTTTGGGCGCTATCCTTTTTAGAAAGAGGGATTAACACGCGCATGGCTCCAGCCGGAGATATTAAATTAAGCGAATCTCCTTGTATTCGTTGCGGCCAATGTTCTGCGCATTGCCCAACAGGTGCGATTTTTGAATTTGATCAAACCCGAGAAGTTTGGAGAGAGTTGTTAAATCCGGATACGTATTGTGTTGTTCAAATTGCACCTTCGGTTCGCGTGGCGATAGGAGAAGGCTTTGGGTATCCTCCTGGAACCAATTTGACAAAAAAGATTTATGCAGCACTAAGAAGATTAGGGTTTAATACGGTTTTTGATACTAATTTTTCTGCAGACGTTACGATCATGGAGGAAGCTAGCGAATTTGTAGAGCGTTTTGTTAACAAAAAAGGGGTCCTTCCTTTAATTACGACCTGTTGCCCGGCATGGGTAGACTTTATGGAAAAATTTCATTCTGAAATGATAGAGCATTTTTCTTCTGCAAAATCACCACAGGAGATTATGAGCACGTTATGTAAGACATACTATGCTAAAGAGAATAATATTGATCCGGCTAAGATGCGAGTTATATCGATTATGCCTTGTACGGCGAAGAAATATGAGATCACCCGGACAGAAGAAATGTTTGCTTCTGGATATCAAGGGACAGATTGTGTGTTAACGACTCGGGAAATTATTCGCATGATCAAACAGGCAGGAATTGATTTTAATTCTTTGACTGATGAAGAACCTGATCATCTTATGGGTGATTATTCGGGCGCAGGAACTATTTTTGGTGCAACAGGTGGCGTCATGGAAGCAGCTTTAAGAACAGCGCATCATTTGATTACAAAAGAAAAACTTTCTAAGGTGGAGTTTGAGAATGTTAGAGGGTTAAAAGGTGTTAAAGAAACTTCAGTTAGTGTTAATGGCATTGAGGTGAAGATTGCCGTTGCTCATGGGATAGGTAACGTGGAGTATGTTCTTAATAAAATTAAAAAGGCAAAAGAAAATGATGACCCTTTGCCTTATCATTTTGTTGAAGTTATGGCCTGTCCTGGAGGGTGTGTTGGCGGAGGTGGTCAGCCATATGGGGTAACTGATGAGATTAGGGCTATTCGCGCTAAAGGTTTGTATGAGGATGATGCTAATTGCGAGGCCAGGTGTTCTCATGACAATCCTTTTATTAAGAAGCTGTACAAGGATTTTTTAGATGCTCCCTTAAGTGAAAAGGCACATCATCTTTTGCATACAAAATATGTGCCAAGGCCAGAATATAAGAAATAAAATTAATTATCCTAATCAGAACTTATAGTGTAAGATAATAAAATATTTATTATTAAAGCATGGAAAAGGAATCTAAAAGGAGGAAGTCATGAGCAAGAAAGTATTGATAATCGATGATGACCCTGATTTTGTAGCAGCGGTAACGACTTTACTAGAGGCTAAGGATTATACGGTTATTACAGCATCTAATGGCATTGAAGGAATCAAAAAGGCAAAGGCAGAAAAGCCAGATCTTATTACGCTAGACGTTATGATGACTGATGCCGGTGAGGGATTAGATGTCGGTAAGCAGTTTAACTCTGATGAAGAGTTAAAAAAGATTCCTTTTATTATTGTTTCTGGCGTTAAAAAGATTGGTTATAGTGCTTATAATTATGAAACAGGAGAGAAGCTTATTCCAGCCAAGGCTTTTATTGAAAAGCCAATCGACCCTGAAAAGTTTTTGGAAGTTATAGAGAAGTACATTAACGGATAGTATTTGTTTTGCCTGCGGTTGGGGAAGTTTATCCTGAATCCAAGGGAATATAAGTTGTTTTAATTATTTTATTTAAACCCAGCTTTATTCTTTTGTTTTTAGGAAAAGAAGAAGGCTGGGTTTTTTATTAATAAGGAGGAGAATCATGGAGAGAAGATTAGGATTTGTAGGAATTATTATTGAGGATAGGCGCAAAAGCGCCGATAAGGTAAATCATGTTTTATCCGATTATGGGGATCATATTCGGGCGCGTGTTGGGATTCCTTATGAAGAAAAGCATTGTTTTGTCATAACTCTCGTTGTGGATATGAACACAGATGAACTCGGTGGCTTAACAGGAAAGCTGGGCACTCTTGAGGGAGTTGAAGTCAAGTCAGCGTTAGCCAAAAGCAAATAATTTAGCTTTGGCTATAAATATTAGAAAGCATAAAAGTGATGGAGAACACACCTAAATCATTGCGCTTGCACATTGGTCTCTTTGGTCGTACTAACGTCGGGAAATCTTCTTTTCTTAATATGGTAACAGGCCAAGATGTCTCAATCATTTCGCATCATCCAGGCACGACCACAGATGTGGTTGAAAAAACCATGGAATTGCTTCCTATCGGGCCGGTCGTGTTTTTAGATACAGCCGGAATTGATGATGAATCCGTATTAGCTAAAAAAAGAATTGAAAAGACAAAGAATGTTTTCCGCCGTGCAGATGTTGTTTTATTAATTCTTGAACCAAATAAGTGGACGGAGTTTGAGGTCAATATTGCCGCTGAAGCGAATAAGCGCAACACACCTTTGATTGTTGTTGTGAACAAGGTTGACTCTGATGAGCTAAGAGATGAATTTCTTGAGAAGATAAAAGAATATTCGCGACGCCTGATGTTTGTTAGCAGCATAAGAAAAGAAAAACGCGATGAATATGTTAATCAGTTTAAAGTCGTCTTGATAGAAGCTACGCCTGATGATTTTTTAGTAAAACCTTTTTTGATCGGCGATTTGTTGCCCAAAAACGGCCTAGCTATGTTGATTGTGCCCATTGACTTGGAAGCTCCTAAAGGAAGGATTATCTTGCCACAGGTGCAAACTATCCGTGATGCTTTGGACAATGATGCGTCCGCCTGGGTTGTTAAAGAAAGTGAGTATGCTCATGCGCTTAAAAAGTTAAAAACACCACCGGATATTGTTATTTGTGATTCTCAGGTCGTTGATAAAATGGTGGCAGAAACGCCTGAAGGTATCAACTGCACAACTTTTTCTATTTTGTTCGCGCGTTTTAAATCAGATCTCGTCGAGATGGCTCGTGGAGCAGTAGCTATCGAAAGTTTAATGTCAGGTGATAAGATTTTAATTCTTGAAGGTTGCACGCATCACGCAATTGAGGATGATATCGGCAGAGTAAAAATTCCACGTTGGCTTAAAGAATATACCCAGGCGGATTTAAAGATTGATGTTTTCTCGGGGAGAGACCTTCCCGAGAATATAAAAGAATATAAACTTATTATTCAATGCGGCAGCTGTATGCTTAATCGTAAAGAGTCTGTTTATCGCATTGAGCAGGCAAAAGCAAATGGAGTTCCCATCACGAATTATGGAGTGTGTATTTCTTATACGCAAGGTGTTTTAGAACGTGTTTTAGAGCCATTTAAACCTGCATCTCTCGTGTTTGCGCAAGAGATTGCTCAAATAAAAAAGAAAAAGGTAGCGGCATGAAGACCTACGCCGATAAAGAGCATCGCTGGATAAATAAAAGAATCAAGAAAGATCAGATAAAGAAATATTTAGTTGATGGAAAGAATTTTATTGATGAGCAGGAGATTTACTCCACGTTGGAAAAGAATAAGGAGCCTCGTCCTGAATATATTCGAAGGTTGCTGCAAAAATCATTGCGTATCGAGAATCTTACGCTTGAAGAAGCTGCTGCCTTGATAGCTGTTGAGGACCCGCAGCTTTTAGACGAGATGAAAAAGACAGCGTTTGAAGTTAAAAAAAAAGTATATGATAACCGTATTGTAACTTTTGCTCCTTTGTACTTGGGAAATTATTGTGTTAATAATTGTCTTTATTGTGGATTTAAGGCTGAGAATACTGAGGCGCAAAGAAAGGTTTTAAATCCTGAAGAAATTAGAAAAGAGGTTGAGGCCTTAGCAGGGAAAATTGGACACAAACGATTGATCGTTGTTTATGGCGAACATCCTCACAATGACGTGGATTATATTAAAGAAAGTATTCAAGCTATTTATGATGTAAAAATTAAAACACGCAAAGGATACGGTAATATCAGACGGGTTAATGTTAATGCCCCACCATTTTCAATTGAGGACTTAAAAGAAATCAGCAGCGTTGGCATTGGTACGTATCAAGTTTTTCAAGAGACCTATCATCGTGAAACTTATAACAAAGTTCATCCTGTTAATACGATTAAGGGTAATTATGATTGGCGTCTTTATTCTATGCACCGGGCGTTTGAGGCAGGCATTGATGATGTGGGTATTGGTGTGCTGTTTGGGCTCTATGACTGGCGGTTTGATTTATTAGCATTGGTCAAACATTCTTTGGAACTAGAGGCACGTTTTGGAATTGGGCCGCATACTGTCTCGTTTCCGCGCCTGGAGCCGGCTTTAAATGCGAACATGAAAGAATACGAAAAATACCGTGTCAGTGATGAGGATTTCAAAAAGATTATTCTTGTTCTGCGTCTGGCGATACCGCATGTGGGGATGATTATTACTGCGCGGGAACCGGCAGATATTCGGGGAGAATCAATTGACTTGGGTGTAACACAAATGGATGCCTCTTCTAAAATTGGAGTTGGCAGTTATCAAAAAGAGGAAAAAGAACAGGTGCAAGAAAAACAGCAGTTTATTTTAGGGGATACACGCTCCTTAGATGAATTGATTTGTGAGTTTGTTGATAAGGGACACATTACGTCTTTTTGTACTGCTGGTTATCGCTGCGGAAGAACAGGAAAGTGCATTATGGACTTGCTCCGTAAGGGAGAGGAAGGTAAGTTTTGCAAGCTGAATGCTATTATTACTTTTCGTGAATGGCTAGATGATTTTGCTTCTGAAAAAACTCGTAAAAAAGCAGAGTCTATTATTAAAAAAGAAATTGCTGAGGTTAAAGAAAAATACCCGAAAGTGTTTGAGCTTTTTCAAGATTATTATGAAAGAACAAAACAAGGTGAAAGAGATTTGTACATCTAAGGGGCAAGAATGGATAGAAGCGAAATTATTCGGTGGCTAAAGGAAGAAGACCCGAGGCGCCTGAAAGAATTGTATCTGCGAGCCTATGCCGTCAAATTAAAGAATGTCGGTAATCATGTATTTTTTCGAGGAATCATTGAGCTAAGCAATATCTGTCAGAAAGATTGCTTGTATTGTGGTATTCGTAAGTCTAATGCTCGTGTTGAACGTTTTTTAATGTCAAAACAAGAAATTCTTGAGTCATCCAAAAGCGCTTTGGATATGCAATATGGCTCACTTGTCTTGCAGTCCGGAGAGCGCACCGATTTAGAATTTGTTGATTTTGTTGAAGATGTTGTTCGTGAAATCAAAGCCTTACGCGATAGCAATAATTCTCTTGGGATTACGCTTTCTTTGGGAGAACAAACACAAGAAACTTATCAGCGGTGGTTTGATGCCGGCGCGCATCGTTATTTATTGCGTATTGAAACATCTAATTCGAAGCTTTATGAAGAATTACATCCAGCAGATCATAGTTTTTCTGAACGTTTAAATTGTTTAGAGGTTTTACGAAAAGTAGGCTATCAGGTTGGAACAGGCGTTATGATTGGATTACCTTATCAGACGGTCGAAGATTTAGCTGATGATATTTTATTTTTTAAGGATAAAGATATCGATATGATAGGGATGGGTCCTTACCTTGTGCATAAAGATACTCCTTTGGCCGAAAGCATACAGGAAGATATTAGAAAAAAGAATTTAGAGCTAGGGTTAAAAATGATTGCTTTGACTCGTATTCATTTGCAAGATGTTAATATCGCAGCAACAACAGCTTTGCAGGCATTGAGTTTATCTGGTAGGGAGATGGGGCTGCAGAGTGGGGCAAATATTATCATGCCCAATATAACGCATACGAAATATCGTAAGTTTTATCAATTGTATGAAGATAAGCCTTGTCTTGATGAGAATGCATCTTTGTGCCGTGATTGTTTGTCGCAGCGTATAGATTCTATTGGTGAGGAGATTGGCTATAACCAGTGGGGTGATTCTCCGCATTTCTTAAAGAAAAGATGATAAATTTTTAAAAGAGAGAGGTCGCATGGAGAGGAAAAGTCAGCATAGGCGTTAGGGTATTTCATGCTTTAATGAATGTCCACCTCGACGGGGTGGACATTTGCTAATTGATTATATATCAAGTAGTTATGTATATTTTGGGTTGGAAATAGTGGACAAATAGGACACTTCTTCGCTCAAAAATTTGCATGTTTGAGCTTCGCAGTGCAGGCAGAAATTAGCGGTATAGACTGGAATGTTTCTCTCCAGTTGAGAAAGCTCTCTTAAAATTTGTTAATCTTCTAGTTAAAGCTGGCATAATCATATAGAATAGCGATATGTTTTAGAGCGGGTAGGTCGATACCTGATGGGCCCACCCTACCAAATAGTCTGCTTAGAATTTATTCTGAGAAGACAAGAAATCCCTGATTGAATATTTCAGTCAGGGATTTTTTATGTGTTTAGGTGCCAAAAGGTTACGCCTTGATTGTCCAGACACTTTGCCGCATTGCCGCCAATCTCATGTAATCAACAAATCTTAGCCTCGTCGATCTCAGCTTATTCATTAAAATCCCCTCGACTACTCTCACAATTGGCAGTTAGTAAATGAGGTTTAGTTAATGGAAAAATCGCCTAGATTTGCCATAGCTTGATTTTGCCGACGTCGGCAGAATTTGATTAACTAGCAATTGGCTGATTTTTAGCAAGAATTCTCTGGTAGAAAATGACCCATCGTGCATACATAAAAAATCAAATCTTTAAGTTGAGGCAGACTTGTTTTTCGAAAAAGCCATGCTATACTTATACCATCTGAAGTAAATTCTTTTAATAAGCCACGGAGAGAAGAGGTTTTTCGATGTTTTTAGTTAATATGCCTAAAAAAGGATATTTTTTTATTCATGCTCCCAAGAGGTATTGGGTGCATTTTCGTCGCGCCATATCAATTCTTATTATATTTGCTTTTCTTTTGTCTTCTGCCTTGCCTTCCTACGCTCAAAGCGCGCTGAATCTTCCTGTTCCGGGCACCATGCTGGCCCCCAGCCCTGCCTTTGTGCCGGTCTTGTTTAAAGGTATGGCCTTAGACCTTCAGAACCCTCTTCATTTTGATTTTATTGTTGATAGCGGAAATACAAAATTTACGCCAGATCAAATTAAAGAAGAGTCTAATCGACTGGTGAAGTATTTTTTAGCAGCCATGACTGTTCCTCAGAGAGATCTATGGGTCAACCTATCTCCTTATGAAAAAGACAGGATCGTTCCTGATGCTTTGGGGAAAACTGAGCTCGGACAGGATATGCTGGCTCAGGACTATATTTTAAAACAACTCACTGCATCTTTAATTTATCCGGAGAATGAGTTCGGCAAGGCATTTTGGGATAAAATTTATAAAAAGGCTTACGAGCAATTCGGAACAACGAGCATCCCAGTCAATACGTTTAATAAAGTATGGATCGTTCCTCAAGAGGCTACGGTTTTCGAGCACGGCAACGCGGTCTATATTGTCAAAAGCCGTTTGAAAGTCTTGATGGAAGAGGATTACGTTGCTTTGCAAAAAGCTCGTAGCTCTTCGCTCATAGCTGATAGCAAAATCAGCGAGCCAGAATCCAAGAGCCAAGAGTTCGCTTCTGCCATTGTCCGTGAAATTATCCTTCCCGAGATAGAGCGAGAGGTCAATGAGGGAGCGCATTTTGCCCTGATGAGGCAGGTTTATCATTCTTTGATTCTGGCGCAATGGTATAAGGAAACCATTAAAGAAAGTCTTTTATCTAAGGTTTATATTGATCAGCGGAAGATTAAAGGCCTTGACCTCAATGACCCTACACTTAAAGATCAGATCTATGCTCGCTATGTCGAATCTTTTAAAAAAGGTGTTTTTGATCTTATCAAAGTTGAGCAGGACCAATCTATCGGCCGGATGGTCCCACGAAAGTATTTTTCCGGAGGCCAGGAATTTGGCGGGATTCCTATCAAAAGAACAGAAGACCCCAATGAGGTAACTTTTTCGTCTACGGGGGATAAGGGCAAATTGTCGGTGAGGATAGAGCCGCAGAGGAGAAGCACAAAAGCGGGTATCTCTTCTAAAAAAAATTCTAGCAGTGCCGTTAGGAAAATGACTTTCAATGACATTTTATCTAACTTAAGATCGGAGCTTCTATTTTCTTATCGAAGTCCAGAGGGCATAGCTTCTGTAGAATCGGTATCTATTGATATGTTAGCGAGCATATTAAATCAACATTCAAAGTCAGACAAAGAAATAATGGCGTTAATAGGGCTACTAGGAGAGAGCTTTGTTCCATATGAAGTGAGAACTGAAGAAGTTCATGTATACCAAGATGGTGCAGTAGGCACGCATAGGTGGGAAACGTTTGTTGCGAAAAGTGAGATAGAGACATTGTCCGGTAATCCTAGGACTAATATTGCAAAAGAGTATCTTTCTAAGCAACTTCTTAGAAAAGAGATGCTCAAGGTTGAGGTTAGGCATCTGTCCGATGATTTTTGGACAAAGTTTCCCTACAAGGAGGTGTTGATTGCGGAGCTAGAGAAGCTGAGCATGAGCGAAGATATTAGTGTTAGACAAAGAGCCATTAGAGATATCGGATTGATACCAAATGATGATAGCCAGGAAAGTGTTGGCGGCATGATAGGACGATGGACGTATGAGGCAACAGAGTTCAACTCTACAACAGGGGAGCTTACCCTTTTAAATGCAAGGCGAATTAAGCATAAAAATGGCACTGTTGAGCCGGAATTTCTTATTAATGGTAAAAATGATAAACGAGATATTGTTCTTCAAACAAGAGACCTTAACCAAACAGAAAAAGACTTTAGCGATGGTCTTCTAGATTTAACAGATTTAAGGGTAATCATTAGAGATTCTGAAGCAATTCATCATCGCATACTAGGAGTTGCCGCTAACGGTCTCCCCTTTGTTCGTGAAGATGTTTGGAAAGAAGGAGATCTTGATCAGATCAGAGAAGTTATTGAACATGAAAGACTAGAATTAACCAGGATGGAACATAACGAAATAAGAAAGGCACAAGTACAGGGAGGATTAAGCGACCTTATAACACAATTGTTGGCTAAAGATAAAGAAGAGTGGGAATTTCCAATAGTTAAAACCCATGTTGCAACAGGCATAACAGAAAGAATTGCAAAAGAAGCCGAGAATTTTACCAAAAAATTATTAAAAAATGAGAAAATTATAAAAAAAGCTATGAAGTTTGAAAGTGCTGTAACTGGCCGTCCTGAATATGCAGTATTGCACGGTATCATGGGAAGAAACAGAGACAACAACCATGATGATAGCTGGTCTATGGCTAAGCGTGGGCGAGGACCGCGAGGACCTCCATCAAAAATATTGATTGTTGCAGGTGGTGGAGAAGGAACAACATCCTTTGCACGAGCAGTTGCTGCAGATGCAAAAAAAGACAAGACATATCAACAAGTTAAAGAAGAATATGAAGGAGTGAACACCCCAAAAGCAATCGGAGCAATCAATAGTGGAACATATGACGATGGAGGTGACTCAGCAGCAGTAAGAATGCAAATACATGATTCAGGCAGATGGGCAAATAATGTTTCTGGACTAGCCGGAGACGAAATGTCTCTGAATGTTTATATGACTGATGATAACGCAAAAATAGATGTCTTAGAAGATGGTTTTAGAATGAAAGGTCTTGTAAATATTAATACGGCACGAAAAGATGATTTAATGTACATTGTCGATGAAGCGACTGCTGACAGAATATTAGCAATGCGTAAAAGACTTATTGCCTCAGGTAAAGAATTTACTAAAGATATAGATACTGATGAAATTGTAGAACTAAAAGAAGAACAAGAAAAGGCTGTCAATGATAATAGTACTCAAACAATTGCCATAGACCCAAAAACTTATAGATTGATAAAAAACCAATTTAGAACTGAAGGAGACCATAAGGTATCGGTTTTAGAATTTGTAAAAGAGAAGATCCTGAAGACACAAAAGAAAATAGAAAGCGGAGAATTTAAACAACCAGAAGATTGGTATTTTTTTGTAAATAATATGATTGGCATGGCTGTTATTGTGGAAGAGTATTTAAAAAAGACACACGACCTCAGGCTTGTAGGAACTAAGTGGCAAAATCTAGTTGACCTTGCTATAAGAATTGATGCAGGGTACATCACTCCGGGAAGCACTGAAATAGATGATTTAAAACAAATGGGTAAACTCTACGAAGCTTTAGGCATCCCATATGGATATACACGAAAAGTAAGTACTGATGACGCAACCATGGTCGCAATTCTTGAAGCTGCCATGATGAAAGTAAAGGGAGCGAACGGTGAAGAAGCAGCTGTTTTATTCGCTCAAGAAGGGGAGAAATCAGATGGTGATTACTTAATCAGAAAAGTGGAGGTACAACCCTCAGGAGATGTTTTGGCCACAAGGTTAGATTCACAAAAAGAAGAAAATCCAATTAATCCGACAATAAGAATAAAAGTTGGAGCCTCTCACAAAATAAACATAGCAGGAAATGATGTTAAGTTTCTTAACTCCGGTGAAGGCGGCCTAGTAGTTTCTATCAATGAAGAAATAGCACGATTTACTGAAATAGAAGAAGGGATGACAGTTTTAAAATTAGGAGCTGCAAAGAAAATTATCCTTCCTCTAGATGTTAGAGAGCATAAAAGTGTCATTGGCGGCGTTGAAGTGGCCATAAAAAGCCGTATGGTTGAAGAGCAAACATTTATTACTGATGAAATTTTATCATCAAGAATGCGCAGTATGATATTCAAAAGAGCTAAGCGTGGACCTGACGGGAAATATGTTTATGTCCAAGATAAGAAAACAGGACGAGGCGACAAGCTAGATAAATCTGGATCAAGAAAAGTTAGGTCTTTTGAAGCGTTTTCAGATGATGCAAGCAAACCAGTCATTAATGAAGATGTTAGGGCAATGATTAGGCGAGTCTTGAACGCATTCTCCTATGGTGAGACAGGAATGATTACAAGTTTACTACCAAATCTATTAGTTAGCGGTGTTGTAGATGAAATATATGATGCCATTCATAAAAGAGGCGTTAAGGCCATATTTTACCCAAAACTCACTGAAGATTTTGAAACAAAAGATTTAAGCTTAAAAGAACAGATAGAAGTATTAGATAGAAGTATTAAGAAATTTGGTGCCAGCAAACATGGTTTTTCAGATATTGTTACTGACATTATACTTCCTGCTCCAGATTCTGATCTAAATCAATCAACATTAGATTTATTTAAAACGTCAAAAGAAGACATGATAGCAAAATACAATTCACCTAAAATTCAAGCGGGTATAAAAAACAGAACACTTAAAATTAGTAAATATTACCCTATGGGCAGAGTAAGAATTACACAGGAAGATCGTGACTATCTTGCCTATCTTAAAAATGAGAAAGGAGTTAGAGTTCGTTTCGTTAAGAATCCAGAAGCGTTTACCACTAATTCAAAAGGTAAAGTAGTATACAACAAAAGCGAATTATACAAGAAATACACCGAAATATTATCTGAATATAGGTCACTCGTTAAACAAGAAATTCCAAATTCTGTAAACGTTAAGGTAAGTTTCAAAAGACCAACAGATAATTTTGTTCAAGTTGCAAATATCTCAATTCCAGGTTTTGACAAGAATGATCTCGTTTCTGTAGAGAGATCAGCTCAACGCTTAGCTCTTGAAGTTTACAATAGACTCACCGTATTCGGAGCAATCAAAGTTGAGGTCGCTGCTGAAGAATCTCTGTTTAACGCTTTTAATGAAATATTTTTTGATCCAAGCAAGAGCGGATTAGCTAAAGGTAAAGGCTATGCTTCTCTTGGCAGTTTTTCAAACATTGTTTATGAATCAGATGAATTCAGCATTGATAGAGTTGAAGAAGGTTCTTTAGATAATATTAAATCATCGGATTTGAATATTGTAAGGAAGGAAGACGTTGATAAAAGCGGAACAAGGGTTGGCCTTGATATCGGAGGAAGCGACCTGAAAGCTGTAGTAGTAAAAGACGGTAAAATTGTCGCGTATAAAATAGTTACGTGGTCGCCAAAGGAGATTAAAGATCCTTGGGCCGAGGACGGGCATATACCAATGATAACAGGAATAATAAGTGATGTTATTGCAAAGGCGTCTGAGTTAGGTGTAGATGCAAAAGATTTAAAGTCTTTGGGTGTTAGCGTTAATTTAGCTGTTGCAAATAATAGGCTAACAGGATTAGGCCCTGTTGTTGAAGGATTGAAAAGTGACGATGCGCAAGTATTAAAAGGCCTTGATGACGAATTAAGAAAGGCATTTGATTTACCGGTATTTATTCTTAATGACGGAGATGCCGCGGCCATACAAAATGCGGTTGATATGGAATTAGAAAACACGTTAAGCTTAGCTGGTGGCACAGGATTAGCCATGGGTATTGGTTCAACACAGCTTTTGACTGAAGGTGGAAATATTGTTATTGATATATCTAAGGGAGCCGAAGGACATTCTTTCAGCAAAGTGCCTGGAGCAGCTCAACAATACATTTCACAACGTTCGATATTCAGATTAGCGAAAAAAGAAGGACTTGATCTCTCTGCCTTTGACACAGAAAAAGAAAAATTAAAACATATGCAGGCATTGTTTGAAAAGAGAGTAGGCACTCCGCAAGAACAAATTAAAGCGCATATAGTATTTGAAGAAATCCCACAATATTTAGCTGATTTTGTGCAGACTGTATCAGGCATCGTGGGCATAAAGAATGTCGTCATTACCGGAAGAATAACAGTTGGCGAATCAGGCGAATTCATCAGAGCAGAAACTCAAAAATTACTCAACGCACGAAAATTGCCAATAAAAATACATTTCCCGGCAGCACCTGAAAATAGCGGTGTTGATGATCAAACTTATCTTGAAATAGGACAAGCCGTAGGTGCCACGTATTATGCGTCGTATCATAATGATACTGGTTCAACGAGAATTTCTAGTCCTGGGGGTATTGACATGAATAATATTAATGTCAATCGTAGGGGTTCTGGCGTTGACATTCAATTTGATTCTG
This sequence comes from Candidatus Aceula meridiana, assembly GCA_030765185.1. Taxonomy (GTDB): domain Bacteria; phylum Omnitrophota; class Gorgyraeia; order Zapsychrales; family Aceulaceae; genus Aceula; species Aceula meridiana. The sequence continues at coordinate 166,801 of JAVCDE010000033.1, read as the reverse complement.
TCATGATGCAGGATATCTTGAACAACGGCGTTGACGGTTTTGTTCCGGTTATTATCAATTTGACGCCTATTAATAGCGTTTTGCCGATGTTAGGCCTTGAGCCAATGGAAAAAGAAAGTGAATATTCTTTGTCGAAGTTAAACTAGCAGCAATGTCCATATTAACAAGATGGGTCAGGAAGCTACTCAGTTTGTTAAGGAGCTGGTTGAGGGTAAAAAGGTTCGCCTAGAATATGATGTTGAGAAAAAGGATAAATACGGAAGAACGCTAGCTTATGTATGGCTTGATTTGCCTTTGACGAGCTCTAAATCTTATGAAGGGCTCTTTGTAAACGTTACTATCATCAAAGCAGGCTACGCCTCGCCTATGACAATTCCTCCTAATGTTAAGCACGCTGATTTATTCCAAAAACTTTATCAAGAAGCACGAGAAAATAAGAGAGGACTATGGAAATGAAAAGAATAATATACATTAAAGTTCTAAAAATTGCCATATGGGTAATGCTCGCTCTTTCATCTTCGCCAGTTTTAATAAATGATTTCAAGATTCCTATAGGAAATGCCCTGCTGGCTCTTGGTTGCTTAGCCAGTCTTATTTTTATAGAATATACGAAGAAAGATTAAATAATGTGAAGAATAAGAGGGGGCTGTGGAGATGAAGAAATTATTTAAGGAGGGGTTATGTGGATAAAGATTCTTGCCGTGATTGTCCTTCTAGTCGCCTTATTTAGAATAGCGGATGTGTCTGGGATAACTAGAAAAATAATCAAGAAGTTTAACGAGAAATGAACTCTTACGAACTCAAAATTGAAATAAGAAATAAACTCTAAACTTCACGGACAACCATCGAGACACTAAAGAAAGAAAAGAAGGTTCCTCAATCTATAATCGAAATTAGCATCAAGGACTTGGATAGTCTTGAGAAACTTGTGGATAACATCAAGGAGGCGGAATGAAAAAGTTACTAGTAGCAATTCTTTTGTTGGGAGTTACCTCTCTTTGTTATGCGGAGATTCCAAGCGAATATTTAAAACCAAAAGAAGTAATTGAGATGGATTTTATTTTGGTAAATATAAACATTAGCCTTAGCAATCTTTGGGATATGCCATATGGTCCGAAGGATAATTTTATGTTTTTGAGCCTAACACCTGCTTATTATGATATGGAAAGGAAAAAGATTGTTTTTTCTTTGCGTATTTTTCCTGACTCAGTGTGTTTAAATTCCTCAAATCTTGAGAAAAGAACTGCATTAAATGAAGTTTCTGACACAATTGCTAGAGCGGTTTCGTGGCAAATCCCTGAGGCTAGCACAGAAGATTTTATTGTTGATTTCCTCTTTGGCCCAGGACCACGCAGGGACAGAGTCGCTACATTTAAGAATGGCAGTTTAAGAATTCTTGAAGAATAAATGAAAAATTAATCCTACTCATAGTCTTAATGTTGACACTGACACTTGCTTTTGCACAAGAAAAGCATCCAATGGATGTATTTTAAGAAGATTGTATTGCAGAAGATTACTCAACAGCAGGAATGAACGTTTGTGCTGAAGAAGCGTGTAAGCTGTGTGCTCATTTACAGAAAGCGGGAGAAAATAACAACGGCAGCAAAAAAGAGCACAAAATACCCAAAATTAATTTTTTCCGCAAGCTTAAAAAGTCCGTGGATTGTCAGAATCCCCGCAAGAAACGCAAACATAAAAGCTACCAAATCTTCAAGCCCCAAGGTATCCAAATTTCGGAAATTAAGGAGAATGTTTCCTGCTAAGACAATAGGCAGGCTCATCAAAAAACTTAAGCGTAGGGCAACAGCTTTATCAAATTTTTTAAGTAAGAGAAAAGAAACTGTTAAGCCTGAGCGTGAAAGGCCTGGCAGCGCCGAGAACCCCTGGGCGATTCCTAAGACGATGGCATCCTTTAAATTAAGGTCTTTGGCATCGCGCAATCCTTTTTCCTTTGATCTTAATTGCAAAAAAGCCGTAATGACAAGAAGAATACCGACAAGGAGGGTAAGAATTTCTGCCGGGGATTCCATGTTCGAGTAGGTAAAAATAAAGAATTTTAAAAGAATAATTCCTAAGACGCCGCTTATCAAGGTTGACACTAAAAGAAAAATTAATATTTTTTGATTTTTTTCGCTTGAAGATTTATAACGGAAAAGGGTTTTTAAGATGGCCTTGACGTCAGAACGTAGATAAACAAGAGCTGCAAAAAAAGTTCCTAAGTGAAGAAAGAGAATCTGCCGAAAGAGGCCTGAGACGTCCTCTGACCCGAAAAAGTTCGTCTTAACAAGCGCGAGAACACCTTCGGAGCTAACCGGAAGCCATTCGGTAATGCCTTGAATGATACCTGTAATGACTGCTTCAATCATAATTATTAGCATAATATCAGAAAAGGATGATTTTGTCCTTAGGAAAGTAGAGAATTCGAAGCCTCGTTTTTGTTCGCTTAGAATGGGGGATGACGTATTTTTTTGGCCCCTCAATTAATGAGAAAGGCAGTTTCTTCCTTTTTTTTGCTGTGTTATAATTGACCAGAAGAAAGGTTTTAGATGAGACGACAAAAATCAAAAGCCGATTTAGACAAAATGCCTGAAGATAAATTTTTATCTTTGCGTATGTGTGACTTGCCTTTAAAAATTCAGGGGACATGGATAGAAGAGTGCGTTCAGGAGCTTTATGCAGAGTTGAAAAACAAAGGCCTTAAATTTCGTCCGGCTGTTTATTTAGCTGAGGAGTGGCTCACCCCAGAAGACGAACCGATTATTGGTATTCCTTTTTATTTGGCGCATCCGGCTTTGATGAAGCTTGAGCAAAAAATGATGCTAGAAGTTGAAGGGGGAACAAAAAAAACCTGCATGCAACTTTTGCGTCATGAAGCAGGGCATGCGATTACCTACGCCTACAGGCTAAACAAGAAGAGACGATGGCAAAAAGTTTTTGGCCAATCCAGCAAAGATTACGACGATACTTATAAGTATAAACCTTACAGCCGGAATTTTGTTAGGCATCTTGACGGATTCTATGCCCAGTATCATCCGGATGAGGATTTTTCCGAAACTTTTTCTGTTTGGCTGACACCGGAGCTTGATTGGCAAGCGCACTATATGAACTGGAAAGCCATTAAAAAGCTCAAGTATGTCGACGGGCTGATGATTTCACTGCAAGGCAAGGATCCCTTGATAAGAAAGGGCAAGCCCTATTGGCATGTCCGTTCGTTAAAACGAACTCTTCAAAGTCATTATCGAAAGCGTCAAATGCTTTCTGCTGAAGATTTACCGCATTTTCATGATATTAACCTCAAGCGTATTTTTGTCGAAAGAAACGAAGAGAATAAAAAATCGCCTTTAGCCGTTAGTTGCATTCGGAAATATCGAAAGGAAATTTTGAACAATGTCTCGATGTGGACCGGTGAGCGTAAATATATTATTAATAATTTGTTTAAAGATGTTTGTCTTAGGTGCCGGGGGCTGAAGCTTGTTATCAAAGATTCCGAGAGTACGGCGATTTTAAAAGTAGCAACATACCTTACCGCACTTGTCATGAATTATTTGTACACCGGATGGTTTCGAGGAAATAATCGCAAACGATATCCATATTCTAAGCATGAACATCTTTAAAAAATTAAAAGTCCTCCTTCTTTTTGATAGCCCGTACACCAAGCCGCGGGGATATGATTATAAGGAAGAGTTTCAAGATAAGGAAAATTGGTATACGGAAGCCGATGTTTACAGGGCTCTTCTAGATAATGGTTATGAGGTTAGATTTTTGGGACTTTTTAACGACATTAATATTCTTTTAGAAGAGGTTAAAGAATTTCCTCCGGATGTCATTTTTAATTTAGCTGAAGTTTTTAATCAAAAGTCTCATTTGGATAAAAATGTCGCCAGTGTTTTAGAAATGCTCGAAATTCCTTATACTGGAGCTTCGGCGGCGAGCCTTTTTATTTGTAATGATAAAGCCTTGGCTAAGAAAATTTTGCGTTTTCACCGCATTCATGTTCCACGGTTCCACACATTTTATCGGAATTACAAAGTCTGGCTTCCTAGATATTTAAAATTACCGGTTATTGTTAAGCCTTTGAGCGAGGAAGCCTCACGCGGAATTTCTTTAGCATCAATTGCTGATAGCGAGGAGTCTTTTGTTGAGCGTGTTAATTTTATTCATAATAGCATGAGCTGTGATGCAATTGCCGAAGAATATATCGACGGACGAGAAATGTATATGAGTGTTTTTGGGACAAAGCGAATTGAAGTTTTTCCGCTTCGCGAAATGAAGTTTGGTTCTTTCCCCGAGGACGAACCGCGCATTGCAACTTATAAGGCGAAATGGGATGATAAATATCGTGAAAAGTGGAAAATTAAAAGCGTATTTATCGGGAAACTAACTAGCGGCCTTGAAGAAAAAATCAAAGAAGTCTGCAAGCGCGCTTATCGGGCTTTGAATATCCAGAGCTATGCACGGTTTGATATTCGCTTGACAGAGACTGGGCGTGTTTATATTATTGAACCGAACGCCAATCCGTGTATTGCCCACCATGATGAGGTGGCACAATCTGCTGAAAAAGCAGGGATTTCGTATTCTGCTTTAATTCGAAAAATTATTTCTTTAGCTTTTAAAAGAAAAACAAAATAATTCTTAATCGTGAATTTAATAAGAAACTCAAAAGTCATAAAAATTTATCAGCTTCTTTTTTTGTGCTTTTTTATTTTAGGCACATTTTCTTCTGATGGCCTTGCCGCTAAGAAAAAAAATCATACGGTTTCCGCTCGAGCTGCTATTTTTTCTAATAGTACTAAGGTGAAGCGTCTTTACGGGAAAAATGTTCACGCTAAGATTCTTCCAGCCTCGACGGTAAAAGTCATGACAGCTCTTTTAGTTTTAGAAAAGCTTTCGTTTAATAAATCTACAGGCGTTAGCAAAAACGCAACTTATCCTCAGCCGAGCAAGATTTATGTTAAGCCTGGTGAAAGATATAAGATTCGTGATCTTCTTTACGCGATTTTGCTCAATTCAGCTAATGATGCTGCTGTTGTCCTGGCTGAGGCTGTTGCTGGTACGGAGAAGAAATTTGTAAAAATGATGAACAAAAGGGCAAGACAGCTTGGATGCAAGCATACCCGGTTTGCTAACCCCCACGGACTTCCGAGTGCCGGTGGAACACAGTATTCGACAGCCTATGACATGTATTTAATTTTTCGCCAAGCGATAAAGCATCCGTTTTTTACCGCGGCAATCAAGCTTAAGTACAAGACGATTTATTCAGAAGAAGGACGTAAAATTAAGCTCAAAAGTCATAACAAAATGTTGTTTTTTAATTGGAGGAGAAAGCCTTACGGCAAGACTGGCTATACCCGGAAAGCTGGTGCTTGTTTCCTTGGGCACATTAAAAAAGGAGGAGATGAACTTATTATCGCTATTTTTAAGTGCAAAAGCGGCCAGCGTTGGAAAGACATTAAGCGTATTATTTCAAAATATGGTGGTATTTCTCTTTAGGACATCTCGGCTGATTAAGCTGAAGGGAGCCATTTAAAATCATTGCCAAATTAAAGTTTATACGGTACAATCTTTCATTCTTGGAGTATTATTTTAAATATTTCTATTAATAATAAGTAATTTAGAGGGGGGAAAAATGAAGGTTGAGCGGATAAAAAGAGCGATTGTTTGGATAGGGTTTTTTCTATTGCTACTCATTCTGATTACATTAAGAATAAGGGAGTATAAGACGAATTATCTGTTGCAATCGCGTGTTGTGCACAAGCTGCAAGCGATAGAGAATAAACAAGATAAAATTTTGCGCGCATTAAGAAATATAAAGAGTGCTCCGGCGCCACGCCAAGAAGCAAAACGTCCGCAACCACCTCAGGAAGACCTTAATAAGGTTTACACTATAGATTTAAGCGGTGCTTCTGTAAAAGGGGATCCTGATGCGAAGGTCACAATTGTTGAGTTTTCTGACATTCAATGCCCGTTTTCTGGACGGTTTCATCCAATATTTCAGGAAGCCATCAAAGCTTATCCTAAGGGTGTTAAATATGTTTTTAAGAATTTTCCGTTAAGTTTTCATAAGCAAGCTAAGCCTGCGGCGAAGGCTCTCTTGGCAGCCAAAGAGCAAGGTAAGTATTGGGAAATGTTTGGGCTTTTAATGCAAAACGGGAAGCAATTAAGCGAAGAAAGATTTAAAGAACTTGCCAAGCAATTAAATCTCAACATGGATTTATTTTCTAGAGATTTGGCCAACAAAGATGCTGAATTCGAGTCAATAATTCAAAAAGATATGGAACTTGGAAGTTCTGTGAGCGTCAGAGGAACACCCACATTCTTTATCAATGGTAAAAAGACGCGTGCACGCACCGTCGAGGAAATTAAGAAAGAAATTGATACCATTTTAAATGCAAAATAATTTAGGAGGGTTTATCTAATGAGTAAAGTCGGTGGTTTATCGCATATTAATTATAAAGAAACAAAGGGCGTCAAAGTTTCCGGTGGCATGAAAGTCAACTCCGGAGCACTTCTAACCCGAGAAGGCAACAAATGGAAGCCAGGCGTTAATGTCGGTGGGCGTATGCATCTGACAGCTTCTTGTGATGGCGAAGTATATTTTACACGAAAACGCGGAAATTATAAACGCACGGTTACTATTATTAACATCAAGCCTTTAAAAGAGACGGCTAAGAAAAAGACAACAAAGAAGGCCGCAGCAGAAAAGTAATTTTTGAAATTATACTGATTCTCAATGAAATTTTGATTGGCAGGTAGTATATGTGCGGAATCGTCGGATATATCGGAAAAAAAGATGCCACGCCGATTCTTTTAAGCTCTTTAAAGCGCTTAGAATATCGTGGCTATGATTCTTGTGGTGTTGGAGTTGTCGCGCAAAAAGATGGAAAAATTCATTCCAAGAAAACACAAGGAAAAATTCAAGGCCTAACGGATATATTAAAAGACAAGCCGATGCCCACAGGATTTGTGGGCATTTCGCATACACGCTGGGCCACTCATGGCAAACCTACCAAGGCCAATGCCCATCCCCATGCCGATAAGACAGGAAAAATTCTTATTGTCCACAACGGCATTATTGAAAATTATCAAGAAATCAAAGAAGCTCTTAAGGCCAAAGGCTATCCTTTTGTTTCCGAGACCGACTCTGAAGTTATTGCTCATCTGATTTCTTCTTTAGATAAAGGTGATCTTTTAGAAGCTGTCCAAAAGGCTATTCAAAAGCTCAACGGCTCTTTTGCTTTGGGCGTGATTTCAAGCGACCATCCTGATAAATTAATTGCCGCTCGTCTAGGATCTCCTTTAATTATCGGCGTCGGCTGCAATGAAAATTTTATTGCTTCAGATGTTCCTGCAATTTTAGACCGCACGCGAAAAATCGTTTATCTTAGAGATGGGGAGGTTGCTGAGCTTCAAAAAAGCAGTCTTAAGATTTTTGATTTTAAAGGTAAACAAATTAAGCCAAAAGTCCATACAGTTGCATTTAAGCTAGATGCTGTGCAAAAAGAAGGCTTTTCGCATTTTATGCTTAAGGAAATTCATGAGCAGCCTAAGGTCCTTTCCGGCATGCTTTCGTCTCGGATTAAAAATAAGAAAGTTCATCTTGAGGGTCTGTCGCTTACTGATAAGCAGCTAAAAGGCATTAATCATGTTTTTGTTGTAGCTTGTGGAACTGCCTATCATGCGGGTCTTGTCGGAAAATATGTTATTGAGCAGCTGGCCGGCGTACCTGTTTCTATTGATGTTTCGAGCGAATTTCGTTACCGCACGCCGATTATTAATAAAAAGACTTTGATTGTCGCGGTTAGCCAGTCCGGAGAGACAGCGGATACCCTGGCAGCTGTTCGCGAAGCGAAACTTAAAGGCTGTAAAGTTATTTCAATTTGTAATGTTGTAGGGTCTTCTTTAGCGCGTGAGTCTCACGGTGTTCTTTATACTCATGCTGGCCCAGAAATTGGTGTGGCTTCGACAAAAGCTTATACAGCTCAGCTTTGTATGATGTATCTTTTGGGATTGAAATTAGGTGTTTTAAAGAAAAAGATTTCAAAAGGAAGAAGCGAATCTTTGATAAAAGATTTAAAAAGAGTCCCATCGTTTTTGATGATGATTTTAAAGAGTAAAGCAAAAATTCGAAAGATTGCACGTGCGAATTCACATTTTGGTTGTTTTTTATTTTTAGGCCGTAATATAAACTTCCCATCGGCGTTAGAAGGCGCTTTAAAGCTAAAAGAAATTTCTTATATTCCTGCTGAAGGTTATGCTGCTGGTGAAATGAAGCACGGGCCCATTGCCCTTATTGATGAATACCGCGCTGTTGTTTGTGTTACCCCAGAGGCTGACACATATGAAAAGATGATTTCTAATATGCAAGAAATTCGTGCTCGCAAAGGAAAAATTATTGCTATCGCAACCGAGGGTGACACAGCTATTAAACAGCATGCTAATAATATTATTTACATCCCCTCGACAAATAAATTGTTAACCCCTCTGGTTGTTGCGCTTCCTCTGCAATTGATTGCTTACTATATTGCAGTTGAGCGCGGAAATGACGTCGATCAGCCGCGTAATTTAGCCAAATCTGTTACGGTTGAATAATGCTTTATATTGTCTCAACTCCTATCGGAAATTTAAAAGACATCACCCTGCGCGCCATTGAAATTCTTCAAAGCGTTGATATTATTGCTGCCGAAGATACCCGTCACAGCAAAATCTTAACCAAGCAGTACAATATTGAAACGCCTCTTACAAGTTATTACGAGCATAACAAATTTTCTAAATCGAAATATCTTTTAAAACTTTTGCAAGAGGGTAAAGATGTCGCCTTGATAAGCGATGCCGGTACCCCGGGTATTAGTGATCCGGGATATCTTTTAATTAAATTGGCGAAAGAAAACAATATTCCGGTTACTGTTTCGCCTGGGCCAACGGCGGCCATTGCCGCGCTTTCCTTGTCAGGCTTGCCTTCGCATAGTTTTATCTTTGAAGGATTTCTACCTGTTAAATCTGCTGCCCGCCAAAGAAAACTTGGCGAACTTAAAGGTGAAAAAAGAACTGTTATTTTTTATGCATCTCCTCATCGTATTGCAAAAGTTTTGCAGGATGTTTGCGATGTTTTAGGCGACCCTGTTGTTGTCTGTGTAAGGGAAATAACTAAAAAATTTGAAGAAGTTCAAAAAGCCAAAGCCAGCGAACTGATAGCCGGTTTTGAAGACAAAAAACCCCGCGGAGAATTTGTTTTAATTCTTAATTTTAATTCTTAGGATCAAGATATTTTAAGGATTTTTTGTACCCATGAGACAAAGAATAAATATTAATTTTTTTGTTGTTGTCCTTTCTTTAATCATTGGCATTGGCCTTGCAACCGCAAGTTGGGATATCCCTTTCTTCCCTTCTGATGCTGAGGGCTATTATCTTTCGGCTGCAGCTAAAGTATCAGATTTTTCTTTTCCTTCTGAGATGCATCAGGGCTTTGATAATCCGCACATGGTTTGGCTTCATGGGAAAGAGGCGTTAATTATAGTTTTATCTTTTTTTCAAGAAATTTTTGGAGACTATAGTTCCTTGCGTCCGCTGGTTATTTTGATGATTATTGCTTTTTGTCTGTCGGCTATACTTTTGTTCCTGATTATCAGAGGCTATTTTGGGAAAACTATCGGACTAATTTGCTACATAGCCTTCATTTTTTCCATCTGGCCGTATGTGTATGTTCTTTTTCCAAAACATCAGCCTTTCGGGTTGCTTTGCTTTCTCCTGTCTTTTTATTTACTACAAAAAGCAAAACAAAATTCTATGTCAGGGGTTTTGTATTTTATTTCTGGAATGTTTGCATCTCTTTCGTTATTTTCTTCGCCAATCTCCCCTTTATATTTTCCCTATTATGCTGCAGGTTTTCTTTATAATCAGAATATTTTAGGCTGGGATGCGAGAAATTTTAAAATAAGGTCAGTTGATTCTTTAAAGAAAATTTGTTTTATTCTTTTAGGTTTTTTTGCTCTTTTTATTTATTTTAATTATCCAAATGTACTAAGTAATATAAAAGCATATTTTCATTATGTTTATTTAAATGCTAGCCAAAACCATTTTTATTATAATCAGCCGATTTTTCAGAAGTGGGTCCCAGGAGGAATTGCTATTTCTAGGGGGGGGTTAGTTTGGATTGTTCGATATTTTTTGTTAATTATGCCGGTCCTTTTTCCTGTATGTATAACAATGGCTTGTTATGTTGTCTGGGAAGCGGTTTTGTATTCAACGATTCGAAAACGAATAGGTACTTTAGGGATTCTTTTAGTTTGTTTTTCATCGCCAATTTTAGCTGAAATAAGAGGTGTTTCTCAGTATGGAGCCAATTATTTTTCATCTTTAATAGGCTTTATTATGCTTATAGGATTTGGCCTGCATATGGTCAGAAAACGGGCAAGAAATATAAAAAGTTTAGGAGGAGTTGTTGTCTTTCTGTTGATCTGTCATATCGGCATAAATATTTATTTGTTTGCTTCAGATGTTTTTCCCTGCAGAATGGCAAAAACTTTTGTTTCGAACAAAATTCGGTCTTTGGGATTGAAGAAATTTTACACTTACGGAAATTCTCCGAATAATCCTTTTTTTACTTCTCGCCTAGGGCAAGGGGTGATAGATGATATGAAGCTTATTTCAAATATTTCTCAAGCGCAAGACGGATATATCTTAATCCCCCCGATAACGACAACATCTATGTATAATTGCAATACAACACAGACTGATTTTGACCTAGACCCGTATTTTAATTCTGTAATAAGAAAAAAGAGGTTGGAGAAGTATGCCATTGCATCCTTTAAGACAATCGCTTCAAGTAAATTATGGTCTCAGGAAGAGGAAATGTTGTCTTATATGCATTTAGTTCTAGGGTCTGTTTCAAAAAGTGACCTTGAGAAAGGTTTCGCTTGGATATTGGATGGCGAGAAATTAAAGAAAGATATTCGCAGAGACTTTGTCGATCCAGATTTTTTTAATCTTATTTTCTCTGGAATTCGAAACATTGGAAGGAAGGAATCAATTTATGGTTATATCGGACATCCTTTTGCTTCTTCAAAAGATGTTGTGTTCGAAGGGATAACAAGGAAAATTTATAAAGTAGGGAACCCGACGGATAGCCTTCTTGCGTATGTTTATTCTAAAACAGAAGACGGGATGGCTTTTTTGCCTTATGGAAAGGATTTTGTATCAATTCCCGTAAAATCTAGCGAAATTACATTGAATTCTAAAGGTAAAGATGTTTTTTTCCGCTTTAGAAAGCCATTAATTCTAAGTCCTAATAGTTATTTTGTTGTTATTTATCGGACAGGAAGCTTAAGCGATAAAGATTTCTATCGTGTTTATATTGATAATCCAAGGCTAAAGAATTCTTATATTTTAAGCGCAGTTTATTTTTCAGATACTATGACGAAGTGAAAACATTTTAATAGAATTTTGACTTTTTAACGTATAAGGGCATCATGAAAAAGCAGCTTCAAGTTTTTTTAATTATAATTCTTTTTTTGGTCATTACGTTAGGATTTTTTTATGACGTTGTATTTCTTGGAAAAACTTTTAAGGTTTCAACGATGTACGCGCAGGCGTTACCGTCGGGGCCATATGGACAAGGGAGTAACTTTTCATTTTTTTGTCCTATGGTTTTTCGTGATTCTGCTCCGCTCGAAGAGCCGTTTTTTCAATTTCTGAAAATAAATTTTCAAAAAGGTATTTTCCCTTTATGGAACCCACATCAGCTTTGTGGGACGCCTATGAGCTTGATGATGGAAGGAGGGATTTTTTTTCCATTAAACATGCTTTTTTATATTCTTCCCAATGAAATTAGCTTTGATGCCGTGATTTTTTTGCGGGTATTAATAGCCGGACTGCTGATGTATTGGCTTATGAGTGTTTGGGGTTTTTCTTTCTTTTCAAGAATCATGGCTGCACTAACATTTATGTTTACTGGCCCTATGGTTGTGAGCCAGCTCTGGACTGTAAACGCAGACATGCTTCTTCCTTTGTTGTTTCTTGTTTCTTACAAAGCCTTCAGAAAACCTTCTATTAGGCATTATTCCTTTTTTAGTCTCACAATTGGCTTAAGTGTGCTTTCGGGACACGTGGAGCATATTTTTTTAACACATTTTTTGACAGCTTTATATGTTATATTTTTGTTTTGGCAAGATATAGAGAGAAGGAATCTTGACAAGGTAAAGAAGCTAGCAACTTTCTTAGGTTTTTATATTTTAGGGATAGGGATTTCTGCGGCTGTTCTTTTTCCGTTTATTGCTGACTTTTTTAAAGCTTGGACGCCACATACAAATCTAACTGGATTAATAAATTTGGAGTCAAGGCGGAATATTCTCACTATGCTTGTTCCTGGATTTTTTTCAAAAGGGCTTGTTTCGCTTGACGATGTCCGCTATACGTGGTCAGGAGGCTATTTAGGGGTTATTGTTGTTTTGCTTGCTTCTTTAGGTTTCTGGCTAAAAGAAAAGAAAAAGCTTGTTTGGTTTCTGGGAGGAATTGTTGTATTGCTTTTCGGCAAGATGTTTGGCTTTGTTTACGCTCAGTGGATAGGGCATCTGCCAATTTTTAATTTTATGTTGTTAACGTGGCATTTGTCCCATATTTTTGTTTTCTTAGTTGCTTTCTTAGTTGGGTCCGGCTGCCAAGAGCTTCTTAACAATCCGGTTAAATCATTTAAAAGGCTTGTTGTTATAGCAGTTATTTTAATCATTTTTATTTTGGGAGGCCTTTGGGTCTATCGGCAGGAGCCTTTTTTAAGCCAAGCGTTAACTGCTTCAAAATTTTCTTTGCTCATTTTGACTGTGGTATGTCTTGGATCAACCTTTTTAAGCATTACAAGAAAAAAACAAGCAAGATTGATAGCGATCAGCGGCTTAATTGTTTTAATGTTTTTTGAGCTTTTTATTCTGAATCCAAGATATCGTGTTAGAAGATTTGACTCCTTTCCTACTGTCCCGTATATTGAATTTTTAAGAAATAAACAAAAAGAATTTTATTTTAGGGCGGACGGAAGACTTTTAGCTTTTTACAAGAATACAGCCATGGCTTATGGGTTGGATAGTTTTGGAGGCCATCAATCGCTTTATCCTTATCGCTATGTTCAGTTTGTAGAAAAATTAATTAATCCTGGGTTTTATGGAAAAATGGGAGAAATTCAGGACCCTGAATCTAGCAAGAAGGATCTTGATGTCGGAGACTTTTTAAGCATTTCTAATGTAAAATATATTGTTTTTGGTAAAAGAGCTCGTCCTGGAGCGTATGTTTATGATAACGAGGTTCAAATTATGCCTTTGCAGGTGACCGCCCCTCGAGCCTACTTGGCCTATGATTGGAATATAATAGAAAAAGGAGACGGAAAAGTTTTAAATTTTATAAAAAAGAATGGAGCAAAAATCGTTCCTCGCGTTATTATTGAAAAAGATCCGCAAGAAACTCTTGCAGGTTCAAATGATCCGGGACAGGAGATCATTGTTCCGATAAAAATTGAGAAAGCTTGGGCTAACGGTGTTGTATTAAAAGCTAACGCAGGGAAGAATTGTTTCTTGGTATTGTTAGATGCTTATCATCCTAACTGGAAAGTTTGGGTAGACGGAAAGCCTTCCAAGATTTATCCAGCAAATTATTTATTTAGAGCTGTTTTTTTAGAGCCAGGAAAACATATTGTTGAGTTTCGGTTTGTTCCTTTCTGGTTTTATTTTGGTTTAGGTGTAAGTGTTTTCAGTTTTGGTCTCTGCCTTTTTTTGTGTATAGTTTCTTCAAAAAAGAATAATTTATAGACATTTTATAAAAATATTTCTAAGGGTGTCATGAACAAAAAAAGCAAAATTCTTATTTTAGCTGTATTTGCAATGCTGATTTCTTTTTCTTCAGTCTTAGCGCAAAGTGAAGTTATTATCTCATGCGATGACAGGAGCATTGTTTTGGCCTTGCCGATTGAGGTCGTACAGGCTGAGCTTTATGAAGATGGTGGAACCATTGGGATAACTGTCAAAGATGCCGAGAATCAAGAATTTAGTTTTTGTTTGGATCAAAGGGTGATGAGCAAGGATAAAGGGAGCATCTTTGTTGGTGCAGATTACCCTGATAAGCCTGGAGCAGGTAAGCTTTCACACAATAGTGAGCCTGAGGCGAATCTTTTAAATATGCTAGCGTTGATTAAGGCGAATAATTCTAGCAAGCAAGAAAATTTTAAGCATGCGATAGACGAATTTATCCGTATTTTAAAAGTACAGTAATCTGTTTTTCCACACTTGACAAGGGTATGCTTCGATGCTATATTTGGCTTTAAAGATAACCCTTTAAGCTGAACCTGAGAGTTCGGCAAGGAGAAAAAATGAAACACATAGATATATATAAACTCACCTCAAGCGCGGGGTGGGCCTTTTTTTTAGATGAGCCCGCTACGAAATTAACAGCGGGCGAATTAACCCTGCAAAAAGCGCTGGGTAAATCTATGTTGACCCCGTACCCGAAGGGTATCGGGGTTTCTTTTTGCTTCTTTAAGAGAGGAGCTCATTTATGACGCCATTTAACACAAAAGTTATGGATAAAGAAACCCTAAGGCGGATCATTTCTCGGTTAGCTCATGAAATTCTTGAGAAAAACAAGGGAACAGAAAATCTCTGCTTAGTAGGCATCCGCACGCGCGGAGCTATTTTGGCCGAGCGCATTCAAGCTTGTATTAAGAAAATTGAAAATGTTCAGGTGCCTTTGGGAATTCTCGACATTACGCTTTACCGTGATGACCTAACCCTTGTTGATACACAGCCTATATTAAGAGCAACTCTTATTGATTTTGACATTACCGGAAAGAATTTGGTTTTAGTTGATGATGTTCTCTATACAGGACGCACTATTCGCGCTGCTTTAGATGCTCTTACAGACTTTGGCCGACCGGCAAGTATTCAGTTAGCTGTTTTAATTGACCGGGGACACCGGGAACTTCCGATTCGCGCCGACTACGCCGGAAAAAATATTCCGACATCTTTAGACCAGGATGTCCAGGTTGTTTTGAAAGAGATAGACGAAAAAGACGATGAGGTCGTTATTGTCAAAAGGGGAAAACAATGATTGGGTGGAAAGCAGGCGACTTATTAGATTTAAGAGATTTGACCAAAGAGGACATTGAACTTATCCTTGAGACAGCAAAATCTTTTAAAGAAGTTTCGACGCGCGATATCAAAAAGGTTCCGGCCTTGCGCGGAAAAACTGTTGTCATGCTATTTTCCGAGCCTTCAACGCGCACGCGCATTTCTTTTGAGCTGGCTGCTAAACGCCTTTCAGCGGATACCCTTAATGTGACTGTTAGTGCTTCTTCACTTCTAAAAGGTGAGTCCATGCTGGATATGGCGAAGAACATTGAAGCTATGAACGTCGATATGATTGTTGTGCGTCATAAAAGCGCGGGCGTTCCTCAGATTTTAGCCGAAGCTTTAGGCCCTGGAATCATAAATGCTGGTGATGGTTGCCGCGCGCACCCGACTCAGGCACTTTTGGATATGTTTACGATTAAAGAAAAGCTCGGAAAAATTGAGGGATTAAATATTGCGATTGTCGGTGACATTTTACATTCACGTGTTGCACGTTCTAATATCCACGGATTAATAAAAATGGGCGCGAATGTTACGCTTTGTGGTCCGACAACATTGATTCCACCGGATATTGAGCAAGAAGGCGTTAAGGTAACTTACAAGCTAGAGGATGTTTTAAAAATATCTGATGTTCTGATGTTCCTACGTCTTCAGAAAGAGCGCCAGGAGGAAAAATATTTATCATCGATCCGTGAATACACAAAACTTTTTGGATTAAATAAAGAAAAATTAAAAATGGCTAAAAAAAATGTTATTATTATGCATCCTGGGCCGGTTAACCGAGGGATTGAGCTTTCCGCTGATGTTGCCGATGGGCCACAGTCGGTTATTTTAGACCAGGTAACCAACGGCGTTGCTGTCCGCATGGCAATCTTATATTTACTTTTAGGAAAAAAAGAGCTCGTATCTGACGATCTAAAAGGGCAAGGAGACAGTTAAAATGGGTTTGCTTATAAAGAATGCAGTGATTGTTAACGCAAGGGGTATCTCTCGAGATTCTCAAGATATTCTTATTGAAAAAGGCATTATAGAAGAAATTTCTTCAAAGATTCCAGAAGGTAGCCACAAAGTCATCGATGCGAAAAATAAATATGTTTTGCCGGGTCTTATTGATTTACATTGCCATTTACGTGAGCCGGGCCATGAACATAAAGAGACTATTGAGACAGGATCAAGCGCTGCTGCCAAAGGCGGGTTTACAACAATCTGCTGTATGCCGAATACAAAACCAGTTATTGATAACGAGAAGGTCGTTGTTGGCATACTAAAGGAAGCCAAACGGGTTGGGATTGTCAATGTTTTGCCTGTGGGCGCTGTCACTAAAGATCAAAAGGGCGAAGAGTTAACTGATATTTTTGAGCTTAAAGAAAGCGGTTGCGTTGCCTTATCGGATGATGGGAGATCTGTCGCAAATACCCAACTGACACGCAATGCTTTAGAATATTCCAAGATGGCCAATATGCTTTTGATGGAACATTGCGAAGACCCAACTTTAAGCCCTGGATATATGAATGAGGGAAAAAATTCAACTATACTGGGGTTAAAAGGGTTACCTGAGATTTCTGAAACAATTATTGTTGCCCGTGATATCGAATTAGCAAGATATCTAAAAACACGAATTCATCTTTCTCATATTAGTTCGGGGCGCTCTGTTGAATTAATTCGAACAGCTAAAGCTCAAGGCATTGCTGTAACAGCTGAGGCATGTCCTCATTATTTTGCGCTAACCGAGGATGCTGTACAAAGCTTTAACACCAACACCAAAGTGAATCCGCCTCTTAAGACAGTCGATGACGTTAAGGCGATTAAAGAAGGCTTAAAAGATGGGACTTTAGATTGTATTACAACCGATCATGCACCACATGCTTTAGAGGAAAAAGAGCTCGAGTTTGATAAAGCGCCTGTTGGTATGATTGGATTTGAGACGGCTTTTGGTCTGGCTGTTACTGAGCTTGTGAATGGGAAAATACTTACTTGGCCAAAACTTGTTGAGAAAATGTCTGCAAGACCTGCGGAAATTATTGCACTTAAAAATAAAGGCATTGTCGAAGAAGGCAAAGATGCTGATATAATTATTGTAGATCCTGAAAAAGAATGGGTCTTTGAAGAAAAAGATATTGTTTCGAAATCTAAGAATTCGCCATTTATTGGCCGAGAGCTAAAAGGGTTTGTTGAGACCACAATTTGTGGAGGAAAAGTTGTTTTTCAGTTTAAGCAATAATTATCCTGACACGTTACAAGTGCAGGATAAATTCGCGTAAATAATTTATGCTCCTTGTACAGTCGCATAAATTATACGCTCATTTATGAAAAACCAGAAAATTACCATATCTGTCATAGGTGGACACGACGTAAATAGAGAAGTGGAGAATTTAGCCCATAAAATAGGCGAAATAATAGCTAATATGGAGGCTATACTTGTTTGTGGTGGCCTTTCTGGAGTAATGGAGCATGCTTCAAAAGGGGCAAAAATGGCCGGAGGAATCACAATTGGCCTTTTGCCAGGTAAGGAAAAAAAAGATGCCAATCCATTTATTGATATTGCTTTGCCGACTTCACTAGGTTTTGCTCGAAATACAATGGTAGCTTGTTCGGTAGATATTATTGTGGCGCTTCCAGGAAGCCACGGAACTAATAGTGAGATTTGCTATGGGCTTGTTTATAAGAGACCTGTGATCGATTTAGGAAATTGGAATATTAAGGGAATGATAAAGGTTGAGAATTTGGAACAAGCGGAAAATAAAATTAAAGAACTTATCGGCCAGATTAAATCAGGAAGGGAATCAAAGTAGATGAAAAAACGTATTCAAATTGATAGTTCTATTTTATCATTTGCCATTATTTTAACAGGAATTCTATATTTGTTTCCTAGCCTCTATCCAAGGTCTCCTTTTTGGGATAATATTTGTGACTTTATCGGGTTGATGCTGGTTTTAAAGGGAACATTCTTGCGCATGGCCGCACGCGGTTTCAAGAAAATTCATTCAAAAAAGAGCAAGGATTTGGTGACTGAAGGACCGTACACCTTAACTCGAAATCCTATGTATTTAGGGAGTTTTTTAATGGGTGCAGGATTTGTTTTAATTGTTTGGCCTTTTTGGTTTTTACCGGTTTTTGCTTATCTTTTTTATTTAAGATTTAACAAGGAGATTGTTAAAGAAGAAGGGTATCTTACAGAAATTTTTGGAGACAGATATAAACAATATTGTCGTAAGGTGCCGCGCTTGTTTCCAAAATTAAAGAAATTAATTAATGTGGATGTGCGCGAGGCGTTGCCGCTTGAAGCTTGCTGGAATACCAAAGAAAAGCGTGGGCTTTTTTGGTGGCCAGTTTTAGCTGTTTTATTGGAGGTTTTTCAGGAAAATATTATTTTCGGTGGTACAGACGTCAAAAGAGTTATCTCCCTCTTTGTTTTTGCAATGGCTGTTTTTGCCATAGGAGGCGTTATCCGCTATACACTTTTTCCAAAATTAAAATTCAATGTTAAGAAATCAAAAACGTTATAAAGTTATTTCGAATAAAAAAGTTTGTGCAAATTTCTTTCGTTTATCTTTAAACGCAAAGTTTCTTTTAAAGAAAATTAAGCCAGGTCAGTTTGTGCACCTGCGCGTTTCAGACGGCTTAAAGCCGTTTTTCCGTCGGCCATTTAGTGTTTTCCGTGCTCAAAAAAGTCTTGAAATTTTATATGAAGTTGTTGGCGACGGCACGCAAATTCTTTCCAAAAAGAAAAGAAATAGCAGCATCGATTGCCTTGGGCCTTTAGGTACGCCATTTTCAATGCCGCCTAAGGGAATAAAGCAAGTGGTGATGGTGGCAGGAGGAGTCGGCGTAGCACCGTTTTTGCTACTTACGGATAAACTAAAAAATAAAGGATACGACCTTATTCTTCTTTATGGGGGACGCACGCGAGGTCATGTTTTTTCTTTTAAAGAATTTCAGCAAAACGGATGCAAGGTTTTTGTTTCAACGGATGATGGTAGCATTGGCGTTAAAGGGCGGGTCTCCAAGCTTTTCACAAAGATTAATTTAGCGAAACCAACATTTATTTATACATGCGGCCCAAAACCCATGATGGCATCAGTTCAGGCGTTTGCGAAAAAGAACAAAATAAAGGGCCAGGCATCTTTAGAGGAAGTCATGGCTTGCGGCGTCGGAACGTGTTTAGGATGCTCGACAAAAACAAAACATGGATATAAAACCGTTTGCCATGATGGCCCGGTTTTCGATTTAGATGAGGTTATTTTTCAGGGAGGGGCATAATGCAACATATTCTTTATATGACTGTTGGTCTTGTCGGAGGAGTCTTTAGCGGTATCTTTGGCATCGGCGGAGGCGCAATTATGATACCGGCTTTGGTTTATATGTTCGGCTTGACGCAACACCAGGCGCAAGGGACATGTTTAGCCATTTTGCTTCCACCTATTGGCATCTTAGCTGTTTTACGCTATTATCAAGAAGGACATGTCAATTGGACCATGGCCATGTTTATTGCGCTTGGATTTGTCTTCGGTGCTTATTTTGGAGCAGATTGGATTCAAGCTGTTCCAGGGCCCCAGCTCAAAAAGGTTTTTGGAGGGTTTCTTCTTGTTTTGGGATTAAAAATGATTTTTTTAAAATAATATATGAAACTAAACGTCAAAATAGGAAAAGTACAATTTAAAAATCCGGTCACAGTTGCCTCGGGCACGTTTGGATATATTGAGAAATATTGCAGCCCATCTAAAATTTCTCAATTGGGGGCAATTGTTCCAAAGACCGTGACATTAAATTTGCGCGAAGGTAATCCATCTCCAAGAATTGTCGAGACTCCGTCGGGGATGATCAATGCCATTGGCATTGAGAATCAAGGCATTGATAATTTTTTGAGTGAAAAATTGCCAAAGCTTACCAAGTTCAAAATTCCTGTGATTTTAAGCATTTCCGCGAATACAGATAAAGAATTTGTGACTCTTGCAAAGAAAGTAAACAATGCAAAGGGCATTTGCGCGATAGAGCTGAACCTTTCTTGTCCGAATTTAAAGAAAAAGCAACTTGTGGCACAAGATGCAAAAGCGACTTATCGCCTGGTAAAGGCAGTTAAAAAAGTTTGTAAGAAGCCTGTGATTGCCAAACTTACGCCGAATGTCACCAATATCGTCGAGATTGCTCAAGCTGCCAAGAAAGCAGGGGCAGATGCTGTGAGCCTGGTGAATACATTTGCAGCAATGGCCATTGATATAAAAAATCGTAAACCTGTTTTGGGTAATATTGTCGGGGGATTAAGTGGCCCAGCCATAAAGCCTATTGCTTTAAAAATGGTTTATGATATTTACAGAGAAACGAAGATGCCGATTATTGCAATGGGTGGGATTATGACGAACGATGATGCTTTAGAGTTTTTGATTGCCGGGGCGTCTATGGTTGCTGTTGGCACAGCAAGCTTTGTCAATCCGAATGCATCAATAGAGATTTTATCGGGAATTAAGAAATATATGAAAAAGAACAAAATTAAAGACATTAAGCAGCTGATTGGAAGTATAAGAACATGAGCCCAAAAGCGCCAAAACTTATTGTTGCCCTAGATGTCGAAACTTTTGAACAAGCACGCAATCTTATTGATACTCTTTCGCCTGTGGTTGATATTTTTAAGGTAGGTAGTCAGCTTTTTACCGCTTGTGGTCCTGTGGCCGTGCGCTATATACAAGCTAAGGGCAAAGAAGTTTTTCTTGACTTGAAATATCACGATATTCCTAATACAGTTGCAAAGGCTGTTGAATCTGCTGTGGGCTTAAAAGCAGTAACCGGACCGGAAGAAATCAATAGTAATAGTATTCTTATGTATACTATGCACATAGTTGGTGGCCAAGAAATGCTTGCTATGGCCGTTCAATCAGCGATAAAAACCGCTGAAGCTCTTAAGGTTAGAAAGCCTCTGAGCCTTGGAATAACAGTCTTGACAAGTGAAGCGAATAAGGATAACATACAAACTCTTGTAAAAGAACGTGCTCTTTTGGCAAAAAAAGTGGGTTTAGATGGGGTTGTTGCCTCGGTTCATGAAGCAGCTGTTATTCGCAAAGAGCTTGGCGAAGACTTTATTATCGTGACTCCTGGGATAAGACCCAGAGGCGTTGATGTCGGTGATCAAAAACGTGTCGCCACACCTTGTTTGGCTGTACAAAACGGAAGTAACTATTTGGTTGTTGGCCGTCCGATTGTCCAGTCCAAAGACCCCCTCAAATCTGCCAAAGAAATTTTAAAAGAAAGTGGATCCTTCTAGATTTAAGAAGGATCCCTCCCGAGCAGAAATAAAATAAATTCTCATTTTTTAGATTAAAGGGTAAAATTTTCGGCGAGGGATTCAGGCTATTTCTTAAAAAATTTTCATCTATATTTAAAAAGACCTATTTTTTCAAGGAGAAAAGTTATGGCAAAACAAGTTCAAGAGCTTATTGATAAGATTAAGCAAGAAGGTTTTTTAGCTGCGAAAGAAAAAGCTCAAACCATCGAAGCTAGCGCCCAAGAAAAAGCTAAGGTTATTGTGGAGCAGGCGCAAAAACAGGAGAAAGATATTTTGGATACGGCTCATCGTGAAGCAGAGAGATTAGAAGAGACTGCCAAAGCCGCCATCAAGCAGGCCGCCCGTGACATGGTCCTTGATTTAAGAAGAGAAATTCAGAAAATTTTAAATACAATTATTAAAAAAGATGTCAAAGAATCTCTAAGTCCAGAGGCTTTAGCCGGCATTATTACAGAGGTCGCTAAGAATTTTTGCGAGAAAACAGATGCCAGCGCGGATATTAAAGTTGTTTTAGGAAAAAGCGATTTGGAAAGTTTAAAAAAAGGCGCTATCGCAAAGATTCAAGAAGAAATTAAGCAAAAGATCACTTTTGAATCTTCTGAAGAAATCGCCGCTGGATTTACGATTAGTTTTGATTCCGGCAAATCAAGTTTTGATTTTACCGACGAGAGTCTATCGGAATATCTAAGCGCTTATCTTAATCCAGAGATCGGCGCCCTTGTTAAAGATTCACAAAAGTAAACCCTAAAGATATCGATGTCTGATTTTTATTATTTAGCTGCCAGCCTTCCGTCTCTTGACTTTGAAAAAGCCTTGCCTTTTTCTTACAGAGAATTTTTAGATAATTGCCAAAGATTGATAAGCGAAAAAGATTTTTGTATCTTAAATCAAGCCGTTTTAGACTTCGACAATACTCACGCTGAGCATCCTACCCTTTGGGCCATCGCTAAATTTAACAGACTTTTTAAAAATGAGATGGTGCGCGTGCGTGCTAAAAGGATAGATAAAGATTCTTCGGATTATGTCCGTGGAGATAGATACGCAGATCAAATCTCTGTTGATGTGGTTAATCGCGCTGCTAAGGCTGAGAATCCTTTTGAATCTGAGAAGATATTAGACCGATATAGATGGGAGAAGTTCGACGAGATTTCAGTAAATCATCTTTTCGATTTAATTTTTTTAATAACATACTCACTTAAAATTCAACTGTTAGAGCGCCATCAGGAAATTAATTCTGAAAAAGGCGCAGCCCAATTCGAGGCTTATAGGAAAGCGGAAGCTTTCGAAGAGCTTTTTTCGAAAATTTAAAGGAGATTATTTTATGGCAGATCATTTACGTAAGGGGAAGGTTATCGGAGTTAACGGGAACATGGTATCCGTTGAATTCGAAACTAATGTTATTCAAAATGAGGTGGCCTACATTGTACAAGATAAAGACCGTTTAAAGTCCGAGGTTATACGTATTCGCGGGAGACGTGCTGAACTTCAGGTTTATGAAGATACTGATGGCGTGCGTGTGGGTGATGATGTCGAGTTTTCCGGCGAGCTTTTAAGCGTAGAGTTAGGGCCGGGTCTTTTAGGGCAGGTTTTTGACGGGCTTCAAAATCCTTTGCCAAGGCTTGCCGAGGCTCATGGATTCTTTTTAAAGCGTGGCGTTTATTTAAATGCTTTAGAAGAAGAGCAGAAATGGGAATTTACGCCTACGGTTAACGTTGGAGACAAGCTCCGCGCTGGGATGCGTGTTGGATTTGTCCCTGAGAAAATTTTTGAGCATAATATCATGGTGCCGTTTAATATTGCAAAAGAAGTTGAGGTTCTTGAGGTTGTAGAAAAAGGAAAATATGATTTAAAGCAGGTAATCGCTAAAGTGAAGGATGCTAACGGTAAAACGCATATGCTTACCATGAAGGTGACTTGGCCTGTCAAGGTTCCTATCAAAGCCTATATCAAGAAAATTAAACCTGAAAAACCTCTTGTTACAAAAATCCGAATCATTGATACTTTGGTTCCGGTTGCGATTGGCGGAACATTTTGTACGCCTGGCCCTTTTGGTGCTGGGAAAACAGTTTTGCAGCATCTTCTAAGCCGTCATGCGGATGTTGATATTGTTGTTATCGCGGCCTGTGGCGAACGTGCTGGTGAGGTCGTTGAGGTTTTAAAAACATTTCCGGAATTAATTGATCCTAAGACAAAAAAAACATTAATGGATAGAACGATTATCATTTGCAACACAAGTTCTATGCCGGTTGCCGCTCGTGAGTCTAGTGTTTATACAGCTGTGACTATTGCAGAATATTATCGTCAAATGGGTCTTAATGTTTTTCTTTTAGCGGATTCAACATCCCGCTGGGCGCAAGCTATGCGCGAGATGTCCGGACGCTTAGAAGAAATCCCCGGCGAAGAAGCTTTCCCTGCGTATCTTGAATCACGTATTGCTTCGTTTTATGAAAGAGCAGGCATTGTCCAGCTGCGTGATGGAAAAGTTGGATCCGTTACCATTGGCGGCGCTGTAAGCCCTGCTGGTGGAAATTTTGAAGAACCTGTAACACAATCTACTTTAAAAGTTGTTGGCGCGTTTCACGGGCTTTCGCGTGACCGCGCAAACGCTCGTCGGTATCCGGCGATTGACCCTCTACAGAGCTGGAGCAAGTATGAAAGCTTTATTGACGCGGAAGCGCTTAAGAGCGCGACAGCTATCTTAAAACGAAGCGATGAAATTAATCAAATGATGAAAGTCGTTGGTGAAGACGGAACAGGCATCGAGGATTTTATTGATTACCTAAAGGGCGAATTCTTCGACGCTGTCTATCTGCAGCAGAATGCTTTTGATAAAATTGACGAGGCAACTATCGCAGAGCGTCAAACATATGTTTTTAATTTGATTAGCGATATTATTAAATCAAAATTTCAAATTGAAAGTAAAGATGAAGCTCGAAAGTTTTTCTTAGAGCTTCGCCAGAAATTTATTAATTGGAACACATTAGAATTTCAAGCAGATGACTTTAAGAAAATTGAACAAGATATATTAGAACAAATTAAGAGTAAAAAGGCGGTTTAATATGCACAAAGTTTATAATGAGATTATTCAAATTTCCGGGGATGTTATTACCGTCGAGGCAAAAGACGTCGGATATGGCGAGCTAGCCGAAGTGCAAACTCAGGGGGGTGTTTCTTTAGCCCAGGTCATTCGTTTAGACCGTGATCGGGTATCTCTCCAGGTTTTAGCGGGAAGCCGTGGTATCGCAACCAATGACAAAGTAAGGTTTTTAAAACATCCGATGCAGGTATCTTTTTCTGAAAATCTTTTAGGTCGTATTTTTACAGGAAGCGGTCAGCCGCGCGACAATGGACCGGCCCTTGAAGAAAACCTTAGTAATATCGGCGGGCCATCGGTTAATCCTTCAAAACGTATTGTCCCAAAAAATATGGTGCGCACCGGAATTCCGATGATTGATGTTTTTAATTCTTTGGTTGAGTCACAAAAACTCCCGATTTTTTCTGTAGCCGGAGAACCATACAATCCGCTTTTAGCGCGTATCGCGATGCAAGCAGAAGTCGACCTTATTGTTTTAGGCGGCATGGGCTTAAAATATGATGATTATTTATTTTTCCGAGATACGTTTGATAAGCATGGAGTTTTGCCGAAATCTATCTTTTTTATTCACACAGCCTCTGATCCAACAGTCGAGTGTCTTCTAGTTCCGGATATGTGTTTAGCTGTTGCGGAGAAATTTGCATTAGATGGAAAAAAGGTCTTGGTTCTCTTGACGGACATGACAAACTTTGCTGATTCTTTAAAAGAGATTGCTATCACCATGGAGCAGATTCCGTCTAATCGCGGCTATCCCGGAGATCTTTATAGCCAATTGGCTAAGCGCTATGAAAAGGCCGTTGACTTTGATGATGCAGGGTCGATTACAGTATTAGCGGTTACGACAATGCCAGGAGATGATGTTACGCATCCTGTGCCGGACAATACTGGCTATATTACCGAAGGGCAGCTTTATTTGAAAAATGGACACATTGAGCCTTTTGGATCATTGAGCCGATTAAAACAGCAAGTCAACGGAGACACACGTGATGACCATAGAGCGATTATGGATCGCATGATTCAGCTTTATGCAGACTTTAAAGAAACTATTGAAAAGAAGTCTATGGGCTTTCAGATGAGCGAGTGGGACGATAAGCTTTTAAAATATGGTGGCCGTTTTGAAAAAGAACTTATGGATTTATCTTTAAATATTCCGCTTGAAGGAGCGCTTGATAAAGGGTGGGAGATTTTATCGAGTATTTTTGAGCCAGCCGAGACTGGAATCAAAGATTCATTAATTAAAAAATATTGGAAGAAAAAATAGCAGATGCTTAAAATTAAGCTAACCAAGAGCGAACTTAAAAAACAGCGCGATAGTCTTAAGCAGTTTATGCATTATTTACCGACGCTGCAGTTGAAAAAGCAGCAGCTCCAGATTCGTATCTTTGAAATTCGTAAAATTTATGCCAAGAAACAAGCTCAGTTAAAATCGTTAGAACAAAATTTAAAAACTTGGATAGGACTTCTCGGCGATCCCGGAGTTGATATACGACCATGGATTTTTCCAGAAGAGATTTTAACGGATACTCAAAATATTGCCGGTGCAGATATTCCTGTTTTTAAAAGGGTAATATTTAAAGATGTTGAGTATGACTTATATGGCACGCCTTTTTGGATTGACGAGGGGATTATTAAACTTCGCTCTTACGCTTCCTTAATGACGGAAACGGCTGTTGTGCAAAAGCAATTGGCTGTGCTTGAAAAGGAGCTTATGACAACAACCCAGAGAGTAAATCTTTTTGAAAAAGTTAAAATACCTCAGTGTCTTGAGAATATTAGAAAGATTCGTATTTATTTGGGTGACCAACAGGCTAATGCCGTCGGGGTAAGCAAAGTTGCTAAGAAGAAGATTGAAATGGCTGTTTTAGCGGAGATGGCGATATGATTGTTTCTATGAAAAAGATATTTTTGATTGTACAGAAGAAAGACAGTCTTTCTACTTTGGATGCCCTTCGCCACGTCGGAGTTGTTCATATCGAAAATGAAAAAGTCCCTGAGAGCGCGAACGTTATTCTTTTAAAAGAGCAAATCGGAAAATTAAAGACAGCTGTTGAGTTTTTTGAATCTCAACCTATCCTCACGCAAGAGCCCTTAAATGACTGGGAAGAGTTGCTGGAGGAAATTATTCGAGATTTACATAAGATTAAACAAGTTAAAGATGACATAAAAAAGCGGAAGACACAAATTGCCAAATGGGAGAGATGGGGAGATTTTAATCTGGCGGATTTTGCGGAATTGCGCACTAAAGGTCTTTGCGCCCGTCTTTTTAAAATACCGGTTAAACAGCTTAGCAATCTTCCGAGCGACGTTATTTGCGAGAGAATTTTTGTTCAAGAAAAAGTCGCTTATTGTTTAGTTGTCTGCAAGGAGCAAAAGTCTTTGCCTTTTGAAGAAGTGGCGCTACCAAATCTTTCTTTGAGCGACATGAAAAATGCTCAGGTTCATGACGCGACTAGTATCAAGGTCATGGAAGGTGCTCTTGCTAAAGATAGTTTTTATTTAAATGAGTTTAAGGATATTCTCGATGGAAAGATAGCCGATTTACACGTGCAGGAAGTTTTAGCAGGAATGGGTGACGCGGAAGAATTTAGTTATTTAAAAGGATTTTGCCCTAATGAAGTTTGTCCGCAGTTGCAGGCAGCAGCGAAAAAAGAAAAGTGGGGCCTTATTGTCGAGGATCCGACAGACGATGATAAGATTCCAACGCTTTTGCGTAATCCAAAATGGATTGACATGATTAAGCCGGTATTTTCAATGATGAATATTTTGCCGGGCTACAAAGAACTTGATATTAGTTTTTTCTTTTTAGCATTTTTATCTATATTTTTTGGGATTTTAATCGGTGATGCCGGCTATGGCTTTGTTTTTCTCTTAGCAACATTTTTTGCAGACAAAAAAGCTTCTAGCAAAATAAAAGACAAATCTCCGTTTTTTCTTATGTATGTTTTAAGTTCTTGCGCGATTGTCTGGGGCATTTTAACAGGAACATTTTTTGGGCAGGCTTGGATTGCTGGACGCGTTAACCCTCTTTTGCCGTGGCTTCGCAATGACGAAAATATGCAAATGCTTTGTTTTCTGATTGGTGCCATTCACTTAAGCATTGCGCATCTTTGGCGAGGCATTATTAAGATGCCGTCTGTGGCGGCCCTTGGAGAAATAGGGTGGCTTTTTATTCTTTGGGGAATGTATTTTGTGGCAAAAATGCTTATCTTGGGCCAAGCGTTACCGTCGTTTGTTATGACTTTTTTTATTGGCGGAGCCTTCTTAGTTGTTTTTTTCAGTCAGCCGAAGAAAAATATTCTTAAAGGGATAGCTTTAGGCGTAGGCGATCTTTTAATGAGCGTTGTCAATATGTTCACTGACGTTGTTTCCTATATTCGTTTGTTTGCCGTAGGGCTAGCAACTGTGGCTGTTGCTGACGCTTTTAATCAGATGGCTTTAGAAATTGGTTTTGGCAATGTTGCAACAGGACTTGCGACAGCGCTTATTTTAGTTCTTGGACATCTTCTTAATATCACTTTAGGCGCTATGGCAATCTTGGTCCATGGCATACGATTAAATGTTTTAGAATTTTCAAGCCATCTTAATATGGAGTGGTCAGGGATAGCGTATAATCCGTTTAAAAAAACAAAAAAGGCATAATTAAGGGAGGAAGAAATGGAAAATAGTGTTCTTGCGCAATTTCAAGATTTAGGGGCTGCTGCGGCATTAGCTTTGGCTGCTGTAGGCTCCGCCCTGGGAACCGGTGCTGCTGGCATGGCTGCCGTAGGCGCCTGGAAAAAATGTTTTGCTCAAAGCAAGGCTGCGCCTTTTATTCTAACTGTTTTTGTTGGCGCGCCGCTTTCTCAAACTATTTACGGCATGATTGTTATGAACAATATTGTAGCTGCTGTGCAACAGGGAAGCTACCTATGGGGAGCCGGTATTTTTAGTGGTATGGCCATGGGAATGTCTGCTTGGATGCAGGGAAAAGCCGGTGCAGCTGCAGCTGATGCAATGGGAGAGACCGGAAAAGGCTTTGGAAATTATCTTATTGTTTTAGGAATTATTGAGACAGTAGCGCTTTTTGTTATGGTCTTTACAATGATGGCTATTGGCAAAATCGTCGGTTGACAGAGATTTCTTTTTATTGTAATATACGTTTTCTATTGGGCGATTAGCTCAGTTGGTTAGAGCATCTGATTTACATTCAGAGGGTCGGGGGTTCGAGTCCTCCATTGCCCACCATTTTGCAATTATTGTTCTTTTTGAAATATATGGATCCGTGGTGTAGCTTGGTTAACATGTCAGATTGTCGATCTGAAGATCGCGAGTTCGAATCTCGTCGGGTCCGCCATATAGTACAAGGCGCTTACTCTTTTTAGGGTAAGCGCCTTTTGTATGAGAAGTTGGCACAAATGCTAAAGTATAAATATTCGTTAGAAGTTTGTTCTTAAACTGGCTCATTGATACTATGGTGTTTCACGCCTGGCATCAGCCTTGAGACCCCTGGCACAAAAAACATTTGGAAAATCTCTCCCTTAGTCCCAGTCTAAATATTTTTGACTGATTTTCGTCAGCACTAAAAATGCTAGGAAAGTGATTGCGACACTGACAATAAGGAAAAAAAGTCCTGCTTTAATTTCAGTCTTAACGAGGTCTTGTCCTTCAAATAGGAAAACAAAAAGGGCTAAGCCAAAGACATCGAGCATGCTCAAGCTTGTCAATGTCTTAAGATGCTGATGCCAGCACCACCGTTGCCTACGATTAAGGGGTTTAATCCAAATAAAAGCAAAGAGAAAAAAACTTAAAAGCGGCATCCCTATTAAGGCGATAGCTAATACTGTCCCTATTGCATAATTGTGGTTGTTCCACAAGCTTGTTACCGCGCCAAGGATGCTATAGGCGTGCTTAGCAAGCATAAATTGATTAACTTTGATAAATGATGATTCCACCGCCACACAAAATATAATCAAGGATAGGCCCCACAGAAGGGGCACAAGCAAGCGTTCGGGTGATTGTATTTGCGCTAACGAAGTACGGTTTTCGGTATTGGTTATGATAGGCGGGCGCTCAACGAGATGTTCCATGGCAGAGGCGGACAGCATGCTTAGGGCAATTGCGAATATAAAAAAATATATTCCGATTAGCGGTTTAGCGCTAATAAAAAATTGGGCGTTTGTTAAAATTAAAATAATGCTAACAACAAAGATATCTAAGAATGACCATTTTCCTAACGGGCGAAGCCGTTTAAGCCATCGTTTTCTTATTGTGGGCTTAGGGAGAAAGAAGAGAATTACCGTTAGCAGGGCTAGTTTAACAAATGGAAATACCATCGAAAAGGCCACAATAAGGGCTGCGATGATATATAGCTTAGATTCAATCATTAAGTGCACGGAGTTTGGAAGGCTGTAAAACTGCTGGTGGTGTAAGAAAGTTTTTACGTTCATAAAGGGAACCAGCAATGCGGTAATATTGCAAGCAAGAGAAGTGGTTAGTAGCGCGCCGATGCCCCATGCTTTTTTGGGAAATTCTCGGATGAGGGTCAATTTATCATCCTCTTGATTTTGTATTGTAGTTTTCATATTTTTTAAAAGATAAAATCATTGTTTATTTTATTATTAATAGCGGTAAAGGAGCGAAACGTCAAGTCATAATGCCATAATCATGAAGAGCGAATGGGCAGGTGATTGTAATTATTTTTCAAATCACCAACACTTTCATGAATTAAAGGTTAGAATACCTGGCACAAACTTTTTGCCAAGGAAGGGGCGGGTCGCCTCAGGAGGTTCTTAAGGATTGTAGCGCAAAGCGCGAAGGAGATAGCTGTAGCTTTTCAGGCCACAGGGGTGAAAAAGTATCGGGCACATGCACGATGAAGCAAGATATTTTAGTATGATTTTCAGAAGGAGGAGATGAACAAGGTGGGGGTTCTTGAGGAGGTAAAGGGTAGCTTATTGGCGCAGTTCTTGGCACAAATTTGGCATATAGCTCATAAGGCTGTGTGCCTTTTTGTTTTATAGCAATGAGTTAGGAGAGGAAACCTTTCGCCAAGGATTCGAACGGCAAAGTCCCGCGTCGTTGAAAAACACTTCTAGGGCAAATGTGATTAACAATTTTATATCGCTTAAAGCGACATAAAATTAAATCTTATTTAATTTTTAGAATTTATTTCAGCCGTATGATAAAATAACATATATTTTAAAGAGAGGAATATTTTCATTTATGAAAAAGCCAGCAAAACTTCAATCTGGGGATACTATCGGGATTGTGGCCCCTGCGAGTTCTTTCGACAAAGAGAATTTTAAAAAGGGAATCAAAGTCCTCAGAGCCTTAGGGTATAAGGTTAAATACGAAAAAAGTATTTTTAATAAATGCTGGTCAAAGACGGGTCATAACAAGCAGCGAGGTAAGCAAATAAACCGCATGTTTGCTGATCCGGAAATTAAAGTGATTCTTTGCGCAAAAGGCGGATATGGTTCTCAAGAGATTATTTCGTTTGTTGACCTTGAAGTCATTAAGAAAAACCCCAAAATTTTCATAGGCTACAGTGATATTACCATTCTGCTGCTTTTTCTTCATTGGGCAGCGGATATGGTTGTTTTTCATGGGCCTGTTGTCTCAGGAGAATTTTTTAAAGGCATGAATCCTGAGACAATCGATTCTTTTAACCGTCTTTTAGGAAGTGACAAGCCTTTTGGTAAAACCGTGTCTAAGCATTTAAGGGTTCTTCGCACAGGAAAGGCGTCCGGGCCGCTTGTCGGGGGAAACCTCTCGCTTATTTTAGAGTCGATAGGGACTCCCTATGAAATTGATACTGAAAATAAAATATTATTTTTAGAAGAAATCAGCGAGTCTGCTGATGTAATTGTATCGGGATTAAATAGGTTGAAAGCAAATAAGAAACTAGATAAAATTCGAGGAATGATCTGGGGGCGCATGACAAATTGTTTTGATAGCGAGGGGGAGTTTATCCAAGTTATCAAAGAGTTTTTTGAGGACAGCATCTACCCGATCTTATACAATTTTCCATCAGGGCATACGTCTGATATTGCTCAATCGCATCTTTTGCTTCCTTTTGGGATAAACATAGCAATCGATTCGGATTTTCCAAATATTGAAATCACAGAAAGTGCGGTCACAGCATTATGAAAACTTATGATTTTGCTCTTAACTGGAACAATGAGGGCGATGACAGATTTATTTTTCTACTTAACGAAGAATGCAAAAAGAATAATCTTAGCTTTGTAGGTATTACCGATAGAAACGTAAAAGACGTGCTTAAAGAGCTTGAATCCCATATTTTAAAAATTAGAGTTATGCTCGACTACCAGGCAACTTATAATTTGCCCAAGGACCCTTACGCAAGGGTTTGTTATGCCGTTAAAGATGCCGGCGGAGCAGTGATCAACGACCCGGATAGGGCTCGGGTAGCTGTTGATAAAGCCATGGTTCATTTTGAGTTGATGGATGCCGGCATTCTTACTCCGTATACTATTGTCGTGCGCAATTGGGAGCCATTGGTTTTTAGATTAAAAGAAGAAGAGAGGCAACGGCTAGGTGTGCCGTTTATTATTAAGCCAGGCTGTGGATACGGCCAGCTCGGCGTTATCCGTGACGCCAAAGGAACGATACGCGAAATAGCTCAAGCAAGAAACTACGATCGAGGCGATAATTTCTTGCTTCAGGAAAAAATTGTCCCCTTAAGGCTAAAGGATAAAAAGGCCTGGTTTCGGGTTATTCATTGCTTTGATACAATCATCCCCTGCTGGTGGGATGATACAGAAAACCTCTATGAACATGTTTCTTACGAAGATTTTAACGAACTTGGGCTTTATAAATTGGTAAAAATGGTTGCCAAGATCGCTTCGTTTACAAAAATGGTTTGGTTTTCCACAGAAATTGCTATTGATCAAAAAGAAGGGAAACGCCGGTTTCTCGCCATTGATTATGTTAATGATCAGTGCGATATGAGCACGAAAAGTGAGACGTCAAGCGGAGTTCCTGATGAGGTTGTAGAGTTTGCCGTATCGAAAATTGTATCAACCGCAATCAATGATCCTGCGAATCGAACAAAGGCCAAGAGATACAAAATATTCTTAAAAGATGCGTCTGTTGAACTTAGGGGCTTGGGGACGCCTCAGGATCTTCTTTGGCAGTTGTCACGGTAAGAGTAAAGAAATCCCTCTCGGTTTTATTTAATCTTTCTTTAAATTTTTATTTTAAAAGGTATAATACAATACTTTATAAAAATTGGGCGAAGAAAAGAAAATGAAAAAATTAAAATTATTTCTGTTAATCGCATTAAGCTTCTTTATTCTTTTTCCAGCCTTGGCAGTAGCTCAGAATGATTTTGGCTTTGTCCTTGCTAAGGGGAAAGTGAACATCCAGGAAATCGGTGGAAAAGGGCTTTATGTTTTTTCGATATGGAACAGTGGGGAAAAAGCCTGGATTGACTCAGAAGGTGGTTTTTCGGCTAACATTCTCTTAAGCGAGCGGCCACAAAAGCTGACAGTCAAAGACGATTTGGGTAGGACACGGGCAGTCGCAATGGCCGGATCTCAAAACCTCCATAATGTTATTTTTGATGCACAATCAACGGCCTTTACGCTTTTGCTGAGCGGTCCTCGCCAAATGAGAAATAGCACGCAGATGGAAGATTTTTTAAGAACGGCTTTATCTAAAAAATCTTTTTTAGACTTTGTGGCTTTTTTTAAAAAAAATCTTGTATTGGATTCCTTGGAAAACTTAATGAAAAATGAGGCATGCCTTGCCCTTTTTGAAAAAAGCCGCAATGAGATTCTTGGACAGGACCAAGGCGCCATTCAAAATTCTTTGTATAAAGCTAAAGGAGAGTTGGAAAGGTTGTTTTCAGAGGAATGAAGATAAAAAAGTTGTTTTTCATCCTCTTCCTTGTTTTAATTGCAATCATCGGTTTTGTAAGCTGGACTCTGTTTACTTCAAGCGGGGGAAAATTTGCAACTAACAGAGCCATGGACTTGTATGCAAATTCTGACGATACCGGATATCAGGCTTTAACAGGAAATCTTTCAGAAGGCGTTCATCTTAATAGCATCGAACTTAACAACCTTAAAGGCTTTCCCGAAGGTAGCTCTTTAAAAGTTCAATCATTATTTTTCCGCTTATCATCTTTTAACATTCTCCACGGGGTAACTCTAAAAATCGACAATGCGCGGCTTCTTTTGGCGGGGTCTGAACCTATTCTTGTATTTGGTTCTTTTGATAAGGGAATTTTAGATTTTAATTTTTATTCAAGGGGTTTTTTCCTTAATGAGCTGGCTGATTATTTTAAAGATATAAAGAAAGTGGGACTCTCCGGTGCTGTTGATGAGATGGACATTTACATCAAGGGAAGCTTTGACGAGCCGCAGATAGAGGGAAGTTTTATTATCGAGAATGCTTTATATCAAAACATCGTATTGTCAAATTGTCCTGGCAAAATTGACTTAAAAGTAAAAGATCTTTTAGGTAAAATAAAGCCTTTTGGGAAAATTATTATTGAAAGCGGACGCATCCGCGGCCCGCGTACAACTGTGCAAATTGAAGAGAGCCAAATTTTATTTTCTGGAGATTTCGAAAATCCTGGGTTTCGCCTTTTTGGTCGCGCAACAGTTGAGAATGTAAAAATTAAAGTGGCTTTAACCGGGACTTTGAAAATCCCGGACTTGAAGCTGTCTTCTGAGCCTTCGCTTCCCAAAGAACAATTGATGGTTATGCTGGCAACCGGAAAAAGATGGAAAGGCCTTGAAGGGTCTATCGGCAAAGGCCAAGTCTCCGATGGCGTCACTAAAGATTTTGTAGATTATATTTTGTTTGCCCAGGGGTCTGATGCCCTTGCGAGTTATTTTGGCATTAGTGATTTTGCCGTCACATATGAGAAAGATAAAAAAGGTTTTGAAGCTAAGAAAAATTTGTCTGATAAGTGGACGGCAGGCTATGGCATCGAACAACAGACAGGGCAAGAGGAAAATACTGTGCTTAAGCAAAAGGTGCTAGGGGAGTACAAAATAACCCAGGAATTCTCCGTAGGGGCTGAAAAAGAATTAAAGGGGAAAGAAGCGAGTGAAAATTCCACTGGCGGGAATAATCAATCCGGAGTTGACGATAAGGTTTATTTAAAATATAAAAAGGATTTTTAATTGGCAGGCTATCCAATTGGCTTTTAGCCGGCGCAAGTCTTTAATCGAAGGCGATACGTTTTAACTATTTTTAAGGAGGGGAAGATGATTCATGAAATTCTTGATAGTAGTTTTTGGATCAAAATACTTTTTTCAATGTTCTGCGGTTTTATTATTGGGGTCGAAAGACAGCTTCGAGGAAAACCTGTTGGCATAAGAACAAGTATTCTTATCACAATGGGATCGATGGTGTTTATTACCCTAGCAAAAGAATTGTCCTCTGACGGTAATCCCGTTCGTGTTTTAGGACAACTGGTCACAGGAATAGGGTTTTTAGGGGCAGGAGTTATCATGAATAAAGGGGGATTGGTTACGGGCATGACCTCGGCAGCTGTTATCTGGCTTTTGGCGGGAATTGGTGCAGCTATTGGGATACAGATGTATGGCGTTGCTTTGATAATTTGCTTTGTGTGCCTTTTTGTTTTAACAGGATCTCAGATTTTAGAGGATGTCTTTAAGCTTCTCCGAAGAGGAGTCTATGAAAGATTAAAAGGGGATAAAGGGGAAGATTAAAAAAGCGGTTTAATTTGTGGCTTGACGAAATTAATTGATAATGATATTATGTTTGTGATTATTCACTAACATACTGTTTATAAGGTGAACTTGATGGCTAGAATTAAAGCAGAACCTATTGTAAAAAGAAAAGCATCCTCACAAAGAAAAATTGAAATTATCAATTCAGCGGCCGAGATTTTAATTTCAAAAGGCTTGCAAAGCTTAACAATAAAGAACTTAGCGCAAGAGAATGATATTTCAGAGAGTGCTATTTACCGCCATTTTACAGACAAACAGGCGATTTTTATTGGCCTGATTGACCAGTTTGAAAATGACCTCCTTTGCGCGATTGACCAACCGATAAAAGAGTATAATGACCCGATTGAGCAATTAAAAGAAATTATGAAAACGCATATTATGTTTGCGCAAAAGAAAAAGAGCCTCTTGTTTGCGACGACTTCAACAGCGATTCATCTTAAGGATGATTTCTTAAGAAAGAAAATATTAAAAACAACGGACAAATACCGGGCAAAGATAAAAGTAATACTTGAAAGAGCAAAAAAACAAGACCTTTTGCGTGATGATGTTGATATCGATATAGCTAGTTTTGCATTTTTTGGACTTATCAGAGCAGCTAGCGCACATTTTGCTTTAACAAATTATACTAATCCACCAATGAATAAATTCTATACACTATGGAATATTTATTTGCATGGCATTGAAAAGGTAAAAAGGGGTTAATACACAATGAAGGAGAAAGACATGCCCAAGAAAAATAATATCTCTGATTCTAAGATAGTGAATTCTCAAAGAAAAAGCGTTCATCCTACTCGGATTATGATCGAAAAAGTTTCTCCAGAGATTGACTCAGGAGCATTTCCTATCAAGAGAACCATTGGAGAAAATGTCGTTGTTGAGGCTAATATTTTTGTTGAGGGACATGATGAGATTGCCGCAGTTCTTCTCTATCGCACAGCGAAAGAAAGAGACTGGCAGGAAGCTGATATGAAGCCTTTGGGTAATGATCGATGGGCCGGATCGTTTCCGATTAAAAAAGAGGAAGATTATTTTTATAGTATTCGTGCTTTTGTGGATAAATTTAACACGTGGCGCTTAAGCCTTGAAAAGAAAATTGCCGATGCGCAAGATGTTTCTGTGGATTTAAAAATAGGTATTCAGATTATTGAAGAGATGAAAGAAAGAATTAAGAGCGAAGAAGAAATAAAAATGCTTAATGTGTGTATTAATGAGTTAAAGAAAAATAAAAATATTAACATTGTTTTGCCTCTTCTTGCCAATGAGGATTTATTAGAAGTAACCGGGAAGAATTTTAATGTTCACAATAGCGTTGTTTATGACAAGGAACTAAAAGTTACCGTTGAAAGAAAGTTAGCTCTTTTCAGCAGTTGGTATGAATTTTTTCCTCGATCTTGGGGAACAAAACCCGGAAAGCATGGCTCCTTAAAAGACTGTGAAGAGTTATTTCCTGAAATTGCTCGTATGGGATTTGACGTTATTTATCTTCCCCCGATTTATCCTGTTGGTGAGAAAAATAGAAAGGGTGCGAACAATTCTGTTGATTGCAAGAAGAGTGAACCTGGATGTCCTTGGGCTATTGGGTCAAAAGATGGAGGACACAAAGCGATTCATCCTGAGTTAGGGAATCTTGCATCATTTAAGAGTTTTATTAAGAAGGCAAAAGAGTTTAATTTAGAAATAGCTTTAGACTTGGCGTATCAATGCTCTCCAGATCATCCATATGTTAAAGAGCACCCTGAGTGGTTTAAATGGCGCCCAGACGGCAAAATTCAATATGCAGAGAATCCGCCTAAGAAATATGAAGACGTTTTGCCTATTAATTTTGAAACTGATGATGCTGAGAATCTTTGGGAAGAATTAAAAAGTGTTGTTTTGTTCTGGATAGAGCAGGGAGTGTATATTTTTCGTGTTGATAATCCTCACACAAAACCTTTTCTTTTTTGGGATTGGCTTATTTCAGAAATAAAAAAAGATCATCCTGATACAATATTTTTATCTGAATCATTTACGCGTCCAAGCGTTATGTATCGCCTTGCTAAGGGAGGCTTTAGTCAGTCGTATACATATTTTACTTGGCGAAACACAAAGCAAGAATTCATTGAATATTTGACGGAGTTAACGCAAACAGAAGTGGCTGAATATTTTCGTCCAAATTTCTGGCCAAACACTCCTGACATTTTGCCAGAGCATTTGCAATATGGCGGAAGGCCGGCTTTTATCATGAGAGCTGTTTTGGCTGCAACGCTTTCTTCAAATTTTGGCATATATGGGCCGGTGTTTGAGCTATGTGTCGCTGATGCGATTGCTGGCAAGGAAGAGTATCTTAATTCTGAGAAATATGAGATTAAGCAGTGGGATTGGAATAAAGAAGGGCATTTGAAAGATGTGTTGGCGAGACTTAATAAAATTCGCAAAGAAAATCCTGCATTGCAGATTACTCGAAATATACGATTTTGTGAAACTAATAATGATTGTTTGCTAAGTTATTATAAAGCAACAGCGGATTATTCAAATATTATTCTTGTTGTCGTCAACCTTGATCCCTATCATACTCAGATCGGACATCTAAAAATACCTCTTGATGAATTAGGGATTGAAAAAAATCGAACATATTTAGCACATGATCTTTTAAGCGGCGATAAATACATTTGGCAAGGGGATACAAATTATATTGAACTTAATCCTCAGGTAGCTTCGGCACATATTATTCGTATTAAGCAGCATATGCGACGAGAACAAGATTTTGATTATTTTATGTAAAGGAAGGAACTTTTATGCGTACCTCACGCAGTAATCTTGAAAGCAATCCTTTGTGGTATAAGGATGCTGTTATTTATCAGCTTCATGTCAAGACGTTTTGCGATAGCAACGGAGACGGCATTGGCGATTTTAAAGGAGCGACTCAAAAATTAGATTATTTGAAGAATCTTGGCATTACGGCTATTTGGTTGCTTCCGTTTTATCCGTCGCCTCTTCGAGATGACGGCTATGATATTGCAGATTATTATGATGTTCATCCTCAATACGGCACTCTGAAAGATTTTAAAGAATTCTTAAAAGAAGCTCATTTAAGAGGTTTAAGAGTTATTACAGAGCTTGTTATTAATCACACTTCAGATCAACATCCGTGGTTTGTTAGAGCTAAACAAGCTAAGGTTAATTCTAACCATCGCAATTATTATGTGTGGAGTAACACCGCAGAAAAGTATAAAGACGCTCGGATTATTTTTAAAGATTTTGAAACATCTAATTGGGCATGGTCAGAAGAAGCTAAGGCGTATTATTGGCATCGCTTTTATTCTCATCAGCCAGATTTAAATTTTGATAATCTAAGTGTTCAGAAAGAAATTATGAAAATTTCTGACTTTTGGTTTGGCATGGGTGTTGATGGAGTGCGCTTAGATGCTATTCCTTATTTATTTGAACGCGATGATACGAATTGTGAAAATCTACCAGAGACATATGCATTCTTAAAGAAATTAAGAAAACATGTTGATGGGAAATTTAAGAATTGCATGCTTTTGGCTGAAGCTAATCAGTGGCCTGAAGATGCTGTTCAATATTTTGGAAAAGGGGATGAGTGCCATATGGCTTTTCATTTTCCTCTAATGCCTCGAATGTATATGAGTGTTCAGATGGAAGATCGCTTCCCAATTATTGACATTCTTGAACAAACGCCTAAGATACCTCGCTCATGCCAGTGGGCAATATTTTTGAGAAACCATGATGAGCTGACATTGGAAATGGTTACAGATGAAGAACGTGATTATATGTATCGAACCTATGCTAAAGATGCTCGGTCAAAAATAAATTTAGGAATAAGGCGAAGACTTCTTCCTCTTCTTGGCAATAATCGTCGTAAATTTGAATTGATGAATATTCTTCTTTTTTCTTTAACAGGAACACCGATTATTTATTATGGTGATGAAATCGGGATGGGAGATAACAGGT
The DNA here is from genome assembly GCA_030765185.1 of Candidatus Aceula meridiana. Lineage (GTDB taxonomy): Bacteria > Omnitrophota > Gorgyraeia > Zapsychrales > Aceulaceae > Aceula > Aceula meridiana. The sequence continues at coordinate 127,669 of JAVCDE010000033.1, read as the reverse complement.
TTTTAGGAGATCGAGACGGTGTCCGAACGCCTATGCAATGGAGCCCAGATCGCAATGCTGGTTTTTCAAGGGCAAATCCCCAACAGTTGTATCTGCCGGTTATTATTGATTCGGAATATCATTATGAGACTGTCAATGTTGAGACACAGGACAATAATCATTCATCGTTTTTATGGTGGATGAAACGCGTTATTTCTGTACGTAAGAGATTTAAAGCTTTTAGTCAGGGGAACATCAAGTTTTTATATCCAGAAAACTCAAAAGTTTTGTGTTTTATCAGGGAATACAAAGATGAAAATATATTGGTTGTAATTAATTTATCTAGATTCTCGCAATCGGCGGACCTTGATTTAAAAGAGTATAGCGGGTTTGTCCCTGAGGAAATTTTTAGCCAAAATAAATTTTCAATTATTAAGGACAATCCGTATACCGTTACTCTGGGCCCACATAACCATTTTTGGTTTTTGCTGAAGAAGCAAGCGGTAACAGTAGCAGAAACATTACAGAGGTCGCCAAGAATAAGATTAGAAAAGTCTTGGGAAGAAGTATTTTCTTCTAAATTTATACGAAGGCTAGAAGCTGAACTTTTACCTCAATATTTGAGAAAATGTCGATGGTTTGGTGGAAAGGCGCGCAATATTCAGACGATAAGGATTTCGGATATTATTAATCTCGGCGATCAAAAGCAGAGCGTTAAGCTGTTATTTTTATCTGTGAATTATTCTGCAGGAATCCCTGAAACTTATTTTTTGCCTATTTCATTTTCGTATTCAAAAGAGGGCAGAGAAATAGTTCAGAATTTTCCCGAAAGCGTTATTAGTCAGCTACACATTAATAAGAGAGAAGGATTTTTGTATGACGGCGTTTATGATTTAAATTTTCATCAATTATTTTTTGAAATTATAACAAAGGGCAAGAAGATTAAGAATAAAAACTGTACTCTTGTTGGTTCTGCAGGCAAGAAATTTAAAGCTCTTCAAGGAAAGAATCCTGCTGCTTTGCCCTCGCATGTTTTAAAAGCAGAGCAAAGTAATACTTCTATATTATTTGGAGATACTTTCTTTATGAAAATTTTTAGAAAATTAGAAGAAGGAATTAATCCGGATATTGAAATAACAAAGTATTTAACGGATTGTAAAAATTATGAAAATATTCCTGATTTTGCCGGTTGCATCAAAAGCGTTAATTCTTCTAAAGATGAAACTTCTCTTTGCATCTTGCAGAAGTATGTTGCGAGCGAGGCAAACGCCTGGGCGTACACACAAGATCATGTTGAAAGTTTCTTTGACTTAATTTTATCTAAATTTAATGATTTTAGAAAAGAGGACAAGAAAAGCAGCAAGAACGTAGAGGAAGTTTTAGAGGCAGATCAGGGTATTGTAAGAAAGTTTAGGAGTGAGGACTTGATTGATGGCCTGTTCCTTGAGCGAGTGAAACTTTTAGGGCAAAGAACAGGCGAGATGCATAAGAAATTATCTGAAGGTGTAGATAATTCAGACTTTAAGCCGGAGTCTTTTTCTCTTTTGTATCAAAGGTCGGTTTATCAATCCATTGGAAGCCAGGCGAGGGTTGTTTTTCGATTGTTAAAGAAACAAATAAAGAAATTGCCAGAAACAATTCAGCTAGATGCGGAAGTTATTTTAAAATCAGAGCGGGAAATTATGAGAAGGCTAAAGCTAATTCTTAAAACAAAATATTCAGCCAAAAAAATTCGTATTCACGGAGATTATCATTTGGGTCAGGCTTTGTTTACGGGAAAAGATTTTATTGTTATAGATTTTGAGGGGGAGCCTGCTCGGTCATTGAGCGAAAGAAGGCTTAAACGGTCTGCCTTAAGAGATATTGCGGGCATGTTAAGATCGTTTCACTACGCTGCCTATTCAACATTGCTCATGAAGAAATCTATTCGCGAAGAAGATGTCCCATTTTTAGAATCAGCTGTGGAGTTTTGGTATGAACATGTTAGCAAGATTTTTATTAAATCATATTGTGAAGCGATTGGACAGGCGGAATTTTTGCCTAAAAAAGAAAAAGAACTTGAAACGCTTTTGCAGATATATCTTTTAGACAAGTCAATCTATGAGTTAGGATATGAGTTGAACAATCGGCCGGATTGGGTTTTAATTCCCTTAAGAGGCATTAAGCAAGTTTTAAGCAATTTTAAGGTGAGGAAATTAACAAAAAGAAAAGAGGGTGCTGTATGAGAAATTCTATTGGCGATGTCATTCACGGAGTAAGCTTGTTGACCGATCAAGATATTTATTTGTTTAGAGAGGGAAGCCATTCTCGATTATACGAAAAGTTAGGTTCGCATATCATTGAACATGATGGTGTCAAGGGAGTACATTTTTCGGTTTGGGCACCTAATGCGAAGAAAGTCAGCATTATGGCTGATTTTAACGGATGGAATGATAAGTCGCATCCGCTAGCTGTGCGCTGGGACGGATCTGGCATCTGGGAAGGATTTGTACCCGGAGTTGAGAGCGGATCTTTATACAAATACTGTATTATTTCTAACAACAGGAATCATCGATCTGAAAAAAGAGACCCTTTTGCATTTTATTCAGAAATTCCTCCTTGCACGGCATCTATCGTCTGGGATATTGATTACTCCTGGAAAGATAAAGGATGGATGGACAACCGTCATAAAAATAATTCTTTATCAGCCCCTATTTCAGTTTATGAAGTTCATTTAGGCTCTTGGCGGAAAAAGCAGGGTGACAATGGTAGGTTTTTAAACTACAAAGAAGCCGCAGAACAATTAGCCCAATATCTTCATGATATGAATTATACGCATGTGGAATTTATGCCTCTTACGGAGCATCCATTTTTTGGATCTTGGGGATATCAAACTATTGGTTATTTTGCACCAACGAGCCGATATGGGACGCCGCAGGATTTGATGTATTTAATGGATTACCTTCATCAAAAAGGATTTGGCATTATCATGGATTGGGTTCCATCTCATTTTCCTTCAGACGGACATGGGTTGGCTTATTTTGATGGGTCTCATTTGTTTGAGCATGCTGACCCACGAAAAGGATTTCATCCTGATTGGAAGAGTTTTATTTTTAATTATGGGAGAAATGAAGTTAGAAGTTTCTTGATGAGCAGCGCGATGTTTTGGTTTGATAAATATCATATCGACGGTATTCGTGTCGATGCGGTGGCATCAATGCTATACCTTGATTATTCTCGTAAAGAAGGAGAGTGGATTCCAAATCAATATGGGGGCAGAGAAAATATTGAAGCTGTCGAGTTTATGAAGAAATTAAATCTTGAAGTTTATAAGAATTATCCAGACGTGCAAATGATTGCAGAAGAATCTACTGCCTGGCCCATGGTTTCAAAACCAATTTTTATGGGAGGACTTGGGTTTGGAATGAAATGGAATATGGGATGGATGCACGATGCGTTAGATTATTTCTCGAAAGACCCTGTTTATCGAAAATATCATCATAATCAGTTAACGTTTAGCTTGTGCTACGCGTTTACAGAAAATTTTATGATGTCTATCTCACACGATGAAGTTGTTCATGGCAAAGGATCGTTGATTGATAAAATGCCTGGAGATGATTGGCAAAAGTTTGCTAACTTAAGAGTTTTATATGGATATATGTACGGACATCCTGGGAAAAAACTTCTTTTTATGGGGCAAGAATTTGGACAGCGTTCAGAGTGGAATCATGAAAAGGGTCTGGAATGGTATGTGCTAGAACATGAATGTCATGTTCAATTGCAAAGATGGGTTAAAGAGTTGAACTATTTTTATAAAACAGAACCAGCGCTTTATGAAAATGATTTTGATAGCCAGGGATTTGAATGGGTGGATTGCAGCGACTCAGAAAGAGGAGTGATGAGTTTTATAAGAAAAGACTCTCCGAATAAAAACTCTGTGTTGGTTGTGTGTAATTTTACGCCTGCTCCTCACAATAATTATAAGATTGGAGTTCCGTCATCTGGGTTTTGGAAAGAGATCTTAAATAGCGATGCTAAAGAGTACGGGGGAAGCGGCCAAGGAAATTTGGGTGGGTTAGAATCTTCGCCTTTGCCTTCTCAGGGAAAATACTATTCTCTTTCGTTAACAATTCCTCCTTTGGCGGTATTATTCTTTAAACAAGAGAATGCGTAAATGACAAAAGTTGGTTCTTGGTACAGAGAAGATAAAAGTTGTGAGTTTACTGTTTGGGCGCCTTCTAAGAATAGCATAGAAGTCAAGGTGCTTTCTCCTCAAAAGCTTACTGTAAAACTTCAAAAAAACAAGGAAGGCTATTGGCACGGAAAGGTGTCAAATATTCTTCCTGAATCAATCTATCTTTATGTTGTTGATGGCAATCTTGAACGTCCAGATCCTGCTTCTTTTTATCAGGCCGAGGGAGTTCATGAGCCTTCTTGTATTATTAATCATTCTTCGTTTCAGTGGAAAGACCAAGATTGGAAAGGGGTGCCCCTTGAAGAAATGATTATGTATGAACTGCATGTCGGCACGTTTACGCAGCAAGGAACTTTTGATGGCATTATTCAGAAACTTGATTATTTGAAAGAATTGGGTATTAATGCGATTGAAATTATGCCTGTTTCACAATTTCCAGAAGGTCGCAATTGGGGGTATGACGGTGTTTATCCCTTTGCCGTTCAAAACACTTACGGAGGGCCTGAGAAACTCAAGCGGTTAGTTGATCAGTGTCACCAGCACGACATTGCTGTTATTCTCGACGTTGTTTATAATCATCTTGGACCAGAAGGAAATTATTTGGGAGACTTCGGTCCTTATTTTACACGAAAATATAAAACGCCGTGGGGCTTGGCTATTAATTTTGATGATAATAATAATTCTGGAGTAAGGAATTATTTTATTCAGAATGCCTTATACTGGTTTGAGCATTTTCATATTGATGCGCTTCGCTTGGACGCTATTCATGGAATCTATGATTTTAGCGAAAAACATATTTTAAAAGAATTGGCAGAGAAGGTTGAAGGACATAGTCAGCGAGAGGGGCGAAAGCATTATCTTATTGCAGAGAGTGATCTTAATGATAAAAGAATTATTGAGCCCAAAGAAGAAGATGGCTATGGTATGGACGCTCAGTGGCTAGATGATTTTCACCATTCGCTAAGAACGATTATTGCTGAAGACAAAAGAGGTTATTATTGTGATTTTGGAAACATCAAGCAGGTTGTAAAAGCATACGAACAAGGGTTTGTTTATGATGGAGAATATTCAGAGCATCGAAAAAAGAATTTTGGCAGTTCGTCTCAACATCTAGAGCCAAAGCAGTTTGTTGTTTTTATTCAGAATCATGATCAAGTTGGAAACAGAATGATGGGAGAAAGGCTTTCTCAGTTGGTTGATTCTGAGTCTTTGAAATTAGCCGCTGGGGCGATGATGTTTTCTCCCTATATTCCTATGCTTTTTATGGGAGAAGAATTTGCTGCAGAGACACCTTTTTTATATTTTATTAGCCACTTGGATGCTGGCTTAGTTAAAGCTGTGCAACAGGGTCGAAAGAAAGAATTTTCTGCTTTTAATTGGCACGGTGAGCCACCAGACCCTTTTGACCGAGGGACATACTTGCAATCAAAACTAAGATGGGCGTCATTAGAAGATCAGCGGCATAAAGATATGTTTGATTTTTATCGCAAAATTATTCAGCTTCGAAAAAGCCTGTCTTCATTAAGGACTTTAACGCGGAAAGGGTTAAGTGTTTCTTGGAATGAAAAAGATTTATTAGTCGTGATAAGCAGATCTTGCGGCGAGAGCTATACTTGTTGTTATATGAATTTTAGTAAGTCAGAAATTAATGCGACGCATGCTAATCAAATAAGAGAACCGATGAGCAAGGTGATTGATTCTGCGGATAAGAAATGGAATGGTCCGGGTACGCTCTCGCCAGACGTAGTTTCTTCTAGTTCAGAAATTAATATAAACCCGAGAAGTTTTATTTTATTTAAAAAGTGAGATTTTATGAATAAACATATTTGTATCCATGGACATTTTTATCAACCGCCTAGAGAGAACCCTTGGCTTGAAGCTATTGAGCAGCAAGATTCTTCCTATCCGTATCATGATTGGAATGAAAGGATAACCGCAGAATGTTATGCGCCAAATGCGCTTGCAAGAATACTAGGCCCTTATGGCAAAATAACAAATATTATTAACAATTATGCCAATATTAGTTTTAATTTTGGACCGACGTTATTGTCTTGGGTGGAAAAAAATGATAATGAAACATATCAGGCTATTCTTAGAGCGGATAAAGAAAGCCAAAAAATATTTTCAGGACATGGATCGGCGTTAGCGCAATGTTATAACCACATGATTATGCCATTGTCGAACTCTCGTGATAAATTTACACAAATTTTTTGGGGCATAAAGGATTTTGAGTTTCGATTTGGTAGAAAACCAGAGGGGATGTGGTTACCGGAAACTGGAGTGGATTTAGAAACATTGGATATTTTAGCTGAACAAGGGATAAAATTTACAATCCTTGCTCCACGTCAAGCCAAAAGGGTGCGCAAGCTTAATGATAAAAGATGGAAGAATGTCAGTGATAGCAAGATTGATCCGAGGTATCCCTATCAGTGTACTCTTGCATCTGGGCGAACAATTGCATTATTCTTTTATGATGGCCCGATTTCCCAGGGAGTCGCATTTGAAAAACTTTTGATGAAGGGCGAGTATTTAGCAGATCGCATGCTAAATGTTTTTACTTCTTCTGAAGAAGATCAACTTGTTCATATTGCAACAGATGGGGAAACGTATGGCCATCATCAACAAAAAGCAGACATGGCGCTAGCTTATTGCTTAGATTATATTCGAGAGAAAAATCTCGCGAAAATAACAATATATGGAGAATATCTTGAGAGCCATCCTCCTCGGAATGAGGTGGAGATCCACGAAAACTCCTCATGGAGCTGCGTGCACGGAGTGGAGCGGTGGAAAAATAACTGTGGATGTAATTCTGGTATGCATTGGTCGTGGAATCAAAAGTGGCGAGCTCCTTTAAGAGGGGCCTTAGATTGGCTTCGAGACAATGCGGTCCAAATCTTTGAAGAACAAATGAAATCTTATGTTAAAGATCCGTGGCAAGTACGCAATGATTATATTGATGTTATTTTAAATAGATCAGAGGAAAATGTAAGTTTATTCTTTGAGAAGAATCAGACGCATAATCTTTCTTCTCAAGAGCGAACAAAGGTTTTTCAGCTGCTGGAACTTCAGCGACATGCGATGTTTATGTATACAAGCTGTGGATGGTTTTTTGACGAAGTTTCGGGAATTGAGACAGTGCAAATCTTACAATATGCGGCTAGGGTTATCCAGCTTATTCAAGAAATAACAGATATGCGCCTAGAAGATACTTTTATTAATTTATTAGAAAAGGTTCCAAGCAATATTGCGCAATACAAAGACGCAAAATATGTTTACGAGAATTTTGTTAAGCCAGGCGTTTTAAGCCTGCTTCGAGTTGGCGTGCATTATGCCATTTCGTCATTGTCAAAACAGCCTAATGAACGAAAGCATCTTTATTGCTATACAGTCCAAGATGAAGTATATGATTTTACCGAACTTGGAAAGCAGAAATTATCCGTAGGGAAGACAAAGATAATTTCAGACATCACTGAAGAAGAGGCGACGATTGTTTTTGCGGTATTATACTTGGGTGATCATAATTTTATTGCAGGGGTCAAAATATTTAACGGTGAGAATGATTTTTTAAAAGAAGCGAGCGATAAGTTAAAGGAAACTTTTAAAAAGAGCGACATAGCCGGGACCATTAGCTTAATTGAGAATTATTTTGATAAAAGCCATTATTCTTTATGGCATCTATTCAAAGATGAACAGACAAAAGTGTTGGATCAGGTCCTTGAGTCAACTTTAAAAGATGTCGACGGTTCTTTAAGACAAATTAATGAGCGCTATTATCCTATTATTCAAGTTATTCGACAGTTTAATAAGCCGCTGCCTAAAGCACTAGCGAATACTCTTGCAGCTACGATTAATACAGACATTGTTCGAGCGCTTCATAGTGAAACAATGAATTTCGATCAATTAGAACATTTTGTATCTGAGATAAAAGAATTATCACTTGATATCGATACCATTACATTAGGCTTTTTGGTTAGGCGTCGGGTGAATCAACTTATGGGCATCTTTGAGCAAAATCCAAACAATACTGACGCGCTAGAAGCAGTTGTTAAATTATTAACAATTTTTGTGCCTCTTTCTCTCAAAATAGATTTCTGGAAAGCTCAAAATATTTATTATTCAGCAGGAAAGAAGGTTGTCAAAGAGAAGAAAAAGGAATCTGACAACGGAAACATTCCGGCTCAAGAATGGTTTAAGCTTTTCGATCAGCTTGGTGAAAGTTTTAAAGTTTGGACAGGATAATGCACATTCCAACCTCAACATATAGAATTCAGCTAATCCCATCGTTTGGCTTCAAAGAAACAAGAAATATTTTGCCTTACTTGAGTTCTTTGGGCATTTCAGATGTCTATGCTTCTCCGATATTTAAAGCCAGAGAAGGAAGTCAGCATGGATATGACGTGGTTGACCCAAATCAAATTAATCCAGAGTTAGGCGGAGAGGAAGAATTTGGGAAATTGAGCGACGAGCTTAGAAGAAATGAAATGTTTTGGCTTCAAGATATTGTGCCGAATCATATGGCGTATGACAAAGATAATTCGATGCTTATGGATATATTTGAGCAGAGAGAAAATTCGCCGTTTTTTTATTATTTTGACATTGACTGGATTCATCCTTTCGAAAGCTTTCAGGAAAGAGTTCTCGCGCCCTTTTTAGGAGGATTTTATTCAGAAGTTTTAGAGAACAAAGAAATTAAGATTGTTTTTGATGAAAATGGGTTTGCGGCTAAATATTATGACTTAAAATTTCCTATTTTGCTAGGGACTTATAAAGATGTTTTGCTTTATAATTTTGATTCTCTTAAAAGTGAAAAGAAAATTGGGGATTCTTTATTGGTTAAATTTTTGGGCATTGTTGATACTTTTTCTAGCGTCTCTCGATTTCAAGGCAAACAGCAGTATGACCAAGTCAGGCATGCTAAAAGAATGTTGTGGGAGTTTTACAGCGAGAACGCTGACATCAAGTTTTTTGTGGATGGAAATATAGCTTTTTTAAACGGAGAGGGCGAGAGCGTTCATGCCTTAGATGAATTAGATATGCTGCTTTCAAAACAATGCTACCGTCTGTCCTTTTGGAAAGTCGCTTCTGAAGAATTAAATTATAGGAGATTTTTTACAATCAACGAGCTCATTTCTTTAAGGGCTGAGAAAAAGGATGTTTTTGATTCGACACATAAACTTATTCTGCGTTTAGTCCAAGAAAAAAAAGTTCATGGGCTTCGAGTTGACCATATTGACGGTTTGTATGATCCTGCAGCATATTTAAAGAACTTAAGAAATGAAGTCAAAGATATCTATGTTATTGTCGAAAAGATTCTTGCCGAAAAGGAGGAATTGTCGGCATCTTTTCCTGTTCAGGGGACGACAGGATATGATTTTATGAACAAAGTTAATAGGCTTTTTTGTATGAAAGAAAACGAAAGTCAGCTAAGAGAAGTTTATTCTAAGTTTGTCAATCTAACAACGTCTTATGAAAATCTTGTATTAAGTAAAAAAAGGCTGATTATTGGAAAGCACATGGCAGGCGACATTGATAATTTAGCGCACCTTATGAAAAAAGTTGCGGGGCATCATAGGTTTGGACGAGATATAACACTGTACGGACTTAAAAGAGCTCTCGTTGAGGTTGTAGCGTTTTTTCCAGTCTATCGAACATACATTAACCGTAATAATTTTGAGGAAAGTGATAAAAAATATATTAACGAAGCTATTGAAAAAGCTCATCGACACGCCCCAGAATTCGAACACGAGATCGGATTTATTAAGAAATTTTTGTTTTTGGAGCTAATTGAGACCCTTGTTGGCGAGGAACAAGATGAGTTTTGGAATTTTATTATGAGATTTCAGCAGCTGACAGCGCCGATCATGGCAAAAGGGTTTGAAGATACGGTTTTTTATACCTTTAATCAATTGCTGTCGCTTAATGAAGTCGGGGGTGATCCTTTTTTACTAGGCATTGAAATGGGAGATTTTTTTAAATTCTTGAAAGACCGATCGGACAGAACAATGCATTCTTTTAATGCAACAGCCACACATGACACTAAAAGAGGTGAAGACGTCAGAGCCAGAATCAATGTTTTATCAGAGATGCCTGATGTCTGGAGCTCCTATCTTGAGCAATGGTCAATCATTAATGATGAAAAGAAGCAAAGAGATGGTCGGGAGAGCATGCCAGATGCAAACGATGAATATTTTATTTATCAGACATTGCTTGGGTCATTTCCATTTGGGATGGATAAAATGGAGGATTATAAAGAAAGAATTAAAGAGCATATTGTTAAAGCTGTGCGCGAGGCCAAGGTTCATACCGCATGGATCAAGCCTGATATTAAATATGAAGATGCGTGTGTTTTTTTTGTAGAAAAACTACTTGATCAATCTGGCGAAAATAAATTTTTGACGAGTTTTAAAGAGTTTCAACAAAAAGTTTCACATTATGGCATTTTTAATAGTTTGTCCAACACATTAATTAAAATGACAGCCCCTGGGGTTCCAGATTTTTATCAGGGAACTGAGTTGTGGGATTTTAATTTAACCGATCCTGATAATAGAAGGCCTGTTGATTACGATGCGAGAATAAAAGATTTAGAATTTATTCAGGAGAAAAGCACGCAGGATGTTTTGGCGCTCGCTGGTGAGTTGCTTCAAACAAAGGATGACGGTAGGATCAAGCTATTCCTTATTCATCAAATATTAAAGCTGAGAAAAAAACATGAGGATTTATTCCTAAGAGGAGATCTCGTGCCTCTGAACGTTGAAGGAGAGCGTAGTAAGTCCATCATTGCTTATGCAAGACAATTTAATAATAGCCGGGTAGTCATTGTTGCTCCTCGGTTTCTTATGGATGTTATCAAAGAAGATGAGGCACCTTTAGGAAAAGAAGTGTGGAAAGAGACGTGTGTACAATTAACAGGCTTGATGACCGGTGATTTTATCAATGTGATAACTTTACAGAAAGTTCAGTGTGAAAAAAGCATCTGTGTTGGTGATATTCTCTCACATTTTCCTGTCGCAGTGCTATTCCAACAAGGAGAAAGATAATGAAGGAAAGAGGCAGTGGCATATTGTTGCATATTTCTTCGCTTCCATCGCGGTTTGGCATAGGGGACTTTGGTGCGTCAGCTTATAAATTCGTTGATTTCTTAAGCCAAGCACATCAGAAATATTGGCAGATACTTCCGTTAAGCCCTACAGATACAATTTATTATAATTCTCCCTATCATGGGCTTTCGGCGTTTGCTCTAAATCCTTTGCTTGTCAGCCCTGATCTTCTTTTAAAAGAAGGAATGATTGACCCCAAGGATTTAAAATCAATACCAAGTTTTTCTAGTGAGAAAGTAGACTATCTGAAGGTAACAAATTTTAAGAAGTCTCTTATCGATAAAGCTTGTGCACGCCAAGATAGATTTAAGAAATCGGACTACAAAGATTTTTGTAGAAGAAATAAAGATTGGCTTGATGACTATGCTCTTTTTACAGCACTCAATAGATATTTTAAGGGAATACGCTGGAATCAATGGCCTAAAGATATACAGGATAAGCAAAAGAAGGCCGTGCGGACCTGGGGCAAGACCTTAGAAAAGGAGATAGAGTCGGAGAAGTTTATCCAACATATTTTATCAAAACAATGGATTTCACTTAAAGAGTATTGTAATAAAAAAGGTATAAGCATCATTGGTGATCTTCCTATCTATGTGGATTACAATAGTGCCGACTTATGGTCAAATCCAAGAATTTTTAAACTTGATAAACAAAAAAACCCCTATGTTGTTGCGGGAGTTCCTCCGGATTATTTTAGTAAAACTGGCCAACTGTGGGGTAATCCAGTTTATCATTGGGAGGAATTAAGAAAAACGAAATATGATTGGTGGATTAGGCGTTTTAAGCGTGTATTTTCTTTATATGACATTGTACGCATTGACCATTTTCGAGGGCTTGTCGCATACTGGGAGATCCCCTCTAAAGAAAAAACAGCTGTTAAGGGAAAGTGGGTTAACGCCCCTGTTGAAGATTTTTTTGACACAGTATTAAAAAAGATTGGAAATTTTCCAGTTATAGCCGAAGACTTGGGTATTATTACGCCAGATGTCGTTAACGTGATGAATAAGTATCATTTTCCAAGAATGAAGGTTCTTCTTTTTGCATTTGGCGGGGATATGGCCAGTAATCCGTATATTCCACATAATCATGTACAAAATTGTATCTTGTATACAGGAACTCATGATAACAATACGGCAAGAGGGTGGTTTGAAAAAGAAGCGACAACCGAGGAAAAAAAGAATTTATTTGAATATTTAGGGAGAAAAGTGACCTCCAAAGAGGTATCATGGGAGTTAATACAGACAGCTATGGCCTCTGTTGCAAATACTGTTGTTATTCCTATGCAGGATTTTTTGTCCTTAGGAAAGAAAGCCCGGATGAATAATCCTTCTTTTGTAAAGGATAATTGGGAGTGGCGACTTTCCAGCATAAAGATAAGGCAGCCTTTGATTAAATGCTTCAAGGAGTCGGCAAGGGTCTACGGACGCACAAGATAAGAATTAGAAATGGGAGGAATAAATGAATCTTTTATTATTTATTGTTATGATATCTGTTTCCTTTATCGTGGTTCGCCTTGGTGCGATTGCTTTTGAGTTAACAGGACTGGAATGGTCTTTGGCAAAATTTCAATCTCTTTCATGTTTTACGGGAACGGGTTTTACAACCAAAGAAGCAGAGTTGATCACGGGCAATCCTCAGCGAAGGCAGATTGCCTCAGTCCTTATGGTTTTTGGTAATGCAGGGCTTGTAACTTTGATCGCAACATTTGCCAATTCTTTAAGTCCGAGCTCTTTATTTCCTAAAATAAAGATTCCTTTCGTGGATTTGTTTATTCCGGCGCAAATACTACCTTTCTTTAACTTATTAATAATTATAGCCACAATTTATTATATGTATCGGTTTGTTACTAAATCCAAATATATGAAGAAATTAACTGATTTGTTGAGAAGACAAATTATTAAAAAGGATATTATTAAATCTGTTTCTTTTGAGGAGCTTGTCGTGTCAACAGGTGGTTATGGCGTATTAAGCATTGATGTTTGTGTGGAGAGCTCTGCATTAAATAAAACAATTCTTGAAGCAGATTTAAGGGGCAAAGATATTAATTTGTTAGCCATTGAGCGAGATCATTCAATAATTCCAAATCCTAAAGCTAGCACAAAAATATTATTGAATGATAAAATTATATGTTTTGGGAAGCTTGATGTTGTTAAAAACGAAATGTGCGATATCGTCAAATGAATTTGGGCAAGGTCGTAATAATACTCTAAAACGGATTAAGATTTTTATCTGTTTGTTTCAATTTGTTATGTTTTTTTCAGCTTTAATTTTGTTCTTGGATTAAATAGGTTTTGATTAGAAGTTCAGCTAGCAGTAAAGAGGATGTCTTTAAAACCTAAGATATTAAGGGAAGATGCGAATGGAAGTATTTATTTGGATAGGTGTTGTCATAAGTTTAATCCATTGTGGTTTGTTTTCCGGATTAAACTTAGGGTTTTTTGGGTCTAGCCGGTTACGCTTGGAAGTATTGGTAGATCTAAAAGATCCTGACGCCAAGAGGATTCTATCTTTAAGAAAAGACATCCATTTTTTGTTAGCAACCTTACTCTGGGGTAATGTCGCCAGCATAGTTTTGCTGACCCTACTAACTGATTCTGTGCTGACAGGATTAGGGGCATTTCTCTTTTCGACTTTTGCTGTTACATTCTTTGGAGAGATTATTCCGCAGGCTTATCTTGTTAAATATGCACTGAAGGCAAGCACCATCCTCGTGCCTATTATTAGATTTTATCAGATTCTTCTTTATCCTTTTTCTAAGCCAACCGGTATTATTTTAGATTATTGGCTTGGCAAAGAAGAAGTAAGTTACTTCAACGAAAAGGAAATTTTAGTTTTACTGCGACAACATGCCTTATCAGCGAGCACGGATATCGGTCATATCGAGAGTGTAGGAGCTGCCAACTTTTTGATGCTTGATGATATATTGATCAAGAATGAGGGTGAGGTTTTGACGCCTAAAAGTATTATCTCCGTATCTACTAATAAACAAGGGTTGCCGATTTTTCCAAAATTTAAAAGAAACGCTGAAGATAGCTTTCTTCAGAAAGTCCATGTTTCAGGAGAAAAATGGGTGGTTATCGCAGATGAATTTCAAAATCCTTTATATGTCTTAAATGCAGACGGGTTTTTAAGAGATGCCTTAGACGAAGAACATGCGAAAGGTATTTACACGTATTGCCATCGTCCCATTGTTTTAAAAGACGGAAAAATAAATCTTGGAAAAGTTTTAGCAAGTTTTAAAGTAAGGGCGGAAAGCCCCGAAGATGATGTTGTTGATAATGATATTATTCTTTATTGGGGAAAAAAAGAAAAAAGGATTATAACCGGAGCTGATTTTTTGGGCAGGCTTCTAAGAGGTATTGTTCCTCGTGGTTAGCTATTTTTTAAATTTATGATAATACTTAAAATAATCGGTATTTTAGTTTGTATTTCGAATTCGGCTATGTTCTCAGGTCTTAATTTGGGACTTTTCGGATTAAGTCGTCTACGGCTTGAAATCCAGGCTGAAGCGAATAACGCAGATGCCGCAAGAATCTTGAGCTTGAGAAAAGATGCTCATTATCTGCTAGCAACGATTTTGTGGGGAAATGTCAGCGTTAATGTTTTGCTGACACTTTTGATAGGTTCAATTTTTCCTATTTTGTGGGCATTTATTTTTTCGACGTTTGGGATAACGTTTTTCGGTGAGATTATCCCTCAGGCGTATTTTGCTCGGCATGCCCTTAAGTCAAGCAAGTTTCTTGTTCCGGCCATTCGACTTTATCAGGTTTTGTTGTTTCCTATCGCAAAGCCAACGGGTTTATTCTTGGATGCTTTATTGGGGAAGGAGAAAACCAGCTTTTTTCAAGAAGAGGAAGTTAAGGTTTTTCTTAATCGACACGCGCAATCGGGTTTAACAGATATTAGTCTCTTAGAAAGCTTAGGGGCATCTAATTTCTTAGCTATTGATGATATCAAGACGGAAGAAGAAGGAGAAATTATTAACCCTCAGAGTATTATAAAGTTGCCGACGACTCCGAAAGGGTTATTAAAGTTTCCAAGATATGAGCAGGTTTTTGACGATCCCCTTTTGAAAAAGATAAATGCCTCGAAAGAAAAATGGGTTATCATCATCAATGAAGAGGGCTGCCCGGTTTTTGTCTTAAACGCGGATCAGTTTTTACGCGATGCGATGTATGCCAAAGAGGTCAAAAGTATTTATACGTATTGCCATAGGCCCATTGTCGTAACTCAGCCGGGGACAAAGCTCGGGGAAGTTATTTTAGAGTTTAAAGTGCGTCCGGAGCATGAGGAAGACGATGTTGTTGATAACGATATCATTTTGTATTGGAATCATGAAAGACGGATTATTACTGGGGCAGATATTTTAGGAAGGCTTTTAAGGGGGATTGTTCAGCGAAGGAATGTTGTTGAGCAAAGACAAGAGACTTTGAAAAGGGGAATGAATGAAACCTAAGAGTGTTATATTGCTTATAAGCGGAATAATTTTTGCGATTATTTTTTTTCAAAATACACAAGTTGTATCAATACAATTTTTATTTTGGAAGTTAAGCATGTCTAGGATTATTCTTTTGCCGCTGGTGATGCTTGTTGGGGTTGTTATTGGGTTTTTTGTTGGGAAGAAGTCCGGGGACTGGCGATAGGTTTTGCATTAAGAGGGATAGGCCTAATTTTAAAATTTATGGAGTTCTTCAATGGATGAGAAAATTCAAAACAAAGCGTTAACTTTTTCTATTCTAGACGGTGCCTTTTCGGCAATTATGGGCTCTCTTGCCGGAGGGATGTTCCTTATGGGCTTTGCTTTAAAGATATTAAAAGCAAGGCCGGAGCAGATCGGATTTCTTGCTGCACTACCTATGCTGGCTAATCTTATTCAGATTTTTGGATCCTATTTAATAGAAAAAACCGGAAAAAAGAAGATGCTTTGTTTTATGTGTGTCGTTATAAGCCGGTTGCTGTGGGTTGTTATTATTATTCTTCCGATAGCGATTTTTTCATCTTTTTCGGATTGGCGCGTTTTTGTGTTGATGGCAGTTATCGCAGTATCAAGCTTGTTGGGTTCGCTTTCAGGAGTTGCATGGCTTGCATGGATGAGCGATTTGGTCCCGGAAAACACCAGGGGGACGTATTTTGGAAAACGCAATATGATTGCTTCGGCCTGCGGAACGGTTGTTATTCTTGCTGCCGGGAAATTTTTGTCGTTATGGGAAAGCCGGTTCGGTGAAGAAAGTCCGTACAGCTATATAATAATTTTTTCTTTAGGCCTGGCAGCAGGATTGATCGCCACGTGGTTTTTGATGCGTGTGCCAGAAGTTGAAATTTTTAAGCAGACGCAAAAAAGCTCAATGGATTTTTCACTATTCTTAAAACCTTTAAAGAATAAGAACTTTCTTGCACTTATTATTTATGTTTCATGCTGGATTTTTGGCGTTCAACTGGCAGCACCTTATTATGGTGTATTTATGATCAATATTCTAAAAATCGATTTCTCAACAATAACTATCTTCGGGACATTCGCGATGTTGGCGACATTATTTATGATGAAAATATGGGGACCCATATCTGACAAGCTAGGGAACAAGCCGGTTATTATCGTATCCGGTTTAATTCTCGCTGCCATACCATTGTTATGGATTGTGGCCTTGCCCAAAAATTATTACATGCCGATATTAGCAGCGCATTTATTAACCGGTGCCTTTATGGCGGGGGTGTCTCTTTCACAATTTAACATCCTCATCAAGCTTTCTCCCCGGGAAGGCAGGTCTGTATATCTTGCTTTATTTGCGGCTATTACCGGTGTCATCGGCGGGATTGCCCCAATTATCGGAGGATGGCTTTCGAAAATATTTGAAAATCTTCATGTAATGCTGTTTTCTTATGAGATTTCTAATTTACATTTAATTTTCTTGATTTCAGCAGCTATACAGGCGATAACATTATTTTTCATTCTCAAGGTGAGCGAACCGGCGGCTTCGACACCGATGGCCGTTATTATGCAGTTAAAAAACGATCTTAATCCTCAAACAGGAATTGCCAGTTCAACGGATTTTTTAATGGTAGAGTTTAAAAGGACCGAAAATATTTTTAAAAAGACAGATCAATTCACGGATGTCATAGCTGAAAAAGCGGAAGATAAAATAGAAAAAGTTTTTGAGAAATGGGAGAAGTTTCTAGAAAAGCCTTTGAAAAAGTTAAAAGATTTTTTTAAAAATGATGATTAACTGGAGGTAAGAAAATGGTACGTTTTCAAGAAATATTTAATAATCTAGTTGTTAAAACCTTAGAGCAAAGTTATCAATTTTTTTCTGAATTTATTCCTAGGCTGGTTTTTGCCATCGCTATTTTTTCCATTGGTTGGATCTGTGCTGTGATTATTAGAAAAATTATCGCAAAGATTCTTAAGGCTTCAGGGTTTGATGTTGTGTCGGAAAAAACAGGTTTAAAAGCCTTTTTACAAAAGGGAGGATACACTAGAAATCCCTCATCAATCATCGGGCTAGGTTTTTATTGGCTTGTAATTTTTAGTACATTGATTATGGTGTTCAATGCTTTAAATCTTGAAGTTGCTTCCCAGTTTCTTGAGAAAGTCTCCCTTTATATGCCTAACATTATTGTTGCCTTGGTGCTACTGTCTCTCGGCATATATATCAGCCGATTTTTGGGACAATTTGTAACAGCGACCTCAAAGCTAGCGAATATTCCATTTTATGAAGCATTAGGCAAAGTGGCCGGTTATTCTGTTATTGGCCTTTCGGCAATGATAGCATTAGAACAGCTTGATGTGGCGACCACGATTATCGCACAGTCTTTTATCATTATTTTCGGAGTTGTTCCTTTGATTATTAGCATATTCTTCATTGTGGGAGGCCGTGACATTATAACGAGTATAATTGCCGGACGTCTTATCAAAAAGGATTATGAAAAAGGAGACTTAATCGAGATAGAAGCATTAAAAGGTAAAATAGAATCCATTGATTTGGCTTCGACAAAGATTATCGATGGGAATCAAGAGATAATTTTTCCTAATTCTGAATTTGTTAAAAAAGTTGTGAAAAAACAAAAATTAGAATAGATATCGATTCTAAAGCTTTTTCAAGGGGAGGATAAATGGGCATAACTTTTAAAGATTTTATAAGTTGGATTAATACGCCGTTTATCCATATAGGACAAACACCGGTTGCCCTCGGAGGGGTTAGCAGGTCATCTTTATGATTGCCTTTGCAAATGACGCCGGTTGTAGAAAAGTTTCCGGAAGAGAAGATTATATAAAAATTTATAAACTTACGGAATAAAAAATGGTAGATTGGTATCGTTAATCATTAAACCCAAGGAGAATAATTATGCCTCAATTATTTAAGAAAGCTTCAAAAACAATTGGAGTGCCTCCTGGAACAGTTATCGAGGATGCAAAAATCGTCAGAGAAACTGCCATTACGGTTTTTGACTATGATGCAAAGAATTTTCAGGAAAAGAAGGTGAAAAGCGTTGAGGAATGTTTTCCTTTTAAAGATTCTTCTACGGTAACGTGGGTCAATATCGTTGGCATCGATCCGCAGACAATTCAAAAAATTGATGAACATTTTGGGGTACATCCTTTGGTTTCTGAAGATATTGTTAGCTTGGGGCAAAGGCCTAAAATGGAAGATTACGGTGATTATATTTTCATTGTTCTTAAGATGATTTATTTTAATGAGAAAGTAAATGAAATCATCGATGAGCAAATAAGCTTGGTATTAGGTTCTAATTTTGTTATTTCCATACAGGAAAAAGAAGGAGATGTTTTTGACCCTATTCGCCAACGGATTCGCGAAAGCAAAGGACGCGTTAGGATGGCAGGGGCTGATTATTTAGCCTATACATTATTAGATTCGGTTATTGATAATTATTATATCATTCTTGAAAAAAGAGGTGAGGAGCTTGAAGATTTAGAAGACGACATCGTTCTCAATCCGCATAATAAAATTGCCCAAGAAATACATCAAATCAAACGGGACATGATTTATTTAAAGAAACAAATTTGGCCTCTGCGGGAAGTTATTAGCGGGTTGCAAAGAAATGAATCAAAGTTAATAAAAAAACAAACAGGGATATATTTGAGAGATGTGTATGATCACACGATCCAGGTTATGGACACCATAGAATCCTTTCGTGATATGCTTTCGGGTATGCACGACATCTATCTTTCATCGGTCAGCAACCGAATGAATGAAATTATGAAAGTTTTGACTATTTTTGCTGCAATTTTTATTCCTTTGACATTTATTGCCGGGATTTATGGCATGAATTTTAAGACTGATGTCTCGTCTTTTAATATGCCTGAACTCAGCTGGAAATACGGGTATGTATTTTTTTGGGCAGTGATTTTAGTGACCACGGGCACGATGCTCGCATTTTTTAAGAGAAAAAAATGGTTTTAAGATAGGGAAAATCTTTTCTTGATTTTTCCGTAAAAGCTTATTAGTATGGCTATGTTTAAGATATATATTATAAGGAACTTTTATGAATGTTTATTTAAATTGCACCTTAGCGCTTTTGGCGCTTATTAATCCTTTAAGTAAAATATTTGTCGTTCATACAATTTCACAGGGGTCGGATGAAAAGGGATTAACCCGCATCCTTGTCAAAGCATCTTTAATCGCTATGGCGATTTTGGTTATCTTCACCTTTGGAGGTAATTTTTTTCTAAAATATGTTTTTCATGTTGATATTTATGCGTTTCAGATGGTTGGAGGATTGGTTCTTTTGCTACGTGGGATGCAGGCTTTAAACCGCGGGCTTTTTTTTGAGACAGAGGCTAATCAGAAATTAGAGGATGCCTCGATTGTTCCTTTGGCCTCCCCAATGATCGCAGGCCCAGCCACGATTACCGCGGCGATTTCCTTTCCATCTCAGTATGGGCTTGCGCCAACAATTTTTGCCATCATCCTTGGCATTGCTATTAATTTATTCTTGATGACAAAGACACGAATGATTAGCAATATTCTTATTCGTTTTAATCTTATGGGAGCATTAATTCGTATTACAGGATTGATTGTTGCCACAATCGGGGCGCAGATGATACTAGACGGAATAGTGACCTATAGTTTTGTCTTTTAACGGAAAGGGTAATTGACTATTTTTTTTGATGGCAGCTTGCGTAAAGAAATAAAAGGATATATAAGGTTTATTTATAATTATCTGCGGCAAATTTATCAAAAACAATGGAGGATCAGATGGGCAGAAAGAACGAGATGGAGGAAGACATAGTATCGGAAAAGAAAAGAAATCATATTAAGAAAAAAAGGGGAGGGTTTAAGAAAGAGTCAGATGATTTTGAAGATTCGAGACGGCCTAACCGTAAGAAAATTGCCGAAAGAGCCTATAAGCTCTATGAAGAGAGAGACCGTGCACACGGATCTGATTGGGACGATTGGCTAGAAGCAGAAAAGGAAATAGAGGGTGGATAGGTAAGTTATTATCTATCCGCTTGGCACAGATACCACGGCATTTCAGGCCTGGTACTAGCCGAGCGCAGGCGAGGCAGTCCTAAGACGTGAAGTTTTTAGGATAAATCTTCGTTGATTTGGCACATAGCTTAAAAAGTTGTGTGCCTTTTTGTTTTGTGTCAATGAGTTAGAAAGTGATTTTTTCAGCCTCAGAGCCCCCTAAAGGGCACAAGCAGTCTGAAGGTCGGGAGAAGACTTCAAATCTGTGTTATTTTCTTCTAAAAATTTTTGTCCCATGGTTCCAGGCCCATCCGGGCTCATTGGTCCAGTCCCCGAAGGTTCGAATCGGCTCAAAATTTGAAAAAATATAAGACGCGAGTAAAGGGCAGTAGGTTTTGCCAAAAGTTCCAAGCCCATGTTCTTTGGAATCGCAGCGGTTTGAGAGAACAACGTAGTTAACTGCCTTATTGTTTAGTTCAGCAATAATTTTGATCTCTTGTTCTTTAGGGATGTTGATGTGATCAAAGAAAATAAGTTGGCGAGTTGGACTTTTTTTGTTTGTTAAGAAGTAATATATTGGGTCGTAGGGTAGGGCAAAAAAAGTTTCGCTATTTTTAAGTTGTGCATTAAGAAAGTAAGTTGTTTGACGGATTGTTGAAGTCCATTCAGGGGGGTTTGTCGTAAAAATATCAGTTTTATTAATTTTAAAACGATAGGCAGGCTGTTTAACATACCGGACGATGTTATTTTGGGTGATGAGGTTAATAGTGATTAAGGAAAAAATAACAAGAAGAAAAGCTGATTTAATCAGTTTGTTTAGATTCTTCTGACCAGCCGCCAAAACGAGGAAAAGAAGCATTATTTGAAAAGGTTTTGCCCATATAAGGCGGTAGTGTACGCCACTGACAAGAAATTCATGAAGGTTGAATATGAAGAAAATTCCGAGGAAAGATAAGGCGATAAGGGTTTTCAATTTTTGTTCTTTTTCCTTCTTGGTCGTAGGACTCTGAAGGAGGATATTGGCAAAGGAGAAGCAGACTAAGGAAGAAAAGAATAGTTTTATCCAAGTTTTAGAAACAACAGATAAGGAGTTTTTTACAAATGCATAAAAAGTAGTTAAGACTGAAGCCGTGTAAGGATGGTCGGTATTAAGAAGAGGAAAGCACTGGCGGACGGCATAAAAAGGCAATCCTCTTAGAATAATCCAGTGGATGGCAACAACAAGGAATAGAGCGGAAAAAAGAGTTAGAAAATATGTCTTTTGGTGCGCACGAGTTTCTTTAAAGACATAGTTTAAGATTAAGAAACTAGAACTAAATGCTGCAAGATTAACCATGCCAAAATTTATTTTCATAAAAAAAAGAAAGAACCCTGCCACTAATCCAAAAAAAAGATATTTCTTCTGAAAAAATTGAAGGTAACAAAAAAGAAAATAAATCATCGCAACGGAGGTGGTTATTCCTAACGAATGAGTGTATGTATGGGGAAATATTGGTTGGAATTTTAGAAACCATAAGGCCCCTGCAAAAGCAAAGATCGGCGAAGCAAAACATATTAAGGCAAGGTAGAAGAATATGGCCGTGCAAACTTTAAAAGCCAATTGAGTGGCAATAGCAGCTTGAATGCTTGCCCCAAAGATTTTAAAAATCAATGCAAAAAGATAAGGAGTCAGGGGCCCATATACCCACCAAAAATCATGGTAAGGCACTGCCCCTTCTGAGACTTGCTGGAATGCATAAAGGTCTCGGCCATGGTCCCCCTGGGCTATAGGAGTCTGAAAATTATGAATAGGAAGAAAAATAGCACCGGCAGCAATAATAAGAAGTAATAAAAAAAGAGGCTTTTGATAGCGCAAGATTCGCACAAATATTTTTTTCATAAAAACCACATCCTTTTGAAAAATAGTATAGCATGGCCTTATTTAGGCTTCCAACAAAAAAGGGTGTAATCTTAATGCCTTCTCTGTAAGCCTTTGCGTTGCCAAAAGATTGTGGTAGAATATCCCATTCTTAATTAATAGTAACCCCGACACGCTTGGCGCGCGGGATAAATTCGGGCAAGGTAGCTTGCGAGCACTCCGTTTCGTAAACTACATCCTCATTTATATACTGGAGAGATAAATTTATACTTTTCATTGAAAATGAAAAGTATTAACTTGCACAGATAACTTGGCGTTCCCTTCAGCCTCGCAAGCTATGTGCTCTTTAAGAAAGGAAAAAGAAGCAAATGATAACAATTCAGGATTTTCAGAAGCTTGAGTTTGTTGTGGCTCAAATTAAGGAAGTTAAAGACCACCCCAACGCAGATAAGCTCTATGTTCTTAAGATTGATACAGGAAAAGAAGAAAAGCAAATTGTAGCCGGCATTCGTGGCTCTTATGCCAAGGAAGCACTTTTAGGACGGAAAATTGTGGTTGTCAATAATCTTGAGCCGGTTGTTTTGCGCGGAGAAGAATCAAACGGCATGCTCTTAGCTGCTTCAGATGAAAATGGCATCTCTGTCCTAACTCCTGATAAAAATATTAAGCTTGGCAGCAAAGTTAAGTAGGGGTAAACTCGCGCGATAAATTTATGTCATTCGCGATAAGACAATAGCGGATTCTGCAAGATCGGAGTTCATTGATGGCTGTTATTACCGAGTATTTACATTTTTCCACCCAAGGAAATACGGATATTCTTGACATCACTTCTGATGTTCAATTTTCGCTTGATAAAACAAAACTAAAAAAAGGCATTGTGACAATAAGCGTTATCGGCTCGACAGGAGCCTTGACGACCTGCGAGTTTGAACCGGGTCTTGAAAAAGACCTTAAAGAGATTTTCCAGAAATTAATCCCAAAAGGGAATTATCATCACGATCAAGCCTGGGGCGACGGAAATGGCCATTCGCGTTTAAGGGCTTCTTTAGTTGGCCCATCTTTGACAATTCCTTTTGATAAGGTCAAGCTTATTTTAGGCACTTGGCAGCAAATTATTTTTTTAGATTTTGATAACCGCGCTCGCAAGCGTGAAATTGTTTTGCAATTTATAGGAGAATAAGTTTATGGAAAGTTTTTTAGATAAAGAATTTGTTATCTTTGACGTTGAGACGACGGGGTTATCGCCTGCTTCCGGAGACAGGATTGTTGAGCTTGCCGCGGTCAAGACAAGAAATTTAGAGACGATTGATCAATTTCAGACTCTTGTAGATCCTATGCGACCGATTTCCTCGGGCGCTTTTGAGGTAAACCGCATTAGCCCCGGAATGCTTTCTGGGGCACCAAAGGCATCTCAAATTTTACCGGGATTCCTTGATTTTTTATCTGACGCGACCATTGTTGGGCACAACATCAGATTTGATTTAGGATTTTTGTATAATGAGGTAGATTTGGCAGGACTGTCTCTAGAGAAAGAATTTGCCTCTGTCGATACTATTTCTTTGGCAAAAAAAGTAATGCCAGGCTTAGGGCGTTATCCTCTGTGGCGTGTCGCCGACGCCTTAGGCATCGAAGAAAACCAAACGCATCGTGCGATGGCAGATGTTCAGATGACTTTTGAAGTTTTTAAACGTTTGATAAAAATGGCTGACGAAAAAAATATGATTAAGGAGCTGTCCCTTTGAGCCATGAAGTTTTTTATAAGGTTTTTGATTTTACGGGAAATGCAGCGGATATTTTTACGCTTTTTTCCGAAAAGAGTTATCCTTTTCTTTTGGACAGCAGCCTGAAAAAAGGTGTGCGTGGACGTTTTTCTTTTATTGGCTTTGAGCCTTTTGAAATTTTTTCTGCATCAGGAAAAGATTCTCTTTATAAGCTTGCAGGCCGCTATCAACCGTATCAGGTAGATTTTAAAAATAGCCCTACACCTTTTGCAGGCGGGCTTGTTGGGTTTTTAGGGTATGATTTAGGTCTAAGTCTTGAAGGCATTGTGCCGTGCGGAAGTAATGATTTTAGCTTGCCGGATTGTTTTTTTGGTTTTTATGACGGTATCATTGTTTTGGACCATCTTTTGCGAAAACTTTATGTTGTGGCTACAGGACTCCCTGAAAGAAATCCTGCCTTGGCGAAAAGAAATGCTAAAGCAAAAATAGACGATATTGCTAAGTGCCTTGATAGATATTCACCTCAACCAAAGGACTTATTTCAAAATATAGATTGGTCTAAGACAGAAGACGATTCTGAAATTTCTTTTCAAAATAATTTTACGCGAAGCAAGTATGTCCATGCTGTTGAAAAAGTTTTGGGACATATTGCACAAGGCGATATCTATCAAGTTAATTTGTCTCAGCGGTTTCTTTTTGAAAATCGGTTTGATTTTCAAGCCAAGCCCTTTGAATTGTATCAAACACTTAGCACGCTATCTCCAGCGAATTTTGGAGCATATTTTGATGCTCAAGATTTTCAGATTATTAGCCATTCGCCTGAGGAATTCTTGCGTCTTAAAGATAATCATGTCTACACTTGCCCGATGAAAGGCACGCGCCCCAGGGGAAAAGACATTATTGAAGATGAAATTATGAAGAATGAGCTTTTGACAAGTGCTAAGGAAAGAGCAGAGCTTTTGATGGTGACAGACCTTGAGCGCAATGATTTAGGACGGGTTTGCGACTATGGGTCTGTTGGTGTTCAGTCGATGCGCACATTAGAAGAATACGCAACGGTATTTCAGACAATATCCGTTGTTGAGGGAAATTTACGCAAAGATAAGGGCTTGTTTGATTTGATAAAAGCTTGTTTTCCCTCTGGTTCTGTAACCGGATGCCCTAAGATTAGGTCTATGCAAATTATCGACCAAATCGAACAGACTCGACGTGGGCCCTATACTGGTTCTTTAGGATATATTGGTTTTAACGGGGATATGGATTTCAATATTCTTATTCGCACGCTTGTTAAAAAAGACAATCAAATTTTTTTCCATGCCGGGGGCGGCATTGTTGCAGATTCTGTTCCGGAGAGGGAATATGAAGAAACTTTGGTAAAGGCTAAAGCCTTGCGCAGGGCAATACAACAAACATTCTTAAAGAAGATTAAAGTTTAAAATGGAAAAAAAAGTTATTTTCTTAGATGGTTTCATGATCCCTGTAACGGACGCGCTATCGAAAACAATTTCTCCTGGGATTTTATCGGGCCAAGGCGTTTTTGAAACCATGCGCGCCTATAGTGGAAAAATTTTTTCTATCGATGAGCATCTTCAGCGTTTATTTCAGGGGTTAAAAAAAATTGACCTTCAAAGTCCTTGTTCAAAACAAGAGATGAAGTCGTATCTTCAGAAGTCTTTGACGACCAACAAAGTAAAGAATGCACGCCTGAGATTAATGGTTTGGCAGGGAAAGGGACGTATGCGCATTTCGATCGCTGCTTTTTCTTACAAGCCTTTTTCTAAACGGAAATATACTCAAGGGTTCAAAGTTCTTTTTTCTGATATTCGCCGGGATGAGAAGGCGGTAACATCTCGCATTAAGTCGGTGAATTATCTTCCGCTTTTGATGGCTCAACGCAAGGCAAAAGCACGGGGGGCAGATGAGGCTATTCTTTTAAACAGACGCGGTTTTATCACAGAAGGTAGCAAGACGAATATTTTCTTTATCAAGAATAATGTTCTTTATACGCCATCGCTTCGATGCGGATGTTTAAAAGGCATTACGCGTCAGATTATTTTAAAGATTGCCCGTCTTAAAGAAATTAAGTGTAAGCAAGTTATGGCAACGCCGGAGTCTCTTCTAGAGGCTGATGAAGCTTTTTTAACTAATTCTCTTGTTGAGATTATGCCGCTTACCTTTGCCCAAGGGAAACCTGTCGGAAGCGGTAAGGTCGGCCCGCTAACAAAACAGTTTTGCAAAGCGTATCAGGATTATGTTAAAAATGACCTATCGTCAAGAGGTACGTTTAAGACTTAAGGAAAAGTTTGTTTTTGTTTGCTGCCCCTTTAAAAGCCGATATAATAAATTTATGAAAGAATCAATGACATTTAATACTAAAAGAATTATTTTTATTAGTATTTGCCTCCTAATTTGTTTTTTCTTCTTTTCCCGTCCTGCCTTAGCCCAAGGGCTTGATCAAAGTGTTTTTTCTTTAAAGCAAAAAGCTGTTCCGCTGCTTGATAAAAACGACGACCTCCTAATGCAAAATCGCACTCTGCAAAAAGAGCTTTTAGAATTAAGGCAAAATGTTGATAAGCTTACGAAAAATCTTGATGAGCTTAAAGGCGCTCCTCAAGAATATCAACGCCTCATTCGAGATAAGAACGGATATCAAAAGGAACTCGAAAAAGGCATAAAGAATTTAGAAAAGGGTTTAAGCACTGCTGCAAAGAAATATGATCGGTTTAAGAAAAGGGCAGAAAAGACTCAAGAAAAAGAAGACAAGTTGCGTAAGCGCCAGGAAGAGCTTATCTCTTCTGCCCAAGATTTTGACGTGAAGATTCAAAAAGGGGGCATTGGAGACGAGGCAAAACTCGCTCTTTTAAATGAACATGTTGCGGAGCTGCAAAAAGAAATTGAGGATACTCTTTTAGAAAATCAGCCGTTACAAGACAATATTGATAGCAGTCGCGAGCTTCTCGCGATATTGCAGGAGAGTATCCGAGACGCTGAGAAGAAAAAGAAAGAGGCTGCCGTTGAGTTTTCTGAAACGCTAAGCGTTTACCAGATGCACACTCAAGACACCAATGAGCTTAAGGAAGAGAATTTTTTCGCAAAGATCTTGATAGATCAGGAGAAGGAAAAAGAATTTCAGAAAAAATATCTTGTTGAGAATCAAATTCAGCTGCTTGAATCAGATATTGAGGAGCAAGAGCGCCAAAAAGAACTTCTTGTCAAAGAGGCTCAAGCTGTTATTTCTGAAGAGATGAAACCGTTGCGACAGGAAAATCAAGAAATCGCTGAAGAAGTTCAATGGATCGAAGAAAAAGTCGCCCAAGCATATGACCAGCTTTTAAAGATGAAAAGGAGACTGTCTGGAGATAAACAAGCCCTTCAAGATAAGAACGATTTTTTAACTCAAGAGGCGCAGAAGCTTAAGGAGAATATCAACGAGCTAGAAAGTCAGGCTGATCTTTTAAAGCAAAAAGATAGAAGTCTTGTCCGTTTGCTTGCAGATAGCGTTTTGTCTTATCAAAAATATAATCAGCAACTTGATTCTGCTAAAACAGATTTAATTGCCGAGAAACAACTTCTTTTGGGAGAGGCTGACGTCTTAGGAAAAAAGTCTTTGCAGTTTGATGACTTTGTTTTAATCAAGCAGAAAGAGGGTATTTTTACACAAGAAGAGATTGATGAAAGAATTCGAGAGATAAAGATAGAGGCTGGCCGCATTGATCAGAAAAAAGAAGCTATTATCGCTAGGGCTGAGCGTAAAGCTCAAAAACAGCTTGAGGATGCACAATTTCAGAACTTATCTTTAACACATCAGGTTTTAGCCGCCCAGGTAGACATCGATAAGATAAAAAAAGAAAAAGAGACTTTAGAAAATATCATGTACCACAAGGGCGAATCAGATTATTCGCCAAAGGCTATGACAGGCGCAGCCCTTACTCCAAGCCCGGCTTTTTCCAATCTTCCGCCTCCCCGCCAAGACCTTTTTAAGACTCCGGATATTCTTAAAGATGACTAAAATTATAAAAAGGCGTTAATCGTTCAATTCATTTGATTTGACCTTTAAAATAGTATAAAATGGCTGCATATATAATACGATTAATCAGATATTTATTAATATTTATTGCCTAAATTTAATATAAGAGGAGAAGAATATGAACGAAATTCTAGAAATTTTAGAAAAAGATGCACGTGTTAGTCCTGTCGAAATTGCAAAATTAACAGGACAGAGTGCAACGTCTGTTAAAAAAGCCATTAAGAAATATGAAAAAGATGGCATCATTGTTAAGTATAAGACAGTGATAAATAAGGATTTAGCGAAAGATGTCAACTCCTTTGTGCGGGCACTTATCGAGGTTAGCATTACTCCTCAAAAGGATGTTGGTTTTGATTATGTGGCTGAAAGAATTTATAGTTTTCCAGAGGTGAGAAGCTGTTATTTGATGTCAGGGACGTATGATCTTCTTCTCGAGATTGAAGGAGAAAACATCCAGACTGTTTCCAATTTTGTTGCCTCAAAGCTTTCACCTATGCCAAATGTCCGTGTCACTGTGACGCATTTCCTTCTTAAGAAATATAAAGAAGACGGACATGTCTTAAAGAAATCGAAACGCAAGCAAAGATTAAATATTTCTTATTAGCCCAATCTAAATCGCAATTTGTTGCGGCTAGAGGGCTACCCAGGTTGATAGCGACCGAATGCAGCAAATGGGTCGTGTTTTTAACTTTTCTAGCTTACAATTAAAACGAATTTTTCTGAGCTAATATAAAACAAAGAGTGAAGAATATGAAAATCGCAAAAAAAGTTGACCAATTAAAACCTTCCGGCATTCGCGCCTTTTTTGATCTTGTCCTTAACATGAAAGATGTTATCTCTTTAGGCGTGGGAGAGCCGGACTTTGTCACCCCGTGGGGAATTCGTGAGAAAGCAATTTATTCTATCGAGCAGGGATATACATCCTATACTTCTAATAAAGGAATGGCTGAGTTAAGAAAGGCAATCGTTAACTTTTTATATCATCGCTATGGGCTAAATTATCATTTTGATAACGAAACGCTCATTACCGTTGGTGTTAGCGAGGGGCTTGATTTGGCTGTGCGGGCTATTTTAAACCCAGGTGATAAGGTGCTTATTCCTGAGCCATGTTATGTTTCCTATGGACCGGTCGTTGAACTTGCTGGCGGGAAACCTGTTTTTCTTAAAACAGACATCAAAAATGAGTTTAAACTTTCGCCAAAACAAATTGAAAAAGCTTGCACAAAAGGCGTTAAGGCTTTGATGATTAATTATCCTTGTAATCCTACGGGGGCTTCTTATACAAAGAAGGAGCTTCGAGAAATTGCCAAGGTCGTTAAGAAGAAAAATCTTATTGTTATCAGCGACGAAGTTTACGATGAGTTAACCTATGATTTTGACCATACCCCGCTATCAAGCTTTCCCGGGATGAAAGATTACGTTATTTATCTGAATGGTTTTTCTAAGGGCTATGCGATGACTGGTTTCCGCTTAGGATGGGTTTGCGGCCCAGAAAAAATTATTGCCGGCATGACAAAGATTCATCAATACACGATGCTTTGTGCTCCTATTATTAGCCAGATGGCAGCTGTTGAGGCTTTGCGCAGCGGCCTTAAAGATGTTCAATCAATGAAAAAAGAGTATATGCGTCGTCGACGTTTTGTCGTTAGCCGTTTAAATGAGATCGGTCTTGATTGCCATATGCCCCAAGGAGCTTTTTATGTCTTTCCATCGATTAAAAAGACAAAGCAGAGCTCTCTTAATTTTGCTCAGGATTTATTGAAAAAGAAGAAAGTGGCTTTGGTCCCCGGGGTCGCTTTTGGTCCCTCGGTTGAAGGTTATATCAGAATTTCCTATGCTTCGAGCTTTGAGAATCTTAAAGAAGCAATGCTGCGCATAGAACAATATTTGGCGAAGTAAAGTTCCTTCCTTGCAAAGAGTCCATAAATTTTAAAGAGAGGGCATGATGGTTCAAAAATATAAAGTGATTATTTTTAGTTTCGTTGTTTTATTTTTATGTTCTTGTCAGAGCAAAGAAGATCCTTCAAGCAAAGGGTCTCCTGTCGAAAATGCAAATGTTTTTTCTCAAATGTCAGATGAGTTTTATCAAAAGGCGATAGATGGATATCGCTTAGCCCTTGAGACTCAGCCTGCTTCAAAAGATAAAATTTATTATCAATTGGGGAAGCTGTATTATGAAAATGGTAAATATGAGCTCGCCATTGAGAATCTTATAAAGAGCGGCCAAGATGAGGCAAAAAAACTTTTGGCGATTGCTTATTATAAGTCCGGTAATTATACGGATGCCTTGACCGTTTTCGAGAAGGTTGGTGAGCAGCAAGACAGTGAGTATCTTTTTTATTATGCGGCAACTTGCGAAATTCACAATCTCCATACTGAGGCCATTAAGCTTTACAACAAGATTACGCCGGGTGAATTTCAAGAAAGGGCTAAAGACCGTATACAAAAAATCAACGCCCTTAAGGAAAACACAAATTTAGATGGAATAGATCCAAAGATTAAAGAGCTTATTGTAAATTCTCCGACGCAAGAAGATTTTCCGCAGGCCGGAGCGATCGTGTTGTATTTAAAGGAAAAGGTTGAGGTCAATGACGACAACACGATTGAATATACCGAACACTATCTTATTAAGATTTTAAATGAGCGAGGAAAGGGAAGTGGCGAAGTACAAGCAAGCTATGATTCGACTTATGAAAAAGTTGAGGTTGAGCTTGCAAGAACGATTAAGCCTGACGGACAAGTTATCTCAGTCGGTGATAAACATATACGCGATGTTTCAAAGTATTTAAATTTTCCTCTTTATAGTAATGCCCGCGTTAAAATTATTTCCATGCCGGAGGTTTCGATTGGGTCATTTTTAGAATATAAGATTCGCGGGTCCCGGAGCAAGATGATCGCTGAGGACAAATTTCGCAGCACATATTTTCTCGAGTCGGATAATCCTATTCAGCACGCGGAGTTTAGCATTGTTTTGCCGCAAGGACAGAAGCTTCATCAAAGGAATTTAAACGAAGAATTTAATGATAAAGAAGTAAGTTTGGCTCCTGAGGTTGAGACCCTAAACGGCAAAACGACATATTCTTGGAAGTTTGAGAATGTAGACCAAATTATTCCTGAACCTAAAATGCCGCCTATTTCTGAGTCAACGCCTATAGTGGTACTAACTACATTTAACTCATGGGATGAAATTTATTCTTGGTGGTGGCCCTTGGCAAAAGAAAAAATTAAAGCCAATCAGGACATGCGCGATAAAATTGCTGAAATGACCGACGAAAGAATGTCTTTAAAACAAAAAGCCAAAGAGATTTATAATTTTTGTGCAAAAGATATTCGTTATGTCGGTATCGAATACGGTGCCGCTGGATATGAACCGCATTTTGCGACCGAAATTTTTGCTAACAAATACGGAGACTGCAAAGATCAAAGTATTTTGTTGATTGCCATGCTTAAAGAAGCTGGGGTTACCGCTTATCCTGTTTTGATTGGGACAAGAGGTGTTCCTAAGATTCAGGAAGACTTTCCAACGCTGATGTTTAATCATTGCATCGCTGTGGCAGAAATTGACGGTGAATATATTTTTATGGATCCAACGGGGGAGACGGTTCTCTTCGGGGACTTACCGGCCGGCGATCAGGGGCGCAAGGTATTCACCTGTCTTAAGGACAAGCCCCAGCTAATGGATATTCCAAAATTTTCTGCTATTCAAAATACCATTAACCAGAAAACAGTTTTAAGCTTTCAAGAGAATGAAGAAATTGCAGCGACAAGAGAGGTGAGGGCTTCGGGAATTTTTGACCAAGCCCAACGCGGATGGCTGCGCTACACCATGCCCATTCTCGTAAAACAAAAACTTCAGCAGCGTATTCAAGAAATTATCCCAGGGTCAAAACTCTTAGATTATAAAATTAAGAATCTTGAGCAAATGAAAGACAACATTGTTCTTTCTTATAATTTTGAGGGGTCAGACTTTTTTATTAAAGCTGGTCCTAGTATGCGTGTTATCCCGCAACTAGGAAGTATTGGGCTTAGTACGGTTTCCAAGCCTAACCGAAGGTATCCGATTGATTTTTCTGTTCCGTACAAGAGTGTAAGTGTTTTTGAGATTGATCTATCTAAATCTTATAGAATTAAATCTTTGCCGCAACCGGTTGTGAGTAATAATGATTGGTTTGTTTTTGAAAATACCTATGAAAAAGTGGGGAACAAGATTATCTTCACGCAAAGGAACACCATTAAAAAAGAGAGAATAGAGGCATCAGATTATTTAGCGTATAAAATTCTCTTAGAAAAACTTTCTAAGGACATTCGACAGAGCATTATTTTAGAAAAACAATGAAACACCAAAAAGATAAGACAGAGCAAAATGAACAATTCGAAGTCCTCTTTTTAGAAGGGGTTCTCGACAAGGCCCCGAAATTTGTTGAAGCGCTCATCAAGCTTGGCGATCTGTATACTAAACAAGGGTTTTTTGAGAAAGGCTTAAAGGCTGATCAAAGGCTTGTTAAGCTTCGGCCAGAAGACCCAACGGTGTTATATAATTTAGCTTGTAGCTATTCCTTGGTTGGAAAACTCGATAAATCTTTTACGGTTATTCAAATAGCGATTGATAAAGGGTATGAAGATTTTAATCATTTAAAAAAAGATAATGATTTAAAGAATTTACGTTATTATTTGCCTTTTCAAGAATATTTTAGAAAGCTAACAACCCCGGATTGCAAGAAGGTAAAGGCTGAAGATGAAAAGCTATAAAGAAGAATTGTGGTTTGATACAAAATCACGCCGTGAGTATATCAATATCACAAATAAGGTTCAGTCCGCTATTAATAAGAGTGGGATTAAAGAAGGTTTGTGTTTAGTTAACGCGATGCATATCACTGCCAGCGTTTTTATCAATGATGATGAGTCAGGATTGATTCAAGATTTTGATGACTGGCTAGAGGGACTGGCTCCTCATGAGCCGGTTTCAAAATATCGTCATAATGCCGGTGAGGACAATGCCGACGGTCACTTGAAAAGACAAGTGATGGGGCGTGAAGTTGTTGTTGCTGTAACAGCCGGAAGGCTTGATTTTGGGCCGTGGGAGCAGATTTTTTACGGGGAATTCGACGGACGGCGCAAAAAACGCACATTGATTAAAATTATAGGAGAATAATTATGAGCTTGTTTGTTTCAGGGACAGTTGCGTTAGACAATCTTAAAACACCGAGCGGAGTGCGAAAAAAGATGCTCGGAGGCTCTGCCTCACATTTTTGTATGAGTGCGTCACTTTTTGAAGACGTTCATCTTGCAGGGATTGTCGGCAAAGATTTTTTGGCCAAGCATTTGCAGCTTCTCAAGAATAAGGGAGTCAATCTTTCTTCTTTGCAGAGGACAAACGGAAAAACTTTTGAATGGAGCGGCGAATATAAAAATGGAAATTTTAATGAGGCGCTTACGCTTAAAACACAGCTTGGGGTACTCGAGGGATATGAACCCAAGATTGCGGATTCGCAAAAGAAAATTTCTAATGTTTTTTTAGCTAATGATGATCCGATTATTCAGAATAAAGTTCTAAATCAAATCAAAAAACCGCGTCTTGTCGGCCTCGATAGCATGAATTTATGGATTAACATCCGAAAAAAGTTATTGTTGTCTCTTATTAAGAAAGTTGATCTTTTTGTCGCCAATGACGGCGAGGCACGAATGCTGACTAAAGAAAATAATTTAATTAAAGCCGCCAAAGCTTTAAGGCGCTTAGGACCAAAGCTGATTGTGGTTAAAAAAGGAGAACATGGAGTTTTGTTTTATAGTGATGATTTGATGTTTTCTTTTCCTGCTTATCCTGTCGAGAAAGTGTTAGATCCAACAGGAGCCGGAGACACATTTGCCGGTGGGCTTATGGGATGCTTAGCTCAATCAAAGCGTTTGAATAAGGAAGCATTAAAACAAGCTGTTTTATACGCATCGGTCTTGGCATCATTTAATGTTGAAGGTTTTGGCGTTGAAAAAACATCTCGTCTGACAGCACCAATGGTAAACAAACGCATGAAAGAATTTTTAAAATTTATGCATCCGATTGTGTGCTGATAATATGTTTAAAGAACTTTTCTCAAAGATAGGTTTGTTTGCGGCAGTGATATTGCCGCTTTGGAATATTCCGTTAATTGCAAGAATGATTAAAAGGAAGTCGTCTAAAGACATTAGTCTATGGTGGGCCTTGGGTGTTTTTGCTTGTCTTATTTTAATGGCGCCCTCTGGGTTTGTCTCAGAGGATATTGTCTGGAAGGTTTTTAACATTGTTAATTTGGTGATGTTTTCCCTTGTTGTTTTTTTCGTTGTTTTGTATCAGAGAGGATCAAATGAATAAAGAAACCGAGAATAAAACTCGATGTGGATTTATCTCCGTGGTTGGCCGGCCCAACGTTGGCAAATCAACGCTGGTCAACGGCCTCGTCGGAGAAAAGATCGCAATTGTCTCAAGCATTCCGCAGACAACGCGTAATCGTATCCGTGGGGTTTATACCGATGAGAGAGGGCAAATTATTTTTATCGATACGCCGGGGCTAGTACGCGGAAAAGACCATATGGATCAATGCATGAAACAGGTTTCTTTTTCTACGGTAGAGGAAGTTGACTGCGTTATTCATCTAGTCGATGCTAATAAAACTTTTGGCGAAGAAGAACAGATGATTCTAGAACGTTTAAGCGAAATAAAGTGCCCACTTATTCTTGGGTTAAACAAGATTGATTTAAAGGGAAAATGTGCGCATGAGTATATTAATGCATATCAAGAAAAATTAGGGGAGAAGTTTAACAATGACAAAAGATTTGTTATTTTGCCTCTTTCCGGCGAGACAGAAAATAATCTTGATAAGCTGATTGACCTTGTTTTCGAGCGGCTGCCAGAAGGTGAGTTACTTTATCCTGCAGATACAGTTTGTGATGTTCCTCAAAAAATGGCTGTATCGGACATTATTCGCGAGAAATTATTAAGCATTGTACGTGATGAAATTCCTTATTCTTTAGCCGTTGAAGTTGAAGAGATGGCACGTAGGCGCAATAAACTGACCTATATTAGCGCAAGAATTCTTGTTGAGTCTGAATCGCAAAAAGAAATTGTCATCGGCAAGAAGGGTAAGAATTTAAAAGATGTCGGCACTTTAGCACGCAAAGAGCTCGAAGAATTATTAGAGCGAAGAGTTTTTGTAGATCTTTATGTTAAAGTCTCAAAGAAGTGGCGTGAAAAAACTTCAATTTTGCAAGATTTAGGATATGTAGGCTAAGGGAGAAACTCTCTTTAGTTTTACTATTTCCTTCCCCAGGAAAACGCTTTCCCAAAATCACCCGTATCCCCTTATATTCTTCTTATAGATGTTCTATGCTTACTATAGACTCAGGACAAGATCTGAAGGGTGGTATCGACCTTGACTCTGCAAATTTAGACATGGATATTCAAGGCGAGGCTATTGAGTTCGAGATGCCTCAAGGCCTGCAAGGTATTGATCCTGCGCAAATCCAGGGATTTATTCCTGTTATTATTAACATTACCCCGATTGCAAATTTTTATAGTATGCTTGAGATTCCAGAAGAAGAGCAATTAAGCATGCTTGCCAACTAAGCCTTCCTTAAATTATTCTTAATTGCCTCACTGTTTAAAATATGCTATAACCCAGTAGTCTATTTTATATTTATATATATACTAATTAGAAATGAAATTTTTCACAGCAGCTCAATCACAAAAGCTTGATACGTTGGTTATTGACGGCCTTGGAATTCCATCGATTGTTTTGATGGAAAATGCAGGGAGGCTGGCTGCTGAGGCTTGCGCCAAAATTTTAAAGAAGGCAGAAGGAAAGCGCGTTTGTGTTTTTTGTGGACAAGGCAATAACGGCGGTGATGGGTTTGTTGTGGCGCGGCATCTTTTTAATGAAGGACTTAAGGTCAAAGTTTTTCTAATTGGCAGCATAGCGAAATTAAAAAACGACCCGCTTTTAAATTATAAAATTTTAAAGAAATTAAAGTGCCCGATAAAAAGCATCAAGGGTGTAAATTTCGAGGTTTTAAGAAATATTAAGAAATCCGAGCTGATTGTAGACGCGATTTTTGGAATTGGTCTTAACCGGGATATTGGTGAGCCTTACAAAGGAATTATTGAGTCGATTAATAAAGCTAAGAAGAAGGTTGTTGCTGTAGATGTCCCATCAGGTCTTGATTCTACAACAGGAAAAATCTTCGGCGTATGCGTTAAAGCTACGCAAACAATAACATTTGCAGTACTGAAAAAAGGATTTTCAAAGAATCAGGGGACAAAGTTTTCCGGCAGGGTTGTTGTCGCAGACATTGGCATCCCTAAAGCTCTTTGGAAAAAGGTTTAGCATGGTGCAGGCCGCAGAAGAAAAATGGATTAAAGGAATCGTTAAAAACTTGCGCATAGCGGTTAAAAGTTTTAGCGATCCATCAGTTACAATGGTTGGCAAAAGATGGCATAGCCCATTTTTAGTTCTGGTTTCGTGTTTGTTGAGCTTGAGGACTAAGGACGAAACAACGATTCCAGCGTCGGAGAGGCTATTTCGATTAGGGGACACGCCTAAAACAATTGATAAGCTAACGGTTAGACAGATTGAAAAAGCTATTTATCCGGTTGGATTTTATAAGACCAAAGCGCGCAACATCAAAGGTATCTGCAAAAGCCTTTTGAAGAATTTTAACGGAAAAGTTCCTGATGAGATCGATACGCTTTTAACCTTTAGAGGCGTTGGGCGAAAGACCGCGAATCTTGTTTTGATTGAAGGTTTTGGCAAACCTGGAATTTGCGTTGATACGCATGTGCATCGTATTTCGAACCGCTTAGGATATGTTAAAACCAAGACGCCGGAGGAAACAGAGTGGGCGTTAAGAAAAAAATTGCCTAAAGAGTTCTGGGTAGAGTATAATGCGTTACTTGTGATGTGGGGGCAGAATATTTGTCGTCCTTTGTCCCCAAGGTGTTCGCAATGCGCTATTGAAAAGATGTGCCCAAAGAAAAATGTAACAACAACAAGATGAAAGCTTAGCTTAAATAATTATGGACCTATTTATCTTTTTTTCAGAAATTCTTGGAAAAAAGGTGACCGATGAAAACGGTGGCTATGTGGGAAGACTGTGTGATATCGGGATGAAGGTTGGTAGCGATGTTTACCCGAAGTCTTGCTTTTTAGTTGTAAAAAAAGGTTTTTTAAAGAAAAAATTTGCAGAAATTTCTTGGGACGCAATTGAAGAATTTAACGGTACTTTTAAAGCTAAGCTCCCACATCATAAAGTTATTTTTCAAAAAGACAGACCGCAATATGAGCTTACGCTCTGCGCCGACGTTTTAGACCAGCAGGTCGTTGACATCGACGATCAAAAAGTTGTCCGCGTTAATGACATTAATTTCTTAAAAGTTGATAATTGTCTTTATTTAGCTCATGTGGATGTTGGCTTGAGAGGTTTGGTTCGTCGCTTGGGCTGGTCAATGGTAGTTGATGGCATCGTCCGCTTCTTTTCTGACCGTGCAGTATATTTAACACACGAAGATTTTATCCCTTGGAAAAACACGCAGGTCCTAACCCTAGGCCGCACCAAAAACGTTTTACGTCTTAATATCGGTCGTGAAAAGCTTTCTCAAATTCCTCCGGCAGAACTGGCCGAGATCATGGAGGACTTGGATATTTTTGAGAAATACTCGCTTTTTAAATCCCTAGAGACCCCTTTGCAGCGAAAAGTTTTTTCTGACTTGTCGACATCTGAACAGGAGGAAATTGTTGATCAAATGGCTGAAAAAGAGGCGGGCGAACTTTTAGAGAATATTCCGTCTGATGATGCGGTTGACCTTCTGCTCACCCTTCCCAAAGAAAAAACTATCGAATTGATGCGCACCATCAGCACAAAGAAATCAAAGAAGTTGCGCGAACTTCTTGGGTTTGAAAGAGATTCTGCCGGTGGCTTGATGACAACAGAATATCTTTATTTACCTCAAAATGCGACAGCTAAGGACGCTATGAAGCTCGTCGAAGAAAACGCACAATCTTCTGCAAATATTTATCATATTTATGTTATCGATGATCAGCGGCGCTTAATAGGCTCGACATCTTTAAGAAGATTTATCACTGCGCCAAGCTATACACCGATTGAAGAGACCTGCTATCCTAAAAAGATTTTTGTCCGCACTGATGACGGCATGGAAGAGATTGCCCTTTTGCTTGAGAAGTACCGTTTTTCAGCTATTCCTGTTCTAGATGAAAATGATGTCTTAAAAGGTGTCATCACCATCGACGACGTTTTAGAGGAACTTATTACCATTGCTTGGGGTAAATATAAGGAGAAGTTGTAATGACTTGGACAAAGATAAAAGAAAAAATCAAAGAAAATCGATTTGTCGCAAGTCTATTTTTATTCTTGGCGATTATGGGCCCTGGCATTATTACGGCGAATGTTGACAATGATGCCGGAGGCATTGCTACGTATTCATTGGCTGGTGCACATTTTGGTTACACTTTATTATGGTCGCTTGTCCCGATTACGCTTGCCTTGGTTATTATCCAAGAGATGTGCGCGCGTATGGCTGTGGCAACGGGCAAAGGGTTGGCAGATCTTATCCGCGAGAATTTTGGCGTTAAGCTTACATTTTATCTTATGGTGGCGCTGTTGTTTGTGAATCTTTTGAACGTAATGGCAGAATTTGCAGGGGTGGCTGCGAGTCTTGAGATTTTTCATATTAATAAGCTCATTTCTGTTCCGCTTTCGGCGCTGTTTGTCTGGATGCTTGTGGTTAAAGGCACGTATAAGTCTGTAGAGAAGATATTTTTAACGGCGTGCCTTTTTTATGTTACATATGTTTTTTCCGGGTTTATCGCGAAGCCTGAGTGGACTGAAGTTTTTCGTCAAACCGTGACTCCGCAGATTGATTTTGATTTTAAATATTCTGTGATGCTGATCGGCATTATCGGAACAACTATTGCTCCTTGGATGCAGTTTTATTTGCAGTCATCTATTGTTGATAAAGGAATTAGCGTTGAAGAATATAAGCATGTACGCCTGGACGTAATTGGAGGAAGCATTATCGCTCCTGTGGTTGCATTTTTTATTGTGGTGGCATGCGCGGCTACACTTTTTAAGGCTGGCATTACTATTGAGACCGCGAAAGATGCGGCCATTGCCCTTGAGCCTTTGGCAGGAAAGAACGCTAAGTGGCTTTTTGCGTTTGGACTTTTTAATGCTTCTATTTTTGCGGCATCTGTTTTACCTTTGTCGACGGCATATTGTATTTGCGAGGGCATGGGATGGGATACCGGGGTAGATAAACGTTTTGAAGAAGCTCCGCAGTTTTTTGGCCTTTATACCGCGCTGATTGTTATCGGTGCCGGTGTTGTCCTTTTGCCGAACTTCCCGCTTCTTAAAATTATGTATTTTTCTCAGGTTGGAAACGGCATCTTGCTTCCCGTTATTTTGATTTTTATGCTTCTTTTGATTAATGATAAGAATTTGATGGGAGAATTTGTTAATAACAAGTTTGTTAATGTCGTCACATGGTTGACGGTGGCTCTTATCATTATATTGACAATCTTGATGGTTGTTTTTTCTATTCTTTACCCGAATGCGCTTTTGTAAGGGGTTAGCGATATTTTTCAAAAATATTGACAACGCTTCATGGGTATGTTAAAAAAATTGAATAAAGAAATTTTTGAGGAGACCGCATGTGTGGAATGAATTGGATTTATGAAATGTGGCGGGTGATGTCGGGAGAATTTTATTGACAATCTTATCTATAAGAAAAAAAATAAGAACAGGAGAAGACTATCTTTTTAAAGGGATGGTCTTTATTTTTTGTCCATGGGAAAAATAATTGGTTTAACATATGATTCAAAAGAAGCTTGGCCGATTCAGCCTGGGCAGACGCTGGACGCGAACGCGGAATTTGATCCTGCTGCGACTATTGACGAAATCGTGAGCGCTCTTGAGTCGGGCGGGCATCAAGTCAAGAAGATAGGCGGCGCGCGGGAGCTTTTAGCTCAAATTAGTAATCTGGGAGTTGATATTGTTTTTAATGTTGCTGAAGGGCTATCAGGCCGCAACCGTGAGTCTCAGGTGCCGATATTGCTTGAAATGCATGGCATTCCTTATACAGGCTCTGACGCGTTGACTTTGGGGGCAACACTAGATAAATCTGTTGCCAAAAAAATTTTTGTTGCAGACGAAATTCCAACGGCTAAATTCTTTATTGCATCCGAAGGTGATGACCTTAAAGAGCTAAACACAATTGGGTTTCCGCTGTTTGTAAAACCTTGTTCCGAAGGAACGTCGAAGGGGATAAGTCTTCTTTCACGTGTTGAAGATTATGAAGGACTAAGGCGCCAGGTGGATTTAATTTCAGAGTGTTATCACCAGCCATCTTTGGTTGAGCAGTTTATCAAGGGAACTGAGTTTACGGTTGTGGTCTTAGGAAATGAGACTCCGGAAGCTATGCCAGTTGTCCAGTATAAGATTAATGATAAGCTTGAGCTATTAGATGATTTTTATACATTTGACCGTGTTGCGGCAGAAAGCGTTAAATACATTTGTCCAGCAGAAATTCCTAATAACTTTGCTAAAAAATTACAAGGATTAGCGGTTAAAGTTTATAAGTCCGTTGGTTGCCGCGACCTTGGGCGTGTTGATTTTCGTGTGGATGAAAAAGGAAATCCCTTTGTTTTGGAGATTAACCCTTTGCCATGTCTTGCCAAGAAAGATGCTTTCGGGCGCACGGCAAATGCTTTAGGGATTCCTTTTGAAAAACTTGTTTTGCGTGTTTTAAATGAAGGCCTTAGACGGGTAAACATGGACAGGCAGGAGGCAGGAGTCTAAAAAATGAAACCTATCGAAGAAATTACTAATCAGACCAGCCAAGAGCAAGAAAATATTTCATCAGAAAAGAACGCATCGCTACGCGTTAATCTTTCTTCGAAAGAAAATAGAGTTATTAATTCTTTTGAGAACGCAACGCCTTTTGACTGGGAAGACTGGGCCTGGCAACTTCGTAATAGCATTAAAGATAAAGAGACTCTTTCTCAGATTGTTAATCTTACCGAGGATGAAATTGCAGGAATTGACAAGTCCGGCCAGAAATTAACAATGTCTATTCCTCCGTATTTTTCTTCGTTGATAGACCCTAATGACCCTAATTGTCCTATCCGTCGGCAGTGTATTCCTTTGCGCCAGGAACTTATCCGTTCAGACCACGAGCTAGAAGACCCTTGTGGTGAGGACAGCCATTCGCCTGTTTACGGATTGGTACATCGCTATCCTGATAGAGTTTTGTTTTTAGTTAGTGAGATGTGCGCGATGTATTGTCGGCATTGCACGCGTTCACGTATGGTTGCTAAGGGTAAGCGCAAGCTAAAGGCATCTAGCTATGAGGCTGCTTATGAATATATCCGTTCTAACAAAAAAATACGCGATGTTCTTATCTCCGGCGGCGACCCTTTAATACTTAGTGATCATATTTTAGAGGAAATTATCAAGAATATCAGGGCTATCCCTCACGTAGAATTTATCCGTATTGGTACACGCATGCCGGTTACTTTGCCGCAACGCATTACGGCAGAGTTTGTGGCTATGCTTAAGAAATACGGGCCTATTTGGATGAGCATTCATTTCAATCACCCTAAAGAAATTACTAAGCGTGTAAAATTTGCCTGTGAGCTTTTAGCTGATAATGGCATTCCTTTAGGCAGCCAGACTGTTCTTCTAAAGGGAATCAATGACAAGCCTTATATAATGAAGAAGCTTATGCAAGAGCTTTTAAAAATCCGTGTACGCCCTTATTATATTTATCAGTGTGACCCGATTGCAGGCTCAAGCCATTTTCGCACGCCTCTTTCTGTAGGAATTAACATTATTGATAAGCTACGTGGCCATACGACCGGCTATGCGGTTCCTAAATATGTGGTAGACCTGCCTGGAGGCGGAGGCAAGGTGCCTATTGAGCCAAACGGCATTATCCGGCAAGAAAAGGGCTGCTACACTATTAAAAACTTCGCCGGCCAAGAATACGACCATCATGATCCTGTGTAAGATTTTCTCCTTTCTTTCTTCTTTACATTTTAATAAACTATAATATAATGAGGTTTCGAAAATAGATCCTGGGCCTTTTAGGCTTCGGGATGAACCATCGGGAAAGGTAGTCTAAATGTTGCCTGATAGTTCATAGTAAATCTTTCATTAATGTTAGTTTTTGAGTGAGTAACGCCAAAAAGGGAAGAGGTGATTTTTTTTATGGCCGAAGTAAGAGTAACCGATAGCTTTGAGAAAGCTATTAGAGTTTTCAAAAAGCAATGTCAGCGTGAAGGCTTTTTGATGCAGATTAAAGAAAAACGCTACTACGCGAAACCTTCAGAGATTAAACGACGCAAAAAGAGTAAAAGTAAGAGCAAAAAGCGCTAAGCTTTTTGTTGTCTTTGACGGCTCCTGTGAGCATCGTTATCTGTTTTTAATTTATCAAATTTTAAAGCGAGATTGTAGTCGAACGAAGGGAACCCTCTAAAAGGAAGGTTCTCAAAAATGTATTGCTTTTTCGTTAAATCATTAAACTTCTAACAAATAATGCTTAAAGTCAAACGTGCCCTTATTAGCGTATCTGACAAGACCGGCTTGGCCGAGTTTGCCAAGGGCCTTAAAAAATTTAATATTGAGATTATCTCAACAGGTGGCACAGCTAAGCTTTTAAGGAATTCAGGCTTAAGCGTTAAAGAAGTTTCGGATTATACCGGTTTTCCGGAAATGCTTGACGGCCGCGTTAAGACTTTACATCCTGCGATTCACGGCGGGCTTTTAGCCGTTCGAGACAACTCTAAGCATATGCAGCAAATTGCCGATCACAACATCGGCCTTATCGATTTGGTTATCATTAATCTCTATCCTTTCGAAAAAGTTATCCAAAAAAAGAATGTGACCTTAGAAGAAGCCATCGAAAACATTGATATCGGTGGGCCTTCGATGCTGCGCTCGGCCGCTAAAAATTTTAAGCATGTGGCAGTTGTCTGCAATCCTGAGCGTTATAAAAATATTTTAGAAGAACTTGATGCCAACAGCGGTATTTTGCCTGATAGGCTTTTGGTTAACTTGGCTGTTGAGGCTTTTGAGCACACTGCCCGTTATGACGGCATTATTTACACATTCTTAAATAACCGCCTTAAGAATGCTGATTTTTCTTCGCTTCCTAGAGACCTTGTTATGCGTTTTTCAAAAGTTGCAGATCTTCGCTATGGTGAGAATCCGCATCAGTCTGCTGCTTTTTACCGTGAGAGTGAAAGCTTAAACGGTTTAGCCAAGATGAAACAGCTTCACGGCAAAGAACTCTCTTATAATAATATTTTAGATCTCAACAATGCTGTAGAAGTAATTCGTGATTTTACGCAACCGGCAGCTGTTGTCATCAAGCATAATAATCCAACAGGCGTTGCCCAAGATAGCGATTTATCTAAAGCTTATAAAATGGCTTGGTCCTGTGACAAGCTTTCGGCTTTTGGCGGCATCATCGGCTTAAACCGCAAGGTTAATCTTAAAACAGCATCGCTTATTGTTAAAAGTGGATTTATGGAATGTGTCATCGCACCTGGATACGAGGCAAAGGCTCTTAAAGCACTTAAAGAGAAGAAAAATTTACGCGTGATGGTTTTTGACTTTAAAGCAATAAAGCCAAATGATTTTGATTTTAAAAAAGTCAAAGGCGGCGTCCTTTTACAAGATGAAGATAGAGCCCAAGTTAGCTTAAAAGATCTTAAAGCTGTAACCAAGAAAAAGCCTACCAAGGCCCAACTTGAATCCTTGCTGTTTGGCTGGAAAATTGTTAAAAACATTAAATCAAACGCGATCATTCTCGTTAAAGGCAAGCGCACTGTCGGTATTGGCTGCGGTCAGACCTCCCGGGTCGGAAGCGTAGGCATTGCTATTAATAAAGCCGGCAAAGATGCTAAGGGCGCGTTTCTTGTCTCAGATGCTTTTATCCCTAAAGTCGACAATATTCAAATTGCTGCCAAGGCTGGAATCAAGGCTATTATTCAAACTGGTGGTTCTATTGCCGATAAAGATGTTATCCAGGAAGCAGATAAACGTAAAATAATGATGATCACAACAGGCGTCCGTCACTTTAAACATTAACCCGAAATTTGTAATAGAAATTTAGAAAAATATCTTTATCGCAAATTTGAACCAGAACGTAGTTCGGTTCAGGGTTAATCCTGAATTCTACATGGTTCAAGTTTTAAAAACAATTTTACTAATACAAAACACGGGTTAAAACCTGATGGCTTTTTCAGCCCAATCTTACCTAGATACATTACCCAATTACGAAATTAAAAATATTGCCAAAGACGCTGTTTTTGACCTTACGCGTGTTAATAAGCTTTTGCACGAA
This sequence comes from Candidatus Aceula meridiana, assembly GCA_030765185.1. GTDB lineage: Bacteria > Omnitrophota > Gorgyraeia > Zapsychrales > Aceulaceae > Aceula > Aceula meridiana. The sequence goes on along the minus strand of JAVCDE010000033.1, from coordinate 82,998 downwards.
CTTAAGGATCCTACTCAAAAGTTTTTTTCTTTTCATGTGGCCGGGACAAAAGGGAAGGGGTCAACGTGCGCTTTTGCAGCCTCGATTTTAAGGGAAGCTGGTTACACCGTCGGGCTTTATACCTCGCCGCATTTAATCGATGTTAAAGAGCGCATCAGAATTCTAAACTCTAAATCCTCTTCCACAGAAAAACAAAATTCTTTTGAAGGAAAAATTTCTCAAGATGATTTTGATGCATTGATAGCACAAGTTCAACCGGCTGCAGATAAAAGTGTAGAGGCATTAACGTATTTTGAAATTTTAACTGCGTGCGCATTTTATTATTTCGCAAAAGAAAATGTTGATGTCGTTGTTGTTGAGACTGGCCTTGGCGGAAGGCTTGATGCAACCAATACACTTGGTGAAAAGATTTGTGCAATAATGCCGATTGATTTTGAACATGTTGAGATTTTAGGGCCAGGCTTAGAAGATATCGCCCAAGAAAAGGTTGCGATTATAAATGGACAAACAAAAGCTGTTATCGCTTCAAGTAAGGAAAAAGTAGTTTTAGATTGCATCAAGGCTCGCGCACAGGATTTTGATATAAAGCCTTTAATCTTTGGACAAGAAATTTCTTGTGATGTTCATCAGCACAATATTGATGGACAAGTCTTTGATGTTCAAACACCGAAGGCAAAATATGTAGGTCTGCAGACCCACCTTTTAGGAGAACATCAAGCGGCAAACGCAGCGATTGCGATTTCTATGGTAGAGTGGTTTTTGAGCTTAAAAGGCAGAAGGCTTTCAGAGCTTCAAGCACAAGAGGGTCTTAAAAATACGCGATGGCCAGGTCGTTTTGAAGTTGTTTCTAAAAATCCTTTTGTGATTTTAGACAGCGCGCATACGCCAGGCTCGGCGCAGGCTTTGGTAAAAACATATCAAGAAATTTTTAAAGATAAAAAAGCAACAGTTGTATTAGGTTTGAGCCATGATAAGGACAAGATCCGTATTTGTCAGGCTCTCTCGCACGTAGCAAAAAAAGTTATTTTAACAAAAGCTCAGCACTCGCGAAGTTATTCGTTTTCATTGCAGGAAGCAAAGGAGTTTTTTCCGCAAACAGAAACCGAAATTATTGAGAATGCAAACCAAGCTTTTGAAATGGTCTTACAAGATTCAAGCGAAGATGATATTCTTTTAGTTACAGGGTCAATTTACTTAATTGGAGAAATAAAGGATAAATGTATCAAAACAGCTTAGAAGATACGATTGCAGCGATTTCAACACCGTCCGGCCAAGGAGGCATTGGGATTGTCCGCGTAAGCGGTAAAGAAGCACTTTCAATTGGCGATGAAATTTTCGTTGGCGTTAATGAAAGAAAGCCGTCAGAGTTTAAAACTTTTACGCTTCATTATGGCCGCGTTATTAATCGAAAGGGCAAAGCCGAAGAGGTTGTTGATGAGGTTCTTTTGACGGTGATGCGCGCGCCAAAAAGTTATACCTGCGAAGATGTGGTTGAGATTAGCTGTCACGGAGGCACGGTTCCTTTAAAAAAGATTTTAATGCTTACGCTTGATCACGGAGCAAGGCTGGCTGAGCCCGGAGAATTCACTAAGCGAGCTTTTCTAAACGGACGCATTGATTTAACGCAAGCTGAGGCTGTGGCAGATATTATTAGTGCTAAAACAGATGCTTTTTTAAAATTAAGTATTAATCAACTTAAAGGTGATTTAACTCTTGAGCTTGAATCCATTCGCGAATATTTAATGGATGCCTATACCGAGATTGAGGCCGTTGTTAATTTTCCTGAAGATGATATTGATGCATCAAGTCGTAAAAAATTATCTATTGATATTAAAGAGGCGCTAAAGCATGTGGAAGCGCTTCTTGCCTCAAGCGAGCAAGGGCGTATTTTAAAAGAAGGAATCAAGGTCGTCATTTGTGGCAAGGTTAACGTTGGGAAATCATCCTTGCTCAATGTTTTTTTAAAGCAACCGCGTGCTATTGTTAGTCACATCGAAGGAACGACACGTGATATTATCGAAGAATCCGCACAAATTCAAGGCATCCCTTTACAGCTTATTGATACTGCCGGTATCTTGGATCCACGAGATTCTATAGAAGAGGAGGCTGTCAAACGCAGTCATCTTTATATTGATCAAGCGGAAATTATTTTACTCCTCTTTGATGCTTCGCAGGAAATTTCACAAGAAGATATTAATCTTGCGAATAGAATTAAAGATAAAAATGTTATTATTGTTTTAAATAAATGTGATTGTCCTACCAAAATTGACGAAGGGGCTTTTAGAAAGCTCCTCCCTAATTTTAAGATGGCGAAAATCTCTGCTCTTGAAAAACAAGGTATTAATCCCCTCGAGGAAATGATTGTCGAAAATGCTTTGCACGGAAAGCGGCTTGAAACCCCAAAAATTCTCATTAGTAATCTTCGCCAGATTGAATCACTTAAAAAATGTTTAACAGCTCTTGAAAAAGCCCAAGAGCATTTTTCTCAAAATCTTTCTTTGGAATTTATTTCTGAAGAAATCAAGCTTGCCATAAGCCTTCTTGATCAAATCACCGGGAAAGATATCGACAATGACCTTATCGATAAAATTTTTTCGTCTTTTTGTGTTGGAAAATAAGAATTAAACCTGGATTCTGCTAAAGCAAAATCCATCTGAAAGGTCGCACCGCCGCAACTTGTTACGACTTGTCCGCCTAGGCGGAGCCAAAGGTGTTTTGCATTTATCTATTTTTACATTACCGATAGAATAAGAATGTTTAAATGCAAATTTCGGGTTAAAATTTAGATGGAAATTCCTGGGTTGAATCCTGGGAAATGCCTTGCTGAAGAAGTCCGCCGTAGAGACTTTGAAGGTCTGCGATAAATTGTTTGTCTTGAAGAAGCTCTTGCATCTTTGGGTCAGAGATGATGCCGGTGATGTCTTTGTTTTGTATTTTTTTCATCAGATCCTCGTCTTGGAGCATTTTTTGCATAGTTTCGCTTTCATGAATTGCTTTAAATTCCTTAGATGAGCGAATTTCTTCAATTTGTTTTTGGCTGATGGGGAAGGCTTCATCGCTTTCGCCTTCACTGATTGAAGCTAGAAGAGAAATTCTTTCTATAGCAGGAACTTCTTTAAAAACATATTGCTCTATTAAGGCATAGGACTTGGAATTCAAAACAGCATTTTTTGCATTTTGAAAGAAAGAAGCCTTGACTGGAAGAATAGAAACAGCAAAAAGAGTTAAGCCCGCCAATGACCCCATCCAAGTTGTAATAAGAGCAACTCCCAAAAGTCTGCTCAGGATGAACGGTGGTTTTCCGCCGGAAACTTTTTTATTCCAGGATGCAAGCCCTTTAGATAGAAGAAGAGAAAGGATAAAAGAACCGATAAAGAAGGCAAATATGGTATGAGCGATATTGTGTGTCTGCGTAAAATAAATACCAGCGATAAAACTTGCTGCTATAAATGAAAAGAATCCGATGCAAAGACGAACAATGCCTTTTTGCCATCCGATAAAGGAGACATAAAGAAGAATAAGGGTTATAATAATATCGACGTTATTAATCATAATATTTTTTTGAGGTCTTTCTAAGTAATTATTAATTACTATATCTTAAAAAAATATAGGATTCAAGAAGTAAGGAGCAAAAGTACTGATAAAATAAAAGAGGGGGTTTGTATGAAAAAGATATTCTTTGTTTTTTTAATTTTATTGTTGAGCTTTACGTTTTGTTCTTGCGAGAAGATGGAGATTGCTTTTCTTTCGGCAAAGGCCAATGCTGCAAAAAATAATGCCAGTATGGAGCGGGCAGAGGAGATTTATAAGGAAATTATCCGGATTCAACCGGGTGTCCCTGAGCATTATTGGGAACTTGGGACTTTTTATCTTTCAAATAACAATAAGCACAGGGCTCGCCAACAAGTTGAGAAGTTAAGAAAAATGGGGTGTAATGACCTTGCTGATAGCCTTCAGAAATATATCGATTTGTAAAGTTTAGGTAGCGAGAACTTTATTTAGCGGGAGTAGTTATCATCGCGAAAGCAAAATATCCCATAAAAAAAAGTCCAATGGCGGCTAAGATAAAGTAAAAGATGTTGCAAATTGTATTAACTATTGGAGGAGCTTTTTTCTTCTTTTTACGTTTTTCGATTTCTCTTTTCCTTAGATCTTCGTATTCCTTAAAGCTAACTTGCTCTTGATCTTTTGGCAGAATCTTTTTTGGGGATTGAGAATCCTGGTGTTCTTGTTCTTGAGTTTTTTCGGTCATTTTAGTAAATCTTTCGAGAAAGTTGTTAATTTTGAAAATTTAATATAGCACGGGTTTTAAGGGGAATCAATAAGTTTTATTTTCTTACTTTTTTAGCAAACAAGACCTTGATAATTCGCAAAGCATATGTTATATTTACCTTAGCCACGAAGCCACGCGGGAGAAATAAACGTTTTAATTCTAATAAAATGGATGGTTTATAATGGAAAAAAGGATCGCTGCAAGATATGATTGTCAAGTTCCTTTACTGGATGAAAAGAAGGAGACGCTAGGGCAGAGTCAGACGATCGACATTAGCAAGTCAGGCGTTGGTTTTGTTTCCGCGCGATTTATCCCTATTAACACCAAGATGATGATAGAGATTTCTCTTGCGCGCGATGGAGAGCCTGTGTTAATTCAGGGAAAAGTTAAATGGGTTGAAAAAGCTGTAAAAGCTTCAACCTATAGAATCGGCATGACTTTTCCGGATATTTCTGAAACAGCACAGTCGCGCATTGAGAGCTATTTTCACGAATAAAGACCTAAGAAAACCCCACCAATCTTAGGAATAATTACGCCACGGAGAAAGAGAGTATCATATGTCGCAGCATGTTGCGGAAGATCAGCGCATATTTGAGAGGCTTAGCGCAGAGCTTCCTAGCCGCATAAGAAAAGAGAATTCTGACCAGGAAAGAAGTGTTTTGGTTAAAAACCTTTCTGCTGAAGGGGCGAATATTTTAAGCACCGAAGAAGTTTTCTTAAATGATCAGCTTTCTCTTCTTTTTGAGTATCCTAATAGCGTTCAACCTTTAGAAGTTAAGGGAGAAGTTGTTTGGGTCGGCAAGGAAGACCCTCTTTTTTGGAAAGTCGGCATTCAATTTAACAAGATAAATTTAATGCAGACTAGCCGAATTCTCACCACTCCAGCGTAAGATTTTTCTTCTCTATTAAAGTAACAAAAATCTTGACCGCACCCTTGCGGCCATGTTAAACTTCATTCTCGATTTATTTCCATTTGAATCTAATTGAAAATAAAGGATATACAAGGAATTATGAAATACGGTCATTTCTCAAAAGATAATCTCGAATATATCATTACACGCCCAGATACGCCTTTTCCTTGGATTAATTACCTTACAAATGAAAAATATTGCGCTATTATTTCGCAATGTGCCGGTGGATATAGCTTTTATAAGGATTGCCGCATAAACCGTCTGACCCGTTGGCACCCAGAAGACTATCAGTTAGACCGCCCAGGCAAATATATATTTGTCCGTGAAGCTAACAAAGCATGGTCTTTGACGTATCAACCTTTGCGCACGAAGCCTACTTCGTATCAATGCCGCCACGGACTCGGATATACAACTATCGAATCTAAAAACAATGGCGTTAATTCAGAAGTTACTTATTTTGTTCCCGAAAATGATAATTGCGAGGCCTGGATTGTTAAATTGGCAAATAACACCAAGAAAACAAAAAAGCTCGAAGTCTTTCCTTATGTAGAATTTCTTTTAGGTGATTATCATGAAGAGCTGCGCTACCGCAATATTATGAATCTTTACAACCGTATTTGGTTCGATAAAAAACAAAAATCAATTTTTGCTAAAAAGACTGCTCAGTGGCAGGGGATGAACATTCAGCCTTTTGACAGCCTTGTATTTTTTGCCTCTTCTTTGCCAGTCGCAGGTGCTTGCACGCAGAAAAAGGCTTTTGTTGGACGTTATAATACCGAGGAAAACCCCGACGCTGTTGTAAAAGGGAAGTTTAAGGATTTTCATATTTGTTCAGGCGAAGATGGTATTGGCGCGTTTAAGCATAACGTAACCTTAAAGGCAGGCGAAACTAAAGAATTTGTTGTGGTTTTAGGGCAGACAGATAAGACTGCTGATGTTCGAAAAATATTGCGCAATTATAAAAAAGTTTCTTATGCCAAGAAGGAATTGCAAAGAACAAAAGACATTTGGCAAAAAAGGATTGTTGATAATATTGAGATTCAGACACCAGACAAAGACCTTAACACGATGGTCAATGTTTGGCTGAAATATCAGACATACATTTGTAATTTATGGTCACGGTCGCCAAGCTTTTTCCATGAAGGCTCAGGAGGAAGAGGTTATCGTGATTCTTGTCAGGATTCTGAGGCCATTGTTTCCATTGATGAAAAGTTAACACGTCAAAAAATTCTAAAGATTGCGTCGCTGATTCGTCGAGATGGAACTTCTGCCCCGGGCTGGTCTGAATCTGGGCCGCATAAATTTTTGCCTAACAAAGACCATCAGATTTGGTTGACCACAACGGTAAGCGCTTATGTTAAAGAAACAGGTGACACAAACATTCTTTATAAAGAAGTTTCTTATATCAAAGATAAATGGTCCGGTGGGTGGCATGTTGATTTAAAGTGGAAAGGTGGTACCAAGAAAGACGGCACAGGAACTCTTTTAGAACACTTAGAGAAGAATTTAACATTTTGTTTTAATGATGTTGGCCAAAAAGGATTTCCATTGATTGGGCATGCCGACTGGAATGATGCTATTGATGCTGCCGGTATTAAGCATAAGGGAGAAAGCGTTTGGTTGGCTCAGGCTTTAGTGAGATCGCTTCGCATTTTATCCGAGCTTTGTGATTTTGTTGGTGAAAAAGTAAAAGTCAGGAAATATGCAAAAATGGCTGATACCATGGATAAAAGAATTAACACAAAAGGCTGGGATGGCAATTGGTATTCTCGTGGATTTGATGATAATGGCCAGGTTTACGGGAGCCACAAAGATAAAGAGGGTAAGATTTTCTTGAACTCGCAATCATGGGCTGTTCTCGCCGGTGTGGCTAAAGGTAAAAGAAAAGAAAAGGTTTTAAAATCTGTTGATAAGCATTTGAATGGGCCGCATGGATTAGCATTGTTTGCTCCGGCTTATTCTTCTTGGGTAAAGCGTTTGGGCCGCATTAGCATGTTTTCTGAAGGGACTAAAGAAAACGCCGCGGTTTTTTGTCACGCGGCTACTTTTATGGCTGTCGCTTACGCGATGAGTGGTTTAGGGGATAAGGCTTATGAGGCGATGAAAAAGATTATGCCGAATTCTCAGAAAGACATGGAACTTTATAAGACAGAGCCTTATGCTTATGCGGAATATTTGGCTGGTCCTCAAAATCCTTACCGTTATGGTGAAGGAGCTTTTACCTGGATTACCGGAACGGCTGGCTGGAATTTTATGGCAGCCACTGAATGGCTTTTAGGCGTGAGACGTGAATTTAACGGTTTGCGCGTTGACCCGGCTATTCCTAAGAAATGGAAGAAATATTCTATCCGCAGGCCTTTCCGCGGTAGTATTTATAATATTGAAATTTTAAATCCCAAGGGCAAGACCAGTGGCGTTAAGAAGATTATTTTTGATGGAAGAGAAATCAAGGGTAATCTGCTCCCCGTAACAGGTGATAAGAAAACCCACCAAGTTAAAGTTATTCTCGGTTAAAACTTCTTTATTTCCAATAGTTTAGGATTTTATTGTTTTTTGTATTTGGCATATATAATAATATTATTTATTATTATATTTATCATTTTGACAAGAATTATCAGTCATGATATACTTTTGTTTCATGTTTCAGTTGACTTGAGTCCTTACCAACCTAAAGTATCTATCTCATTAAGGAAGCTAAATGAAACTCAAGATTTTTCTATTTTGTCTATGTTGTTTCTTTCTTTTCGGTTGTATGCAAAATACCAATTCAAACACGATAACTGTTTGGCATTGGATGACCGACCGCCAAGACACTTTCGAAAAACTCGCAAATCAATATCAGCAGTTAACAGGAATTGAAGTTAAATTTGAACTTTATGCCCCTTCAGATGCGTATTCACAAAAAATCATTGCCGCAGCCCAAGCCCGTGTCCTTCCTGATATCTATGGAATTCTAAAAGAAAAAGAAAAATTTGCCGTTTTTGTTAAAAGCGGATTTGTTGCCGACTTGACAGAGGAGTTTCAGAAAAATGAAGGGATCTGGGAAAAGAGCTTGTTTGCCAAGGCTCTTAATGTAAATCGGTTTGAAGAAGGAAACATATACAGTGTTAAGCCGGGCATTTATGGAGTTCCGATTGATGTTATGAATATTCAAATGCTTTATAACGAGAAGCTTTTGAAAAAAGCTGGTATTGGAAGGCCGCCAAGAACATTTGATGAATTTATTGAAGACATTCATGCTTTACGTCGTATTGGTGTTGACGGTTTGATCTCTGGATGGGGCGAGCTGTGGCTACTTGATTGTTTTGCCTCAAATTACGCTTTTAATATCATGGGCGAAGAAAAAATCATGGCAACTTATCGTGGAGAAGTTCCTTACACAGATAATGATTGGGTCGAGGTTTTTAGAATTTTTGAAAGACTACGGGATAGCGACGCGCTTTTTAAGGGTATTGTAACCAAAAACAACAAATATGCCGAACAAGATTTTGCCCTCGAGCGTGCGGCATTTGCTTTTAATGGTTCCTGGTGTGTCAATGTTTACAATGGCATGAATCCAGACCTTGAATATGGTGCGATGCTTCCGCCAAAAGTTAACCCTAATCTTCCGATGAGAATTTGGGGTGCAGCCGGATCTTCGTTTATGGTCAATAATTCTTCGAAGAAAAAAGATAAAGCGATTGATTTCTTGAAATGGCTCACTTCAGAAAGGCAACAGGTCTTTTTATCGGCGGAGACAAAAAATTTGCCATCTAATCGACATGCGTTGTCTTCGATTCCGGAAATTCTTTCCCAGTTTGCGTCTGCAATGGATGATATAACGCATCCATCCACCTGGAAATATAATGAAGATCCTCTTGTGACTGAAACTTTTGGCAAAGAAATACAGTCTATAAGTATAGGGGAGAGAAGTCCTGAACAGGCGGCAGAAGAAGTTCAGAGGATAAAAATTCGTCAACTCGAAAGAGCAAAAAACCGAAGATAATGGCTGAAACAAAAGCAAAAAGGTTTTCTTTTTTAGAGTTTAAAGGCACCGCAGAGAATTATCTTTTTATCTTTCCTGCTGTTGCTATTTTTGCTGTTTTTTATATTTATCCTTTTTATGAAATTCTTAACTTATCTTTTCACGAATGGGATGGAATAGGTTTGACCCGTACATTTATAGGGCTTGGTAATTTTAAAGAAATTATGCAAGACAAGGTGTGGTGGACTTCGATGTGGCATGCCGGCTACATTACCTTGATTGCTCTGATCTTTCAAAACGCTTTGGCCTTTGGTTTGGCGCTGTCCTGCGATCGTGATATCCGCGCACGTAAATTTTATCGTGTTGTTTTTTATCTACCGCCGGTTTTATCCGAAGTTGTTGTTGGTTTAATCTGGCAGTGGATTTTGCACTCTGGAATTCAATCGGGCGAGCCTATAGGGCTTTTAAACTTTTTTTTGACAAAAGCTCATTTGAATCATTTGGTGCATAATTGGCTCTCTGACCCTAAGACCGCTTTGACGTGTATTGCCTTGGTTCATAGCTGGAAAGGCTTTGGCTGGGGATTTATCATTATGCTTGCCGGGCTGCAAACCATAGACCGGCAACTTTATGAGGCTGCCCGCGTTGACGGAGCAGGGCCATTTCGCACGCTTAAAGACATCACGATTCCGATGATGGTTCCGGTATTTCTTATGGTGATGATTTTGACGATTTTAGGTTCAATGCAGGTTTTTGTTCTTGTGCTTTCGATGGTGGGACAAGGGCTAGTGTATCACACAGAAGTCCCGGTTACGCGCATTTTACTTTCCATGACAGGGTTAAGCCGTTTTGGTTATGCTTGTGCACAGGGCATTGTTTTTGGTTTTATTTTGATTGTTAGCTCATTTACGTTAAACAAAATTTCAAAAAGATTTAAACAAGACGAGGCAAGGTAGGGACAAGTTTATGCTAAATCGCTTTAAAGCAAAAAGTGTCATTCAATCGATATTTTTGCATACGCTTTTGATGGCTGTTGCCATAACATGTCTTTTTCCCCTTATCTGGATGTTTCGTTCAGCGTTAATGACTAATGAAACAGTGTTTGTTGATAAGGCCCTTATTCCGGCGAGTATTCATTTTGAGAATTTTTATCTAGCGTGGACTAAAGGTGGCTTTGGAATGTATTTTATCAACAGCGTGATTTACACTGTTAGCGTTGTTTTTGGTATTGTGATGGTTGCTTCTTTGGCGGCTTATGCGTTTTCTCGTCTAGATTTTCCGGGGAAGAATTTTTTCTTTTATATGTTTTTAGCTGCTATGATGATTCCCTTGCCGGGAAGTTTCGTTCCGCTCTATGTTTTGATGAACAAGCTTCATTTGGCGAATACGCGCATCGGATATATTCTTTGCATGATTAATGTAGGCCTTTCTCTAAGCATCTACATTCTTAAAACATTTTTTGACAAAATGTCGCCGGCCTTAGAAGATGCCGCGCGCATGGATGGATGTTCGAAGTTGGGCATTTGGCGTCACGTGGCGTTGCCTTTGGCAAGGCCCGCGATTGCGGTTATTGTTATTTTTAACACGCTGAATGTTTGGAATGAATATATTTTAGCAACACTTCTTTTAAACGATAAAAACCTGATGCCTTTACAAAGGGGGTTGATGGTTTTCCAAGGGTCGCATAGCACGGACTATCCGCTTTTGATGGCAGGTTTGTCTATTACGGCATTACCGGTCATTTTAGTCTACTTGTTTATGCAAAAACACATTATTAAAGGTCTATCAGCAGGAGCTATTGCCGGATGAAAAAACAATTATTTAAAGTCATTTTGGGAACAATTTTATTTTTTGGATTTTATTTTATTTGCACAAATGCGCAGGCAGAAGTTTCGCCTTCTAACGAGTATGTGCGTAAGGCTTGGGAGGCATCATCAAGCAATAATTTTGAGGAGGTTGAACGCCTAGCCAAAGAATGCATTAAAAATTATAAGGATGAGGCCTTAGCGCAGCAGGCTTTATTGAGTGATTTTCCAGCTAAAGGAACAGAGGATGATTATTTTGCATTAAATGACGTTGCCACCTGTAATTTTATTTATGCGGAATCCTTAATGTACCTTGGAGAAATGGATAGGGCTAAAGAAATTTTTCACACTATTGTCGATGATTTTCCATGGTCTCAAACGTGGGATCCTCGAGGATGGTATTGGTCGATTGCTGAAAAAAGTCAGGCAAGTTTAGATAAGCTTGAAGGGCGTTACGAGGAAACTCAGGTTGAGCAAGTGGACCGTGGTCAAAAAACGATGCCAAAATTGCACACGCCGGGGACCGAAGATATTATAGATTATAAGGAATATGGACGTTTTTTAAACGTCGGCACCAAAGATTATGTTTATAAAATGGATGACCCGGCAGGCTTGATGAAAGCGATTGGCGAAGGCATTTATCCAAACACATCCGGTGTTTTAAAAGATCCGCTTTATCGTCAACTAAAAAAAGAAGGGCGTCTTCAAGGTAGTCATTGGGACTATGTCCACACCGACGACCTTGAGGTAGCATTTTATAAATGGGCGATGGCCTCAGAGCCTCAAGGCGTAAAACTTTTTTATTTAGGACTTCTTTTTGAGAAAGCTGACATGCTCTATGAAGCTTTGAAATGCTACCGCGTTATTCAAGTTCATTTTCCTAAAGCTGTTGGGAAAACTTATTGGAATACACCATGGTATCCGGCTCAGGCAGCTATTGCAAAAATTAGACATTTAGTGAATATTCATCCCGAGCTTGATCTAAAATATGAAGGCGCAAGGATTCAAGTTATCAATGGTTTTGATAACGACATTTTTAACGATGTTGTCATTACCTGGCCGGGTACGCTCGCCAAAAAAACTTGGATTGATAAAGTTAAAGAAAAATTTAGGAAATATTTTAACAAGCCTTCTTCTCAAAAGCTTATCAAAAATCCAAGTCAGGTCATTGGCGGCGAAAAGGTAAAATTGGTCCAGGATTCTAAAACAGGACATTGGCAGCTTCAGGTCGACGGCAAGCCGTTTATGATTCAGGCAATAACCTACCAATCTACAAAAGTTTGCCAGAGCCCGGATAAAGGCACCATGGAAGACTGGATGCTTGAAGACACTAATAATAACGGCAAGCCTGATGGGCCGTATGACTCCTGGATCGATAAGAATTTTAATAACGACAAAGATCCAGATGAACCGGTTGTTGGAGATTTTCAGCTTTTAAAAGAAATGGGTGTCAATACCATCCGTGTTTATAAACAGCCTAACAATCCAACTAAAGAAGTATTGCGTGATCTTTATGAAAATTATGGCATCATGACGATTATGAGTGATTTTTTAGGAAAGTATGCCTTGGGTTCAGGAGCGACATGGTTTGAAGGAACAGATTACGAAAATCTTGAGCATAAGAAAAACATGCTGGCATCTGTACGTGCCATGGTTGAAGAATTTAAAGATGAGCCATTTGTTTTGATGTGGCTTTTAGGTAATGAAAACAATTATGGCCTAGGGTGTAATGCTGACAAAAAACCAGCAGCTTACTATCAGTTTGTTGATGAAGTTGCCCGAATGATCAAAACTATTGATAATACTCGGCCTGTTGCGATGTGCAATGGGGACAGTTTATTTTTAGATGTTTTTGCTGAAAATTGTCCCAATGTGGATATTTTTACGGCAAATGCCTATCGCGGGGATTATGGGTTCGGGTCATTTTGGGAGCAGGTTTTCGATGCCACCGGAAAACCGGCTTTTATTACAGAATATGGATGTCCGGCTTATGCAAATTTTCTTGAGCGTGAAGATGCTGAACAGGCTCAGGCTGATTACCACAAAGGGGCCTGGGACGATATTATGTTTAATGCCTCAGGGACAAAAGATGGTGTTGGCAATGCGCTAGGTGGGGTTATTTTCGAGTGGATTGATGAATGGTGGAAGAATTATGAGCCTTGTTTTCATGATAAAACAGCTGGGGCTCAGGGGCCTTTTCCAGATGGATATATGTATGAAGAGTGGTTTGGGATCACAGGGCAAGGAAATGGTAGTTTTAGTCCATTTATGAGGCAATTACGCAAGGCTTATTACTATTATCAGGGAGTTTGGAATCCGTAACAGGACTTTTTAAATTCTCGGCAAAAGGTCGATAAGCATGCTATACTTACAATTCATGGCAAATGGAGAATAATAAATATTAATCAATTAATCAAACAAGATAAAGGGAGGTAGGAAAATGAAAAGAGTTTTAATTACTGCTTTGCTTGTGCTTGGAATTGGGCTTGCGAGTCCCATGATTGCCAGCGCGTATAATTTTGGCGATTATCGTTCTGTTACGCTAGCAACAAAGGGATGGGATGCCTTGAATTCAGGTGATATTGAGGCTGTTTTAGCATACACAAATAAGTGTATTGAACTTTATGGCGCACAAGCAAAAAAAATGCAGGCATCTCTAGAGGGTTATGTTGAAGGGGAAAAAGATGATATTTTTAAAATGTGGGCCTTAAATGATGTGGCCACTTGCCTTTTTATTCAAGCTGAGGCCTATCGCAAAGCCAACATGATGGATGAAGCCAAGGAGACTTATCAGAAATTAGTTGATGAATATACCTATGGTCAAACATGGGATGTTGGCGGATGGTTTTGGAAGCCGGCAGAAGCTGCGCAAGAAAGATTAGATGCGATTGAGGCGGGAATTGATGTTGATTTTGGTGATTCTTCTTCAGCAACGCTTACCACAAAAGCTTGGGAAGCATTAAATGCTGGTGATGTAGATCTTGTTTCTACCTACGTGAACAAATGTTTAGATCTATATAGCGAGAAAGCCAAAGAGATGCAGGCATCTCTAGAAGGCTATGTTGAAGGAGAAAAGGAAGAAATTTTCAAGATGTGGGCCTTAAACGATGTGGCGACCTCTCTTTTTGTTCAGGCTGAAGCCTATCGCAAGGCTGATATGATGGATGAAACTAAAGAGACTTATCAGAAACTAGTTGATGAATACACCTATGGACAATGTTGGGATAATGGCGGATGGTTCTGGAAGCCGGCAGAAGCTGCGCAAGAAAAACTTGACGCTATCGAATCCGGAGTTGATGTTGATTTTGGCGATTCTTCTTCAGCAACTTTAACAACAAAGGCATGGGAAGCGTTAAATAAAGATGATTTAGATCTCGTCTTAACATATACCAATAAATGTCTTAAGATTTATGAAGAAAAAGCTAAAGAGATGCAGGCCTCTCTTACGGAATATGCGTGGGAAACCAATGAAGAAATTTTTTCTTATTGGGCTTTAAATGATGTCGGAACATGTTATTTTATTCAAGGCGAAGCTTATAAAAAAGCTGGTATGGTCCCTGAGGCTAAAAAAGCATTCAACAAAGTTATGAATGAATATTTTTATGCACAATGCTGGGATGCAAACGGCTGGTTTTGGAAACCGGCTCAAGCTGCTGAGCAAAGAGTGCAAGAACTAGACGAAATGTAATTCGAGTGTCCGCTGCCACTAGCAGCGGACACCAGTCCCTCTTTTATGTTCACGGGGACTCTTTTCTTATAACCGCTAAAATTCTAAGGATTTGAAAGGGGATCAAATGAAAAAAGGGCTGGTGGGGCTCTGCGTTCTTTTTGTTATTTTTGCAGGGTGCATGCAGAAATCCAATCAAGAAAATCAATCATCTTCCAACCAACAAGAAGAAACTCAGTTTAAGGCGTTTCCTATTTATACAAATATTGGGTCCAGAGACAATCACTATATCCCATCGGGATTTATGCCCGACGGACAGTGCCTCGATTTTAATGACCGTTGGCAGGAAAGTTGTCATTCGGAAAGGACATGTATCAAGGTTATTTACGATGTTGAATGCTCAAGAGAAAGTGCACGCTGGGCCGGAATTTATTGGCAGAATCCCGCGCATAATTGGGGAAGCCGAAAAGGTGGCTATAATCTCAATGGCGCAACGAAGCTAACTTTTTGGGCCAAAGGCGAAAAAGGCGGCGAGAGAATTGAAGAGATTAAAATGGGTGGGGTTACGGGAGACTATCCGGATACCGATTCAGCTTTTATCGGGCCCGTCATTTTGACAAATGAATGGAAAGAGTATTCTATTGATCTAAGAGGTAAAGATCTAACATATGTCAGCGGAGGGTTCTCATGGTCTACTAACGTTGATGTTAACCCAGAGAGCTGTACTTTTTATTTAGACGACATAAGATACGAATAAAGAGCAGAGCAAGTATTATTCTATAAAGAGGGCTGGAAATTTCTAGCCCTCTTTATTTTATTAAGTTATTAAGGGTATAATTTACGGAGCGCTGGTGAGGGTAAATCGTTGTACGAAATAACACCGCATTCGCAGGGTTAGTAATTATTTTTTTATTAATATAATAAAAAATATACTTTTTCTTGTTTTGTATCTAACTCTTTGATATATTAAGAATAACATAAAATTATATCAGTATTTAAAATGAATTTATTTAACAAGTGAGGAATTATGTCAAAAGTTGCTAAGCAGATTATTATTATTTTAGCTCTGCTTTTACTTGTGAGTGTTGGGATTGCTCTTTCGACGTTAAGCCAAAAGACCGAACTAGACGAAGCCAACGCAAAAATAACGACAGAATTGTCCGAGCAAAAAAAGAAATTGATTCAGAGTCAAAAGCAGTCCGAGGCCTTGGCTCAAGAAAAAGACGAGTTGTCTAAAAGAGCAGAGGAGGCTGTTGCTTTTAAAGAAGATTTAGAGGATCAAGTTGATGAGCTTACTGGGCAAGTTGAGGCTTTTCAAGATCGTATTGCTGAAATGAACAATAAGATTGAAAAAGCAACTGCAGCAAAAGATGAATGGAAAAATCGTTATAAGGAAGTTCAAACAGAGAGAGATGATGCTATTGCCAAGCTTCAAGAGAAACCAATACAAAAGGCTGCGCCTGTTGTGATTTCTCAGACTGTCGACCAAGAACCAGATAAAGAACTTGAAAGCTATTGGGCTGATGTTTTACAAGAAAAAGCTGAATTGAGCTTACGCGTTGGAGATTTAGAAAATGAATTGGCTGAGAGCTCAATCGAGATTGAAGAGCTCAAGAAAGAAAATACCGACTTAGGGTTAGAAGTTAGTTATCTAAAGAACGAGAGAGACGAAATTGAACAAAAAGCAAAACGTACACAAGAGATGATTGATAATCTTTCGGTAGACTTAGTACGTGAGAAGAATAATAAACAGTTTATAGACGAGCATCTAGGAAAGATCAAAGATGAAAATTTATCACTGCGCTCCCAGGTCAAACAGCTGGGAGCGCTTAAAGTGATTTTAGAGAGGAGTGTTTCCAGGCTGCAGAGCGATAAGAATAAGATTGAAAAAAAACTCGATGAAACAGAAATGATTGTACAAAGCCGCATCGATGAGGTTTCTGACATTAGACGCGACATCGACCGAAAACTTAACGGATCACAATCCCAAGAAATTATCTTACCGCCTATCGTTGTTAACGGTAACAGCGCAATCGACATGCCTTCTTCTGAGCCTATGGAGACAACTCCTGTAGCATCCTTTGAGTCTGCAGGCTCAATTATCAACATCAATCAAGAAAATAATTTTGTTATTATCGACATCGGGGAGACTTCTGGTGCAAATATTGGTGACACCTTCAGCGTTTATCGCGGCTCACAGTATATCGGCGAGTTAGAAGTTATCCAAGTTCGCAAAGATATCTCTGCCGCAGATATCAAACAACAATCCATGCCGCTTCAAACGGGCGACATTATTAAATAAAAAACTGTGACAAAAAGAAACCTAAGCATCGAGGATGTCGCTAAGCGCGCAAGGGTATCCATTACAACTGTTTCGCGCGTAATTAATAATGTTTCTACCGTTTCTAAGAAAAATCGCGAAAAAGTCGAAGAAGCCATTGCCCATTTACATTTCAAGCCTAATGTTAGCGCTCAGCGGCTAGCAAGGGGACTAAGCACGGCAGTTGGGCTTGTGATGCCGGGTTATCCGGGTGTTTTTCATTCATTTTATGCGATGGAATTAATCCGCGGAGTGGGCCACGCCTGTGAAACTTTAAAGATTGACTTAGTTTTTCATATTACCAATGGACTTAATCCATTAAACACAACCAATGTCGGCGGTGTTATTTTCGCAGATATTATTGAGAATCGAAAGCAAATTGAATCTGCGTTGACTGAGAATATTTCTTGCATGGTTGTGAACAATATCGTTGACGATTTAGACGTTAACTACATTGCAGTGGACAATGTCAAGGGTGGTGAAATTGCTACAGAGTATTTAGTTGGACTAGGGCATCAAAAAATTGCAATCGTAACCGGAAGCCTTCAGACGCAAAGCGGGATGCACCGTCTAGAAGGGTATAAAAATATTTTTAAAAAAAGTAAGATTGGAATCAATGATAAATATATTTATGAAGGTGATTATTCCCGTCGCTGCGCGAGGCTTGCCCTTGAGAAGTTTTTAGCTCTTCCTAAAAAAGACCGCCCAACGGCTATTTTTGCCGCCAGTGACGATATGGCCCTTGAGATCATTAACGTGGCTATTGAAAATGGCCTTAAGGTCCCTAGAGACCTTTCTGTTGTTGGATTTGACGATAACCCTGCAGGCCTCTATGGCTCTATCAGCCTTACGACTGTTCATCAGCCACTCTTTAAAATGGCTGAAGAAGCTGTCCGCAATCTTAATGCGATCGTCGCAGGACGCAAACATTCTGCTGTTAAGATTCTTTTAGAGCCAGAGCTTATTACGCGCGAATCCTGCGCGTCACCTGCCTCGGATTAAATTCCATTCCTTTTTTGTACACCCAAGAGACTGTTGACAATCTTTTATTTAGGCGCTATCCTTATAGGCAATTCTTGAAGGATTTCATTTAAGATCGTTTAAAATTCTTTATTTTGAAAATATGGAGGAAAAAGGGTGGGAAGATTTGTCACGCTTATAATGTATTCATTGTGGACTTTGACGGTTATTGGAGTTTTAGTGATTACCTTCCAGGGATTTCAATATCCTGATTTAAACATCTTAGTAGGAATTTTGTTGGTTTTGACAGTCATCAATAGTTACTTTTCTATTAAGGAAAATCCAAAGAAATAACTTTATGATTCAATTTTTTAAGCGCAAAAGCGTATATGATTGCATTGTCATAGGTGGTGGTCATGCGGGCTGCGAGGCAGCCTTAGTCGCAAGCCGCATGGGCCTAAAAACGATGATGATTAATCTTACTTTTGAAACCGTCGGCGAGATGAGTTGCAATCCGGCTATCGGAGGCGTAGGCAAAGGGCAATTGGTTAAAGAGATTGATGCCTTAGGAGGAGAAATGGGAAAAGCGGCTGATAAAACCGCTATTCAGTTTCGACGCTTAAATGCTTCTAAAGGTCAAGCTGTGCATTCATCACGATGCCAATCAGATAGAAAGAAGTATCGAATTTATATGCAAAAGGTAGTTTCTGCGCAACAAGAGAATCTTACTTTTAAGCAAGGTAAGGTGGTAGAAATTCTTGTGAAGAAATCTAAAGTTTATGGTATCCGCACAGAAGAAGGCGAAATTGTTTATTGCAAGACAGTTGTTTTAACGCCGGGAACTTTCTTAAATGGCAAAATTCATATCGGACCTAAGACGTTTCCTTCAGGCCGCATTAATGAATCAAATTCAACTTGCCTTGCAAATAATCTTCAAAGTCTTGGGTTTGATCTGATGAGTTTTAAGACTGGAACTCCTGCGCGCATTGATGGCAAAAGTATCGATTTTTCTAAAATGACACGTCAAGATTCTGACGAAACTCCTATGCCTTTTTCATTTTCTACAAAAGAAGTTCCAAAAACACAGAAACTTTTACCGTGCTATATTACAACAACGAATAAAAAGACACATGACATTATTCGCGCGAATATGCACCTTTCTCCTATGTATTCCGGGAAAATTCAATCAACGGGTGTCCGTTATTGTCCGTCAATCGAGGATAAATTAGTAAAATTTTCTGCTAAGGATACGCACCAAGTTTTCTTGGAGCCAGAAGGATTAGATGATGATCTTTATTATCCTAATGGAATTTCTACTGGCCTTCCGGAAAAGGTTCAGGAAAAGTTTGTTCATTCTATCAAGGGTCTTGAAAAGGCTAAGATTGTGAGATATGGATATTCTATTGAGCATGATGTTATTGACTCAACGCAACTGACACCTTTTTTAGAGACTAAGAAAATCAAAGGCTTTTTTTGTGCTGGGCAAATTAATGGAACGACTGGCTACGAAGAAGCCGCGGCTCAAGGGCTTGTCGCTGGCATTAACGCGGCGTTAAAAGTTAAAGAAAAAGAGCCTTTTGTTTTAGGGCGGGAGGAGGCGTATATTGGCGTTTTAATTGATGATTTAATTACCAAGGGAACTGAAGAGCCTTATCGCATGTTTACTTCGCGCGTTGAGCATAGGCTTGTTGTTCGTGAAGATAACGCGGACAGGCGTATGTGTGAATATTCTTATCAGTTTGGCTTGATGACAAAAGAAGATTATGAAGAAGTTAAGAAGAAATATGCTGTTATCCAGGAAGAAATTGATCATTTGAAAAAGGTGCGCATTGCGCCTTGTAAAGAGATTGATGAGGTCTTGTGCGCGCAACAAAGCGCTCCCCTCAGAAACGTGACAGCTTTAAGCAATATTTTAAAACGGCCGGGTATCTCGTATCAAATGATCGCGCCTTTTAACGGAAATTTAAAAAATCTTCCTAAAGAAATTATTGATCAGGTTGAATACGAGCTTAAATATGAAGGGTTTATTCAGCAGCAGCGAAAGAACATCGAGAGGTTTAAATATCTTGAATATATTAAAATTCCTTTAAATTTGGATTACACGAGTGTTCCGGGCCTTTCGATGGAAATTCAGCAGAAACTCAAGCGTTTTACTCCGACGACATTAGGCCAGGCCCACCGCATTTCGGGCGTGACGCCATCTGCGATTTCAATCTTGATGGTTTATTTAAAGAAGAATATTTCTTCTCTTAATTAAAAAACATCCTTTTAAATTGAAAGTTTTATTTATTTTAAAAAATCCCTATTTTTTAGTTCTTTTTTTTTCCTTCCTTATTATTATTCCAATTTTGGAGTGGTCTTATTCTTTAGATGATATTGATAACTTTTATTTTATTTCTCGCGCTGATGGGATAAAAGATTTTTTTGGATATCTTATGCGGCCTGGAGACGGACATTTTATTCCGCTTTTCAGTCTTATTTATCTTGTTTGCTTTAAACTGTCTTGGGTTAATCCTTTTATTTATCATGTTCTTTCAATCGCGGCTTTTTTTCTGTCAGGATGGATTTTTATGAAGCTTATTGAACATCTGGCACGTTCTAAAGCGGCGGGCATTCTTGCCGGTATTTTTGTACTTTGGTCAATGGGCTACACGAGATGCTTAGAGACAGTCTTTTCTCACTCAACGTTTTGTCTTCCGGTTATTCTTTTTGCATTTTATAGTTTGATAAAATATCAACAAACAAAGAAATCATTATGGCATTTCTTTGTTATGGCGTGTGTTTTTGTAGCGCCGCTGTTTTCGGCAATGGGAATTCTGACAGGGGGATGGGTTATTTTTTTTACGATTTTATGCCTTGAAGACAAGAGCTGGAAAAGAACAATTATCGGGCCTTCAGTAGTTTGGGTTTTAAGCGCTGTTCTTTTTCTTGTCGAAACTAAGGCTATTTCGGTTATTTCCAATCCTTTAGAAAATTTATTAGGAGCTGTGCTGTTGACGGGTAAAGCCATTTGGGTTTATACTTTGCCGCGGTTGACTTCTTATCACGATCTGTCTTGGTTTTTGATTGTTTTTTTCTTTTTAATGGCATTTGTTCAAAGAAAAAAGATAAATTTTAAGATTGTCGTTTTTTTTGTTTTATGGATTGTCGGCAATTTCCTTTTTGTTTATTTTGGCCGAGGTAAATGGGGGCTAAGGCTTCTTTATTCGCCGCGGTATGCGTTTTATCCTTCTTTCGGAATAGCGGCGATTGTTTGTTTGATTTTTGGATCTATTGTGCAGAGCCAAGAATGGCTTTCTTTTTTTAATCGAAAAAAGAAAATATTAATTCCTGTCCTTGTCCTTTTTGCCGGGGTACATATTTTTTATCAACATCAAGCTCTGCTTAAGCAAACAAAAGAGAAGCAAAGCCTTTATGATCTCGGTCTTCAGATGGAATCTGCGGTGGATGATTATTTTCAGAAAGATGGAAAGAGGCCGATTTTTCTAGAAGACAAAGAAATAAGACTGAGAAAATTGTATCCTGTTATGCAACCGATGAGTTATTATGCCTCTTTCTTGCTAAGAGGAGATTTAAGAGAAAAAGTTCTTTGGACGCGTGATAAAACAGAGCAGAACTTCTTGCAGTATGTTAAAATGAAACAGTCTCAATATCCTCAATTCTTTGAGCTATTACAGGATGCGCAATATTTTAAGAATGCAGAATACTAAATTTTCCCCTCAGATTAAATTTGTCATTTTTATCCTCTTGCTTGTTTTATTTTGGCAAGCAGGGCAAATCCTTAAGATTACTGATTTTGACTATGAGGGATTTCTAAAGAGTTTACCGACGGGACTATCAAGCATTATTTTTATCGGACTTTATGTCGGCGTGACATTTGTGGCATGGCTGGCCAAAGACCTTTTTAAGATTGTCGGGGCTGTTGTTTTTGGAGCGTATTTAAGCACATTTTTAATTTGGGTTGCAGAGATTATAAATGCCTTTATTCTTTTTCATCTAAGCCGCAAGCTTGGCCGTGATTTTATCCAAAGTCGGCTTAAAGGGAGCTTTGTTAAAATTGATGAGAAAATTGCACGCTCGGGATTTTGGAGCATTTTTGTTTTTCGGGCTTTTCCGATTGTTCCTTTCCGGTTTTTGGATTTGGGCGTAGGCCTCACAAAAATTCCGTTTCGCAAATATTTAATACTTGTTATTCTTGGCTCCCCTGTAAGGATTTTTTGGATTCAATTTGTTTTAAGCGGCGTAGGGAAGGCTGTTTTTAAGAATCCTCAGGTGATGGTTGATTATTTAACGCAAAATACGCTTGTTTTTGTTTTAAGTTTTGCTTATTTAATCGTCACTTTGATTTTGGTAATTTTTCTCGCAAGAAAAAAGGAGAAACGTCATGGCTGAGTATCAATGCCCACATTGCGGCATGGTTATTTCTGATGAAGATGCGCTATTATGTCATTTTTGCGGAGAAAGTCTTCAGAGGGCAGGGAAAGGGTTTTTAGGGAGAGTTAAATATTCTAGCTCAAAGGTTGTTTGGTTTTTTGTCATTTTTGCGGTTATTTTTAGTTTTATCTTGCTAACGATTTTTTAGCCTTACTTTTGCATTTAGGTATTTTTTTCTTGCTTTTTATCATGTTTTTATAGTATAAGAATACTACTAATAACAAAAGGAACGTGCCGAAAAATGACCAACCAAGTTTTTGGATACCAATTATTACTAGACCTTTATGATTGCAAGGAAGGTGTTTGCGACGACCTTTCGGCTTGCTATCAGTTCTTAGATGAAATTGTCGATGATCTCGGCATGGAAAAGCAGGCCCCGCCGAATATTTTCCGAAGCGATGCTACACGTTTTCCTGATAAAGCCGGCCTTTCTGGCTGGGCACCTTTGATCGAAAGTTCCATCGTTATTCACACTCTCACGCCAAAGAATTATATTTCTGTCGATGTTTATTGCTGTAAGGCTTTTGACCTTGAAGTTGCAAGACAAGTCTGCCGAAAGTTTTTTGCTCCTAAAAAGATTGATGAGCAATATATTGAACGCGGAATAGACTACTTTAAGACAGACACCAATTACCACACCATTACAGTCGACAAAACAGGCGAAATACCTGAAGTGACGATTGACCGCAAGGATTCGCAAATCGCTGTTTAGAAAATATTTTTAACCGAAGAAAACAAAAAAAGGAGGAGAGAATGCCAATTTTAAAAATCATTCTGTCTATTTTTTTACCACCTGTAGCAGCTTACATGCAAGTAGGCGTTTCAACTCATTTCTGGATTAACATTGTCGCGACCCTTTGCTTAGGCGTTCCAGGAATAATTCATGCGCTTTGGCTAGTTTTAACGGATAAAAAAGCATAAGAAGTTTTTTAAGAGTTGTTCTGAAAATAGGGCCCGCAGAATCTGAGGGCCCTATTTTATTGGCATAATCTAATTAAGGAAATCCTGACCCAAGTCAGCCAGGATCAATGTCTACAAAAGTTACAGCCATTTATCCAGCGCAAGCTGGATAAATTTGGGCAGATATTTTACGTTCACTGTCGTTCTGTAAAATATGTCATCAGTTAATCTTTTTCCTTCCCTTACTACTAATATTTATATAAAATACATTCTCTATGTCATACACAATTGATACCATCAAAAAGCTTGAAGCCAAGTGGCAGGAGTTTTGGAGGAAAAGCAAAACTTTTGCCGCTGACAGCAGCACAAAAAAGCCCAAATATTATGTTTTGGAAATGTTTCCCTATCCATCGGGAAAAATTCACATGGGTCATGTGCGCAACTATACCATTGCTGATGTGATTGCCCGTTTCAAAAAAATGCAGGGTTTTGAAGTTTTGCATCCGATTGGTTACGATGCTTTTGGTCAACCTGCCGAGAATGCCGCCATTAAACACAAAACCGATCCCGCTAAGTGGACCCACCGCTGTATTGACGAAATGCACCAAGAGTTTGAGAAGATGGGATTTTCATATGATTGGGATCGCGAAATCGCCACCTGCGACAAAGAATACTATAAATGGAATCAGTGGATCTTTTTAAAGATGATCGAAAAGGGCTTGGCATACAAAAAAGCCTCAGCAGTCAACTGGTGTCCAAGTTGTGAAACCACGCTTGCCAATGAAGAAGTTATCCAGGGCGAATGCTGGCGCTGCAAAACTGAAGTTAAGCAAAAAGATCTTAATCAGTGGTATCTTAAAATTACAGACTATTCTGAAAGACTCCTCGAAGATCTAGAAACTTTAAAGCATTGGCCAGAGCGCGTTAAAACTATGCAGAAGAATTGGATTGGCAAAAGCTATGGTGTTGAGATTTATTTTAAGGTTGAAAAGACAAAAGAGGCTTTGCCTGTTTTTACAACCCGACAAGATACAATTTTTGGCGCGACGTATGTTGTTTTAGCGCCGGAACATCCCTTAGTTGAAAAATTGGTTGCTGGCACAAAAGAAGAAAAAGCTGTCGCGCAATTTGTTGAGAAAATAAGTCATGTTAGTAAGACCGACCGTGTTGCGGGAGGATTAAAGAAAGAAGGAATATTTACCGGCCTTTACGCGATTAATCCAGTTAACAATGAGCGTATGCCAATCTGGATTGCGGATTATGTTTTAATGGAATATGGGACCGGTGCGATTATGGCTGTGCCGACGCATGATCAGCGTGACTTTTTATTTGCAAAAGAACATAAATTGCCAATGCGTATTGTCATCAAGGATCCGAAGCGGCCTGACATTAGCGCTGACGATTTAAAAGAAGCCTTTGAAGACGAAGGCGCGCTTATCAATTCAGCCCAATTTAACGGGATTGGAAATGTCGAGTCTTTAGAAGAAATCGCGGATTGGATGGAGGCGGAAGAAATTGGTAAAAAAGTTATCCATTGGCGATTGCGTGATTGGCTGATTTCCCGTCAGCGTTATTGGGGGACACCTATTCCTGTAATTTATTGTGACGCCTGCGGCGTTGTCCCTGTTCCTGAAAAAGAGCTGCCTGTTGAATTGCCTGAAGATATCAAAATTACAGGTGAAGGAGGAAGTCCTTTAGCTAAGTGCAAAGAATTTGTTAATGTCAAATGCCCTAAGTGTGGTAAGGCAGCGCAGCGAGAGACCGACACTATGGCAACATTCTTTGATTCATCCTGGTATTATTTGCGTTATATTTCAGCGCATAATGATAAAGAAATTTTCGATACAAAAGACGCGGCCACCTGGATGCCGGTTGACCAATATATTGGCGGTATTGAGCACGCGATTTTACATCTTTTGTATTCACGATTTTTTACAAAATTCTTAAATGATCTTAAGCTTGTTAAATTCGAAGAACCATTTACGCGTCTTTTGACTCAAGGGATGGTTTTAAAAGACGGCGAGGTCATGTCAAAGTCAAAAGGTAACACTGTTGACCCGGATGCTGTGATTGGAAAATATGGCGCGGATGCGCTAAGGCTTTTTATTTTGTTTGCTGCCCCACCTGAAGATCAGCTGGAATGGAACGACAACGCCATCGAAGGCTCTTGGCGATTTTTATCTCGTGTGTGGAATTTAGCTGAAACAAAATATCAAAAAGACGTTAAAGATGACGCACCAGCCGAAAGCGATAAAGATTTAGAGCATGACCGGAATGTTGCGATAAAGAAATTTACCGATGATATCGAAAAAGGATTTAAATTTAATACCGCTATTAGCAGTATCATGGTGCTTTTAAACTCTGTTGATAAGCATCTTAAGGGAAAACAGGGCGCTAAGGCTGTAAGCCAAACGGCCATAAACAAGACTATTGAAACTGTGATTATGTTGTTAGCGCCAATGACCCCGCATCTCTGCGAAGAGCTTTGGAAAATGTTAGGAAAAAAAGATAAAACCATTAGCGATGTCGCCTGGCCTGCCTGTGATGAAAGCATGCTTGTTTTAGATGAGGTTCAGATTGTGGTCCAAATAAATGGCAAGCTGCGCGCCAAATTCCAAATGCCGGTTGACTTAAGCGAAGAAGAGTTAAAAGAAGTTATTTTGGTGGATGACAAAGTCAAAGAGTACATTGCTGATAAACCTATCAAAAGGTTTATCATTATTCCCAATAAAATTGTTAACATTGTTGTTTAATGGCAAAATTTTACGCTGACCTACATATCCATTCCAAATATTCCCGTGCGACAAGCAAAGCATTAGATTTTGAAGCACTTTATCTCTGGGCGCAATTAAAAGGCATTCAGGTTATCGGTAGCGGAGACTTTGTGCATCCGGCGTGGCTTAAAGAATTTAAAGAAAAGTTAGAAGCCGCAGAGCCTGGGTTTTATAAGCTTAAAAGCAAATACGCCAAGGCTGTTGACGCGCAAATTCCTAAGGGATGCAGACAAGATGTACGTTTTGTTTTGTCTGTTGAGATCTCAAGTATTTATAAAAAGTTAGATAAGGTGCGCAAAATTCATAATATTGTTTTTGCACCGGACGTCAAAACTGCTGAAAAAATTCAAACCAAGCTTGGTAAAATTGGAAACATTCATTCTGATGGTCGTCCGATTTTAGGGCTGGATTCACGCAATTTGCTTGAAATCGTTTTAGAATCTAATCCAAAATCTTTTTTAGTTCCTGCGCATATTTGGACGCCGTGGTTCGCGCTTTTAGGATCAAAGAGTGGATTTGACAGAATTGAAGATTGCTTCGGTGATCTGACTAAACACATTTTTGCCTTAGAAACTGGGTTATCATCTGACCCTTTAATGAATTGGCGTTTAAGTCAGCTCGACAGCTGCGTTTTAATTTCAAATTCTGATGCGCATTCAGCATCAAAATTAGGACGTGAGGCAAATATTTTTGATACAGAATTTTCTTATGATGGCATGTACAATGCTTTGTCTGATCCAAAAGATAAAGGACTCACAGGCACGCTTGAATTTTTTCCAGAAGAAGGAAAGTATCATTACGATGGCCATCGCGATTGCAAAGTAAGGCTAACGCCTAAGGAGACAATTAAAAATAAAGGTCTTTGCCCAGCTTGCGGAAAGCCTGTGACTGTTGGTGTCATGTCACGTGTTGAAGAATTGGCTGACCGCAAAGAAGGTGAAAAGGGTAAGCGCGCGCGGCCTTTTTACAGCCTTGTGCCTTTAGCTGAGGTTGTTTCTGAGGCTAAAGGTTTTGGCCCGGCCTCAAAAGCTGTGCAGGAAGTTTTTTATCATCTTTTGCAAAAGTTAGGAAACGAGCTTCATATCTTGCGTGACGCACCAATTGAAGATATTAAAGCCATTGCCGGTGATGTGGTAGCCGAAGGTATAAAGCGTATGCGTGAAGGAAAGCTGCAAATCGCCCCAGGTTACGACGGCGAATATGGAAAAGTAAAGCTTTTTACAAAGAGCGAAAGGGAATCGCTTACTAAACAAATGACATTGTTTTAATAAGTATCAAAATTAATATTAAGACCCTTCGGCTCAAGGGCTAAGCCCAATTCGCCTTAAGAATCTTAATATTAATTAATCAAGAATTAAGAGTTAAAGCCTTATAGCTTTTAAAATGCAAAAACCCTCTGACCTTAACGAAAAACAATGGCAGGCTGTTAAATCCCAAGCCCGCCATCTCTTGATTATTGCCGGACCCGGCACAGGAAAAACCCATACACTGACCCGTCGAATTGCTCGCATTGCCCATGAACAAAAAGGGACAGCCTATGTCTTGGCCATTACATTTACCAACAAAGCCGCGCAAGAAATGCGCGAGCGTCTTACAAAATATATTAGCGAGTCCGTTGAAGATGTTGAGGTGGCGACATTCCATAAATTTTGTCTTGGAATTTTAAGGCGGTATTCTTCCCTTAAAGACTACCGCATTGCAACATCTGTTCAAGTTAAAGAAGTTTCTAAATCTCTTTGGCCACATTTACCCGAGCGCGAACGCAAACAAAAACTAGAGGATATTGGGCGAACGAAATCTTGCGCTTTAAAGGAAACGCATTCAGAAGTCACCTCCTATAACGAAGAGCTAAGAAAACAGAAATTAATAGATTTTGATGATATTTTGCTTGAAACGGTTTTTCTTTTAGAAGCTGATAAAACCCTTTTAGAAAAAATGCAGGAAACCTATAGTGATATTTTTGTCGATGAATACCAGGATATTAATGAGGCCCAGCACAAGCTTCTTTTACTCCTTGCCGCTAAACAAACCGGAGTCACTGCCATTGGCGACCCCCAGCAGTCTATTTATGGATTCCGCGGGAGCAATGTAAAGTTTTTTGAAGGGTTTGCCGCGGATTTCCCGGGCTCGGAAAAGATAGAGCTGAGTGAAAATTATCGCTCGGCCAGTCACCTTCTAAAAGCCTCGGGCCAAATTTCGAAAAAAGGCCGCATATTAGGCGTTCCGGCCCTTGAGGCTAAGTTTTCAGGCCACGGAGATCTCATTGTCCATTGCGTGCCAAGTGAAAAGGCAGAGTCGGAATATGTTGTTCACCAGATTGAGAAATTAGTTGGGGGAACGAGCATGTTTTCCCAGGACTCCAAGCGTGTTGCGGTTGACGACCACGGAGATTTTACTTTTGGAGATATCGCGGTCTTGTACCGGACGAATGCACAGCAAAAAGTTTTGCAGGAAGCTTTTGAACGTAGTGGAATTCCGCATCAGGCCTCGGGAGATAAACTTTTTTATGAAGAAAAAGAAGTTGCCGATTTCCTTGAAGACATTCGAAAAGACACGCGGAAACCTGTAACGCTGATTGTCAGCGACCTTAAAGCCCGGCACCAAGAAACAGGAAGAGACTGTTTTTTAAAAATGGTGGAGCTTGTGCAAAAAGCGAAAAGCCGCCAGGAATTTTTTGATAATTTATTTTTAGAACGCGAAAATGACACACTCGATCAAAATGTTGAAAAAGTATCTTTAATGACGCTTCACTGCGCCAAGGGCCTGGAGTTTCCCGTTGTTTTTATTATTGGATGCGAGGAAGGCCTTATTCCGTTTAAAGGAAAAGGGGATTGCATTGATGTCGAAGAAGAAAGAAGGCTTTTTTACGTAGGGATGACACGGGCCAAGCAAAGGCTTTATCTTTTAAATACGCAAAAACGCATGGCTTTTGGAAGGGTCTATGTGCCTAAGCCTTCGAGGTTTTTATCGGATATTGAAGAGACTTTAAAACGTTATGAGGAAGGCGCGGATTTACCGCGCAAGAAAAAAGAAGATACGCAGTTAAATTTGTTTGGGAAAATATAACGTAAATAACTAAACACCAAAAAACAATAATCAAGAAATAATCAACAACCAAGATTCAATAAATTTTGTCCGTTTAAAATATTGATTTCTGATTATTGGAATTTGTTTGGGTTTTGTATCTTGGTTATTGGAGCTTGTTGCATGATGTTTCATTTTACCAAAGAAGAGCGCACGGTTCTCATTAGCTTGGCGGCGATTATTGTCGTAGGTGCTTGTTTAAACTATCTTTTTAAAACAAATCCTCAGATTAAGAACATGGTTAATGTTTTAGAGAGTGATCATATATATCGTAAGATTGATATTAACCAGGCAAGCCAAGAAGACCTTGTCAAAATTCCTCGCATTGGGCCGGTAACAGCTCAAAGAATTATTTTTTATCGCAACGAGAAGGAAGGATTTAAAAGCCTTCAAGAGCTTCAGGATGTCGAGGGTATCGGCTCTGCCACCTATAAAACAATTGTTAAATATTTAAAGATCTCTCCATGAAATCCCGCAGGCCCCTTATTAGCATTGTAGCTTTTTTTATTTTAGGAATTATTCTTCAATCTTATTTTCAAGTATCTTTTGCCGTGATTGCCTCTGCAGCAGGAGTGATTCTACTGGCGAGCCTTATTTTCTTTAAGAGGAGAGGTGTTTCAACAATTTTTATTTTATTTGCGTTTTTATTTTTGGGAGCGCTGCTTTTAAAGAATGTTCAGATATTGTCCAAGCAGGATATTTCAAAGGTTGCAAGATTCTACAAGGGGAAGACGGCTGCGATTGAAGGTGTTGTTGTTTCAGATATTGAAGAGAGGCTTTTTTACAAAACAAAAAAGATGAGTTTTGTCTTTGAGGTTAATCGTTTAAAAACTAAGTGGGGGTGGCGGAACAAGAAGGGAAGGATTCTTGTCCACGTCTTTGGTGAGAGAGACATTGCTTACGGCGATGTTCTTCGTCTTGAGGGGAAGCTTTATAAAGCGTTTAATTTTAAGACTGATAATCGGTTTTCTTATCGAGATTATTTAGAACGAAAAGGTATTCGTAATATTTTAAGTGTTAAAAAGCAAGGACTTCTAGAAATTCTTGAGCAAAATAAAGGCAATCCTTTAAAAGCATTTGCCATTCATCTTAAAAATCGGGCGAAAAATATCTTTGACGAGAATTTGACGCCTAATGAATCTGCCTTGATGCAGGCAATTATTTTAGGCGACCGCTATCAAATTCCTAAACATATCCGAGAGCTTTTTGTAGTAACGGGAACAGCGCATATTTTGGCGATTAGCGGGCTGCACGTCGGCATCGTGGCATTCTTAATCTTTTTGTTTTTAAAGCTGCTGCCGATAGGCCAAAAATCGAGAGTATTCTTAACGATTTTAATTTTAATCTTTTATGCGTTTTTAACAGGAGCACGGCCATCGGTGGTGCGATCAACGGTCATGGCAACAGTATTTTTATCGAGTCTTTTGATCGAGAAGGAAACCGACCTGATTAATTCGCTTTGCTTAGCAGCACTTTTAATTTTATTTTTTAACCCTTTGACGCTCTTTGACGTTGGATTTCAACTTTCATTTGTTAGCGTGTTTTTTATTATTTTGTTTTATCCGCCCATCAAAAACATGGTGATTCAAAAGAAAGATCTGCCAAGATTTTCAAAAAGAATTTTACAGGCCTTAAGCGTTTCCTTGGCGGCCTGGCTCGGCGTTGCAGGCTTAATTGCGTATTATTTTCAGACAATTTCTCCGGTCACAATTTTTGCAAATCTTTTTGTGATTCCGTGTATTTCAGTTGTTGTGGCTCTAGGGTTAGGCTTGCTTTTTGCCGGAGCTTTTTTACCCTTTGTGGCTTTTGCTTTTGCGGTTTGCTTAGAGGTTTCATTAAATATGATGACAGCTGTAGTTTATTTGTTTAGCAAGGTTCCAGGAGCATCGTTTGCTTTACCGCAAATTCCTGCTTATTTTATATGGGCTTATTATTTGATTGTTTGCGCTATTTTTCTTTTTTTAACACGTTTGCATCGTAAGATCTCTCATTGACAGAAAACAGAATGTGTGGTTAAATTGACCAGTCGGATAATTTCTTTACATTTTCCGACTGGTCATCCCGAAGCCTGAAGGGCTTAGGGATATCATTATAAAACCGGGGAGGGCGCGTAACGCTCCTGAGAACACTGCTGTTGGCAGAAGACCCGTGACCTGATCTGGATAATGCCAGCGGAGGGAGTATCCAAGCGGAATTATAAGGGCCACTCCAAAGCTGGAGCGGCCATTTTTAATTTATGAAAAAATATGAAATTTATTCAAGACCATAGTCTTTATCTTGTTACCGGCGAAGAATACAATCTTTCTTGTTCTACGATTGATGTCGTGCGTCAGGCGATTGCTGGCGGCGTTGATATTGTGCAGATGCGCGAGAAGGGCAAGTCCTACGAAGAACTTTTGGATTTAGGAGGAAAACTTTCAGCGCTTTGTAAAGAGTCTGGAGTTATTTTTATTGTTAATGACGATCCTTATTTAGCTCAAGACGTTGATGCTGATGGCGTGCATTTAGGTCAGGAAGACCTCAAGGAATGTTCGCTTGAAGAAGCTCGTGCTGTTTTAGGAGAGGAAAAAATTATCGGCATCTCGACGCATTCTTTTGAACAATTTGACGAGGCGCAAGAAAGCGATTGTGATTATGTTGCCTTCGGCCCGATTTTTGTAACAAAGACAAAGGATTATCATCTCGGTGATAGCGAGGTGCCTGCTGTTGTCGACGCGGCCCAAAAGCCGGTTATTTTTATTGGAGGAATAGATTTAGGTAATGTGGAAAGTCTTTTAAATCAAGGGGCAAAGAATATTGCGGTAATCCGCGCGATTGTTCAGGCGGAAGACATTTGCGCAAGCACCAAATTATTAAAGGAAAGAATTAGTCAATACGGGGAATAATTTTATGGAAATAAAAATTAACGGAAAGAGTGAAGAGATAGAACAACAAACCAATCTTTTAGAGCTTGTTAATCAAAGAGGGCTTGAGAGTAATAAAATTGTTATTGAACATAACGCAACTATTGTTTCAAAGGAAAAGTGGGGCGCAACTCTTGTAAGTGAAAAAGATTCTATTGAAATTATTAGTTTTGTCGGGGGAGGATAGTAATGAGTGATTTTTTAGAGATTGCAGGTCAAAAAATTGAAAGCCGCTTGCTTATCGGCACGGGAAAATTTCCGCAGAAAGGCGTTATTAAAGAAGTGCTAGAAGTTGTTGGGGCCGCTATTGTAACAGTGGCACTTCGCCGGGTTGATAAAGAATCAGCTGATGAAAATATTCTTGATTATATTCCAAAGAGTTGTATTTTGATGCCCAACACATCTGGGGCACGCGACGCGGCAGAGGCGGTGCGCATTGCGCGCCTGGCAAAAGCTGCCGGATGCGGTAATTGGATTAAGATCGAAGTGATTGCGGATAATAAATATTTATTGCCGGATAACATTGAAACGCTTAAGGCCACTGAAATTTTAGCCAAAGAAGATTTTATTGTTTTACCGTATATGAATCCTGACTTAATGGTTGCTAAACGCCTTGTTGATGCCGGGGCAGCCGCTGTGATGCCTTTAGGCTCGCCGATTGGAAGCAATCGAGGGGTAAAGACAAAAGAACTCGTTCGTATTATGGTCGACGAAATTAAGGTTCCGGTTATTGTCGATGCCGGCATCGGAAGCCCTTCACAGGCCGCTCAATGTATGGAGATGGGGTGCGCAGCTGTCTTAGTTAATACGGCCATCGCAATTGCTCAAGATCCTGTTTCCATGGCAAAAGCTTTTCGTAAAGCAGTAGAAGCCGGCCGATTGGCTTATCGAGCAGGATTAGGTCCAGTATCAGATAAAGCGAACGCGTCATCGCCCTTAACTGGTTTTTTGCGAGACGAAAAGAAATAAAATAGCAGGGGTTTTTGGCAAAACTTTCGTCTCAAGGGCAGGCCCAATTTGCCTCAAGTTTTTACCAAAAGCCCTATCAAGAACGAAACCTTTTAGCGAGGTCTTTTGGCTCAGGGACGCAAGTGTCCAATTCGTCTCAAAATCTCACCAAAAGGCTATGAGAAAAAATTATGAGTTTTTATCAAACATATCAAAAGTACCAAAATTTTGACAGTGAAGCTTTTTTAAGTCGCCTAACGAATGATGATATTAAAAGAGCTCTGCAGGCAAGAAGGTTATCTTCCAGCCAATTTTTATCGCTGCTTTCGCCAAAGGCTGAAGGATTTCTAGAGAATATGGCACAGCGTGCGCATCAAACAACTCTTCAGCATTTCGGCAAAACCATTCAGCTTTACACGCCTCTATACCTTTCGAATTATTGTGAAAATGAATGTGTTTATTGTGGTTTTAATTGCAACAATAAAATTGCTCGAAAAAAATTAAGCTTAGATGAGTTGCGCAAAGAAGCCGCGTTTATCGCGTCCCAAGGCTTACGTCATATTCTTATTTTAACCGGAGGCTCAAGGGCGCACAGCCCTTTAAGCTATATCAAGGATTGTCTAAAAGTTCTACGGGAATATTTTTCGTCGATATCTATCGAAATTTATGCTTTAAGGGAAGAAGAATATAAGGAGCTTATTGATGAGGGCGTTGATGGCTTAACGCTTTATCAGGAAGTTTATGATCGCGCAGCGTACGAGCAAGTCCATCTTAAGGGTCCTAAAACAGATTATGAGTTTCGCTTGGATGCACCCGAACGCGCCGCAAGACAAAAGATGCGTTCGGTTAATATTGGAGTTTTGCTAGGACTTGAGCCATGGCGCAAAGAAGTTTTTTTGCTGGGTTTGCACGCGCGGTATTTACAGGATAAATTCTTTGATGCGGATATCGGTATTTCGCTGCCACGGCTTCGGCCTATGGGTTCGGATTTTCAGCCAGCGTGTATAGTCAAAGACAGCCACATTGTTCAAATTATTTTGGCTTTGCGCATTTTCTTGCCGCGATTGGGTATTGCTTTGTCGACACGAGAGAGCGCGCAGCTTCGAGAAAATTTGTTAGGATTAGGTGTTACGCGCATGTCAGCTGGCTCTACGACTGAGGTTGGAGGCCATACGGCGCAAGAGAAGGATAGCCATTTGCCGCAGTTTGAAATTAATGATACGCGCAATGTTGTTGAAATTAAACAATGGCTTTTGTCAAAAGGATATCAGCCTGTCTTAAAAGATTGGATGCCGGTGTAATGAATTTATTCGAACAAGAGCTCTGTCGAATTCTTGGCAAAGAAAATTTTGATAAAGTTCAGTCGGTCAAAATCGGCATTGCCGGGGCTGGAGGGCTAGGGTCTAACTGCGCTTTCAATTTAACACGTATGGGTTTTAAGAAATTTTGTATCGTAGATTTTGATAAGGTTGAATTCTCAAACCTAAACAGGCAGTTTTATTTTTACGACCAAATAGGAAGAAATAAAGTCGAGGTCTTAAAAGAGAATTTGGAGCGCATTAATCCTAATGTTGGAATAACGGCTTTGACTCAAAGAATTGAAAGAGAAAACATCAGAGAATTGTTTAATGATTGTGGTGTAGTTGCTGAGGCTTTTGACCGTGCGGAATACAAAAGCCTGCTCACTGAAGCTTTCTTAGAGACAGATAAATTTATTGTTTCAGCATCTGGATTGTCCGGTGTCGGAAATAGTGATGAGATTAAGGTTCATCAAATTAAAGAGAAATTTTTTCTCATTGGTGATTTAAAATCAGACAGCAATGACGCGCCGCCGTTATCAGCACGGGTTAATATTGCTGCTGCTAAGCAGGCTGATGTTATCTTAGATTATGTACTTAAGCGGATGGATTAGAAGATGAAGTATTCTAAAAAAATATTATCAAAAGTTTTTGTTTTAATTCTTTGTTCTGCTGTTGCGGTGACAATTTTGGTCGCGCAACAATTTAAAAAAGAAAGCCTGCAAACAAAGACGCAACAGCAATCACAAGAGGTCAACTTAAAGAGAGCGTCTTTCTGGGAAAGCTTAGGCAATAAGGTTGTCGCATGTAAGCTTTGTCCGCATCGATGTGTTTTAAAGAAAGGCGAGACAGGGTTTTGTCGAGCCCGTAAGAATATTAACGGTACCCTCTATGCTCTGACGTATGGCCGTCCGGTTGCTCTACACGCTGATCCGATTGAGAAGAAACCCTTAGCTCATGTTTACCCGGGGACAAGGTCTTTTTCTATTGCAACGGCTGGATGTAATCTGCGATGTAAGTTTTGCCAAAACTGGGAAATTTCTCAAGCTGATGCAGAAAAAGTTGATGTTGAATTTGTACCTCCCAAGGAAATTATCGCGCGCACCAAAGCCACCGGATGCAAGACCATAGCATTCACGTATACCGAGCCTACTATTTTTTTCGAATATATGCTTGCTGTTGCTAAAGAGGCAAAAGCGGCAGGGATTGATTGCGTCATGCATTCAGCGGGATACATCAACGAAGAGCCTCTTCGTCAGATCGCTCCGTATATCAAGGCTGCTAACATTGACCTCAAAGGATTCAGCGAAAAGTTTTATACGACTTTTACAAACGGGGGCCTGGAGACTGTTTTACGAACGTTAAAGATTTTAAAAGAAGAAGGTGTTTGGGTTGAGATTACGAACCTTTTAATCCCAGGTGTAAATGACAGCGAAAAAGAGGTGCGAAAACTTTGCCGATGGGTCAAAGAAAATTTGGGGAAAGAGACGCCAATTCATTTTTCGCGATTCTTTCCTCTATACAAGCTGGCTAATTTATCGCCGACGCCAATTTCAAGTTTGATGATGGCGCAGCGAGTGGCCGAAGAAGAAGGCCTGCAGTTTATTTATCTTGGCAATATTCCGCAGCAAACCGGAGAACAGACAATTTGTCCTGTTTGCGGTAAAATACTTTTAAAACGCATTGGCTATAACCTTTTAGAGAATAATATTGTCAATGGAAAATGTAGGTTCTGCGGATACGCTGTCCCAGGTGTGTGGGATTAGCGGAATAAGCTCTTAAGGCCAAAAATCATAATTAAAGCTCCTGCCAAGACAATTGAAGTGCTTACCCCTAAGAACGGAATAAAGAAGACGGAAAAACAAGCGGTTCCTAAGAATGCGCCGATGAGATCTGCTGCATAAATCGAGACAGGAATTTTTTCTAATCCTTTATTTTCGTCTGCAAGCATTGTAATTAAAAGAGGATATCCTAATCCTGTTAAGCCTCCAGAAAGAAAAGAGAGGACAAGTAAGGCCCATTCAATTTCAGGAATTAAGAGGTATGACTTAATCGTAAAAAGAAGAATCCCAAAAACACCTAGCCATAAGAGATAAAGAAGACTAAGTTGTTTTTGGCTTGGACAAATTCTTTTCATGTGGACACTTTGTAGATAACTCGACAAACTCAATCCTGCCATAAAAATTCCCATCAAAAGCCCCAACTTCCAGAAGAGAGCACCTGAGATAATTTGAAAACTAATATAAATTGTCAACGAGGCCGCAATGGATAAAAATCCTAAGCATCCAGCGTGCAGGAGAGTATTGGTTTTTTTGAAAAAGACACTTATTAAGCTTATTAATAAGATGGCGAGGACAAAACCTATAGGAATTATTTCTTGCAAGGCCCCTATGTTAACGGAAAGCCTCGGATAAAACTTTTTTTGTTCAAGGATCAGATAGTTAAGAAAACCGAAGGGTTTAAAATTCTTATTGAGATTAGGTTTGGGACCGAAGGAATCTTCAATAAAGTTTATTCGTGACGAATCAAGGTTGTCTTTTAAGTGGTAAAAAGTAAAAAAGGATGTTTTTTTGTTGTGAGCTTTAAAATTCTCAAGGAGAAGGGAAGAATCTAGGGGCTCGTATTTTCGCGCTAAAATCATCATATGGTCTGAGGGAATTGCAAGATAATGAGGGAAGATTTTATTTAAGGTATTGATAATGCTGCTATCAAAATTTCGAAAAGCTGGGCTCAAAATATCACGCCTGGAAGGAATCGAGAAGCAGAAAACCCCGCCTTCTGAAAGACGGTCTTTGACAAGGAGAAAGAACTCTGACGTAAAGAAACGATTCAGCGATAGGCTTGAAGGTGGCGGAATATTCATTAAAATTAAGTCGTATTTCTCGCTTGTTCTTTGAAGATACCGCACAGGGTCGTTGGCTATGGCAGGAATATCTGTTTTGGCAGGATTAACCCAAACAGATTTTATTTGCTTAACAGAATATTTTTGAATCTCTTCAATATAGCCTTGCGCAAATCTTCCGATGAGAAGAATATCTTCGTGTTTTTTTATAGAAGAAAAGGCTGTGTGGACAAATTCTTCTTCAAATGCTTTATCCTCGCTAGTTTGCGCCAGAGACCCGTTGATGTATAGGCTTATAACAGCGTTTTTTTCTGCAAGAATAACAGGTCCATATGGATTGCCTTGAACAGCCAAGATGCGAGCGTCATTAAATTCTTTTTTTAAGATAGTCGGGTAGGAGAAAAAGAACATGGAGCTCAAAATTCCAATAAAAATAGTTATTGCCATTTTGGTGCGTTTGCATTTTTCTAAAGGGATGAAAATCAAAGGCCAAAAAGCAAAAACAAAAGGATTGGTATAACGAGACAACAAGAAGGTAAAAGTAATGCCACCTAAGAAAATTCCTAAGGCTTCAAGGCTAAAAAATTGCGCCGAACGCCTTTCTGTATTCTTTTTAGTTTTCAACGAAACATGGCAAAGGCTTCCAAAGGCATGACCAACAAGAAAGCCTTGCGGGGCGATAAAAAGAATTGCACAGATAAGAGCAAATAAAAGAGAGGAGCTTTCGTAATAGTTTAGGCTGATAACGCTTTTGGCAAGATGAATCCCTAAAACGCTAAAACAAAAGAAAAGTGTTAAAAGGCTAGGGAGCAGGCTTGTTTTGAAAAATCTTTTTTTAAGGCTTATTAAACCTCCGAGGGAGCAGACAATTAGCCAGACGCCGATGGCAACGACAAGAGAGAGTTCATTCTTGGCAATCGAGAAGGTAAATTCTCTCAAAAGGACAAGCTGAAAAAGTGCGCTAATAAATCCGAGGGCAACAAATCTTATCATGGACATCCTTTTATTTTTATATTATCCTACACAAGATATGAAAGAAAATCTATATTATTTATTTACCGCAGGGCTCATTTTAGGATCAGGCCCGTGTTTAAGTTTTTGCGCGCCTGTTCTCATCAGCTATACAATTGCGCAAAAGGCCAGCTTGCGAAAATCAATCGCGTCATATGCCGTCTTTTCTTTATTTAAACTTTTGGCGTACGGTCTTTTAGGCCTCGTATGCGCCGGCATCACAAATCTGATAGCAACAGAGACGCTGGCAGCTTATTCGCAAATTATTTATCTTGTCTTAGGCATTTTTATTGTTTTGATTGGCGCAACAACCCTCATGCCTGGTTATAAGAGATTTGGAAAACTATGCGCTCTTGTGAATTTTGGGCATGTACGCAATGTGGGAGTTTTAGGTTTTTTGGTGGGGCTTTCACCGTGCTTGCCACTTTTAGGAATTCTTAATTATATTATTTTGATTGCGCAAAATCCGCTACAAGCGATTTTTCTAACACTTGTTTTTGGCCTGGGAACAGTCTTTTCTCCTATTATTCTTCTAATTATGTTTTCGGGGAAATTTTCAGATATTTTCTCCAAGAATGACAAAATAAAGTTTATTTTTCAGGTAATTTGCGGACTTATTCTTGTGGCCTTTGGAGTGAAAGTGATTTTTTCTATTATATAGGTAAAAGATTCTTGAATTGTTAGACCTCATTTGACATTTATAGTCAACTATGCTACATTGAACGACATGAAAAGAATAATTATTATAATTCTTAGTATACTTATATTAGGCACATCCGAGGCCTCCGCTTTTTGGATGTGGACTCCAGAAACAAATAAGTGGGTTAATCCGAAATATGCAGTCAAAGATACCCCGCAAGAACAGCTTGAATTTGGAAAAGAGCTTCTTGATCAAAAGGAATATAAGAAGGCTATGAATGAGTTTCAAAAGCTCATTAAACATTACCCGAAATCCCGTGAGGCCCCTAAAGCTCAGCTTTATATCGGGGAATGCCGTGAAGGCCTCGACCAGCAGCATAAGGCTTTTGAGGCATATCAAAAAATTATCGCAAAGTATCCTTTTAGTGATCTTGCTCCTGAAGTTGTTGAGCGTCAGTATAAAATTGGCGAGAAGCTTCTCAAACATCCTGAGAAAAATAAAGTTGTTCAAACCATTATCGGTGCAGAATACGACGTAATTGATGTTTTCCGCACTGTTATCAAGAATGCTCCTTACGGCCAGTATGCGGCTGTATCTCAATATAAAATCGGCCTTTATTTGATGGAAAAGAGAATGTATCAAGAGGCCCGCGATGAGCTTGATAAAGTTATTAATGATTATCCTGATAGCGAATGGGTTAAGCCCGCTAAATATCAAATTGCTGTGGTTGATGCTGCCCGCTCCGCTGGAGCTGAATACGATCAGAAGATTACGCGTTCTGCCGTTGAAGAATTTGAAGAATTTGTTGCTGTTTATCCTGACGCGGAGCTTTCTAAAAAGGCTAAAGAAGAAATTTCTCTTTTGCAGGAAAAAGAAGCAGAAAATAATTTTCTTATTGGCAAATTTTATCAAAAGCAAAAGAAATATGAGGCGGCAAGAATTTATTACGCCGGCGTTGTTGATAGTTATCCGGGCAGTTCCTGGGCAGAAAAAGCTTCAAAAGAAATTTCGAATATTGATAAGAAAATTCAAAAAGAAAAGAAATGAAAAAAGTCTTTTTTGGGATTATCTCCTTTTTCTTACTAGTGACAGTATCTGGATGCGGCTATTCAGTTCGCACACTTTCACCCTATCTCAGCTCTAAAGACACAATTTATGTTGCTCCGATCGAGAATACCGTAGATTATAGTTCTGAGCGGAGGCAAAAAAGTCTTTACATTCCCTTAATGGAGGTCAAAGTTTCCAATGCGGTAACTAACCGTTTTATTTTTGATGGAAACCTTAAAATTGCTAAAGAGGGAAATGCGGACCTTATTCTTAAAGGAAAATTGCTGAATTATCAGCGCGATGTTTTGCGTCGTGACGATAACGATGATGCTGAAGAATACCGTATTCGCATTACTGTTTCACTTGTTCTTTTTGATTCTGTAGAAGAGGAAAACGTCTGGGTTGAGCCGAATTTTTCTGGAGATGCGACATATTTCTTAACAGGCTCAAATGCTAAATCTGAAGGCGCCGCTATTGATGAAGCTATTAAAGACCTTGCCAAGCGCATCGTTGATCGCACTATTGAAGATTGGTAGATTAAATGATTTATCTTCTCTGTGGATTAGATAATCAGATTAAAGAAAAAAAGATTGCTGAAATTAAGGCTAAAATTTTTCCTTCTCGCGAAGCTGTTTCCTTCGATTGTCAAACTCTCCATGGTCCAAAATTAGACAACGCAACTCTAAAGAAATCTCTTATTACCTTGCCTAGTCTTTCCAAAAAAAGGCTTGTTATCATCCGACAGGCAGATAAATTAACAATAGAAAATAAAAATCTTATCGCATTGATTATCGATGATGTTAAGGACTTTCTTGTTATTATTTTAGATGCCGAGACGGCGAAGGCCGGAGGGGCTCTTAAAAAGAAATTTGCAAAACAGATTAAAGTTCTTCATTTTGAAGATGAGCGAAAGCTTGGAGTTTTTGATTTAACAAGGGCGATTTCAAAGAATAAAAAAATAGATGCCTTAAAAACACTTGCGCAGCTTTTAGATGATGGAACTTATCCTTTGCAACTAATGGGAGGTATTTTGTGGGAGTGGAAAAAGAATAGGCCTCGCCTATCTTCAGAGAATTTTAAGCAGGGTCTTTTAGACCTTCGAGAGGCAGACTTTAACATTAAGCGAAGCCGTCTGCGTTCTGATTATACACTTGAGGTTTTAGTGATTAAGCTATGTTCTTTAAGAGCTTGCTAAAAGAAGATTTTCTTCGGGAGGCAGTATTATCGTTTAAGAGATTACGCTTGGCTGCTTTATCAATTTTCTTAAAGACAGTAGCCAGAAGGGTTTTGGCCTCTTTCGCATCTTTGGATTCAACAGCTAAGCGAAACTTTTTGACCGTTTTCTTGAGGGCTGTTTTAATATCCAGATTGTGCAGGTGTTTTTTTCTGCTTAAACGTAATTCTTGGATGCCTGAACGTCTTTGTGGCATAAAAGTAATTCCTTTCTTAAGGGACATAATATAGCAAAGAGAGCTTACGATGTCAACTAATAAATATTCTACTCATGATACAAACCACGGCCTAACCCGCTCGACATCTGTTTTGTCTTTAGGGACTCTTGGGTCACGTGTTTTAGGGTTTATTCGTGATGTTATTTTGGCTAAATTTCTAGGAACAACTTTTCAGGCGGATGCTTTTTTCGTAGCTTTTCGAATTCCCAATCTTTTAAGAGATGTTGTGGGAGAAGGGGCGATGAATTCTTCGGTTGTCCCTGTTATTTCCGAATATGCCCACCAAGACGATAAGCTAAAATTATGGCGTTTTTTAAGCGTTGTTTTTATATTGGCGTTGATGGTTTTAAGTCTTTTAACGATTTTAGGTATTATTTTTTCTCCTTTAATTGTCCGAATTATTGCCCCTGGTTTTATTGTCGAACCTGAAAAACTTGCGTTAACCATCCGGTTAACGCGTTTGATGTTTCCCTATTTAATCTTTATTGGATTAACAGCCTATGGGATGGGAATTCTTTATACGTTTCGTTCTTTTATTGTTCCGGCTTTAGGCCCGTGTTTTTTGAATATTGCTGTTATTGCCAGCGCTCTCTTGGCTGTGGCTTTTGGCAAAGACCTTGTGCTTTTCTTAGCTGTCGGCGTTCTTGTTGGCGGCGTTTTACAGCTTTTGGCCCAGGCGCTTCCTATTTTTAGAAAAGGGGTACGTTTCCGCTTGCCAAAAACACTTAATCATCCCGGGGCAAAAAAAGTCGGACGCCTGCTTTTGCCGCGGTTATTTGGTTCGGCTGTTTATCAGCTGACCGTTTTTGTAGACACCTTTTGTGCATCGCTTGCGTTTGCGGTAGGCCTAGGAGGCATTTCTGCGATTTATTATTCTAATCGTATTTTACAATTTCCTATGGGGCTTTTTGGCATTGCGTTGGCTTCGGCAACATTGCCGACGTTATCGGCTTTTGCGGCGCGCAATGATATGCAGGAATTTAAACGGACGTTTATTTTTGCTTTAAAAAGTTTGATGCTTATTATGTTGCCGATGAGTGTTTTTCTTGTTTTGTTCTCGACACCCATTATTCGTGTTTTATTTGAGCGAGGTGAATTTAGCGCTTATTCAACGTCGATTACTTCATGGGCACTTTCGTTTTATGCTCTTGGGTTGTTTTGTTTTGCGGGAATTAAAATTATGGTAACGTCTTTTCATGCATTGCAGGATACGGCAACACCAGCAAAAGTTGCCGGTGCATGTTTGGTTCTTAATGTCTTTTTAAATCTTATTTTGATGGGGCCGCTTAAAATAGGCGGCATTGCCTTAGCCTCTTCAATTTCAGCAACGGTTGATTTTGTTGTGCTTTTTTTTATTTTGAACCGTCGCCTAAAGGGTTTTGACCAAGGGCTTATGCTTTATGGCCTAAAAATTCTTTTGGCAGCGACCCTCATGGGGGCGGTGGCCTTAAGTACATGGAAAGCTCTTCCTCTAGAATCTGAAATCTTAAAACTTATTGCCATTGCTGTTATTAATCCTATTGTTTTTTTAACAGGGTGTTTTGTTTTGAAAATTCAGCAAGCTCAGAATCTCCTAAAATGGATATCAAGAAAACCATAAAGTCTATTCCTCTTTCAAGCGGTGTTTATCTCATGAAAGACAAGAAGGATCGCGTCTTGTATATTGGCAAGGCAGTGTCCTTGCGGAAAAGGGTCCAGAGTTATTTTCGCGTACACAAAAACGATCCTAAAACAGATGCCTTAGTTTTAGAAATTTTTGATATCAATTATATCGTCACAGCCAGTGAAGCAGAGGCCTTGATTTTAGAAGCGAGCCTTATCCAGAAGTTTCGTCCGAAATACAATATCGACCTTAAAGACGATAAGAGCTATCCTTTTATTCAAATCACAAAAGAAGATTTTTCGCGCGTATCGGTTGTACGACCGCGAATGAAGAAAATTCAAAAGATTGCGAAGTTTTTTGGACCGTACGTGAATGCCAAACTAATTCGCGAGGCCTTGGTTATTATCCGGCGTATTTTTCATTTTCGCGCCTGTCGCATCATTCCTAAAAAAGCATGCTTAGATTTTCATATCGGTTTGTGTGATGCCCCGTGCATTAATAACGTTAGCAAAAAAGAGTATCGCTGCATTATCCGCAACGTTTGTCTTGTTTTAGAAGGACGCAAAGACGACCTCTATCGGGGTTTAAGAAAACAGATGGAGGGATTTTCTCAAAAGAAAGAATTTGAAAAAGCAGCGAAAGTGCGCGATCAAATTCAGGCTATTGGTGCTTTGTATACGGGTTCGGCTGATGTTAATTATTTCAAAG
This sequence comes from Candidatus Aceula meridiana, assembly GCA_030765185.1. Classification (GTDB taxonomy): domain Bacteria; phylum Omnitrophota; class Gorgyraeia; order Zapsychrales; family Aceulaceae; genus Aceula; species Aceula meridiana. Next base: position 39,455 of record JAVCDE010000033.1, on the reverse strand, counting down.
AGGCTGAACAGCTCCAACGCGCGCTGTCTCTTTCCCGCCGACCGGAGAGAATTGAAGCTTTTGATATTTCAAATATTATGGGCCAGCAGGCGGTCGGGTCTATGGTCTCATTTTTAAACGGAAAACCGGATAAAAAGAATTATCGTCGTTTTCGTATTCGAGAGACCAAAGGAATTGATGATTTTCGCATGATGGCAGAAGTCGTTCGACGTCGGTATATGCGTCTTAAAAAAGAGAAGGCGCTTTTTCCGGATTTGATTTTAATCGACGGAGGAAAGGGACAGCTCTCAAGCGCTAAATTTGAATTGGATAAACTCGAGGTTCAAGTGCCGGTTGTTTCTCTTGCTAAAAGAAACGAAGAACTTTTTTTGCCTCAAAAGCGAAACTCGATTAGTTTAAAAAAAGATTCATTAGGCTTAAGGCTTGTTCAGCGCATTCGTGATGAGGCGCATCGTTTTGCTGTTAGCTATCATCGCAAATTGAGGGGGAAGGATGTCTTTGAGAAGAAATAGAATGTCAACGCCTGCAAATTTTCAAAGTTCGTCGTGCCAAGGACCAAAGCTTACAGATTTTCAGTGGCGTGTTTTAAAAGCCATAACGCAGATTCCTTTAGGGCAGACGCGTTCTTATGCCTGGGTGGCTAAAAAAGTTAAAAGCCCAAAGGCTGTGCGCGCAGTCGGCCAGGCTCTTAAAAAGAATCCTTACCCTGTTGTTATCCCGTGCCATCGAGTTATCAGATCCGATGGGTCTTTGGGCGGATATGCTTTAGGCCTTAGGCGGAAACGTATCCTTTTAGAATTAGAAAAAGAGACGGTTCAGAAATTTTTGAAGAAATAGTTATTGGGAATCTTTGATTTTAGGGTAAAATAAAATGTTACATTTTATCTTATACAGACGGGAGTAAAAATATGAAGCTGCAAAAATATTTTAGAATGATGGTTGAAAAAGAGGCCTCGGATTTATTTTTAAGGGCGCACGCCGCTCCAAGAGCCCGTATTGACGGGAAAATTTTTCGGTTAGACGATGCGCAAATTTCTGAGATTGAGATGAAGGAGCTTGTTAGTGTTTTGTTGGCGGAAAAGACGCAGAGAGACTTCTTTGAGAAGAATCTAGATATTGATTTTATTTATATCCATCCAGGGGTGGGGCGCTTTCGTATTAATCTCTTTTTGCAGAGGACACAGCCAACCTTGGTTGCCCGTTACGTTAAGAATCAAACAAAAAGTTTTGACGAGTTGAATCTTCCTCAAGAGTTGTGCGAGTTGCTTTGTCAGCAACAGAGAGGACTTGTCTTAGCTTGCGGAGCCGCCGGTAACGGAAAAACAACCTCTATCGCCAGCATGATTGACTATATTAACGAGAACGAAGAAAAACATATTGTTACCTTAGAAGATCCGGTTGAATTCCTATTTAAAGACAAACAAAGTATTATTAATCAAAGAGAGATGGGAATTGATTTTCATTCTTATCCAACAGCTTTACGCCATGTGACGCAACAAAGCCCTGATGTTTTGTTTATTGGGACTATTCGTGATGAAGCAACCATGCGCGCGGCATTGTCTGCGGCCGAACTTGGTGTTTTGGTTGTCTCAACATTTCATACTAATAATGCTGTTCAAACTATCGAAAGAATTATTAATTTTTTTCCGCCTCATTTGCATTCGGAGATGAGCTTGCAGCTTTCGCTTTTGCTTAAAGGGGTTATTTCCTTGAGGCTTTTGCCTCGCAAAGACGGCAATGGTCGCGTTCCGGCTTATGAGTCAATGGTTGTAACGCCTACAATCGCGCGTCTTATTCGTGAACAGAGCAATAGGGAAATTCAGACTTTTATTAATGAGGGAAAACTTTTCGGGATGAAGTCTTTTAAACAAACATTGGTGCAGCTTGTTAAAGATGACCTTGTTGAAGAAGATGCTGCCCGCGAAGCTGCAGATAGCAAAGATGAGTTCAATATTGAGCTGAGCGGCATGCGGTGACCCTGTAAGCCTTACGTTTTCAACATGTTTTGGCTCTTTTAGAAATTCTTAAGCCCCCTTGTAAGAAAAATTGTAATTCCTCCGCATTATGTTATAATAAATTTTAATTTTTGATAGTATATTAATATTATTATATATAGGTAACAATCCTTAGCCCTTTGGGCTTTAGGGTTGATCCCTTTGAGAGAGGGAATCCAAATAGGCTCGAGGAATCATGAAAGATGATCTTTACAAAATTATTAAATCTCTTGAGGTCAAACTCAATGACTTAAGGGGGTTTCTTGACCTTGTTGCCAAAAAAGAGCAGATTAAGGTTATCCAGGAAAAGATGGCTGAGGCTAATTTTTGGGATGATAGTAAAAGCTCTAACAAGGTTATGAGAGAGTTAAAGATTTTGAAGGTAATGGTTGAGCCGTTTGAGGAAAGCCAAGGCAAAATTCAGGAACTTAAAGAATTCATTGAAATTTCTGATGACGACGAGTCTTTTTTGAAACAAATCAGTGTTGATTTAAACAAATTATCCCGTCAAATTGACCAAGTTGAAATTCAGACTATTTTAGGTGGAGAATTCGATCACAGCAATGCGCTTGTAAGCATTAATGCCGGTGCCGGAGGAACAGAGTCTTGCGACTGGGCAAGCATGCTTTTGCGCATGTATACGCGCTGGGCAGATAGTAAAAAATATAAAGTTGAAACCTTAGACATTCTTCCCGGAGAAGAAGCCGGAATTAAGAATGCAACTTTACGGATTCAAGGGGAAATGGCATATGGATTTCTAAAGTCGGAAAAAGGCGTTCACCGCTTGGTTCGCATATCGCCGTTTGATTCTAATAAAAGACGGCATACATCGTTTGTTTCTCTTGATGTTATTCCGGAAATTGAAGATGATATTCAGATTGAAATCAACCCCGACGAGCTTCGCATCGATATTTTTCGTTCATCAGGCCCCGGCGGCCAGAGTGTAAACACAACTGATTCAGCGGTACGAATTACACATATTCCGACAGGAATCGTTGTTCAATGTCAGAATGAACGATCACAATTGCAGAACAAAGAAGCCGCGATGAGAGTTTTGCGCGCCAGGATTCATGAGAAAAAACGTAAAGAAAAAGATGCAAAGATGTCTAAGGAATACGGAGAAAAGCAAAAGATTGAATGGGGAAGCCAAATTCGTTCCTATGTTTTTCAGCCGTATTGCATGATTAAAGACCACCGCACAAATTTTGAGGTGGGCAATGTTCAAAAAGTTATGGACGGGGATGTTGATCCGTTTATCGAGGCCTATTTAAAAATGCGGCCTGAAAAATAATACACAAGGATAAATGATGAAGAAATTCTTTATAGGACTTGGTGTAGTATTTTTATTGATTATTTTAGTCTTTATTGTTATTGGAGGTTTTGGATATTTCAAGGCGAAAAAAGCAATGCCAGCTGCAGAAAATTTTGTTGAAACTTTTTATGAACATTACAACAATAAGAATGTCGCATATATTTATAATACTTTGTCGCATGATAAGTTAAGACAAGCAATAAAATTTCAAGCTTTTGAAGAATTTTTAAAGGGAACCGTAGATAAGTTAGGGCCTGTAAAAAGTAAAGAAAAAGGGCTATGGAGACTTTCTTCTGCTCCTGACGGAACCTATATGACTATTCAGTATAAAGCATATCGACAAGATTCTGAATCTGTTGATACGGTTATATTGATTCAAAATGATGATTCGTGGCTGCTAGCTGGGTATAATGTAAATTCAAAAGATTTATTTTAAGAGAAATTTTAAAAAAAAGTAATATGACAGTTTAAAAGAAAAAGAGGAAATAAATTGCTAGATTTTTTAATTGGAAAAACAGTTATTCGCCGAGCTCAAAAATTTATCGATGCTCTTGAGCCCAAAGTCAACATCCATTTTCCCTTAGACTTGCCTTTGCCGTCTGTCGGAATGATTAAAAAAATGGCAGCCGTTGCTTCGCAAATCAATGGTTTAGAAGAAGGCATTATGAAATTGAGCGATCAAGACCTTCGGGCGAAAACAGAAATTTTTAAGCAAAGGATTAAAGAGGCCCTTGCTTTAAGCGAAAAAGAAGTTGCACAGCTTGAAAAAACTCACAGGGAAGCCATCCAGCATGAATCGCGGGAAGAAGCTCTCCTGCAGCTTGAAAAGGCTAGGGAAACCCTAAAGAAGCAAACTCAATCTATTTTAGATTTAATTTTGCCTGAAGCCTTTGCGGTTGTGCGCGAGGCCAGCCGGCGAACGATTGGTTTGCGTCATTTCGATGTTCAGCTTGTCGGTGGAATGATTTTGCATAAAGGTAACATTGCGGAAATGGCAACTGGCGAGGGAAAAACTCTTGTCGCAACTTTGCCTGTTTATCTAAACGCACTTATTGGTAAAGGCGTCCATGTTGTTACGGTTAATGATTATTTGGCTAATCGCGACAGTGCATGGATGGGGCCTGTTTATAAATTTTTAGGACTTACTATCGGCGTTATCCAACATGATAATCGGCCACAAGAGAGAAAAGGCGACTACGGATGTGATATTACTTATGGGACAAACAATGAATTTGGGTTTGATTATTTACGTGATAACATGGTGAATTTTAAAGAGGAGATGGTACAGCGTGAACGTTTTTTTGCCGTAATTGATGAGGTTGATAGTATTCTTGTTGATGAGGCGCGAACACCTTTGATCATCTCCGGCCCAGCCGAGGAATCCACAGATAAATATTACACCGCTAATCAGATTTCCAATCAAATGAAAGGCCGCCGCATTACCGAGAACGAAGAAATTGATGCGAAATATAAAGGTGAAGATCTTTCCGAAGGCTTTGATTATGTTGCTGATGAAAAAGCACGCTCGATTTCACTGACTGACCAAGGTGAAGAAAAAGCTGCTAAGATGTTCGGTGTTGATAATCTTCATGACATAGCCACGGCAGAATATCGCCATCATGTACTGCAAGCATTAAAGGCTAAAGAGTTTTTTAAACGTGATGTTGATTATGTTGTGCGAGACGGACAAGTAATTATTGTTGATGAATTTACAGGCCGTATGATGCCAGGTAGACGCTGGTCCGATGGCCTTCACCAGGCGGCTGAGGCACGCGAAGGAATAAAGATTGAACGCGAGAACCAGACCCTGGCAACAGTTACTTTTCAGAATTTTTTCCGCATGTACGACAAGCTTTCCGGCATGACAGGAACCGCGAACACCGAAGCGACAGAGTTTAAACAAATCTATGATGTGGATTGCGTCGTTTTGCCGACGAACAAAGTTTTACAACGCAGGAACTACCCGGATTGTATTTATAAAACAGAACGTGAGAAATTTAATGCAGTAGTTGATGAAATTGCCGAGCTCCATTCCCAGGGCCGACCGGTTTTGGTTGGAACAATTTCAATCGAAAGGTCAGAGCATTTATCGCAGCTTCTTAAAGTTCGAGGCGTTGAGCATCAGGTTTTAAATGCTAAATATCATGACCTTGAAGCCCACATCGTAGCTCAGGCCGGACGCTATAAAGCTGTTACCATCGCAACAAATATGGCCGGTCGTGGAACTGATATTGTTTTAGGCGGTAATGCCGAGTATTTAGCCAAAAGCCTTTTGGCGCAAAAGACGCAAGAGAAAGAGCAATCGTCTGATGAGCAGACTGATCAGCCAGAGCTTTATGAAAAGTTTTTGCAACAATTTCGCGCTCAGACCGCCGAAGAACATGCAAAAGTTATTGAGGCGGGGGGCTTGCATGTCCTTGGTACCGAACGCCATGAATCAAGGCGTATTGACAATCAGCTACGCGGACGCTCTGGACGGCAGGGAGATCCGGGCTCGTCACGTTTTTATGTTTCACTTCAAGATGACTTAATGCGTCTATTTGGTTCTGACCGCATTATGAGCATGATGGATTCTTTGGGCATGGAAGAAGGTCAGGTTATTGAAAATCCGATTATTTCCCGTGCTATTGAAATTGCGCAAAAACGCGTTGAGACGCACAACTTTGAAATCCGAAAACATCTTTTAGATTATGCTGATGTTATGAATAAACAACGTGAAGTAATTTATGGCTTGCGTCAGTCTGTTTTAAATGGAGAGAATACAAAAGAGCGGATTATTGAAGCTATTGATTTGGTTGTAAATACGCTGGTTACGCAATATCTTTTTACACAGACGGCAGAAGGTGAGACACAATGGGATATTAAAGGTCTGGTCATTTTTTTAAAGACAAATTTTGGATTAAATCTTAATCCGGAGGACGAGAGCCTTAAGGATTTATCGCAGCCTGAGATTGAAGATCTTTTTTTTGAGAAATTAAAAGGTTTGTACGAAGAAAAGGAAAAGGCGTTAAGCCCAGAGCAGATGCGTGAGCTTGAGCGTATTGTTTTACTTCAGACTATTGATTCCAAGTGGAAAGATCACCTACGAACCATGGATGAGTTGCGTGATGGTATTGGGTGGCGACAATATGGTCAGCGTGATCCTGTTGTCGAATATCGACGTGAAGGTTTTGAAATGTTCGAGATGATGTATGGTTCAATTTTACAAGAAGCCGTGGGAATTGTTTTTAGAGTTGAGGCTGTTACCGATCAGGATAAGAGGCGCAGTGTTTTTCGTTCGGTTCCGCAGCAGTTTGTTCATAATGAATTCTCATCTCTTGGCCCAGAAGGAAAAAGGCCGCAATCGCCACGACCAGGGACTGCTCCAGAGCTCGGGCGTCCATCTGCGCCTCGCCCGCAACAGAAAACAGAGAAAAAAGTTGGGCGAAATGATCCTTGTCCGTGTGGTAGCGGAAAGAAATATAAGAAGTGCTGTGGCCGCTAAACAGTAAAAAAATAAATTTATGTTAAGAAAAGTCTTAAAACGCTCTTTGACAAAAGAAAACCTTTTGTGTTTTCTCTCAAGCTTCTTGTTGATGCTTAGCTTTCCTAAAACTGATTTTTGGTTTTTGGCTTGGATTGCTTTAGTGCCTTTGATGTTGGCTTTAGATGGAAAAAGTCTCAAAGCTTCTTTCGGACTTGGCTATTTAGCAGGATTGGTTTTCTTCGGGACAATGCTTTATTGGCTTGTTTTTGTAACAGGTCTTGGCATGACTCTGATGGTCATGTTTTTAGCTCTGTTCTTTGGTTTTTTCGGAATTGGGTATTTTTGGTTCTCGAAAAAAAATGCAACCCAGAGGATATTTTTATTGTCTGCTTTATGGGTTGTTTTAGAGTTTTGCCGGTCGCATTTTTTAACGGGTTTCGGTGGAGTTCTTTTAGGACACTCACAACAAAAGAATCTTTTGTTTCTTCAGGTCGCGGATATCGTCGGGGTTTATGGAATTTCTTTTTTGGTTGTGATGGTAAATGTTTGGGCAAAAGAAATCGTATCAGCCTGGCAGAAGAAAGATTCTGCGGCTTTTCAGAAATTGGCACTCTCGACAATTATTATATTTTTGCTGATCGTTGACGTTGGAATTTATGGATTTTATCGTCTTAAGAGTGTTGATAACGTTCAGGCCTCTAAAGTCCGAATTAGTGTTATTCAGGCAAACATTGCGAATGAGCGACGTTGGCATCCCTCTGGGTGGTCTTTAATTTTAAAAGATCATCTTTTTTTAGCGGCGCGCGCTTCTATGGATAATCCTGACCTTATTATTTGGCCGGAATCATCTTATCCTGGATATTATTGGGAAAAACCTGAGCTTTTCGAAAAATTACGAGAAGACATCAAACGCTTACAGATTCCTTCGTTGGTGGGGCTGGTTACATACGAACAAGGTAAATATTTTAATACAGCGCTTTTGTTTTCAGATAGTGGTGAAGTGAAAGACCGTTATGACAAAATTACGCTTGTTCCTTTTGGTGAATATATTCCTATGCGTCATGTTTTTCCTTTTTTATCGCACATTGTGCCTATTGATGATTTTACAAAAGGGGAGAAGTATACGTTATTTCCGATTAAGACAAAGCAGGGTAAAGAATTTCTTTTTTCAACACTCATTTGTTTTGAGGATGCGATTCCTGAAGTTGCGCGAGAATTTGCTAAAAGAGGGACAAACCTCTTGGTTAATATCACTAATGACGATTGGTTTCAAGACACGAAGGCACCTTTTTTGCACTTACAGTCAGCGGTTTTTCGCGCTGTTGAAAACAGACGTCCGCTTGTTCGTTCAGCCAATACTGGGGTAAGCGCTTTTGTGGATAGCGCTGGGAGAGTCTTTTCTGTTTTATCTGATAAGAATAAAAAGAATACTTATATTAAAGGATTTTTAACTCAAGAGGTTTATTTGGTGAATCAGAATACGTTTTATACAAAATTCGGAGATGTTTTTACTTATCTGTGCTTTGGCAGTATACTAGGAAGTGTAGTTTTTTATTTTTACCGAAAGCTCCAGAAGAAAAAAGTGTAAGGAGCTAAGGAAGTCTCGCGCCCTTAAAAGATAAGGCTGGGACCAGTTGAGCAAGAGCGAGGCAGTCCTGATTTTTCGCTTCGCGAAAAACGGGATAAATTCGGACATGTAACTTACGAGCGAGGTGCTCGGTAAGTTACGTCCTCATTTAAAGGAGGGTGAGGTTATGGGAAAAACCATTTTAGTTGTCGATGATGACGTAGGATTGATTCGCATGCTTGAGAAAGGCCTTGAAAATAAAGGGTACAATATTTTATCGGCAAATACTGCTGAAGGAGGCCTGCATATTGCCGAGACCGAGCCTGTGGATTTGATTCTTTTAGATGTTATTTTGCCTGGAATTAAAGGGCGAGAGGCTTGTGCCAGATTAAAGGCCAATGAACGCACAAAAGGCATTCCGGTTGTATTTTTAACAGCCAAAGATTCTCCGGATGATATTAAGGCTGAAATGGAAGCGGGGGCCAGTGCGCATATCACAAAGCCTGTTGATATGAATTTGCTTATTCCGAAGATTGTTGAAGTTTTAGAAAACACAGACAGTCTATCATAGATATTCCTAAGGAGAAGGTTGTGGAAATTAAATCTGTTCAGGTTGAGAAACCTGACGATGTAAATATTATTATTGGTCAGTCTCATTTTGTCAAAACTATTGAAGACCTTTACGAGGTTATGGTGGGTGCTGTGCCTGAAATGAAATTTGGGATTGCGTTTTGTGAGGCATCTGGTGCGTGCAAAGTTCGCGTTGAGGGGAATGCCCCAGAGCTTCAGAAAATAGCAACCGACAATGCGTTAGCGATTGGGGCTGGGCATATTTTTGTGATTGCGATGCTTAAAGGTTTTCCGATTAACGTGCTTAATCAGATTAAAGGTGTTCAGGAGGTTTGTTCAATTTTTGCAGCAACGGCAAACCCTCTAGAAGTGATTATTGCTGACAACGGAACAGGGCGGGGCATTTTAGGAGTTATTGACGGGCTTAAGCCGACAGGAGTCGAGCAAGAAGAAGACATTGCTTGGCGCAAAGATCTTTTAAGAAAATTTGGATACAAGCGATAAGTTTTTTCGCGTAAGACTGCAATCAAGATGACACTTAACGATAGAATAAAACGTTTTAAAAGGGCCATTGCGCGCTGGGGGCTTCGAGGCACGAGCTTTGTTCTTACCCGCCTTCCTTTTTCTGTGGTAAGTTTTTTAACGCGTGTTTTGACAACGATTGGTCTTCTATTTACCGTTAAACAAAAGAAGATTGCGGCGGAAAGTTTAAAAATTGCTTTTGGGGATGAAAAAAGCCCTAAAGAAGTTCGGCAGATTTTTAAGAAATGTTTCACGAATGTTGGAAAAATGATGATCGAGCTTATTTATTTTATGGATCATCCGAAGATGATCAAAGAACGTGTTTCTTTTGAAAATAAAGAAGTTTTAGATAAGGCTTTTTCTAAGGGAAAAGGCGTCATTGCTGTGAGTGCTCATTTTGGAAATTTTCCATTGATGCTTTTACGTTTTGCTCAAGAAGGATACGAAACGAATGCGATCATTCGCCAGACGCGCGACAAAAAGATTGAAAAACATTTCCAACAGTTACGCACGAAACTAGGGCTTAAGACACTTTATAGCCATCCTCGTCAGAAATGTGTAACGGATTCGCTGAAGGCATTACGTAAGAATGAATTTTTGTTTATTCCTTTGGACCAGAACTTTGGAAGCGGCGGCGGTGTTTTCGTTGATTTTTTTGGACAAAAAGCAGCAACAGCGACCGGTCCTGTTGTTTTCGCCATGCGCACCGGAGCGCCTATTTTGCCGATTTTTATTGTGCGCCAAAAAGATGACACGCATAAAATCATTATTGATGAGCCGCTTTACCTTGAGCAAGGAAAAGATGAGAAGGACACTATTTTTATTAATGTTTCACGCATTACAAAAGTTATCGAGAAGTATATCCGCAAATATCCTGATGAGTGGGGCTGGATGCATCGTCGGTGGAAAAGCCGCCCAGGAGAATAAAAACAAATGAGAATGAGAAAAATATTGTTATGGGTTTTTGGCCTGATAAGCTGCATTTTTGGCATTAGTTTTGTTTTAATCTTTTGGAAAGATGTGGTTGCTTTGTTCTATGGAGTTATCGGAGGCATTTTAGCGATTATTGGGCTTGCGATGATGTCAATGGCTCGCGATTGAATTCTGAAGATGTTTAAATGGAAAATCCTTAGTTGCCCCGCTTGGTCGCGGGACTCACAGGATAAATTCATGCGGTTGACTTGACGTGTCACCTTTGGTTTTATAAGTCAGGCATTTATTAAAAAAGGATGAGGGGGTTTCTATGGGGAGCCTTTGGATTGTTTGGCTAAAATTTTTTTTAAGCGCAGCCGTTGTTGTTGCCGGAGGCGTTAGGCTGACACGCTATGCGGATGCCTTAAGCGAAAAAATGAATTTAAGTAAAGCCTGGGTTGGGATGATTCTTCTAGGGCTTATCACCTCTTTTCCTGAGTTGGCAGCAAGTTTGGCTTCAACAGTTTTGCTCCGGGCGCCTAATTTGGCTGTTGGAAATATTGCCGGGAGCGTTAATTTTAATTTAATGATTATTGTTTTGATGGACATTATCTATCGAAAAGGGGCCATAACAGATCAAGTAAAGCCAAGCCGCACATATGATTTTTCAGCTGAATTTTTTGGAATCTTAGCGTCTATTGTTGTTATCGAGATTTTTTTAGCTTGGCATTTGGGAGTTCTTAGCTTTGGTCATGTCAGCTATGGCAGTATTTTGATTGTTTTGGTTTATATATTATCGGTGAAAACGATCTTTGATTCGGGCGAAAGACCTTCTGTTGAAATAAAGCCTATTGCGCAAGCGATCAAAGATGCTAAAGAGCCGATAATAAAATTATTGATTAGCGCAAGCGTTGTTGTCGTTGGAGGCATTTGGCTTTCCGGGATATGCGACGATATTGCCCAGACAACGTCATTGGGCCGTACGTTTACCGGAACAGTTTTTTTAGGGTTTGTTACATCCCTGCCGGAAATCGTAGTTTCTCTTTCTGCTCTTAAGATGGGGGCTTTTGACCTTGCCTTTGGAAATGTTTTGGGCAGCAACATTTTTAATATTTTGATTTTGGCTATTTGTGATATTTTCTATAAATCAGGGCCGATTTTTGCGAGGGTTTCATCAACCCATATATTGATTATGGCGGTGAGCGTCCTTTTAACAACCATTTTGATTATTGGTATTCAAAGTCCTAAGAAAAAAACAATATTTGGTCTTGGTTTGGATACAATATTAATGTTAATTTGTTTTGCAATGGGCATGAAATTTTTGTATCATCTTAGATAATTTGTGGCTATTCGTACATAAAATATACGAATGGCGCTACAGGCAGAGACATCCGTTGCTACCTTTATTAATATAAAACGTAGAATATTTTAGAAAGGAGTTCTTGATGCGTAAGCAAAAAAGAAGAGGGAAGCTGAGTTGGCGCTCTAAAAAAGCCCGACACGGTAAAAGCCCAACTAAAGGACATTAAAACGAATGATTACTTCATTAAATCTAAGGAGGAAAGATGTCACAATTTATTAGTTTTTTAGCTCCGGGTGCCGCAGTTCTTGCATTGGGAACGGCCGTATTCCTTATCTTTTCAATTCTAAAAAAAGATGAGGGAACTGACCGGATGAAAGAAATTGCCGCGGCTGTCCGCGAAGGCGCTTCAGCGTATTTGACAAGTCAATATAAATGGGTCGCGATTTTCTTTGCGGCGGTTTTTGCCATTTTATTGTTTTTATCTCTAAGGGGGTATTTAGTTATTTTTGTTCCGTTTGCTTTTTTAACCGGAGGATTTTTTTCAGGATTATCCGGTTTTTGCGGAATGAAAATCGCCACCGCCTCTTCGGCCAGAACAGCCAATGCTTGCCGAACTTCTCTTAATGGAGGGCTTCGTTTGGCATTTTCTTCGGGAGCGGTTATGGGTTTTTCTGTTGTCGGATTTGCCCTTTTGAATTTAACGGCTTGGTACTTTTTCCTCAGAGGTTTTTATTCTTCTCATCCATTGCCTGAAGGCATCGCAAGCGGGGATGTTGCGATTACAAGCGTTATGTTGACGGTTGGCCTTGGCGCAAGTTTTTTGGCTTTGTTTGCCCGTGTTGGTGGAGGAATTTTTACAAAAGCTGCTGATGTTGGCGCAGATTTAGTTGGAAAAGTTGAAGCTGGAATTCCGGAAGACGATCCTCGTAATCCGGCGGTTATTGCTGATAACGTAGGTGATAACGTAGGCGATGTCGCGGGTATGGGAGCAGACCTTTTTGAGTCTTATGTTGGTTCTATTGTCGCTTCCGCTGCCTTAGGTGTTGCTGCAGGATATGGCGTGCAAGGGCTGATGCTTCCTATGGTTATTGCAGCGATGGGAATTCTTTCGTCATTCGCTGGAATGTTTTTTGTCCGCACAACTGAAGACGCTACACAGAAAACTTTATTAAAGGCATTGCATAAAGGTGTTAATATCGCCTCTGTCTTAGTTGGTATTTTAGTTTTTGTTGTGATTAAATATTGGTTTCCAGGAATTCCTTTAAAAGTTGCTTTCTCTGTTATGACTGGTTTAGTTGCTGGCCTTTTGATTGGATTGGTTACAGAGTATTTTACTTCGTCTCATTTTTCGCCTACCAAGAAAGTTGCCAAGGCTTCAGAGACAGGCCCTGCGACCGTTATTATCGAAGGGCTTTCGCTCGGGATGCTTTCAACAGTTATCCCAGTTCTTATTGTTGCTGTGGCTATTTTCTTAAGCTATTGGCTAGGAGGGTTATTTGGAATTGGTATCGCGGCTGTTGGAATGTTGAGTACTCTTGGCATTACTTTGGCAACAGATGCCTACGGGCCTGTGGCAGATAATGCCGGCGGAAACGCCGAGATGGCTGGTCTTGAGCCGGAAGTTCGCAAAAGAACAGATGCCTTAGATTCTTTAGGTAATACAACCGCTGCAACTGGAAAAGGTTTTGCGATTGGTTCAGCAGCTCTTACAGCGCTTGCGCTTATTGCATCATTTAAAGAAAAGATTTTGTTAGAGGTTGCTGCCTCGGGCATGATTGATTTTGATTTCAATTTAAATCTTATGAATCCGCCTGTGTTAATTGGTCTTTTTATCGGTGTTGCAATGCCATATCTTTTTTCAGCTCTTACCATGAGTGCGGTTGGCCGTGCTGCGGGACAAATTGTTTTTGAGGTCCGTCGCCAATTTAAGGAAATTGCTGGAATCATGGAAGGAACAGGAAAACCGGATTATGCGAGTTGTGTTAATATCGTTACAAAGTCAGCGCTTAAAGAAATGATTTTGCCGGCGATGCTTGCGATTTTAACTCCAATTGTTGTGGGTATTCTTTTAGGCGTTAATAGTCTTGGCGGCCTTTTAATGGGCGCTACTGCTTCGGGATTTGTTCTAGCTGTTATGATGGCGAATTCAGGTGGGGCATGGGACAACGCCAAGAAATATATTGAAGAAGGAAACCTAGGAGGTAAAGGCTCAGCTTGTCACAAGGCAACTGTTGTTGGTGATACAGTTGGTGATCCTTTCAAAGATACTTCGGGTCCGAGCATTAACATTCTTATTAAATTAATGAGTATGGTTTCTATTGTTTTTGCTGCCTTTATTTTGAAAAATGCATTGATGCAATAATTTTATTTTATGACGAACAAGGCAACACAATTGAGTGAATCTCATCATCCGCGCCCGCAATGGCGGTCGCGGATGGGGTTTATTTTCGCGGCTTTAGGTTCAGCCGTGGGCCTTGGAAACATTTGGCGCTTTTCCTATCTTTGTTATAAAAATGGGGGAGGGGCCTTTCTTATTCCTTACGGCATTGCTCTTCTTGTCGTTGGTGTTCCGTTGATGATCTTGGAGCTAGGCTTAGGGCACAAGATGCGCGGCTCAACGCCGATGTGTTTTGCTAAAGTTGACCGTCATTGGGAATGGGCTGGGTGGTGGTCTGTTAACTGCGCGATGTTTGGCATTATGGTTTATTATGCGGTTATTATTGCGTGGTGTTTAAGCTATGTTTTCTTTTCTTTTAATCTTTCCTGGGGCATGGACCCTAACAACTTTTTTTTTAATGAATATCTCCAGGTCAGCGCAGCACCGGGCTTAATCGGTGATGTGCGCACGCCGATTGTTTCTTCATTGCTTGGGGTTTGGACATTATGTTGGGTTATTGTTTTCTTTGGTGTTCAAAAAGGCATTGAAAAGGCAAATAAGATTTTTATGCCTTTGTTGTTTGTTCTTATTCTTATTTTGGTTTTTTGGAGTGTGAGCTTGAAGGGGGCTTCAGTTGGGATTAAGCAATATCTTACTCCTGACTTTTCACTTCTTTCTAAACCACAGATTTGGATTGATGCGTTTTCTCAAATCTTTTTTACGCTTTCATTGGGCTTTGGCATTATGATGACATATGCTTCTTATCTTCCGCGCAAGGTCAACATTGTTAAGGATGCGTTAACGATTAGCGTTGGCAATTGCCTTTTTTCTTTTATTTCGGGATTTGCGGTCTTTGGTGTTTTAGGATATATGGCGACGACAACAGGAAAGCCTGTTTCTGAGGTCGTTAAAGAATCTATTGGTTTGGCTTTTGTTACTTATCCGCAGGCGATTAGCTTGATGCCTGGTTTTGCAAAGATATTTGGTGTTCTATTTTTTAGCACACTTGTGATTGCGGGACTTTCGAGTGCGATTTCTTTAATTGAGGCGTTTACCTCGGCCATTATTGATAAGTTTCATTATTCCCGCCGTGTGATTGTAACAGCGGTGTGCGTCACAGGATTTTTTGGCAGTATGCTTTTTGCGACTAATGCCGGAATATATTGGATTGATATTGTTGATCACTTCATCACACACTATGGGCTTGTTACCATTGGAATTTTACAATGTATTTTAGTCGGTTGGGTTTTAAAATCTCAAAAGTTACGTGAGCACATTAATCACAGCGCTCAATGGACGTTAAGTAAGCTGTGGGATTTTTGCATTCGTTTTTTAACACCTTCAGCCTTGGCCATTTTGCTAATTAATGACATCGTTAAGGAGTCAGCTAAACCTTATGGCGATTATTCTTGGATAGCTGTTATTTTGATTGGCCGAGATTGGCTTTTGGTTGCTTTAGTTGTATCACTTTTTATAGCTGCTCGTTCTTGGCGGACAGATTTGCAGATAGAAAAAAAACCTCAAGAAGAAAAAGTTTAAGGAGGGCATAAATTATGAAAAATGGAAAAAATCAAAGATTGTATTTTATGATACCTTTGTTGTTAGTTTTAGCGTTTTCGTTAAGCGGATGTTTTTATGCGATTATCGGCGGTTTGGGCGCCTTAGGCGGGTATGCCATAAGCCCAGATACCGTCGAAGGGGAAACGCAAATTGAATATGATACCCTTTGGGATGCTGCGGTTGAAATTGTTTCAATCATGGGAACCATCCAAACCAAAAACTACAAGCTCGGACAAATTGAGGCAAGGGTGGCGGGTGCTTATGTCTGGGTAGACTTATCTCAAGCGTCCTCTTCGTGGGTGCGCATGAGTGTTAAGGCGCGTAAAAATATGCTTCCTAGCATGAAGACAGCCCAGGATGTCTGGGTTAAGGTTAAAAATCGCGTTATCCAGTAGCATTTGAATGAAAGTCTTTGAAGATAGCTGAATGGGTTGGCACGTTTGAGGAAAAATTAAGCCGCGAAGTGTTACTTTAAGCAATTTTCAGGTTAAAGCCCGGAAATCGGTGAATGGGTTGACAACTTTTAAGACTTTGCTACAATGGGTATTTCCTGAAAATTAAGAAAATGTTTATTGCCGAGATAGCTCAGTTGGTAGAGCGAAGGCCTGAAAAGCCTTGCGTCGACGGTTCAATTCCGCCTCTCGGCACTTTTTATCCGCTATTGCGCCATCCCGCGAAAAGAGGGGTGGCGCAACAAGCGGGAACCCTTGGATTATCCGGAAGTCGGAGCATTGATGTTTCGGCGGACTTCGCCATTAGCGGATAACCCTCCGAGCCTTAGCTTAAGGAGGGTTATTTTGTGAGCCAAAGGCTTTAAATTTGATTAATGAAGTTTGCCGACGTAGCTCAGCTGGTAGAGCACTTCATTCGTAATGAAGGGGTCATCGGTTCGATCCCGATCGTCGGCTCTTATTTATCTGAATTTGTTTAAAGAAAAGATAAATAGAAGCTCTGCGAAGCTAATTTAATTTTAGTCGAGCGAAGCTGAAGTTATTCGTTTATGATAAAAAAATTCTCTTCCTACATTGCTTCAAGCCTATTCCTTAAGATTATTATCCTTTTAGTTGTTGGTTTTATTCTCTATTCCTTTATGCTGGCATCTTCATTTAAAGTCCTCGATGATCAGTTTTCTATTCTAGAAAACCCTTATGTTAGAAACTTTAACCATGCGTCAAAGGCATTCGCCCAGTCATTCTTTTTAAGAAATACTTATTACCGTCCTTTAGTGACATTTAGCTTTGCTGTCGAGAATCACTTCTTCGGGCTTAACCCGGTGGCGTTTAATCTGACAAATGTTATTCTGCACTTAGCGACGAGCATTATTATTCTTCTCCTGATGAGTTTGATTCTAAAAGATTCCATGATTGCTTTCTGGATTGCTTTTTTATTTATGCTGCACCCGGTTCACACTGAGGCTGTTTCAAACATTGCCGGACGCTCGATTTTGTTGTGCGCTCTTTTTCAGTTAGCCACGTTTTTATTTTACGTTCTTTTTCAAAAAAGGAGGAAGGCGCTCTATTACATTCTCGCTGTACTTTGTTTTGCCCTAGCACTTTTATCGAAAGAGTCCGCGATTATGCTCCCGGCTGTGCTCTTGGCGTACAATTTTTTCTTTTGCAAAGATCAAAAAAGAAATTTGATTCGCTTGTCCAAACCGCTCGTTGGCTTTGCCGGTGTTGTTGTTTTTTATCTTAGTGTGCGCAAAATCTTAGGCATTGTCCGCCTGCCAAGCACATTAGCCGCGCAAGACTTCTTCCTCGGAATTATCACTTTTTGGCGGGCGCTTTTTACATATTTCCGTATTCTCATTCTCCCTGTTGATCTACACCCGGATCGGCTACAACCGGTTTTCAGAAGTTTTTTCAATGTGCAGGCGGTGGCGACTCTGTTAGGGTGGGGAGGATTCTTATTTGTTTTAGCAAAATTTTATAAGCGGTTTTCTCGTCGAGTATTATTTTTTATGAGCTTTGCAGCACTTGCGGTGTTTCCTGTTTCTCAGGTTTTCCCGTTGCGGCCACAGGCCGGATACATTATGGCAAGTGAGCATTTTTTCTATATGCCGGCGGTGGGGCTTTTGGCACTTGTGGTGCTAGGGCTTCGTCAGGCCTACAAGAAGATAACATCAAGAAAACTCGTTTCACCTTTAGCTTCACGCCTTTGTTTTTTAGGTTGGGTTATTTTCTTAAGCATGATAACAGCTGAACAAAATCTTCATGCCGTAAACGAGGCAGCGATGCTAAAGCGTTCCCTAAGGTATCAGCCGTTTAATGCCCGTATTCATGCTTCTCTAGGATTTCGATATGCAAAGCTTGGAAGCTTTAAGCAGGCCGAAAAACATTTTCGTGCGGCCCTTTCTTACGATGAAAAGAACATGCGTTCTTTGATAGGCCTTGGGGCAAGTTTAATTGACCAGGGACGCTACTGGGAGGGTTTAGCTGAGCTTGAAAAGGTCCAAGACCCTTCTGACTTACGGCCGGTTTTTGATTCTAATCGTGAACTGGGCTATCGGCGAGTCATGGAAGGATATCAAAAGCGTTTATTAAAAGAACCCAACAATGCTCAGCTTCTTTACAGCATGGGCGTTGTGTATTCGAAGACAGATAAACACGAGGAAGCTATCGCCAAATACAAGAAGGCCTTGTCGCTTGATCCCGGTTTAAGAAACGCCCTTTTTAATCTTTGTTCAACGTATGGCATCCTTAACAGGGAAGAAGAGGCCCATCGCTGCTATGAAGATCTTGAGCTTTTAGAAAATAACTAGAATTTTTATGTCCGCAATTTTTACAAAATGATAAAATAATTTTATATGTCAGTCCTCGAAAGTTTTAAAAATAAAAATTTTTTAAGGTTGTGGTTGGCTCAAATTATCTCTCAATTTGGTGACCGCATCAACCAAATGGCTTTAATCGGCCTGATTGCCGCGCGCACACCCGGCTCAACGGTGGGGCTTGCCAAGCTCCTATCTTTTACGATTATCCCTGTTTTTTTAGTCGGCCCTATTGCCGGCGCGTATGTAGATCGCTGGGACAGGAGAAAAACTCTTTTTATCTGCGATTTTCTGCGTGGTCTTTTGGTTTTGACGATTCCGTTTATTTTTATTTATTGGGAATCAATGGTGCCCATTTACGCGGTTGTTTTTCTTATTTTTTGTTTAAGCCGTTTTTATGTTCCGGCCAAGATGTCGATTATTCCGGATTTAGTTGACGAAAAAGGGCTTTTGATGGCGAATTCTCTTGTGTCAATGACGGGCATGTTGGCTTTTGCTTTTGGTTGCGCCTTTGGCGGACTTTTAGTCGAGAAAGCAGGCCCCCGCGGCGGCTTCATTTGGGATGCAGTCACATTTTTTATTTCAGGAATTCTTGTGGTTTCGATGACTCAGAAAATTAATTTTTATGTGGATACGCACAAGTTAGCCGAGGAAGGAAGAAAGATTATCACAGTTTTAAGGAAGTCTCTGTTTGACGAAATTAAAGAGGGGATAGTCTATTTTTTTAAGCATCGCGAAATTCGTTTTGTGACCACGATGATGTTTATTTTGTTTGCAGCCGCAGGGGCGATTTATGTTGTTGTTATTGTTTTTATCCAGGAATCGCTTCAAAGCGTTACCCGGGACCTTGGGATTTTAGCCGTTGTTTTAGGGCTTGGGCTTCTGACGAGTGCGATTGCCTATGGCCGTTTTGGACAAAAAGCCTCGCGTTTTAAAACGATTTTTGTTTGTTTAATTTTAGGCGGAATATCCATGGTGGCATTTGCCACCATTCTTCATCGTTTTGCGCAGCTTCCGGTGGCCGCAGCGCTTACGTTTCTCGTCGGGCTTGTGACCGGCCCGGTCTTTATTGCAGCGAACACCATTGTTCATGAGGTTAGCCGAGATGAAATGAGAGGGCGTGTTTTTAGCGCTTTGGAAGTCGTCATGCATTTAGGGTTTCTTATGGCCATGTTTTTAAGCGCGCATCTTTCTGAAAATTTGAAGGTCGAGAATTTTAAAATTTTAATCGGGGTCGGGTGTCTTTTTGCTTTTGTTGGGCTCTTTGGACTGCTACAATACAAAAAGCAAAATGAGCTTTTACCGGTTAACGGAGAAAATAAATGAGATTTGCAGTTTTAGCAAGCGGCAACGGGACAAACTTACAGGCGATTATTTCTGCCGTAAAGTCTAAAAAAATTAAAGCACAGCTTGGTCTTGTGGTTTCTGATAAGAAAAAAGCTTACGTCTTAACGCGCGCATTAAAGGCAGGCATTCCGGTAACGGTTGTTGACCCAAAGAAATTTAAGACCCGCGAGGCCTTTGATAAAGCCGTTATCCGTGAGCTTAAAGATTTTAAAATTGATTTTATTGTCTTGGCCGGATATATGCGCATTTTATCGCCTTATTTTGTTAAGGCTTATAAAGGAAAGATCCTTAATATTCATCCTGCGCTTTTGCCGTCATTTAAAGGCGCGCATGCCATTAAAGATGCCTTTGATTATGGAGCAAAGCTTACTGGCGTGACCGTGCACTTTGTTGACGAGAAAGTCGACCATGGGCCTATCATTTTACAAGAGCCTGTCATCATCCGCCCCCAAGATACCCTCAAAACACTTGAGAGCCGAATCCACAAACTAGAGCACAAACTTTACCCAAAAGCCATCCAGCTTTTTTCCCAAGGACGTCTCAAGATTTTTGGGCGGAA
Organism: Candidatus Aceula meridiana; assembly: GCA_030765185.1. Taxonomy (GTDB): domain Bacteria; phylum Omnitrophota; class Gorgyraeia; order Zapsychrales; family Aceulaceae; genus Aceula; species Aceula meridiana. The sequence continues at coordinate 19,199 of JAVCDE010000033.1, read as the reverse complement.
AATAATCCTTCGATAAATCAGCTAAAATTTTATAAGTCATTGTGTTCCAATATTTTGGATATGTTCGATTTTTCTCTAAACCTTGTCTATTTTGGGCAAGAGATAAAATATATGTTATACTTTTATTAATAAAAATAGAACGAGAACCCACGTTTATAATAGTTTTTAAATTAATAATAGCGCAAAATCATGAGAGGAAAATATAATGAAAAAGATTCTTATTTTAGGAGTGTTTATTTTTATTACGCTTTCTGGAAACGGGCTATGTAGTGAAGGGCCCCCTTTGGCTCCTAAAATTTCAACGTATTTTTCCGACAGCGACATTCTAAAATCTTTTTCCCGAAACACTAACCCAAATATTAAACCTGGAACAATACCTTCTAAGGATGGGTCTTTTGGGATAGTTTTTCCAGAAACAAAAATTATTGGAGACCAAGGCTCAAGGATGGGCTGCTCTGTCTCAATTTCTGGTGATTATTTTGTTGTTGGGGCGCCGCAAGATAATATCATTGGGATTTCTTCGGGGTCTGCACGTATTTATGAGCATGAGAGCGGGACGGGTTGGGTTTGTGTTAAGCAACTTGTTCCTTGCGATGGAGGCAACGGAGATTCGTTTGGTACTTCAGTCGCGATTTTCGGCGATTATGCTATTGTTGGGGCTTATCACGACGATGGAATCCATGGCTACAGGTCTGGTTCCGCATATATATATGAACGAAATGGCTCTGGAAATTGGAATTTTATATCAAAACTTTTTGCTAGCGATGGAGAGACAAACGATGAGTTCGGCACTACTGTTGCGATCTCAGGTGATTACGCGATTGTTGGAGCTCCTGCTAAGAATCTATGGCATGGAGCTATCTATGTTTTTAAAAGAGATGCCCTTGGCAATTGGAGTGAAGATGCAAAATTACTTTCTGGCAGCTCGATGGACATGGTGCTTGGAAGTTCAATTTCTATTTCAGGAGACTATGTTGCGGCAGGTGTAGCGAGTGGTGTTGACAAGGTGATTATTTACAAGAGAAGCGCAGCTGTTTGGGCTTTGCATTCACAGATAACCGATCTTTGGAATAGCTATACGCATTTACGATGCGCTATTTCAGGTGATTATTTAATCGTTGGCACGCCCTTTGGAATGAATGGCGGCAATCCTCACGGAGCAGCGTATATTTATAAGCGAAACGGTACAGAATGGATAGCGCAGACGACATTTTTGCCAAATAGCGGCGATGATAATTTTGGGCAGTCAGTTTTTATCTCTGGAAATTATGCTATTGTTGGATCTAGGGAAGCATCTATTTTTGCGAGACACGTTGAAAATTGGCATGAGGTAACAAGACAATCTACAGACTTCCCGGGAGATATGTTTGGTTCTTCTGTCTCTTTGTCTGAAAAGCATTTTGTCGCAGGAGCTCCTCATGACTGGGCAAGCGGTCCATTTTCTGGAGCAGTTTATATATATAAAAATATTATTCAAAAGCATAATGTACAAAAGAAGCCTGCTATTGAATAGATTTGAAAATATCTTTAATTCTTGAAGTCTGCATCCACAAGCTAGAGCACAAGCTCTATCCAAAGGCGATTGTGCTTTTTATTCAAAAGCGCCTGAAAATCTCCGGGCGTAAAATTAAGCTCATCTGAGAGTCACCTAAACCCTATTTACCAAAATTAAATTATTTGACAAATGGCCTTTTATGTTCTATATTGATAATGACAATCATTATCAATAAGGAGAATATTTTTATGAGGACTCGAGGATCTCAATGTTGGAGGGGAAAGTTTCAGGGAGGCGGATACCGGTTTACAAAACCCCGGGAATTAATCCTAGGTGTTTTAGCAAAATCCAAAAAACATCTAAGCGCTGAGGATATTTTTTTTTCTGTTCATAAGATATATTCTAATATCGGCTTGACTACGGTCTATCGAAACCTTGAACTTTTAGTAGATATGGGCACTGTGTCTAAATTTAATTTTGGAGATGGTAAAGCAAATTATGAATTATCTGAGAGTGAGAGCGGCGCAGAACATCATCATCATCTCGTTTGCCAGAAGTGCCAAAAAGTTATTGATTACGCGGATTTTATGGATGCTGAAAAAGAATTTTTGTCAAAAATTGAAAAAGGCTTAAGTAAAAAATATAAGTTTCAAATTCAGGACCATATTATTCATTTTTATGGTATCTGTGGTCAATGTCAATCTAAATAAAAGGAGGTATGTTATGCCAGCACGAGATGGAAGAGGCCCTCAAGGAGTGGGCCCAATGACAGGATGGGGAATGGGAAACTGTGTTGTTCCTAACCCAAAAGATTCTCAAGGCGGCCCTCAAGCTGCACAAGCACCTTATTTTGGCCGAGGATTAGGCATGGGCTTAGGCCGAGGATTAGGCATGGGCTTAGGCCGAGGAAGAGGCCAGGGGTTTGGTCGAGGATTAGGATTAGGGGCTAGAGCGCAAGGAGGATATCCTCAGCAGGTACCAGTGTCCGGCCAAGAACTTGAAACGCTTAAAATGCAAGCTGAAATGTTAAAGCAGCAAATGGATGTTGTTCAGCACGACATCAAGCATTTAGAAGCTGAAAAAAAGTCTAAAGGATAAAAATAGTTAATTTAAGGAGGTTGTTTTGAAAATAGCCATTTCAACAGATGGTGATTTTGTATCCGCGCATTTTGGAAGATGCCCATTTTTTACTTTAGTTGATATTAAAGATGGACAAGTCGTAAGCAAAGAGGTTATTGATAATCCTGGCCATCATCCTGGTTTTTTGCCGGAGTTTTTAGGCCAGAGAGGTGTTAGCCATATTATTGCCGGCGGTATGGGCGAGAGGGCGCGCATTCTTTTTGAAGAGAAGAAAATTACTCCGATTTTGGGTGTTGAGGTTTCTGTCGATGAAGCCGTTACGCAGTTTTTAAATAATAATTTAACAAGCGATGATAAACCTTGCGAGCCGCGTTCGGGTAAAGGCTATGGCCTTGACAAAACCGAGTGTGATCACGCACACGAATAACAAATAAAAAAAAGGATAGTCTTATGAAAGTTTGTGTCACTGCCCAGGGAGATAATTTACAAGCACTTGTTGACCCACGTTTCGGCCGCGCGAAATATTTTTTAGCCGTGGATGTTGATTCGCTGGATTTTGAGGTTATTGAGAACGTGAATGCTCAAGGAACCGGTGGGGTTGGCATCCAGTCAGGACGCCTGATGGCTGACAAGGGCGTTGAGTGTGTTTTGACAGGAAATATAGGGCCAAACGCTAGCGATACTCTAAAAGCTGCGGGTATTAAATTTTGTTTAGGAGCAACAGGCACTGTTTTAGAAGCCGTTGAGAAATATAAAAAAGGCGAAATGACCTTATCCGAAGGTTCTAATGTTGATTCTAAGTCAGGGGCATAGCATGGCTAATGCATCTGCAAACGCAATACAAGAGCATTTAAAGCATAAGGTTCTTTATGATAAGTTTGGGTATGATGTTGATGCTGAGCGTGCGATTGTTATTGAGAAAGTTGAGCCGATTAAAGGGAAAATTTTAGAAGTCGGCAGTGGTAAAGGATATTTTGCAATAGCTTTGGCCCAAAAAGGCTATAAGTTTACAAGTATTGATATTTCGTCTCAAGAGCAGCAAATTGCTAAAAATAATCTTGCCGACTTTGGCTTAAGCGAAGCAGTTAATTTTCAGGTTGCGGATGCGATTGATATGCCTTTTAGCGACGGGATTTTTGATATAGTTTTTTGTGTTAACAGCTTTCATCACATGGAAAATCAGTTTAGTGTTTTAAGAGAGATCATCCGTGCTTGTAAGCCAAAGGCTACGATTGTCATCAATGATTTTAATCAGGAAGGCTTGCGTCTTATCGACAGTCTTCATAAAAATGAAGGGCGTGAGCATAAATTTTTTAATGTTTGTTGGGAGGCCATGGTGTACTTTCTTCATAAGAAGAATTTTCAAACACAGTTTTCTGAAACAAAGCATCAAAAGATGCTTGTTGCAAGCGCAAAATAAAGGAGAAAGTTTTTTATGATTGTTTCCGTTGCTAGTGGTAAAGGAGGGACCGGCAAGACTCTTGTCGCGACTAACCTCGCGATGTCTTTAGATTTTCCATGTCAGCTTTTAGATTGTGATGTCGAAGAGCCTAATGCTCATCTTTTTTTAAAACCGCAAATTAAGAAAGAAGAAAAAGTTTTTAAGCTTGTGCCAAAGGCAGATGTTTCTAAATGTCAGTTGTGTGGCAAGTGTCAGGAAGTTTGTGTTTATAACGCGATTGCTGTTGTTGGAAAAAAACATCTTGTTTTTCCTCAGCTTTGCCACGGGTGTGGGGCGTGTTCGTATTTTTGTCCGCATGGCGCGATTGTCGAAGAAAAACAAGAAATAGGCGTTGTCACCACAGGAGAAAGCCTTCATGTCGATGTTATCTCCGGGCGGATGAAGATTGGAGAGGCCATGGCGCCGCCGGTTATCCGCAGGGTTAAAGAACATATTCGTCCTGATATGGTGGCGATTATTGATGCCCCGCCAGGAACAAGCTGCCCGGTTATTGAATCAATTAAGGGAAGCGATTTTGTGATTTTAGTGACGGAGCCAACACCGTTTGGGCTTAATGATTTTGTGCTTAGTGTTGAGGTTTTGCGTAAACTTAATATTCCTTTTGGAGCTATTATTAATCGATCGGATTTAGGTAATCAGGAAACAGAAGATTTTTGTCAGAAAAATGGGATTGAAATTTTGATGAAAATTCCTTTTCAAAAAGAAATTGCTGAAGTTTATTCTAGGGGTGATTTTATTGTTGAGGCACTGCCTTCTTTTCGACAAGCTTTTAAAGAGTTATGGGAAAAAATTCAACCAAAGGTTGCCGTATGAAACAGATTTTAATTATCAGTGGAAAAGGTGGGACAGGTAAGACAGTTTTGACAGCGGCTTTTGCGTCATTGGCAAAAAACGCGGTTTTTTCTGATTGCGATGTTGATGCCGCCAACTTGCATTTAATTTTAAATCCGCAGGTTGAAGAAAAACATGAATTTCGAAGCGGAAAAACAGCTGTTATTAATAAAGATTTATGCAAATCATGCGGCCTTTGCGAAGGGCTTTGCCGGTTTTCTGCTATTGCGGAAGACAAGCTTAACGGCATTTATGTTGTTGATCCGATATCCTGCGAAGGATGTGGGTTTTGTGCCTTAGCTTGCCCGCACAGCGCGATTGAAATGCAAGAAAATATATCCGGAGACTGGTTTGTGTCATCGACGAGATTTGGGCCTTTTGTTCATGCCAAGCTGGGCGTTGCCGAAGAAAATTCCGGCAAGTTGGTATCAACTGTTAAACAAATGGGCAAAGAACTTGCCAACCAAGGTAAAAGTGAGAAGGTTGTCACCGATGGCGCTCCGGGGATAGGATGTCCGGTGATCGCGTCTTTGTCAGATGTGGATTGCGCCATTGTGGTAACTGAGCCAAGCCTTTCAGGAATTCATGACGCGAAAAGAGTCATTAAAGTTGCGAAACATTTTCAGGTTCCTGTTAAGATCGTTATTAATAAGTTTGATTTAAATAGCGACATGGCGCAAAAAATTGAAAGTTTTGCTAAACAAGATGGAATTGAAGTTGTCGGAAAAATTCCGTTTGATAGACGTATTGTTGATTGTGTTACGCAGCGCAAAAGCGTCACTGAGCACCCTGATAAGGAGGTTGCAGAGCCTTTTAAGAAAATTTGGGAAAAAATTCAAAAGATTTAGGAAAAAAATGCAAAAAGTTGATGAAAAAAAAGAAATTTCTAAAGAAAAACGCCTTCAAGGGAAAATGCAGCGGATAAAACAAAAAATTATTGTTATGAGTGGCAAGGGAGGAGTTGGCAAAACTACGGTAGCTGTTAATCTTGCCTATGAATTGGCTAGCCAGGGGAACAGTGTTGGTATTTTAGATGTAGATATCCATGGACCCAATATAGCAAAAATGTTAGGAATTGAAGATGTAAAGATTTCAACACTGGATGAACAAATACAGCCATGCTTGGTGTTGCCGAATTTAAAAGCGATGAGTATTTCGATGTTAATGGAAGACAAGGATCAGCCGATTATTTGGAGAGGGCCGCTTAAGATGAAGATGATTGAGCAATTTTTAAGTGATGTTGATTGGGGAGATTTAGATTATTTAATTATTGATTCTCCCCCTGGGACAGGGGATGAGCCTTTGAGTGTCTGCCAGCTCATTTCTCAGATAAGCGGTGCCATTATTGTGACGACTCCTCAGGACGTAGCTATTTTAGATTCTCGAAAAAGTGTGTTATTCGCAAAATTTATTAACGTTCCTGTTCTTGGAATTATTGAGAATATGAGTGGTTTTATTTGTCCACATTGCGAGAAATCTATTGAGATATTTGGGCAAGGGGGAGGAGAAAAAGCGGCGGAGGATTTAAAAGTTCCTTATTTAGGACGCATTCCTATAGATTCTCAAATTGTGAAGCAAGGTGATGCCGGGAAACCTTTTGTTCAATTTAACCGTAATGATTTTTCAGCATGTCGTATGGATGATATTGTTAAAAGAGTTATTAATAGTTTAGAAAATGAGTGATAAAAATTATAAGTATATTTATGGGCCAGTCCCGTCATGGCGTTTAGGCCGATCTTTGGGAGTAGATCCTGTTTTTAAGGGAAGGAAGGTCTGCAATTTTGATTGCAGCTATTGCCAGCTCCAGAAGAAAAGTTTATTAATCAATGAACGAGAATCCTTTGTTGATTGTCGAGATATTATTGAAGAAATAGATTTATTGCCTCCTTTGAAAATAGATTATATTACTTTTTCTGGGGCCGGAGAGCCTACGCTAGCTGGCAATTTGGGAAAAATGATAAAAGCGGTAAAGCAAATACGGCGGGAGAAAATCGCCGTGATTACAAATTCTTCTTTGTTGCACAGAAAAGATGTCCAAGAAGATTTGCTGTCGGCAGATTTTGTTATGGCAAAACTTGATGCTTCTACGCAGAGAATTTTTAACACAGTCAATAGGCCTTTGGAAACAATCACGATTAAGCATATTATTTCTGGCATAAAAGAATTTAAGAAAAATTATAAAGGAAAATTAGCTCTGCAAATTATGTTTATCGAAGATAATAAGAAATCTGCGAAAGAAATTGCTGAAATCGTTAGGGAAATTCATCCCTCTGAAGTTCAAATTAATACACCGCTTAGGCCTTGCAAGGTAAAGCCTTTGTCTGAGCTTGAATTAAACCAAATAGAATCTTATTTTTATGGGTTAAATACAATTTCTGTGTATAAAGCGGAAAAAAATAAAATTAAGTCTATTAGCGATAAAGATACTTTAAAAAGGAGAGGCAAGGGATGATGGATATTTTAGAAATTAAGAAATATCCTGAAATAATTTTGCGAAAAAAATGCCAGCCTGTAAATCGTATAACGGAGAGGGAAAAGAATTTATTTCAGCAGATGTTGTTTATAATGCATCATTTTGATGGCATAGGTTTGGCGGGTCCGCAAATTGGCATTCAGAAGCAAGTTATTGTGGCTGATATCGGTGAAGGGTCGCTATTTTTGGCTAATCCTAAAATAATTGATAAAAGAGGAAGCGATGCATTGAAGGAGGGGTGCTTAAGTATTCCAGAAGTTTATATAAAAATATCGCGCAGTTATGAAATTGTTGTAACTGGGTTAAATCAAAAAGGAGAAACGCAAGAGATAAATGCCAAGGGGTTGATGGCAAGGGTTCTTCAGCATGAAATTGACCATTTGGAAGGTAAGCTTATTATTGATTATTTTTCTTTGAAAAAGAGAATGATGTTTGAGGCTGAGAGAGAGTGGAGAGAAGAAATGATTTCCTGATGTAGGGTGTAGGCAAATAGTATTATTTGCAAGGGGGCAAGAGATGCTTAAATTAATTTTAAAAGAATTGAGAATCCATGCACCCTTTACTTTCTTTGGAGCATTTACAGGCATCATCGTTATGATGTTTTTCAAAAATTTACCTTTAGAAATTTCTTATAATATATTCTATGTTCTTCATCCTATTCATGTTGTTTTAAGTGCTCTTGTTACTGCTTCTATTTATGAGCTTCATGAGTGCGGACGGATAAACAGCAAATGTATAAAGGGTAAATGTAATTTTTGGATTTTGCTTGTCATTGGTTATGCGGGATCGGTAGGCATTGCCACGATAAGCGATTCGATAATTCCGTTTGTTGGAGAAGCTATTTTGAAATTGCCCAACAGAGGAATTCATTTAGGATTTATTGAAAAATGGTGGTTGGTTAATCCGTTAGCCCTTTTAGGTGGGGTTATCGCATATTATAAACCAACGACAAGAATTCCTCATGCTGGGCATGTTTTGCTAAGTACCTGGGCATCGCTTTTTCATGTTATTATGGCTGCGGGAGGGGTGTTGTCTGGGCTTGGATATGTCGTTGTTGCTATATTTATCTTTTTTGCAGTATGGATACCTTGTTGCGTAAGTGATATTGTTTTTCCTTTGTTATTTGTTAAAAAGAAATAAAAGAAATAAAAGAAATGAATATTTTTGATCGTTATTATAAAAAATATGATGCTTGGTATGATAGAAATAAATTTATTTATTTGCCTGAGTTAAAGGTTTTAAATAATTTTATACCGCAGGGTGGTAGAGGCTTAGAAATTGGTGTTGGCATTGGTAGATTTGCAGCACCTTTAAATATCATAATAGGCATTGATCCCTCAAACAATATGATTGAGATTGCGAGGCGAAGAGGTGTTAATGTGTGATGGGGCTTTGGGGAAGATTTTTTATTTTCGGAGAACTCTTTTAATTATGTTGCCATTATTATCACGTTATGTTTTGTCGAAGATCCATTAAAAGTGCTAAAAGAGGCTTGACTGGTTTTAAAGAATAAAAGGGAGATTATCATCGAGATAATAGACAAAGATAGTTTTTTTAGGTAAATTTTATCAAAAGAAGAAAAGCATATTTTATAAAGATGCACATTTTTTTAGCGTTTGAGAATTGATAAATTTGTTTAAAAAGTTAAGATTTGGTGAATTTTTATTAAGCCCGAAGGGCAGAATACCACGGCTTTAGCCGTGGATGAATGTTTCTGATAGTGAGCATGTCAGTGAGCTGTCCAAGCGAAGCTTGCTTTTTAAAGAATTATAAGAGTGCCACGGCTTTAGCCGTGGGTATCTATATGCATTTCGAAGCGATAGATTATATACTGCATAGAGAGGTTGTGTCTGCCAGCACGAGAATTTAATAAGGAGGTCCTCTTGGCATAAGCATGGGGGTCCGGTCTGCCCAATGAAGAATCAACGCGTAAGATTTCTTGCAACAGTGCCCTTAACAAAGGATAATTGCTGGAAACCGCTTTCTTTAAAGCAAGTTGTTGTTTTTCATAATGGGGAAGAGTTATCGTCTTGATAAGCGGATTATAAAATCTGATACGTAAGTTAATTTTTACCGCAAAGACAAAAATGGTGTAGAGTTGTTTAAGAAAATTTTGGAAAAAATTTAGAAAGATTTATAATAAAAAGGTGACACATGAAGATAGGAATTGTTATCGCAAGTAATGATGCTGAGACTTCTTGGAATGCTTTACGTTATGCTAATTTTTGTAAAATTCAAAAAGATGAAGTTAAGGTCTTTTTTATGGGAAAAGGTGTTGAGTACCAAAAGGTGAGCACGGATAAGTTTAACACCGTTGAACAAGTACAACAATTTATGACCTCAGGTGGGAAAATTTATGCTTGCGGGAGTTGCATGAAGTCGAGAGATCAAGAAGAATCGAAAGCCTGTCCGATCTCGACGATGAAAGATATGTACGATATCGTTAAATTAAGTGATAAGGTTGTCACATTTTAAAGCAAAAGAAAATGAAAAAAGAAAAGTTTCATAAAAAAAAGAATATTGTTAGCGTCGGCCCCGAAGAGGACTGCACTTGCGCGATATGTGTTTTTACTAAATCGCATGCGCCCGGGGATCCCTACGACGTAAAGAGTTGTCCTAAATATAATTTGAAGAAAAATAAAAAAGGAGGTCGATGATGCCAGAGTTTTGTTCTCCGTTTTCAGGTTTAGCTAAAGAGAAAAAAATATCTGACGCAGAGCTTATTCGCTCTATCCGGTTTATGATTTCTGCAGAGTATGAGGCTATTCAGCTTTATATGCAATTGGCGGAATCAACGGATAATAAGCTAGCGCAAGAGGTTTTAAAAGATATTGCCGATGAAGAGAGAGTCCATGCCGGAGAATTTTTACGGCTTTTAAAAGAGCTTGCGCCGGATGAAGAAAAATTTTATAGCGAAGGGGCTAAGGAAGTTGACGAGGAGATAAAGAAAACTCGTTAAGAGTGTATATAATTTAAAGGAGCTATTTTGATTTTAAGACAAGCGATTCAGAAACTTGTAACTGAATTTTCTGGGAGCCCTTTTTTTAGTGGGCGGGTGGAGATAGTGGCGAGAGTCTTATCCGCGCAAGAGGCCATTGGCAATCCGGAGGTTTATGATTTTCCTCTTCTTAAAGGAAAAGAGTGTATTGTTGAGGCGAATTTTAGAGGTTGCTTAGGTCATGCTTTTACGGATATGTATGGCGGGTTTGAAGGAATGCTTAGAGAAGTCTTTGAAATGCCGGGCAATAATAATTATCGTCGGGCATTGCAGGTTGCTGCGATTAACGCTGTTTGTCGTTTTTTAGGAGAAGCTAAAGACACTGTTCATTGTAGGGACGAAGAACCAAAAGAATGTGCTAAAGAATCTGTTTTATGGATGAAAAAAGAATATCCCAGAGTTAAAAAGATTGCTATTGTGGGATTTCAGCCGGCATTTGTTGATTATTTTTCTAAAAAATATGATTTAAAGGTTCTTGATCTTGATTCCGACAACATTGGAAAGGAACTTTACGGACAAACAATTCTAGATGGAGAAAAGGATTTTTCTGAGGCTATTGCGTGGGCTGATTTGGTTTTGGCAACAGGGTCAACCTTGGTTAACGGATCGATTGATAAAGTTTTATGCTTAGCTAAAAGTAATCCTGTTGTTTTTTATGGTGTTACCATCGCAGGTGTGTCCTGGCTGATGAATCTTAGGCGCCTTTGTTTTGCTAAGGAGAGATAAATGTTGATATTGTTTTTATGTATTTTTTTAACAGCTTTTATTTTTTCTATGTTTGGCTTAGGTGGTGGTCTATTTTATATGCCGCTTTTTTTATTATTTTTTAGTTCTCCTCAAGAAGCGTCTTGCTTAAGTTTTTTATGCATTATTGTAACAGCCGCCACTTCTGCGGCTGTTTATGTTCGCAAACGTGTTCTTGATTTAAGACTTTTAGGATTTTTAGGAGTGCCGCTTATTGTCGGAGTTTTTTTATCCGGATTTTGGGTTTATCGGGCGCATAATAATATTATTTTTTTAATTTTGAGTATAATTCTTGTTTGTGCGGGGTTTTTAATGGCGTTTTTGCCCAAAAAGAAATTTTTACCGTCTAAAGCGCTAGAGAGAATTAAAGAAAGATTTCCGGATAAAGAATATTGTTTTCATCCCGCGGTGTTGTCTCCTGTGATGGCCTTCATCGGATTTTTATGCGGGGTCTCGGGTGTCGCTGGAGGAGTATTTGAAGTTCCCATGATGATAATGATTTTAGGTGTTCCTGTCCGTAGGGCTATCGGAACGTCCGCGGTAATTGTTTTTTGTTCCGGTTTACTGGGAATGGCAGGAAGGCTGACAGGAGGATGTTTGTTGTTTTCATTTCTTCCAAGTTTTCTTTTTAAGATTGTCCTTTTAGCTTTGGCAGGTGCTTTTTTAGGGCCGATGGTTTCGCTTAAAGTCCATCAGGGAAAATTTAAAAGGATTTGCGGCGTGATTATTTTTGTTATTGGATTAATATATTTTGTAAGGATTTTTTAAAGAATATGATCACACACAAAGAATGTATTCCTTGTTTTTTCCGTCAGGCTCATGAGATGGCTCAATTGGCCAGCCGTAATCCTGTTATCCAAAGTCAGATTATTCACAAGGTAAGAGATCTTGTTGAAAACATTCAGGAGGAAATAACGCCTCCCGAGATGGCGCGCAATATTTATAAAGTTGTTGAGATTATTGTTGGGCCAAAGGATTTGTATAGAGAGATCAAGCGAGAAAGCAACAAAAAAGCCCTGGCACTTTATCCAAGGCTTAAAAAAAAGGTTTCTGGCGCTGAGGATAGTTTTTTAACGGCTGTCGAAACCGCTATCTCGGGAAATATTATTGACTATGGGGCTAAGAATTTTTTAAATATTGAAAAAGAAATTGATAAGCTTTTTTTAGATGATCTTAAAATAGAAGACAAGAAGGTTTTTCAATATGATGATTTTAAGAAAGATATCGACACGACTAAAGAAATATTATATTTAGCTGACAATGCCGGAGAGATTGTTTTTGATAAGGTTTTTATTGAAGAGTTAAATGCGATGGGAAAGAAAGTTATTTTTGCTGTTCGTGATAAGCCTATTATCAACGATGCTTTAAAAGAAGATGCTGTTGCCTGTGGCATTGATAAAGTCGCGTGTCTTATTACAAGCGGTAGCGATGCCCCGGGAACTATTTTAAAATATTGTTCCAAAGAGTTTCAAGAGCTTTTTAAAAAGGCTTCTTTTATTATCAGTAAGGGCCAGGGTAATTATGAAACATTAAGTCAGCAAAAAGATCCTCTTATTTATTTTTTATTTAAGGTTAAATGCCCTATTGTGGCTGAAAATGTTGGGGCTAAAGTGGGTGACATTGTTTTGAAGAAAAATAGAAACGTAGAATTAAGCTAGGAGAGCTGTGTGATTCAAAGTATTCATTTGTGTTTTCGTCACAGCGGCCGAGTCTCGGGTCGAAAGAAAATTAATTTTGACCCGGGGATTAATGTTGTTGTCGGTCCTAATGGTTCTGGGAAAAGCTCTTTGCTTGAGGCTATTTATGAGTGTCCTGATTGCCTGAACCAGAGTCAAGGTGAGGGAGAGTGTCATTATTTTAATAGTGAGACGATGAACCCCCATCGGGCTGATAAGCCGTTTCGAGGCCTTGCCGGGTCGATTATTCGTGTCAGGGCAATGTTTTCTTCTCATGGCGAAACCATGAGGGATGTTTTACAAAATTTTAAGTTTAAAAGGGGCGATTGCTTTCTTTTGGATGAGCCTGAAACGGGTCATGACCTTCAATGGGCTATAAAAATTTATAAAGGATTACAGAAGGTAAGCCAGCAAGGCTGCCAAGCCATCGTCGCGTCTCACCATCCGGTATTTTGGCACGCAGAAAAGATTGTTGAGCTTAAAAAGGGCTATTTCAAGAAGTCCTTAAAAATACAAAAGAGATATTTATCGGATTTTAAGAAATAATGCAAATAAAAATTTTATATGACAATCAGAGTGTTTATCCGGATATTAAATGCGGATGGGGTTTTTCATGCCTTTTAGGGGACAATATTTTATTTGATACCGGAGAGGATGCCAAAGCCTTTGAGCACAATGCTAAGAATTTGAACGTTGACACGATGCGTATACAGCATGTTGTTATTTCCCATGATCATTGGGATCATACCGGGGCCTTGTGGTGGCTTTTAGAAAAAATACCGGAAGCCTTTGTTTATGCGGGCCGGAATTTTTCTAAAGATTTTCAAAATCAACTTGGATTTACAGATGCTGATATTATTTTTCCAGAGGGCCGGCAAGAAATACAGCAAAATATCTTTGTGATCGGGGAGATGAGGGGACAATATAAAAAGTCCAACATCAGCGAACAGGCTATTGTCATTAAAACGAATAAAGGGCTTTTTGTTATTACCGGATGCGCCCATCCCGGCATTATTGAGGTTATCAAAAGAATAAAATCTTTGTTTTTAGGTGAGCCTGTCGATTTTGTTTTAGGGGGCTTTCACTTGCTTCATTCGCCAGAAGAAGAAATTGAGAAAGTAGTTAATGAGTTTAAAGCGTTAGGTGTAAAAAGAGTTGCCCCGACACACTGCAGCGGTGATAAAGCCAGAGAAATTTTTCAAAAAGTTTATCGTGAAAATTATATTCCTATTGGGGCAGGGAGTGTTTTAGAGGCCTAAGGGTTAATTTCTTTATTCGGAGCTATCCGAATCCTCCTGTTGGTTTTTCCACATATCAGAAAAATCAATCGTGACAATACGAGGCTTGGAATCGGGGTTTTCTTTCGGGAGGCCGACAGTATCTTTCATGGCTTCAATCTGGGCTTTAGAAAAAGTTTCTTCGCTGCTTCCGCGCAAATCGCGCAAGACAACTCGCTCATAATCCTTAAAATCATAAATCAAAAGCGTTAAGGCAATTTGTTTTAACAGCTCGCTCTTTGGCGTTTCTTCCGGCGGAAAATCACTTCGTTGAAATTTAAATCGAATGCGCTGTAAGGCTTGATCGATAAGAAACTTTGGCCAAGAGACTTCAGCGACCTTTAAGTGTTTTCCTTCTTTGTCTCCGACAATTTCTTTATCGCCAATGACTTCATTAATAATACGCATGTTATATTCTTCAGGCGGTAGGCCGCCGGCATAATATCGTTCTAAATCTTTTGGATGCATGGTGCTTTTGGCTTCGACGCCGTTTATGGTATCAGCAAAAACGGTAATGATAAATTCCGGCGGTGCCTCAGACGAAAGATAAGAACGCGTAATTGTATTAGAGACATTGCGGTATTCTTTGTTAAAAGAAGGGGTGTATTGGGTGGTGATGCCGTTTCCCTTTAATGCTTTGGTCATCGGGACAATGTCGTATTCAAAGATGAATTCACCGCTCTCAAAGTTTCCTTCAAGAAATTGAATCGTAAATTCGCGCTTTGGCGCTGTCGGGGGGATGCCGGCACCAACAATTTTATAAATGTCACGCTCGGCAGGCAAGTAGGCCCACAGCGTTTTGCCTGCATATTGTAGAATCGGCGTGTATCCGTAATCGTTTTCTAAAACCTGGGCAAATTTTGTGTCGGCTTCAGTGGATGTAAAAACTTTGGATTCTTTTGGCGCGCATCCAAGAACAAGGCATAGACCAAGGGCGCAAACAAGAGTTTTTTTATACATAGGGTTATGAGCTTTCTCTCACAGGCTTAAGGTTAAATCTTCCAAAGATTTCCTGAATTTCGTCGTACTCGAGTTCTTCTTTTTTTAGAAGCTCTTGAGCGAAGCATTCCAGCAGGTCCATTTTGTCTTTTAAAATATCTTCGACTTCTTTGACGCAGGTTTGCAGAATATCCTGGACATCGTTATCTAAGGTTTCGTTGGTTTTGTCGGACATCATCGAGGCGCCATAAGGAGAGGTAAGCGCATTAAAATCTCCTACCAGACCTGATTTTCCCATACCGTAACTCCACACCATAGCGGTAGCATAACGCATAGCAACATGAAAATCAGAGCTTTGCCCTCCGCCAACACCGGATGAGGTGGAGCCAAACTTTAATCTTTCGGCGACGTAGCTTGCGATGTAAACTTTGATTTGCGCCAAGAGATGTTCTTTGTTTGATGAATATTGTTCCTCGATTGGACGAAGCGCGACGCGTCCTAAAGCTCCGGCATGAGGGATAATGGTCGCTTTGATAACATCATCGGTCGGATGAATAAGGTAGCCGATAATTGCATGTCCTGCCTCATGATAAGCGGTCCATGTTTTTTCTTTTTTACTCATCGTGATATTAGATTTTAAACCAAACGTCACACGGTCGTAAGCTTCGGATAAGTCTTTCATCGAAACCTTGCGTATTTCTTTACCTGTATCCCGGATGCAGATAAGGCTTGCCTCGCGAATCATGTTTTCAATATCCGAAGGAGAAAACCATAGCGCCTTACGCGCTAAAATATCGGCACGCACAGTCTCATCGCTTTCAATTTTCGTTAAATAAAATTTAAAGAGTTCTTCGCGCTCTTTAAGATTAGGACGCGAAACATGAATTTTTCTATCAAAGCGGCCGGCGCGCATAATCGCCGAGTCAAGATCGCCCTCACTAACGTTCGTTGCGGCAATGACAACAATATTGTTTTCTTGCTGGCGAAGACCATCGAGCTCTGTTAAAAATTGATTAATGGTCGCATTCATAGACATCGTACCACCAAAACCTCTATCGGCTTGACGGGGACGGGCAAAGGAGTCAATTTCATCGATAAAGATAATGCATCCGCCTTCAAGCTTGGCTAAGGCGCGAGCTTGTTTAAAAAGTGATTTCATACGCGAGACACCTTGTCCGACAAAGATACCGATAAATTCACTTCCGACAGCAGGAATAAAGGGAAGATTGCATTCGGTGGCAATAGCCTTGGCGAGATAGGTTTTCCCGCATCCGGGAGGCCCTAGCATCATGGTTCCTTTAACGATTTTTCCGCCAACGGCTTTTACCATAGAGCGGTCTTTAAGAAGCTTAATAATTTCCCATGCTTCTTTTTTAGCGCCTTCCATGCCAATGACTTCGTCCCATTTAACGTTAACACGGGCTTTTTCGATCTTTGTATCAAAAAGTTTGCTAAATCCGCCTTGCATCATGTAGTACTGCATGCCCATCATAATCGGCATGGTGATCATATACACGATGACGAACATCGGGAGCATGATAGCCATTTGGCCGGCGATTTGTCTCTGGCTGAAGCTTTCAAGCTGGCTAAAGCTGGATGCGGCATAATAGATAAAGAATCCCGCAGCGATGACAGCAGCGAGGGTTAGAGACATCACTAGCATTTTGATCCAATTAATTTTTAGAAAGATAATAAATTTTTTCATTTTCATAAAAGAAGTCCTTGTTATTGATATTAATAAAAATTGTTGAGCCTAGCGTTTTTGATGGATGCGGGCTAAGCAGTCTTTTTTTAACTCATTTTCGATGTTTTAAGATCTGGATGAAATCCCGCTTAGAATGATGTTCATCTGTGTTTGTGCCTTTATAGACACGGCATTCTGACGGCGGGATAAAATCAGAATAGCATATCGTTTCATGCTCGTCAATGCGCACTGTTCCATTATTCCTGAACCCAAATCCCCTTGACTTTAAAAAAAATATATGATATTGTGATGCTCATCTTTGAAAGAATTCCAAATATAAATTTTGATTTTAACAAATGGAGATTTAAGCGATGTCAAAAATCACAAAAGTCCAAGCACGTGAAATCTTAGATTCAAGAGGAAATCCCACCGTTGAGGTAGACCTTTATCTTGAAAACGGCATTATGTCTCGCGCGGCTGTTCCTTCGGGAGCTTCCACCGGCGAACACGAGGCTGTAGAACTTCGTGATGGTGATAAAGCTCGTTATATGGGTAAAGGCGTAACCAAAGCCGTTAATAATGTTAATACAGTGATTGCCGAAAAGGTTGTTGGTCTTGAGCCTGACTATAAAGCTATTGATAAGCTGCTTATTGATTTAGACGGTACAGAGAATAAGGCTAAGCTTGGTGCGAATGCTATTTTAGGAGTATCTTTAGCCGTGGCTAAAGCCGATGCTCTTGATAAGAAGCAACCACTTTATGCTTATTTAGGCGGGCCGGATGCTAAAATCCTTCCTGTTCCTTTGATGAATATTTTAAACGGCGGCATGCATGCGGACAACAATCTTGATATTCAAGAGTTTATGATCGCACCGCTGGGAGCGCCGACTTTTAAAGAAGCCTTGCGTATGGCTGCAGAAGTTTTTCACAACTTAAAAAGCATTTTAAAGGCCAAAGGCCTTTCTACCTCCGTCGGAGACGAGGGTGGTTTTGCCCCAAACCTCACAAGCAACGAAGAAGCCTTAAAGCTTATTATCGAAGCCATTGAAAAAGCAGGCTATAAGCCGGATAAAGATGTTTTTATTGCGCTCGATCCGGCCGCATCCTCTTTTTATAAAGATGGTGCCTACACTTATAATGGCAAGCAAATCTCTTCTGACGAGATGACCGATGTTTATGCCGCGATGATAAAACAGTTTCCTGTTATTTCCATTGAAGATGGTTTGGATGAGAACGATTGGGCCGGCTGGCAAACTCATACAGCCAAGCTTGGTGAAAGCGTTCAAATTGTTGGCGATGATTTATTCGTCACCAACGTTAAGCTTTTAAAACAAGGGATTGATAAGAATGTAGCCAATTCAATTTTAATCAAACTTAATCAAATCGGCTCGCTTTCCGAAACATTAGATACGATTGCTTTGGCTAAAGAAAATAAATATACATCAGTTATTTCTCATCGTTCCGGCGAGACTGAAGATGTTACCATTGCTCATTTGGCTGTGGCAACAGGCGTCGGGCAGATTAAGACAGGGTCTCTTTCAAGAACTGATAGACTTTGCAAATACAACGAGCTTCTTAGAATAGAAGAAGAGTTAGGCGACAAAGCTGTTTATGCCGGCCCGTTGTGGGGGAAGATTGTCTAAGGGCGTAGCCCGAAGACATCCCAGGAGCGCTTCTTAGCGACGAGGGATTTCATTTAAAACCGTCTGCTTATGAGAAACCCTATCCTATTATTTGTTATTGCTCTTTTTATATTAATCGCGTTTTTACCATCTTATACTAAGATGCAGGATTTAAAGGCAAGAAATCTTAGATACGAAAAAGAGATTCAAGATCTTAGCCTTGAACGTGATCAGATGATTTACGAAAGACAGCGTCTTGAGAATGACCCAGAGTACCGCGAGAAAGTTGCGCGCGAAGAGATGGGCCTCATCCGCAAAGGCGAGAAAGTTTATAGATTTGTAAATGAACTCTAAATTTACGGAATGTAATGAACGTAAATTTGAAGAGTGAATTAATCCCGCGCGCGAAGCGTGTCGGGAGCACATTATTTGATCTTTTTAATATAGATTTAGCGGAATTCCTGAGTCTTCGCCCCATTAGAAAAGGGGCTCAGGTTCCGGGATGGTTCATATAAATATTGATCTTTATAAATTTTGATAGAATCTAGCTTGGAAAAGCGGGGCTAGTAAAATTTTAAGATGGAGATCCCACGTCGCTTTTAAAGCGCTCCTGGGATAAGCTCGGACAGAAAGATATCCTTGCTTAAAAGCGCACCGCGATAAACGTTCTTTACAGATTTGATGGGAAGGAAATAGAAGTCCGCGGGGCTAATTTTCGCTTTACGCGAAAATTGCCTTAGCGTTTTCCTTAATATCCCATCTAGAAGAAACGCGGGGTAGAGCAGCCCGGCAGCTCGTCAGGCTCATAACCTGAAGGTCGCAGGTTCGAATCCTGTCCCCGCAACCAATGCAACCCTTTGTAGGTCATAGACTTACAGAGGGTTTTCTTTTTGGCAATTCTGTCGAAAACCCTCCGTG
>JAVCDE010000015.1 GCA_030765185.1 Candidatus Aceula meridiana | reverse complement strand
GGGTTTCAATTGATGCAAACAGGGTTGTTGGAACAACCTGGACGCCGGTAGGAAATTCGTTGGCGTATAACATGAATTACGACACAGTGAATGAAATCTGGATGGCAACAGAGTATTATGCTGTTGACGTTGCGCCAACAGGCGGTACAGGTAACCCAACAACATCAGTATTTTTTAAACAAGGAAACAATCCTAATGGCGGAACTACTCACGGTTTGGGCGTTAAAGGTTCTGCTACTTTTGTTTCCGTTACCGGTCCGACAGGAGCTCAGACAGAAACACCACTTGTTGCTCATCCAAAGGAAGTTTTTGGAACTGTCAATGAAACTATCCAGCCAAGTGAACTTACTGGTGGTTTCTTGAGGATGTACTTCGGAATCAACACCGGTGAAGAAGGTACGATGCCGCCAACCGCTGAAGTATTTACTAATTCTGATGCACCTGGCAGCTATGAAGGTACAATGACTGTTTCAGCAACATTGCCGTAATTTAAATAAAGGCTAAGCGATACAAAAATAAAAGAGACACAAGACAAAATTCAAAAAAGGATTTTAAGGGAGAGGTTTAACCTTTCCCTTAAAATCCTTTTTGGAAGAAAAAGGAAAGGTTTTACATCATGAAGAAAATTCTTATATTGATTTTTCTCTTGGGCTTATGCTTTGGAAGTTTTTGCACACCGGCTTTTTCGCAAATGCTTTTACAACAAGGCAAAGTCAACCTTTCCCTGGATCCCGGAGAGACAGCTACCGGAGAGGTGATAATCCATAACACTAAAGATCAAGAAATATCAGTAAAGGCCTATTGGCAAGATTTTCTTTATGTGCCTCCTTTCGATGGTAATAAAAAATTTCTTTCTCCGGGAACGAGCAACCGGTCTTGTTCAAATTTAGTTAATTTTATGCCGCAAGAGATTACGTTAGGTCCTTACGGGAAAAAAGCTGTTTCTTATTCTGCGCGTCTTCCCGAAGATGCGGAAGATGGCTACTATGGTGTTTTATTTTTTGAAGACAACTCTCGCGACAAAAAGACAGCGACAGGTGTCACGATTGTGACAAGGGTAGGATGTTTATTCTTTTTAGAAAAGAATGGAGCTTCAAAAGACGCGAAAGTTCTCGATATCGCTATAGCTGGAAATCAGCTTTTGGGAACGATTGAAAATAAAAGTCAAATCATATTGATACCTCGAGGAATTTTCTATATTATGGATGATGAGGGGATAGTTGCAGACCGTGGCGAAATAGAGCCATTCTATCTTCCGCCCGGAGAGAGTGCACCATTTTTTGTTGATATTGCTAATAATATTCCCGGTGGGAATTATACGCTAATTTTAACTTTTGAATTAGGCGAGGGAGATTCTTTTGTCGAGGAAGTCGATTTTGAGAAAACAAAAAACTCTACTTTTAAAATCCTTCAGGTACGAGACTGATGGGCAAAACGTTATACTATGCAGAAAAAAACACTTCTTACTATAGGAGTTTTACTCCTTTTAGGTTCTCTTCTTATTGGCTCTTCGTATGCGACAGAGCCTATCCCGTATAGTTTTTTTGAAAAAAAAGGCATGGAAGCTTTAACGCAAGGCAACTACACTGACGCAGTTGCTTTTTTTAAAGAAGCGTTGATTGTAAATCCTAACGCAAAAGATTCCCTCCATTTTTTAAATACAATTAAACGACTTCAAGACGGCTGCATAGGAGTTATCGAGTATGAAGAAAAGGTAAGAGATCTTAAAAAGAAAGCTTCTGGAGAATTATTAGCTGATGACATTCTAAAAGATAAGGGGCAAAGTCAGCAAGAATATTTTCCATCTTTCCTTCCGGTAGAAGATTCTTCAGTTGGCATCAAACGCGAACAGTTTATTAATCAAGCACTTTTTCAATATGAAAAAACTTTAACCTCTGAAGCTGCGGTTCTTCCTGAGGAGGTCGAGCAAGAGCTTGAGTCCGAAAAAGAACTTGAGATTAGCCAAGATTTATCAGCACCTCTTGAGCCTGTCGCCTCCCAAGATATAAATCCAAAAAAACAAGCTATGGAATCAGCTCTCGATTTCTTAGAGCATATGGCAGGAGAGAAGTCAGAAAATATTCCTGATTTTATTGAGTCTGAGGGTGAAACAACTACCTTGGAAGAAATAGTGACTGAGAAAGCTCAACAAGCACCTACCCAGAATTTTACACCTAGACAAAACGATAATCAGTCTGACCAAAGAGCTGCCCAGTCGCAATCCGAACCTACTGTTTCAAAAACAACAAGAGGCCAGCAGTCGCTCGAAAATTCTAAAGGCATGGGGGAACAGCCAGAACAGCCTTTGAAGGAGCCTAGAGGCATGGCAGACGCGGCAGAAGAGGGAAGACTAGATGATCCTCTAGAAATAGCAGAAGAGTCTAGTAGCCAGTCTGATACTAATCGGACTGTAGAAACAATAACGCAGGAGGGGCTTGATGTTCCCGTCTATGACCCTGACACAATTTATTTAAATGGTGAGCTATGGAATTATTCAGATAAGCCAACAGTAGAAATCGAAATGGGAAAAACTTTAATTTTTGAAGGCAAGAATATTGAAAGGTATCTTATCGTGACTCCTGGCTTTATTAATTTAGAGAGAATTGATCGCGACCGTATTGCAATTTCTACAGACAACAAAAGAGGAAGGACAACCCTTTTAATTTGGGAAGATCATGGCCGTTGGTCGTTTAATGTTCAAGTGACCATTCCTATATCGAGACCGTTCGGAGTTGATAAAGATGTCTGGCAAGAGGAAGTTGAACCGTTTCGCTTTGATTACTCAAGCGACTGGAGCACTTACTATTCAGACCAAGACCTAGACGAAGTAAAAAGAACTTCACTTAATTTTACACAAAGAATGCTACTTGCAGGAGAAACTCCTTATGGAAATCTTGATTCTTCTGTAACGTTTGAGAAAAAAGCAGAGAAAACAGTAGCAACAGGGTATTCTGTAGGTCTTATCGATGGGCAGATTGGGCCGATTTCTAATTTTAACATTCGAGGCTTTGATGCCCGAAAAACATTTTCGCCTTTGACTTTGTCCGGAAAATATTTCCGAGGTATTCTTTTTGAACAAAGATTGTTTGATGATGCGATAGAGTATTCCTATATCAATGGTCAAGACCGTGCTACTTATGGGATTGTATCACCTGAAATTATATCTAAGGATCAATCCTTTATAACGGGTGGGCAAATACGCTTTTTTCCATACGGAGACCATCAGTATAACTTTAATTATGCCGAAGGCTGGGGAAGCGACCGAGAAAGCTATCTTGCTGATCAAAATATGTCTTTTCAGACTTTTCAGAAATTTGGTGAGTTAGACCTATCTGCTGAGATAGCCCATGACGAAGAAAATTTTGCCCGGACAGCCCATGCTGATTTTCCTCTTAATTCTGAAATGGACCTTTCTTTAGATTTTAGGGATATTGAAAAAGATTATACAACCGTTGTTTCGAATCCTTCGGGTCAAGGTGAAGTTGGCGGAATTATGGCGTTTTTCTGGCATCCTGAAAGTTTTAGCTTAGATTCTTCCTTTAATGTTTATAAAGATAGGCTCACTGTTAATCCTGAGAATCCTTATGCCTATAACTATGATCTTAGTGTATCTTTACGAAAACCTTTTGAAGAACAATCTGCCACCTGGAATACAGAT
Organism: Candidatus Aceula meridiana; assembly: GCA_030765185.1. Taxonomy (GTDB): domain Bacteria; phylum Omnitrophota; class Gorgyraeia; order Zapsychrales; family Aceulaceae; genus Aceula; species Aceula meridiana. The sequence continues at coordinate 58,448 of JAVCDE010000015.1, read as the reverse complement.
GTTTATTGGTTGGATACTGCAGGCCTTATTTCGCCATATCGCGATTTTAGAATTTATAATTATTTAACTAAGAATTTTGATTTTCTTTCAACAGAGAGAATGGGCTCTGTTACCTTGCGCCAATCCTACCAGAGAAGTCGATATTCTTATTCACCTTCGTCAGAATATGACCGCATTGGGCTTGGTGGAGGCATTCGGGTTCCGGTTCTTGACTGGCTTTCCTATTACCTTGATTACGATTATTATTTTGTTGATGAGATTTTAAGCGGTAACCGAAGCCAGCCTCGCGCAATGACCACGGGCTTAAGTTATAGGAAGGACCTTACAGATAGCATTTTCGGGAATATAGACCTTTCTTATCGCAACGAACAAGAAGCAGAAAGTTCTTTCAGTTTCTTAGCGGGGGAGGATTCAACTGCTGTAACCGCGGGACTTTCGTATCGGCCGAATTCTGATTTTGATATATATCTAGATGCTACCGCCCGTAAGACCTGGCCTGAAGATTCAGATATTGCAAATTATTTTGAAGCAGACATTAGGCTAGGTGCGCGCACGTCCTGGGAGCTACCTGTTAGGTGGAATCCGCAAGGCCATGTTGGAGGCACCGTCTTTAAAGATATGAATATGAACGGAGTGCAAGATTCTGATGAAAAAGGCATTCCAGGAATTACATTAAAGGTAGGAAAGAAGGAGACCACAACCGATGAAAACGGCCGCTATCTAATAAAGATTAGCGGTAAGAAGGTTCAAATCGGAATGGATTTTGACAGTGTTCCTAAGGGCTATATTTTTACGACGCCACTTTATGCCAAAGTTAAAATTGTTCCGCACAAGATTGTTAAGGTCGATTTTGGCCTTTCTACGAGTTCTGGAGTTTATGGTGTAGTTTATTATGACAAGAATCAAAGCAAAAAACCTGATTCTGGAGATGAGTTTATTCACGGTGTCCACATTACCCTTGAGGGGAAAGAGGCCGTTACAGATTTTGAGGGCTCTTATTCTTTTGATAATGTTGAAGCGGGAGAGCATAAGATTGCTATTGATGTCAACTCAATCCCTATGGAGTACCTTCCTCTAATAAAGCTCACTAATAAAATTGATGTCCAAGAAGGGACAACTTATATTTTCCACATTCCGGTAAAGAAAAAAGAATAAGCCAGGAGAGGTACTCCTGGCTTAAAGAGTTCTTAAATGAAAAAGAGAGTTCTGCTTTTTAAAGCTATTTTATTTTGCAACCGTTGTCTGCACCATTACAATTCTGCTGTCTCGAATTTCTTTCGTTGCAATAAATCCTTGCCCTTTAGCTTCTGTTCGTAGGCCTCTTCTTGTGTTGTGAATGGTTTCTGGGATTCTCACAGAAAACTTAAAGACCCTTGTGGCGCCTTGGCCTGCTTCCGCGATGGTGCACATTGTAAAGACAATCACCATAACGGCAAAGATTTTGGTTAAAGAGCAATTTCTCATTTGAACCCTCCTTTTCATAAAAAAAAGCCCTTCGAAAGAAATTTCAAAGGGCTTTTTTACGAAATCATTTAAATGTATGATCTACGGTAACCAGACAACCTTTCTTCTTGAGAGAACTTAAGAAGTTAAGGCTCACGGCTTTGTGCCCTACCCTTTCGGAGTAGTTTACCTTTCAACTTTATGAAAGAGCGATCATCTTATTCTACATTTAAAATATAGCATGTAATTCTGTACTTTGCCAATTTTTTATTAAGATTAATATAAATAGTTGTACCAGAACAACTTATAATACTAATATTTATACTCTTTTTTGCAATTTTTACTTATATTAAGATTTTTATTAATATTTATATTATAGGCAGACCTCGAGAATAGACGTTTCATTTCTTTGACAAAATTAAACTTCTGATATACAATGGAGCCTCTTAACGGAAAAGAATATTCTAAAAAAGGGAGTTTTCATGAACGATTTATTAACCATGGCAGAGCCATCATCTCTGCGTGATTTAGCAATTACAACAGCCAAAGATTTTAAGAATTCCTGGATTGAACTCGGACGTGTTCTTTATTCGATTTGGCGAGACAAGCATTACAAAGAATGGGGATATCAGCAGTTTGATACTTATGTCACCAAAGAAATCGGAATCCGCAAGGCTACGTCATTAAAGCTTTTACGTTCTTATTATTTTTTAGAAAAAGAAGAACCTGCATATCTTCAGCAAGATTATCTAAAAGATACCGACCCTGCTAAAGTTCCTAGCTATGAAGCAGTTGATGTTTTACGTCGAGCGAAGGAAAAGAATTTAGACCGCCAAGATTATCAAAAACTTAGAGAAGATATTTTTGTAAAGGGAAAGAATTCTCAAGAAGTCAGAAAAGATTTAACAACTCTTATGCGCGAGCGTGAAGAATACGATCCCGAAGAAGCCTGGCAAAGAAAAAAACAAACCAACATTAAGCGTTTTATTGGAACGCTTAAATCTCTTAAAAGAGAGATGGAAGACACTAAACTTTTGCCGGATAAAATTGCCAGAGAAGTTAATAGCCTCATTGCAAAGCTTGAGGAGCAGATTTAATTCCCCATTTTTCAACGCGAAAAGCACGCGAAAAACATTATTGACAAGAAAAGATAATTTGCTATAATCCTAAATTAGCATTCTTGATGTAAGAGTGCTAATATTTCTGTAACATTATTAAACGCAAAGAATTTTAACTCTCAAAGAATTTAATATGACAACAAAACGCCTAGATCCTCAGAAAAGAAAAGAGCAGGTTTTAACCTATGTGGTAGAGCAATATATTTGCCATGTTGTGCCTGTTGGCTCAAGTCAAATTGCTTCTGAGTGTCTTTGTGGCCTAAGTTCAGCCACCATCCGCAATGTATTAGCAGAGCTCGAAGATGATGGCTATCTGACCCATCCTCACACCTCTGCTGGGCGTGTACCGACCCAAGAGGGATATCGTTATTATGTTGATAAGCTGATGAATGAAATTAATCTTTTGAGTACTGAGAAAGATCGTATCCAGGCAGAGTATGCCCAAGGGATGGGAGAGCTTGAAGGGCTCTTAGAAAGGACGTCTGAGATTTTAGCCCAGGAAACACATTACCCTAGCATTATTTCTTTGGATGGACGCGACCTTATTTTTTGTCGTGGAGTTAGTTTTGTTGCCGGTTATCCGGAGTTTTATAATTTTCAGAAAATTCGCTATATGCTTGAGGTTTTGGAACAGAAGAAGGAGCTTTTAAAGCTTATTGATCGAGAGATTGACGAAAGGGCTAAGATTTTTATCGGGCGAGAAGTGGGATTGCCCGGAGTGGAAGATTGTTCGCTCGTGGTTTCCCGGTTTGGCCGCAAAGGGGGTCCATCGGGGCGCTTAGCGCTTTTAGGTCCAACCCGCATGAATTACGATAAGGCTGTATCGACTTTGGAATATTTATCTCAACTCGTAGATAGGATGATTTAAAAATGAATCTAAAAAAAGATAAACGAAAAGATAAAGAACAAGAAGAAATAAATAATGATGTCTGTTTATCTAAAGAAGAGCATCAAAAAATTATTGATGAGCTGGCCGAATATAAAGATAAATATATCCGTCTTTTTGCAGAATTTGATAATGCCCGCAAGCGCATGGAACGCGAAAGAGGAGAGTTTGTCAGATACGCGAATCAAGAACTTATCGTCGAGTTTTTAAATATTCTTGATGACCTTGAGCGTTCGATTGAAGCCGCTCGTGCGAATCATGAAGACTATGATGCTTTTTTAAAAGGCATTGAGATGGTCATGGCGCATGTTTATGATTTACTTAAAAAGAATGATGTAAAGCCTATTGAAGCAAAGGGAAAAATGTTTGACCCAAATTGCCATGAGGTCTTGATGCAAGAGGAGGATGACAAAGTTGAAGAAGGAACAGTTTTAGAAGAGTTTCAAAAAGGGTATATGATTGGTGATAGGATTGTTCGTACCAATAAAGTGAAAGTCGCCAAGAAAAAAGAATAATTTTAAAAAAAGCTTGAGAAGCTTTAAGGAGGAAAAAATGGCAAGAGTTATCGGAATCGATCTAGGAACATCAAATTCAGCTGCCGCTGTTATGGAAGGCGGGCGCCCTAATATTATCCCATCAGCAGAAGGTGCAGGCGTTGCATCCGGAAAAGCTTTTCCGTCATTTGTAGCATTTGACAAAGACGGAAATCGTTTAGTAGGCGAGCCTGCTCGACGACAAGCTGCAGTTAATCCACAGGGCACGATTTATGCCGCTAAAAGGAAAATGGGAACAAGTGAAAAGTTTTCGGCAGCCGGAAAAGAATTTACCCCGCAGCAAATCAGCGCTTTTATTTTGCAAAAAATTAAAGCTGATGCTGAGAAATATTTAGGAGACACGGTTGAAGAAGCTGTCATCACTGTGCCAGCTTATTTTAATGATAATCAAAGGCAGGCAACTAAAGATGCAGGAGAAATTGCAGGCCTAAAAGTTTTGCGCATTATTAACGAACCGACTTCGGCCTGCTTAGCCTATGGATTAGATAAAGCCGGAAAAGAACAAAAGATTATGGTTTTTGACTTTGGCGGTGGAACCTTAGACGTTACTATTCTAGAAATGGGATGGGACGAAACTCACAAAGCTTCTACTTTTGAAGTATTGTCCACTAGCGGTGATAATAATTTAGGTGGCACGGATATGGACAATCTTTTGATCGACCATATTTGTTCAGAATTCAAGAAGGAAAGCGGCATTGATGTCAGAAATGATAAAATGGCATTTCAGCGTTTACGCGAAGCCGCAGAAAAGGCAAAAGTTGAGCTCTCATCGACGATCTCAACAGATGTTAACCTTCCTTTTATTACAGCAGATCAATCAGGGCCAAAGCATCTTAATTTAAAAGTTGAGCGATCTAAGCTTGAAGAGCTTGTTTCTCCGATTGTTGATAAATGCCGTGGACCAATTACTCAGGCTTTAAAAGATGCAGGAACAAAGCTTGGTGAAGATATTAAAATTGATAAAGTTATCCTAGTTGGCGGCCCAACTCGAATGCCTATTGTTCAAGGATTTGTGGAAAAAGAGGTTGGACAAAAAATTGAACGCGGCATTGATCCTATGGAATGTGTAGCTTTAGGCGCAGCGGTTCAAGCCTCAATTATTAAAGGTGACGCTAAAGAAGTTCTTCTTTTAGATGTTACGCCACTTTCTTTAGGAATCGAAACATTAGGCGGTGTTTTCACAAAATTAATTGAGAGAAACACAACTATTCCAACAAAGAAAAGCCAAATTTTCTCGACAGCGGATGATAATCAAACAGCGGTTACCATCCGTGTTTTGCAGGGCGAACGACAGATGTCTAGCGACAATGCTGAGCTTGGGCGTTTTGATCTTGTCGGCATTCCGCCTGCAATGCGGGGTATTCCGCAAGTTGAAGTTACTTTTGACATTGATTCAGACGGCATCGTTCACGTTTCTGCTAAAGACAAAGCAACCGGAAAAGAACAGTCGATCAAGATTACTGCACCGACTAAGCTTTCTGATGAGGAAATTGATAAAATGGTCAAAGAAGCTGAAAAATTTTCCGAGGATGATAAAAAGAAAAAAGAGCAAGCCGAAATCTTAAATCAAGCCAACACCTTTGTCTATGCCACCGAAAAATCTTTAAAAGAATATGGCGATAAGGTTTCAAAAGAGGATAAAGAAAATATTGAAAAAGAATTAAGCGCTTTAAAAGAAGCCATTAAAACCAATGATGCTGAAAAGATTAAACCGGTTATGGAATCTTTGCAGAAAGCAAGCCATAAGTTAGCCGAGGAAATGTATAAGGCAACAGCTTCTCAGCAAGCAGCAGGGAATGCTGGTGAGCAGGCTGAGGGTGAACCTGGCGCTGAGCCGCAAGAGCAGCCTGGGGATACTTCTCAAGGCAAGAGCAATGATTCTAAAAAAGAAGATGTCATCGACGCTGATTTTGAAGCTGAGGATGATACTAAATAAAAAATTTTTATGCTCGTTGGCGTGGAATTAACGTAGACAATAATTAACCATTTACCCCACTTACGCGGGGTAAATTCACCCAGCAAATTTATGTCATCCGCCAATAAGGCGTGGCGGATTCCATAAACTCGGGGTTCATTTATGAAAAAAGATTATTACGAAATTTTAGGTGTTAAAAAAGATGCTGCTATAGGAGATATTAAAAAAGCTTATCGCAGGCTTGCTCTTTCGCATCATCCGGATCGTGTTCCTGAGGAAAAGAAAAAGCAAGCTGAAGAAGAGTTTAAGGGAATTTCTGAGGCCTACGCTGTTTTATCTGACCCCAAAAAACGACAACTTTATGACCAGCATGGCCATGCGGGAATTGATCAGAATTATACAGCTGAAGATATTTTTCGTGGAGGAGATTTTGGTGGATTCGAAGATATTTTGAGCCAACTTTTTGGCGGGGGAGGAGATTTTGATATTTTTGGCGGAGGCGGCGGTAGAAGAGCAAGGCGGCCTCGGCGAGGAAAAAGTATTCAATATGAAGTTGAGCTTTCTTTAGAGGAAGCCTACTCGGGCATCAAAAAAACGATTAAAGTTCCCCGACACGATCTTTGCAAGTCCTGTAACGGAACAGGGGCAAAGCCTGGAACAAGCTCTAAAATTTGTCCAACTTGTCAAGGCCAAGGTCAGGTTGCCGTGAACAGCGGATTTTTTAGAATGGCGCAAACGTGCCATGAGTGCCGCGGCGAAGGAAAAATTATTACAGAATTTTGTTCAACTTGCCAAGGGCAAGGTGCTGTTCGTGTTACGCGTAAAATTGAAGTCAAGTTTCCAGCTGGAGTTGATAGCGGTTCGCAGTTAAGAGTTCAAGGAGAAGGCGAAGTTGGCCAGGCCGGAAGAGGGGACTTGTATGTCTATATTCGCGTCCAAAGGCATGAAACATTTCAGCGCGAAGGAAATGATATCTTTATAAATTTACCGGTTAGCTTTGTTAAAGCAGCTTTAGGCGCTGAGATTAGCGTTCCAACGCTCGGAGGGAAAGTCAAGATGAAAATTCCTTCAGGGACGCAGAGCGGAAAAACATTTCGCTTAAAGGCTAAAGGCATGCCGGATATTCGCGGTAGAGGCGTTGGAGATCAATACGCTCGTGTAATGCTTCAGGTGCCAATGAAACTCTCGGATCAGCAGAAGAAATTGCTGGAAGAATATGCGCAGATTAGTAACGAGGAAGTCGGAAACGGAAATAGAACTTTTTCTGAGAAAATAAAAAAGGTTTTTAAATGAAGACATTTTTTAGGAAGGCTGTTGCGCTCCTAAGCTATAAGTCTAAATTTACACCGTGCGTGAAGCACATCGGGTTAAATAATATCAATTATTATCCAGCTTGTGCTGGATAAATTCGGCGAGCAATTTACGTTCTCCACTTTGTTCGTCCGTGAATAGGATCCTTGGTTATGCCAACATACGAATACGAATGTTCAGAATGTGGACATGGATTGGAAATATTTCAATCGATGACCGAAAAACGCTTAACTGAATGCCCCGAATGTAAAAAAGAAGGACTTCAGAGACTTATTGGAACGGGGAGCGGAGTTATTTTTAAGGGAAGCGGATTTTACGAAACAGATTATAAAAAAAAGGATGCTCCAAAATTAGCACCCTCAAACGAAACTAAAAGTGAATCACCTTGTTCCAGCGGTTGTTGCAATAAGGCTTGCCCTGCAAATCCTGAAAAATCTTAAAAATGGTCTTTTTAGCCCTTTAAACGGTAAGGCGAAATTTCTCAAATTTTGGTTTCCTGGGCAGCGTGAATCTGGTATTATTCCTTAGTATTTAAGGTCAACAAAAATATAGAACAATAGTTAAAAAATGACACAAATCAAGGCTTTTAAAGCCGTCCACTACAATCCAAAGAAAATCGAAGACTTTAGCCAGGTCGTTTGTCCGCCCTATGATGTTATTTCTCCTGAAGATCAGCTAGCTTTTCATAATGCTCATTCGAATAATTTCATCCGTATCCTCCTCGGCCTCGAAAAATCTCGAGATAATAGTTATGATAATAAATACACTCGAGCTAAAAAGCTTTTTACTGAATGGACAAAAAAGAACATTCTCACCGAAGATGAAAAAACGTGTTTGTATATTTATAAACAAGAATATAAAGTTTGCGGACAGCGTAAGGGGCGCATTGGATTTTTAGGGCTCATGAAGCTTGAAGATAAGGAAAAATCAAAGATTTTTCCGCATGAAAATACGCATATGCCTGCCAAGCAGGACCGTCTGCGTTTGTGGCGCAACGTTAAGGCTAACTTAAGCCCGATTTTTGTATGTTTTTCTGATCGATACAAAAAAACTGAAAAGATATTTTATGATTTCATAGCGGGCAATGAGCCGTTTATTGATATTGTTGATAAGGAGGAGGTTCGTCACATTGTTTGGCGCATGGCCGATGCAAAATTAATTGAGGATGTTAAAGCCTTGATGGCCGACCAACTACTTTTTATTGCAGATGGTCATCACCGTTACGAGGTTGCCCTCGAGTATAAGAAATCACGCCTTAAACGTAAAAAGAAATCCACAGGGAAAGAATGTTTTAATTTTATTATGACGTATTTTACAAATTTAGAATCCCGCAACCTGGACATTTTGCCTATTCATCGGGTTGTTAAGAAGTTTCCGGTAGCCAAGATAGATTTTCTTGAAGAATTTTTTAGAATTGATAAAATTAAGACAGCTAATGACCTGAGAATCATGTTAGGAAAAGCAGGGCAGAATGAGCATGCGTTTGGGCTTTATACGCGAGACGGTATTAAGCTCTTGCGTCTTAAGAACCGCATGTTAATCCACGAGCATATTAACGAAGGGTCTGAGGAGTATAAACGTCTTGATGCGATGATTTTAAAAACATTTGTTTTTGACCGCCTCAATATCGCAACAGACCAGGTTATTTATAAAAAAGATTTAAATGAAGCTTTCAAGATGGTTGATCAAAAGAAAGCAGCCGCCTGTTTTGTTATGAACCCTGTTAGCATTCAGCAACTCAAAGCCGTGGCTTTAAATGGCGAAAAAATGCCGCCTAAGACAACATACTTTTACCCTAAAGTATTATCCGGCCTAACGATTCACAAGATGAATTCTTAATAAAGTCACAGGTGGTTTGCTATGGCCCTTTTCGGAAAAGAAAAATACACACTTATTAAAGTAAGAAAAAAAACCATTCCAGACGGCCTATGGGTTAAGTGCCAGGATTGTCAGGCCCCGCAGTATAAAAAAACACTCAAAGATAATTTAAATGTTTGCCCGAAGTGCGGTTTTCATATGAAGATGATTTCCTCAGAGAGGGTGGATCTTATTTTTGACAAAGGGACTTTTAAAGAGCATGATGCCAGCCTTATTTCAACAGATCCTTTAAATTTTGAAGGGCCCAAAACATATAAACAAAAACTTGCCGCTGATCAAAAAATAACAGGTCTTAAAGATGCTGTTGTGACAGGAGAGGGTAAAGTTAATGGGGTCAAGACGGCTCTTGGGGTAACAGATTCACGTTTTATTATGGGGTCTATGGGCTCTGTGGTTGGCGAGAGAATTACGCGTATCACCGAGTTTGCCACAAAGAACAAATTACCACTTGTGATTATCTCTGGTTCCGGTGGAGGGGCTAGGATGTATGAAGGAATTTATTCCCTGATGCAGATGGCTAAGACATGTGCTGCTTTGGCGAGGCATCATGAAGCAGGATTATTGCATCTTTCTGTCTTGACAAATCCAACGATGGCTGGGATTATGGCTTCTTTTGCTGGAGTCGGAGATGCGATTATCGCAGAACCAAAGGCTTTGATTGGTTTTGCCGGTCCTCGCGTTATCGAACAAACTATCCGCCAGAAGCTTCCTCAAGGTTTTCAAAGGTCTGAATTTCTCCTCGAGCATGGAATGATTGATGCCATTGTCGAGCGAAAAGACTTAAAAGAAACAATTTCTCAAATTATCCAATATACCAATAAGTAATTTCGACATTCTTCTTTTTCAAGGGGCACAAACTTTATTGTTGCCCAGAGAAGCTATTTTGCTATAATAGAAAATTCATTGAAAGAAAAGGGGTTAGTAGAAAAGAACAATGGCTCAGATTACTCTTAAAGATATAAATAAGACTTATAAGGGAAGCGTTAAGGGTGGCGTTAAGGCTGTTACGAACGTCAACCTTGACATTAAGGATAAAGAATTTCTTGTTCTTGTCGGGCCTTCGGGTTGTGGAAAATCTACGACACTGCGCATGTTAGCTGGCCTCGAAGAAGTTTCTACAGGAACTGTTCAAATTGATGATCGTATTGTTAATGATGTCCCCGCCAAAGATCGCAATATCGCAATGGTCTTTCAAAATTATGCTCTTTATCCACATATGACGGTCTTTGAAAATATGTCTTTTGGTCTGCGTCTCAGGGGGTATCCCAAGACTGAAATTACCCGTCGCGTTCACGAAGCCGCTGAAATTCTCAATATTAAACATCTTCTGGATAGGCGCCCGAAGCAACTTTCTGGTGGCGAGAGGCAGCGCGTTGCTTTAGGTCGTGCAATTGTCCGGAAGCCTAAAGTTTTTTTGTTCGATGAACCTTTAAGCAATCTAGATGCCAAGATGCGTGTTCAGATGCGCACAGAAATTCATAAACTTCGTCTGCGTCTTCAGACGACATTTGTCTATGTAACGCACGACCAGACAGAGGCCTTGACTCTTGGTGATCGCATTGCCGTTATGAAAGACGGCATTATCCAACAATGCGATGACCCGATGACTATTTATGATAAACCAGCTAATAAATTTGTTGCTGGTTTTATTGGTTCGCCTCCGATTAATTTTATGAGCGGCCAGATTATTAAAAAAGCAGGGAAATATTATTTTGATGAGGGTAGTTTTGAGGTAAAATTAGTTGAGAATATGAGCAAGGTTGTTGCGCCTTATGAAGGAAAAGAAGTCTTTTTTGGTATCCGGGCAGAGGATATTTACGACAAACTTTTTGTCTCTGAGTCAACGCCGGATAATACCATTTTGGCAATTTGTGAAGTCGTTGAGCCATTAGGATCTGAAGTGTATCTATACCTAAACACTGGAAAGCACAGTTTTATCGCACGAGTCGGCGCTCATAATAGGCCGGAGATTAATCGTGAGATGAGCCTTGTGTTTGATATGAGCAAGGTACATTTTTTTGATAAAGAAACCGAAAAAACTATTATCTAACTCGAATATCCTGCCTATTACCATCTTGTTGGTTTTGTTGGTAGGATTTTTTTTCTACGCCCTTAAGTTTTCTTCCCAATTCTTTGTTATCATCGTTTTTTCCAATCTTATTGTTGTCTTTGTTCTTCTTTTTTTCCGCAAGCAATTAATTCTTTCTCAGACGGATATCAATCTTCAGAAGGAAGATTATAGCGAACAACTAAATCTTTTGTCTCTTGATATCGAGAAAGAAAAAGTTGCTTTATCTTCTTTCCGCGAAAGAATCGGCGGCTACACCAAGCTTAAAGCTGTTGCTGAAAAATTGAGCCAATGCTCTTCATGTAAAAATGCTGCAGATATTCTCGCCGATGAGGTTATGGCTTTATTCGGGCGAGGGGATACAACGACTATCTTATATCTTGTAGATCCGAAGACCAGTGATTTAGAGATGATGGCAGCAAGGCGAATAGAGTCAAAAATAAATATTAAATTTAAGAATGGTGATCTATTTGACCATTGGGTTATTAAAAATCTGAAGCCTCTGCTTATCACAGATTCAGATCGTGACTTTCGTTTTGATATCGAGAAGATTGATGAATTGCAAAAGGATCGCCAACGGCGTTCAGTTATGATTGCACCTCTAATGGTGGGAATGCGTGTTTTTGGTCTTCTACACCTAGATAACCCTCAGGAAGACCGTTTTTCAGCAGAAGATTTACGTTTTTTATCGACGATAGCAGATTTAGGAGCTGCGGCTATTGAAAACGCGCAGCTTTATGAACGTATTCAAAATTTTGCGATGAAAGATGGCTTAACGGGTCTCCATCTAAGACGTTTTCTTCTAGAGCGCATGAGTGAGGAACTGCCTCGGCAGCTTCGCCGTAAGCAAGAGCTTTCTCTTCTGATGATTGATCTTGATCATTTTAAGAAATACAATGATAAGTTCGGCCATATCGCTGGAGACATTGTTTTAAAAGCTTTAGGAGATATTCTTTTGAAAATGTTTGATAAGCCTGGCAATATTGTCTGCCGTTATGGAGGAGAGGAATTTGTTATCTTTTTGCCGGATTGTTCAAAAGAGCAAGCTAAAGAGCTAGCCGAGTCGTTAAGAAAAACTATTTCCGAGCAAAAAATCGTTTTACGCCGAGAAAAAACAAATATTACTGTTTCGATCGGCATCGCTTGTTTCCCAACGGATGCTCAGATTAAGGAAGAGCTTATTCAAAAAGCTGATGAATCTATGTACCAAGCAAAACGAAAAGGACGAAACCGCGTATGTTGCTTTTGATGAGTCTTCTTATTGTTGTTTTTATTCTTTTTATGTTTTACTTTGCTCGAAACATTACAGAGCAGGTTCAGAATGACAACAAGCAATCTTTAGCTGTTTTGAAGGAGGATGTTGTCCGCCTTGCTCAAGAAAAGGAGAAAATTTCTGAAGAAAAGAAATTTGCTGAGCAGGAGGCTTCAGATATTTTTACGCTTTACGACATTACCAAAGAAATCAGTAAAAAGTCATATGAGCAAGAAGCTTTTGAGGTTTTTCGCGCAACCCTTAAAGAGAAAGTTAGTTTTGAAGATTGTCGTCTTATTCACGCCGAGGGTGATCGACGCAAAAAAATACCTGATTCTAAAGACTATTTTATTTTTCCTCTTCAAGGACGAAAACGGATTTTAGGAAATATTATTATTAAGGGATTGCGAGAGCAAGACAAAGATAAGTTTATTATTCTTGCGCAGCAGTTTGGGCTGGCTTTAAGGCGAATTATTCTTTACCAGGAGATTGAGCAGGCTGCAATTACAGATAGTCTAACAGGCATCCACACTCGTCGGTATCTTCTTGAGCGTTTCGAGGAAGAGCTCCAGCGTGCCACTATTAAGAAAATCCCATTATCTTTTTTAATGATTGATGTCGATCGTTTTAAAAGCTTCAATGATAATTATGGCCATCTCGTTGGCGACAAAATTTTAAAGGCTGTAAGTTTTTTGATTCAAGAAAATGTTCGTGAGATTGATTATGCCGGGCGCTATGGCGGAGAAGAATTCTCGGTTGTCTTGCCAGACACAGACAACGAGGGTGGATTTTTTGTTGCCGAGCGTATCCGTCAGGCTATCGAGGAGGCTGTTATTGAGGCCTATGACACAACTGCAAAAGTTACCGTAAGCCTTGGCATTTCATGCTTTCCGGCTGATGGAAAGTCTTCCATGGAGTTAATTGACAAGGCAGATTGGGCATTGTATCGCTCAAAGAAGCGCGGCCGAAATTGTGTGACAGCCTTCGGAGTCTACAAATCAAAATAAGATAAAGATGCATATAAATATTTATATATATATTTATTCTTAGTATTTTTGTATTTTTTTTGTTTATAAATTTCATAAATATATAAGGATAAATAACTTATATCTGTAATGAAATTTAAGACATTTTATTGAACCCGAATTTTAAAATAGAATTTCTTTAAATGTTCTTTTCCGGAAAAAGATTCTATTTTAAAACGCCTTTGGCGGGGTTAACCCCTCAATTTGCAACAAGTTGCGACGCTGCGGCCCTTTGGGCGGATTTTGTTAAATATAAAATCCGGGTTGAATATCTTACCTTTTTCAGGTAAAATAACTTCTCATGAAACAATTTGTTTTAGGTATTGATGTAGGTGGAACAAATATCAAATTTGGCCTTGTTGATCAAAAAGGCAAAATTGTTGATAGGAGCCATTTGTCTACCAAAGAATGCATTAGCCACAAAGAAAAGCTTATTGATAAATTGGTTCGAGGTTGTGAGGAGATTATTGCTAAGAACAAACTATCGAAGGAAAATCTTCGTGGTATTGGAATCGGATTGCCCGGCTTGATTAATGCAAAAGAGGGTATTGTTTATTCTTTAACGAATATTCCAGGATGGAAGAATGTTCCTCTTAAAAGGATCATTGAAAAGAAATTACGTGTCTCTGTTTTTATTGATAACGATGTGAATGTCATTACTTTAGGCGAATGGAAAAAAGGAGCTGGCAAAGGTAAGGAAAATATGATTTGTATTACTTTGGGAACTGGAGTTGGGGGGGGACTGGTTATTAAAAACAAGATGTATCGCGGAGAAGGTTTTGCCGCAGGTGAAATCGGACATATTCCTGTTCAGCAAGCAGGAAGAAAGTGCAATTGTGGCGGCAATGGATGTTTAGAAACGTTAGTTGGGAACCGATATCTGCTGCAAAAAGCCAAAAGAATTTTTAAGAAAAGGGATTTTTCGTTAGAAGATGTATCTAAGTTGGCTTGCCAGGGCAACCGAAAAGCAGTTCAGTTTTGGCAGCAAGTCGGCGAACAAATTGGCATTGGATTGACAGGTGTTGTTAATGTTTTGAACCCAAGTTGTATTGTTGTCGGGGGAGGCGTTGCCAATGCCTATGCTCATATTAGCGGTCCCATGCTAGAAACAATTCAAAAAAGAGCCATGCGCGTTCAAGGGAAAATGGTTAAGATAAAGAAATCAAACCTAGGGCCTAATGCCGGCATCATCGGAGCGCAGGCCCTGGTTGAAGAGGAAATCAAGTTTCGTGCGAAATAAACCCTTATTTGCCATCTTTAGTTTTACTTTTTTGCTAGTCTATTTTGTCTTTCCAAAGATAGGCCTTGCCCAGTATACCGGAGGACCCTCTGGCCGCCCTGACGCAGAGGCATCTGAGGATGTCTCAGATTCTGCTCCAATTATAGAATCAGAAAGCGCTGCAGATCTAGAGGCCGAAGTCATTGCCTCGAAGAAAAAGTTTCAACAAGAAGAGATTTTAGAAGTTGAAGAGCCTGTCCTTGAGCCTGAGGCTAAGGACCCCTTTGAGTCTGCCTTAGAAAAATCTGAGCTTGTTGTTGAGGAAAAAGATCCTGAGCCTATTGTCAAGAAGGAAGAGGTTCCTGCTGAGACTCCCGCCCAAGAAATAAATCAAGATATTAATGAAGAGGATTTTGTTAAGCCTGTTGAGATTGATGGAGATACTGTTGAATTCTTGCAAGATGAAAATAAGGCCATTATTGACGGGAATGTTGTTATTTCCAAAGAAGATGTCAAGCTTGAATGCGACCACGTAGAATACTTTCATCTTGCAAAAACTGCTGTGGCGCAAGGACATGTTGTTTTAACGAACCCTCAAGGAAAAATTCGCGGTGATGAACTTACCTTTAATTTTGAGACTATGACAGGATCTTTTTCGGAGGCAAAGATTACTTCTGAACCATATTATGGAGGTGCGCGCAAAATTGAAAAAGTGGGTGAAAACAAAATTGAAATGCAGCAAGGATACATGACAACATGTGATTTAGACAAGCCGCACTATAAGCTTAACGCTAAGAATATTGAAGTTTATCCAAAAGATAAGATTGTCGCCAAAAATCTTACGTTCTTGATTGGGAAGGTGCCGATCTTTTATTTTCCTCAATATTCAAAAATGATGGAAGACAGCAAGCCTAAGCTCCTTTTGACTCCGGGTTATGACAAAGAATGGGGCATGTTCTTGTTGACGTCCTGGCGGTATTTCTTTAATGAGAACTTTAAAGGTAATCTTCGTGTTGATTTTAGAGAGAAGAAAGATGTGGCTTCTGGAATAGATACTTTTTACAAAGTTCCTAATTATGGTGAAGGCCTTGTTAAGCTTTATTATATGAATGAGCGAAATATTACTTCGAAACGTTGGTGGGAAGAGCGACCGTCTCCGACCATTGAGCGAGAACGGTTTAAGGCGGAGTGGCGTCATAATTGGAAGATTGATTCTACGACGCGTGCAATTTGGCAGTACTACAAGCTTAGTGATAGCGAATTCTTAAAAGATTATTTTGAACGAGAATACGATAAGGATCCAAACCCTGAGACATATTTTTTGTTTACTAAAAGCTTTGATAAGGGGGTTTTTAGTTTTAGAACCGATAAGCGCATTAACCGTTTTGTTTCTAGCGTTGAAAGATTACCTCAAATTGGATATGATTTTCTAAGCCAAGAAGTTGGCAAGACAAATCTTTATTTTCAAAGCACTAATCTTTATTCTAATCTTTCGTATCCGGATGCTTCACCTTCTGAGGTTCGAAAGAATACCCATCGCATTGATTCTAAAAATAGAATATCTTATCCGGTTAGGCTCGGCATTTTTGACTTGGTTCCTTATGTTGGAGAGAGGGCTACATATTATAGTAAAACTAAAAGCCCTTCAAAATATAATACAACACGCACCATCTTTGAAACAGGAGCTGAAGTTAGTACGAAGTTTTATAAAACGCTTGATACAAAGGGAAGTTTTTGGGGTATTGATTTTAATCGGCTACGGCATATTATTACGCCAACGGTTGCTTATAGCTATGTACATGAGCCTTCGTTGTCGTACACTAACATTGATTTATTTGATGCCGGTATTGATGATATTCAGCGATCGCATAAGATTGATTTTACGCTGGACAATCGTTTTCAAACAAAGAGGGACGATAAAACAGTTGACCTTCTTTTAGTTTCTTTAACGAGTGACTTTTTGCTTAAAGAAGACCCCGGCTCTGGAAGTTTTAATACGGTTAAGTCAGATATTGAGTTTCGTCCGGCAGATTGGCTAACTTTCTTCTCAGATACAGAATATAGCGCGAATCAAGAGCATCTTATTTCTTCGAACCAAGAGATATTTATTAAAAGTCAAGAAGAGGATAAATGGACGTTTGGCGTTGGGAAGAGATATCATCGAGATAGCGATGATGAACTTACATCGCAATGGTCTTATCGAATTAATCCAAAATGGAAATTTTCTGTTTATGGGCGTTTTAATCTTGACGGCGGTAATTTTGAAGAACATCAATATACTATCACACGTGATTTGCATTGTTGGGAGGCAGATGTTAGTTTCAGTCAAACAAAAAGTAGTGGAAGTGAAATATGGGTTGTTTTCCGCGTCAAAGCCTTCCCGGACATGGTTTTGGATTTACTTAGCACAAGTTTTAATAGACGAAAAGTCGGAACTGATTAAAAATAGTTTAAGGAGAAAATAAGAAAATGAACATTGCCATTATTGGATCTGGCTATGTCGGGCTTGTGACCGGAGTTTGCTTGGCAGAAATTGGACACAAGGTCACCTGCGTAGATAATAATGCTGAAAAGATTAAGCTCCTTAAAAAATTGAAGTCACCGATTTATGAACCGGGCCTAGAATTTTTATTAAAATCAAATGTTCGCAAAAAAAGGCTTTCTTTTTTAACATCGGTTACGCAGGCTTCTAAAAAGGCTGACGTTATTTTTATTGCAGTTGGGACACCTTCTAGAAAAGATGGTGATGCAGATTTAACTTATGTTGAGAAGGCTGCTTGCGAAATTGCTGAGGGCATGGATTCTTATAAAGTTATTGTAGAAAAGTCTACGGTTCCGGCTCAGACTGGAAAGCGTATTGAGCGTGCAATCAATCTGACGTTGTCAAAAAGAAATAAAAATAAAAAGACTAAGCGTATTGATTTTGATGTAGCCTCAAACCCTGAATTTCTAAGAGAGGGATCGGCTATTACAGACTTTATGAATCCTGACCGCATTGTTATTGGTGTTCAGTCGAAAAGAGCTGAGAAGATGCTTCGTGATGTTTATAAGCCTTTAAAGGCACGATTGATTGTAACGGATATGAATTCTGCTGAAATTATCAAGCATGCTTCGAATTCATTTCTAGCAACAAAGATTTCTTTTATCAACGCTGTTTCACAGATTTGCGATCGTGTAGGTGCTAATGTTCTTGAGGTTGCCGAGGGCATGGGGTTTGATAAGCGAATTGGTAAAGAATTTTTATCTTCGGGGATAGGATATGGAGGAAGTTGTTTTCCAAAAGATGTCGATGCTTTTGTTCATTTAAGTCAAAAAAGCGGGTATGACTTTGATCTTTTGAAAGAAGTTAGAAACGTCAATGAGAATCAGAAGAAATCTTTTGTAAAGATGATCGAAGAAAGCCTCTGGATTGTTAAAAATAAGACCATAGGTGTTTTAGGCCTTTCATTTAAATCGAATACCGATGATATGCGCAATGCTCCTTCATTGGATATTATTCGAGCTCTACAAAAAGAGGGGGCAAAAATAAAAGCCTATGATCCGCAGGCTATGCCAAAAGCTAAGGAAGTTTTAAAATCTGTAAAGTTTGTCAAAGATGCTTATGAAGTCGCTAAAGGGGCTGATTGTCTTTTACTTTTGACCGAGTGGGAAGAGTTTAAAAAGCTCAATTTTAGGAAAATTCATCAACTTATGAACCATGCGCTTATTTTTGACGGCCGAAATTTTTATGATAAAAAACAGCTTGAAAAGCTGGGATTTGAATATTTCGGCATAGGAACTGCAAGCGTTTAAAAATTAAAGAAAATGAAAATTGTTATTACAGGTGGAGCTGGATTTATTGGCTCCCATTTTATCAAATATCTAATTAAGAAATATCCGCGTTATAAAATTATCAACGTCGACAAGCTCACTTATGCTGGCAATTTAAAGAATTTAAAAGAAATAAAGAATTGTAAAAATTATCGTTTTGTTAAAGCTGATATTTGTAATCAGAAAATTATTGAGAAGGTGACTGAGGGTTGCGATTGGATTGTTCATTTTGCTGCTGAAAGTCATGTTGACCGCTCAATCAAAAGTTCTGGTGATTTTGTTCAGACAAATGTTGTGGGAACACATGTCCTTTTAGAGGCAGCTGTTAAAAACTGTGTTAAGAAATTTGTCCACATCAGTACTGATGAGGTATACGGTAGCCGTAAAAGAGGTTTTTTTACGGAGGCAGATAATCTTGACCCCTCAAGTCCATATTCGGCTAGCAAGGCTGCGTCAGATCTTTTGGTGCTGTCCTATGTTAAGACGCATAAACTTTCGGCTGTTGTCACGCGAAGTTCAAATAATTTTGGGCCGAATCAATTTCCGGAAAAAATTATTCCACTTTTTATTACGCGTTTGCTTAAAAATAAAAAGGTGCCGCTTTATGCTAAGGGGCAAAATATTCGCGATTGGATTTTTGTTAAAGATAATTGTCGTGGCATTGATTTGGTTTTGCACAAGGGAAAGATTGGAGAAATTTATAATATCGCCGCTGAAAATTATTTAAATAATTTGACACTTACTAAGAAAATTCTTAAGAAAATGAAAAAGCCTTTGTCGATGATTAAAAATGTTAAAGACCGCCCTGCGCATGATTTTCGTTATGCCATTGATGCAAAAAAGATTAAAAAACTTGGATTCCGTCCTCGCTACTCGTTTGAAGAGGGGCTTGATTTGACAATTGATTGGTATTGTAAGAAAAAATAGCATGCAAAAGCTAAAAAGAAAAATTATATCAAAAAAAGCTAAAATCGCCGTAATCGGATTAGGATACGTCGGGCTTCCTTTAGCTGTAAGTTTTGCCAAGGCAGGATTTATGGTTTTAGGGCTTGATAACAATAAGAGCCGTGTTGACCGTATTCGAAAAGGAAAAAGTTATATCAAAGACGTGGCGGTCAAAGATATCACAAGTCTTATTCGAAAAAAAACATTTCAAGCATCAACTGATCTTTCACTTTTAAAGCAGGTTGATGTTGTTTTGATTTGTGTTCCAACGCCGCTGAAGAGGAAATATACTCCAGATATTTCTTATATTGTCAGCGCTGTTAAAACTATTGGCAAGTTTATGACAAAAGACAAGCTCATTATTTTGGAAAGTACGACATACCCGGGAACAACAGAGGAGCTGATTAAGCCTTTGCTTGAAAAAAGCGGGATGAAATCTGAAAAAGATTTTTATTTAGCATTTTCTCCGGAGAGGATTGATCCGGGTAACAAGAAGTATCCTGTAACAAAGATTCCAAAAGTGGTGGGCGGTTTAAGCGAAGCATCATCAAGCTTAGCTAAAGTACTTTATAGGAAAATTGTTAATAAAGTACACGTGGTTTCGTCCCCTCGGGCTGCGGAGATGACAAAGCTTTTAGAAAATACTTTTCGTCTTATTAATATTGGCTGGGTTAATGAGGCCGCCATGATGTGTGATAAGCTGGGTATTAATATCTGGGAAGTTATTGAAGCGGCAAAGACAAAGCCTTTTGGATTTATGCCGTTTTATCCAAGCTTGGGCGTTGGTGGCCATTGTATTCCTGATGATCCTTTGTATCTTTTTTGGAAAGCACGCCATCATGGAGTTAGTTCTAAATTTATCAAACTTTCGGCAGACATTAACGAAAAGATTCCAGAATATATTTTGACGAGAGTCGAAGGCCTTTTTAAGAAAAAGGTAAAGAAAATTTTAGTTCTTGGCGCAACTTATAAAAAAGACGTTAAAGATCTTCGGCGTTCACCCGCTGTTAAATTTATTGAGACAGCAAAGAAAAGAGGGCACAGCGTTAGCTATTTTGATCCTTTGATCCCATATTTAGAGATGGGAGCGCTTCATCTAAAATCGATTAAACTTAACAGCAAAGCCATTAAACAATTTGATTGTGTTGTGATTGCTGTTGCACACACCGGCGTTAATTACCGCATGATTCTAGACTCTGCTCGATATGTTTTTGATGCATGCAACGCTTATAAAGGAAAAAAGAATTCTAAAATCATTGTTTTATAACTTAAAAATATGAAAAGAAAAAAAGTTATTCTTATCACAGGCGGTGCAGGTTTTATCGGGAGTCATTTGTGTGATTGTTTTATCCGAAAAGATTTTCGTGTTATCTGTATGGATAATTTAATTACAGGGTCTAAAGATAACATCCGTCATCTTCTCGGAGAGAAAAATTTTACGTTTTGTAAACACGATATTTCTAAACGTATTAATATCAAAGGAGCAATTGATTATATTTTACATTTTGCTTCGCCCGCAAGTCCTGTTGATTATACAGAATTTTCTATTCAGACTTTAAAAGTTGGCTCCTTAGGAACGCATAATGTTTTGGGGGTTGCAAAAGCTAAAAAGGCTAAGTTTCTTTTAGCTTCGACCTCAGAAGTTTATGGTGACCCTTTGGTGCATCCGCAAAAAGAGACGTATTGGGGCAATGTTAATTCTGTGGGCCCGCGCAGCATGTACGACGAGTCAAAACGTTTTGCCGAGGCAATTGTTATGGCATATCATCGTGTGCATAAAGTGGATACCCGCATTATCAGGATTTTTAATACTTACGGGCCTCGTATGCGCATGCGTGATGGTCGTGTTGTTCCTAATTTTATTTATCAGACACTTCACAATAAGCCATTAACTATTTATGGAACAGGAAAACAAACGCGTTCTTTTTGTTATGTGGATGATATGGTTGCTGGCATCGTCAAGCTTTTGCAGTCTAATATTCATACTCCTGTTAATATTGGTAATCCAATAGAGTTTAATATGCTGGAGCTTGCTAAAGTTCTTCAGAAAGTAGCAAAAATAAAAAAGAAAATTGTTCGAAAGCCATTGCCTGTTGATGACCCTAAACAGCGAAAGCCTGATATTGCGATTGCGAAGACAAAATTGAAATGGAAGCCAAAGGTTCAGATTCAAGAGGGTCTGGCTAGAACGTTTGCTTGGTTTAAGGATAACGCTTAAAAACTTATGGAAAAGAATTCTAAGATTTTTATCGTTGGGCATAAGGACGTCGTTGAAGAGTCTTTGATTCGGTATTTTAAGGAGAATGATTTTACACAAGTTTTTTCTTCTTCGCAGCTTGGCTTAGATACAACAATTCAGAGTTCGGTTAATCGTTTTTTTGCAGATCATAAACCGGATTATGTATTTTTAAACTCGATTCGCGCTGGTGGTATTAAGGCAAATCAGGAAAATCCTGCTGAATTTTTTTACGCCAATAGCGCGAGTCAGAATAATGTTATTTATGCGGCGCACAAGTTTGCAACAAAGAAACTTTTATATTTTTCTAGTTCATGTATTTATCCTAAAAGTTGCCCGCAGCCGATGAATCCGGAATATTTGATGACTTCGCCTATGGAATCGACGAGCGCAGCATATTCAACGGCAAAATTAGCTGGTGTAAAACTTTGTCAAGCGTATCGAGCTCAATATGGTTTTAACGCAATTGTTGCTGTTGTGGCTACGGCCTACGGGGTTAAAGGCGATATTGATGCGTCTTCTGCGCATGTTTTAGATAGTCTTATTGCTAAGTTTTATGAGGCAAAGGTTAAAAATCAGAGTGAAGTTGTTCTTTGGGGAAGCGGTCAGCCTTGTCGAGAGTTTATCTCTGGCGATGATGTTGCGCGCGCTGCGGTATTTTTGATGAAACATTATAATAAAGAAATTCCTATTCATATTGGATGTGGGAAAGATATTTCGATTAAAGGTTTGGCGCAAATGATTAAAGAGGTTTCTGGGTTTAACGGTAATGTTGTTTTTGACCCAAGTCATCCTGACGGGGCTATGCGTAAGCTTCTTGACAATGAGCCGATAACAAAATTAGGATGGGTCCCTCAAGTTGATATTCAAAAAGGGATACAAGAGGCTTTTAATTGCTATCAACAAAAAATGGAGTTTAAAAAATGAAAATTCTTGTCACAGGTGGAGCAGGATATATAGGGTCAGTTTTTGTGCCGAAGCTATTAGCGCAAGGTCATCAGGTTACGGTTTTAGATAATTTTATGTATTCTCAAAGCTCTCTTTTAGATTGCTGTGGGGATAAGAATTTAACTATTGTAAGAGGAGATGCGCGCAATAAAAGTCTTATTGCCGATTGCCTTAAAAGCGCTGATGCTATTTTTCCTTTGGCTTGCTTAACAGGAGCGCCTCTTTGTAATCAAGATCCTTTAGAAGCGCAAACAGTTATTGTAGATGCTGTTAAGCTTATCTTAGAGGCACGTAGTAAAGATCAAATAGTCATTTATCCGACGACTAACAGTGGCTATGGAGTTGGGCAAAAAGATAAAAGCTGCACAGAGGAGACACCTTTAAATCCTGTTTCGCTTTATGGAAAATTAAAGACAGAGACCGAGAAAATGATTTTAGAAAGTGGTAACGCGATAACATTTCGATTGGCTACAGCATTTGGCATTAGCCCTAGAATGCGTTTAGATCTTTTGGTTAATGATTTTACGTATCGTGCGGTTTATGATCGTTTTATTGTTCTTTTTGAGGCGCATTTTAAACGAAATTATATTCATGTTCGAGATATTGCGAATGCTTTTATTCTGGGACTCAAGAATTTTGAGAAGATGAAAAATGAGCCGTATAACGTGGGTTTAAGTGATGCGAACTTAAGCAAACTAGAGCTTTGTGAAGAAATTAGAAAACATGTTAAGGAGTTTTATTTTGTAGAATCAAAAATAGGAGAAGACCCGGATAAAAGGGACTATATTGTCAGCAATGAAAAGATTGAGAAAGCAGGCTTTAAGCCTAAGCATTCTTTATCCGACGGCATTGTTGAATTAGTTAAAGGATATAAAATTGTTAAGCGTACACAATACGCGAATATCTAACTTTAAGGAGAAAATATGAAAAAGAGCTTAAAGAAAAAAGCCTGGGACATCCGAAAGCACATTTTAAATATGTGCATTAAGGCTGAGACAGGACACGTGACCTCGTCGATGTCTTGTGTTGATATTTTGGTTGCTTTGTATCAAGGAGAGATGATGCGTCACGATCCTAAAAATCCGGGTTGGGCCGAGCGTGATCGTTTTATTTTAAGTAAGGGGCAGGCTTCTCCTGCGCTTTATACGGTTCTCGCGGATTGTGGGTATTTCCCGATGAAAGATTTGGATAAATTTGCTCAAAAGGGTGGACAGTTTGGTGTTCACTTGCAAAACAGTGTTCCTGGCGTTGAGATTACCTGTGGTTCGCTTGGACAGGGTTTTGGTTTTGCGGCTGGTGTTGCTTTAGCTGCAAGAATGAACAGAGAATTATTCTTAACGTTTACGCTTTTAGGAGATGGCGAGTGTTATGAAGGTTCGATCTGGGAGACGGCAATGTTTGCATCGCATAACCGGTTGAATAATTTGGTCGCGATTGTCGATCGTAATTATTTATGCGTAACTGATTTTACAGAAAATATCGTTTCCTTGGAACCCATGGAAGATAGATGGAATTCTTTTGGATGGGATGTTGAGCGTATTGACGGACATTCCATGGAAATACTCTTGGATGTCCTCGGCCAGGTTCGCTCGAGAAAATCAACAAGACCTTTAGTGATTATTGCCGATACGATTAAAGGAGAAGGGGTTGAGTCTTTTTGTTATCAACCTGTTTGTCATGGAATTGCCCCTAAAGGCGATGATGCGAAAAAGGCGCTAGCCGAACTTGAAAGAAGGTGTAGTTATGAATAATATTACTCAGAGAGACTCGTTTTGGAATAAGGTTTATGATTTAGCAAAAAATAACAAGGACATTATTATTGTCTCCGCGGACATGGGGGCGCCATCTTTGGATAAATTTCGGACAGATCTTCCAGCCCAATTTATCAATGTTGGTATTGCCGAGCAAAATGGAATTCTTGTAGCTTCTGGCATGGCAACCGAGGGTAAAAGAGTTTTTGTTTATGCCATTGCGCCTTTTATTACATTTCGGTGTTTAGAGCAAATTCGTGTTAATAATTCTATGATGAAAATTCCGATTACTATCGTAGGCGTAGGTGCAGGTTTTGGATATGAGGATTCCGGACCAACACACCACATGATAGAAGATATTACTTTGGTGCGGTCGATGCCGAATCTTATTATTAATAGTATTTCTGACAGCGTGATGTCCGCTGCTGTTGCTGAGAGATCTTGCCAGATGAAAGAGGCTAATTATGTTCGCTTAGACCGATTAACTTTGCCTACTCTTTATAAAGAGGATGAAGACTTTTCTAAAGGTGTCGCGACTTTAAGAAAAGGGGATTATTATATTGCGGCAACAGGAAGCATGGTGCATGTTGCTCTCGAGGCTGCAGAAAAATTAAATCAAAAAGGACTTAACATCGGCGTTATTGACGTTTATACCATTCCTATTCATGAAGAGAATTTTATTGCGGCTCTTGGTGGGACAAACAAGCTTATTGCCCTTGAAGAGCATTTTTTGACTGGTGGGTTTACGAGCGCTGTTTGTGAAACTTTGCAGGATAATGGTGTGATGATTCCTGTTAAGCGCATAGGGCTTTCGCTTGAACAAGGTTATTGTTATGAATATGGCGGACGAAATGTTATCCGTGAACATTATGGTATTGATACTGATAGCGTTGTTGAAAAAGTCAGCGCGTTTCTAAAATAATAGGAGAGTATAATTGCCTAAAACGGATATTGTTTTAATTAATCCGAGCAATAAAAAAGCTATGTACGGCAAGCTTTTTGAAAGCTTGGCTGGTATTGAGCCGCCACTGTGGATTGGACTTTTGGCGGCTTTTTTACGTGACAAGGGCTTTGTTGTTAAGATTGTCGATGCAGACGCAGAAAGTTTTGGGGCAGTTGAGACGGTTGAAGAAGTTATCAATCATGACCCCACGCTTATTGTAATTGGCGCAATCGGTGCAAATCCGTCTGCTTCTTCAACTCCTAAGATGCTTGGGGTTAGGCACATTCTTGAGATACTTAAAGAAAAAAACATTAAAACAAAAACGCTTACTTACGGCATTCATCCTGGAGCCTTGCCGGAACGTACGCTTAAAGAAGATAATGTTGATTTTGTTTGTTGTGGTGAGGCCTTTTATCCAGTTTTTCAACTTTTAACGCAGCTAAAAACAAATGAGAGTAATTCGGATTGGAACATTAAAGGTCTGTGTTATTTAAAAGACGATAAATTGGTTGATAATGGGTGGGCTGATGTTGTTGAGAGCTTAGACGATTTGCCATTTGTTGCCTGGGATCTTTTACCGATGGAGAAATATCGGGCACACAATTGGCATTGTTTCGGACATATTAATGAGCGCTCTCCATATGCAATTATTTATTCGAGCTTAGGATGTCCTTTTAATTGTCATTATTGCAATATTCATGGACTTTATAGTGGTAAGCCTGGGATTCGTTTTCGAAGCCCAAAGCGTGTTATTGAAGAGGTCGATTATCTCGTTAAACAATATCAGATTAAGCATTTAAAGATTTTAGATGAGCTTTTTGTGATTAATCAGGAGCGCATGTTTGCAATTTGTGATTTGTTAATTGAACGCAATTATCAATTGAATATTTGGGCTTATGCCCGCGTTGACACTGTTTCAAAAGAAGTTTTAGAGAAGCTAAAAAAAGCAGGCGTTAATTGGCTTTGCTATGGTATTGAAGCAGGCTCAAGAGATGTGCGCAAAGGCGTTTCTAAGGGACGTTTTGATCAGGAGACGGTTGAAAAAGCAATTACTATGACGCATGATGCAGGTATTCACGTGATTGGTAATTTTATGTTTGGGCTTCCTGACGATGATCTTGAGACGATGCAGGAAACATTTCAGCTAGCTCAAAAACTTAATTGCGAATATGTTAATTTTTATTCAACTATGGCTTATCCAGGTTCGCCGTTATATCAAGATGCGTTAGAGAGAGGCTTAGCGCTTCCGAAAAGCTGGGTTGGATTTTCACAGTTTAGCCCAGAGACTTTACCGCTGCCAACAAAGCATTTATCCGCAGTCGAAGTTTTACGTTTTCGCGATGATGCTTTTAACAGATATTATAGCGACTCTAATTATCTTGATATGATTAAAGAGAAATTTGGGCAGGGAACTGTTGATCATGTTCAGCAGATGCTTGATTATAAACTTACAAGAAATATTCTAGCGGATTAAGAAAATAAGGAGTTTTTAATGATTATTAGTCGAACACCTTTTCGTATTTCGTTTTTTGGCGGAGGAACTGATTATCCTGCTTGGTTTAAAGAGAATAAAGGCGCTTCTTTAGGGACGACCATCGATAAGTATTGCTATATTACTTGTCGTTATTTGCCACCTTTTTTTAAGCATAAATCTAGAATTATTTATTCGAAAATGGAACATGTTCAAGAGGTTGATGAAATTGACCATCCGGCTGTTCGCGAAGTTATGAGATTTTTAAAAATTAATGATGGGCTTGAGATTCATCATGATGGTGATTTGCCTGCACGTACAGGGTTAGGGTCAAGCTCTTCTTTTACTGTCGGCCTTTTGAATGCACTTTATGCTTTAAAAGGAGAAATGCTGACAAAGGAACGGTTAACGCAAGAGGCGATTTATGTTGAGCAAAATATGTGCAAAGAAAACGTTGGCTGCCAAGACCAAGCTTTAGCCGCGCATGGAGGATTTAATTATATTGAATTCGGTGGTGCGAATCACCTGAGGGTTACAAAAATTACTGTTGCTCAAGAGCGCGTAAAACGACTAGAAAATCACTTGATGATGTTTTTTACGGGATTTTCCCGGACAGCCTCGGCAATTGCGGCCCATCAAATTAAAAATATTCCGAATAAGAAAAAAGATCTTGATGAGATGTATCAAATGGCAACGACAGCGGTGGAGCTGCTGAACAAAAATGATCTTTTAGCCTTTGGAAGGCTTTTAGACGAGAGTTGGAAAATCAAACGAGGGCTATCTGACAAAATTACAACACCTCATATTGACGAGATCTACCAAAGGGCGCAACAAGCTGGAGCGCTTGGAGGAAAACTTTTAGGAGCGGGAGGAGGAGGATTTATTCTTCTTTTTGCTGAACCTGAAAAACAGGATAAAATCCGCGAAAAGCTTAAGGATTTTTTAGAGATCCCGTTGCGGTTTGAGAATCTTGGAAGCCAGATTATTTTTTATCAACCAAACACAGGAAAGGTTTTGTAAGCTTTGCAAGATCTCTCATTATTTGATGTTGTCGTTTTAGCTGGTGGGCTTGGCAAGCGTCTGCGCCCAACGACGGGTGATGCTCCAAAAGTTTTAGCCGAAGTCGATGGTACTCCTTTTTTGGATATTCTTTTAAAGAATCTTTATGCGCAAGGATTTAGACGTGTCATTCTTTGTACAGGTTATAAGGCTGATGAAATTGAAGCGCATTATCAAAAGAATAGCTTAGGCCTTGAGATTATTTTCTCAAAAGAAGAGACTCCTTTGGGTACTGGAGGAGCGATTAAGAACGCAAGAGATAAAGTCCAAAGTCCTATTTTCTTTGCCTTAAATGGGGATTGTTTTTGTTCTGTTTCCTTTTCAGATTTCTTTAAATTTTATCAAGCGCAAGGTGCAAAGGCGTCTTTGGTTTTGTCCAAGCTTGAGAATAAGAATGATTTTGGATCGGTTGTTGTTGATTCCTCTAATCAAATTGTTAGCTTTGAGGAGAAATCTTCAAGCTCTGCTTCACCTTATGCCAGTGTCGGAATTTATTGTTTTGATCGTGAAGTTTTTGACTGGATGCCTGAGGCTCAAGCCTTTTCTATCGAGACTGAATTTTTTCCAAAACTAGTAGGAAAAAACTTCTTCGGGTTTATTACTGAAAATAAATTTCTGGATATCGGGACCCCTGAACGGTATAAGACGGCTCAAGAAAAATTAAAAAACAAATAACTTTTTTATGCGCATTGCTATCAATTGTCGATCATTTTCAAAGAAGAACTACACAGGCATCGGTCGCTATGCTTTTAATCTTGTTGATTGCCTGGCGAAAATGGATAAGGAAAACGAATATTATTTGTATGCGCGCAAAAGCGGATTTTTTGATTTTAAGAGGAAGCTTCCTCAGTTTTCAGCTAAGAATTTTTACCGGCAGATTGACTATTCAGGGAAGGGTTTAGGCCCGCTTCTTAAGAAAGTTGACCTTTATCATTCACCTAGTTTAGATTTTTTACCGGAAACGGAAACTAAGATTGTTGTTACCGTTCATGACTTAATTTATAAAGCTTGTTCTAACGTCCATACGCCGGATAGCTTGGAAATATTCGAGAGTCAATTTCAGCAGATTACGGCTAAGGCCGCCAAGGTAATTTGTTGTTCAGAGAACACGCGAAAAGATTTACATCGGTTTTTTTCTATCGATGAAAACAAAACTTGTGTTGTTTATAACGGTGTGGATAAGTCTCAGTTTTATCCTTTGTCAGATGAAGAAAAAAAACAGGCAGCTAGTCTTTTAGGAAAGAAAGGGATTGAAGGTCCATTTATTCTTTTCGTCGGAACCGTTGAGCCAAGGAAAAATTTAAAGAATTTAATTAAAGCTTTTAAAGACCTAAAAAAGAAGAAGAAATTTTCAGGAAAACTTGTTGTCTGCGGGATGAAGGGATGGATGACCAAGGACATTGAGGAGGAAATCAGAAAAGAAAACCTTAGTGATGATATCTTGCGATTAGGCTATGTGAGCAATTTGGAGTTGCGCTGCCTTTATAATTTAGCCGAAGTGTTTGTTTTTTCTTCTTTCTATGAAGGTTTTGGATTCCCTATTTTAGAGGCTTTTTCTTGCGGGTGCGCCGTTGTGACATCAAATACATCCTCATGCGTGGAAATCGCCTCGGATGCGGCTCTTACGGTTAGCCCATCAAGCTGGGAAGAAATCGCACGGGGAATTGAGAAGATACGCGAAGACGGACAATTCAAAAGTGCTTTGCAGCAAAAGGCCTTAAAGCGCGCTGATGATTTTTCATTTGCAAAAACAGCGCAGCAAACATTAAACGTTTATCAAGAAGTTGTCAATAAGTGAGCCCTATGAAAGTAAGTGGCTTTACCATTGTTCGCAATGTCATCAAATTTAATTATCCGGTTAAGGAGTCCATCGAGTCTATCTTGCCGATTTGCGATGAATTTATTGTTAATGTTGGCGACAGCGAAGACGACACACTTGGGCTGATTCACTCGATTCAAAGCCCTAAGATAAAAATTATTAAGAACACCTGGGACATGGCGCAGGGCAAGGAAGTTTTGTCGTATCAAACGAATTTAGCGCTTGCCGCTTGTCAGGGCGATTGGGCTTTTTATCTGCAATCAGACGAGGTTGTTCACGAGAAAGATCTCAAAAGAATAAAAAGGTGTATGGAAGAATCTGTTGATGACCCATGCGTTGATGCGCTTCGTTTTAAATGGTTGCATTTTTATGGAAGTTATTTCCGCTATCGTATTGATCGCGGGTGGTATCAAAAGCAGGACCGCATTGTTCGCAACAACGGACAAGTTGAGTCTTGTGGTGATGCCTATACTTTTCGCCGCAAAGACGGTGAACCGCTGAGACGTAAAAACACAAATGCCTTTATTTATCATTATGGGTGGGTTCAGCCCGAGGATGTCATGGGGCAAAGGCGTAAAAACGCACAAGAGATAGGTTTTGTCGAGCTTGCGGAGAGCGAAAAGAAAGATAAATATTTTTTTGGAGATTTAAAGCGATTTCCGCCGTATTACGGAACGCATCCAGGCGTTATGAGAGAAGAAGTTGAAAGCCATGAGTTAAGCCGTGAAGACAAAAAGGTTATTTTAAGGCAATATTGGTGGAATCCTCTTCGAGCATTTCGTATCCGCTATAAAACATTTAAACGTGTTAAAGAAAAAATTTAATAAAATGGCTGATTCAAAGCAAAAAAGAATTCTTATTGTTAATATTTTTGGAATCGGTGATGTTCTTTTTACAACTCCCCTTATTCAAAATATAAAAAAAGCCATGCCGGATGTTGTGATTGGCTACATGTCTAATCGGCGCACATCCGGATTTTTAGAAGACAATCCTCAGATTGATAAGGTTTTTGTTTACGAGAAAGATGAATATCGGAAATTTTATAAAGAGTCAAAGAAAAAAGTTATTAAGAAGTTTCAGAATTTTTTGGCGCTTATCAAGCAAGAAAAATTTGATGTTGTTATCGATGTCTCTTTAAATGAGTATGTTGGTTTCTTTTTGTGGCTTAGCGGAATTCCTGTCCGTATTGGATTTAACTATAAAAACCGAAGTCCTTTTTTAACAAAGAAAATTCCTTTAGAAAGCTATAAAGATAAGCACGTTATTGAATCTTATTTAGAAATTTTAAAATATCTAGATGTTCCTGTTGCCTCTAAAGAAATGTCGATGCCTCTAAATCCAAAAGATGTTACCTGGGCGCAAGATTTCCTTTTGCAGAAACAGATCGCACCTGATCAAAAGCTGATTGCCATTATTCCAGGAGGCGGAGCAAGCTGGGGAAAAGCCGCAAAATATAAGCGATGGCCTGCTGAAAATTATACAAAATTAGCCGATAAAATTGTTGAAAAAACTTCAGACAAAATTATACTGTTAGGGGGCAATGAGGAAAGCGCGTTGTGTAAAGCTATTGCCCAAAAGACAAAAGCTCCTTTGGTTGAGGCTTTTGGGACAACAACAGTTGGCCAGTTTGCAGCACTTATTGCGAGATGTCAGGTGGCGGTTGTTAATGATGGCGGGCCGCTGCATGTTGCTGTTGCTCAAGGCATTAAAACTGTTTCTATCTTTGGCCCGGTTGATGAAAATGTTTACGGGCCGTATCCTCAAGATGGTCATAAGGTTGCTCACGCGGCAATTGCCTGCAGGCCTTGCTACAGGCGTTTTCGCGTTTCGGATTGTTCGCACCATAACTGTTTAAAACTAATAACTGTAGAGAATGTTTTCAAGAAAGTAGAAGAGGTTTTATGAAAGTCCCATTTGTTGATTTTAGACCCCAATATCATGAGATAAAAGATGAAATTGATGTTGGCCTTAAAGATGTCTTTGAGAATGGCAGTTTTATCTTGGGTCCAGCTGAAAAAGATTTTGAGGCTCAATTTGCTTCTTACTGCGAAGCCAAATATGGCGTAGGCGTTAATTCAGGGACAGATGCTTTGCATTTGGCTCTTCGGGCTTTAGGCGTTGGTCCAGGTGACGAAGTTATTTTGCCGACGTTTACCTTTATTGCAACGGCTTTGGCTGTTTCATATGCCGGCGCTACGCCTGTCTTTATTGATATTGAGAGCGACATTTATAATATTGATCCAACTAAGCTTGAATCTTTAATAACTAAAAAGACAAAGGCAATTATTCCTGTACATCTTTATGGGCAACCGGCTAACATGGATGAGATTTTACAAATTGCTAAAAAACATAATATTAAAGTTGTCGAAGATTGCGCCCAAGCTCATGGTGCTCTTTATAAAGGAAAAAAAATTGGTTCTTTGGGAGACATCGGTTGTTTTAGCTTTTATCCAACGAAAGGTCTAGGGGGTTTTGGCGACGGAGGTTTTATTGCGACTAATAATGAGGACTTGTATCAGAAAGTTTTGATGTTGCGCGATTATGGACGTCAAGGCCGATATGAGCATTTGATTAAAGGATATAACTCAAGGCTTGATACTGTTCAAGCTGTTGTCTTGGCTGCAAAATTAAAGCGTTTTGATAAATGGAACGTGATGCGGGTTGATTGTTTTAAGAATTATAAAGAGCAGTTAAAAGAAATAGGCGATGTTGTCGTTCCGATTACAAGAGATGACCGAACGCACACGTATCAAACGTTTGCCGTACGCGTTAAGAATAGAGACGATGTTTGTACAAAAATGCAAGAAAAGGGCATTGGAGTTTTAATCCATTATCCTATTCCGATTCATCTTCAGAAGGCTTATGAAGAGCTTGGGCATAAAAAAGGCGACTTTGTTGTTTCCGAGGAAATTTGCAGCGAAATTCTTTCATTGCCAATGTTTCCACATATGCAACAAGATCAAGTTGATTATGTTTGCGCAAATCTAAAGGAGATTATCCGTGGTAGATAAAGCCCTATTATCCGTTGTTGTTATTACAAAAAATGAAGAACACAATATTGAAGATTGTTTAAAGAGTGCCCATGGTTGGGCTGATGAAATTATTGTTGTTGACGATGAAAGTACGGACAAGACAGTTTCTTTAGCTGAAAAATACGCGGATAAAGTTTTTCATCGAAAGATGGAAAACGAGGGAAAGCATCGCAATTGGGCTTACGCGCAAGCAAAAAACGAATGGGTTTTAAGTCTTGATGCCGATGAGCGCCTGTTGCCTGAGTTAAGGGAAGAAATTTCGAAAGTATTAAAAGAAAATAAAGATTTCCATGCGTTTACAATTCCTCGACGGAATTATCTTGGGGATTATTGGGTTAAAAGTGGTGGCCAGTATCCGGCTGCGCAGTTAAGGCTTTTTATGCGAGACCGTTTTAAATATGAAGAGGTTGAAGTTCATCCGCGTGTATTTTTAGATGGAGAAACAGGACATCTTACAACAGATATGATTCACTATAGTTATCGAGATTTTTCACATTTTCTTTCAAAGCTTAACGGACAAACAACTCTTGAAGCAAAGAAGTGGGTTCAAACGGGGCGCCAAATGAGTTTTAAAAGGGCTCTGTGGCGTACGTTCGATCGTTTTCCAAGGCGATATATTCGTAAAAAAGGATACAAAGACGGGTTTATTGGTTTTATGTTTGCTTTTTTTGCTTCGCTTTATCAAATCATCAGTTATGCAAAATATTGGGAAATGAAAAGGGGGAATACGAGTAAATGAAAATTGCATTTCTAGATAGAGACGGCGTAATTAACGCTTTTCCCGGATTTGGCAATTATGTGACCAAAGTAAAAGATTTTCATTTTTTACCCGGCGCGATTGATTCTATTGTAGAATTAACTAAAGAAGGATATTCGATCTTTGTCGTTTCGAATCAGGCGGGAGTGGGAAAAGGACTTTATTCTAAGGGCAAGCTTGAGACGATTAATGTCCATATGCTGCGCCACATCACAAAGGCCGGCGGAAGAATTAAGAAGACTTTTTATTGCACACATCGTTCAGATGCTGGTTGCGATTGCCGAAAGCCTCGTACTGGCTCGGTTGAAAAGGCGCTCAAGGGAATGAACAAAACTATTGACCACGCCAAATATGCTTATTTTGTAGGTGATGATAAGACAGATATCGAAGCAGGTATTAATGCCGGATGTAAAACGATTTTGGTTTTGTCAGGAAAGAACCGAAGTAAAGATATTAAAAGCTGGGATATTACTCCAGATTACGTTGTTAAATCATTAAAGGAAGCAACAAAGATTATCATTCATGAAAATTCTCATCATCCACGCAACAGCCGGTAACGGTCACAAAAAAGCCGCTGAGGCTGTTTATAACGGAATCAAGGATCACACAAATTACGATGTTCGTTGTGTTGATGCCCTTGATTACACCAATTCTTTTTATCGAACACTCTACCGTAAAAGTTATAAAATTCTTATCAGCTATTTTTCGTGGGTGTGGGCATTTTTCTTTTGGCTAACAGATATTCCTTTTTTGTTGGCGATTATTCGCGGTTCGCGAAAGATGCTTTATATTCAAAATGCCGGTAAGCTGCATCGATTTTTAAGAGAAGAAAACCCCGATTGCATTATTGCTACCCATTTCTTTCCGCATGAGGTTGCTTGCTATCTAAAGAGAAAGAATCTTATTAGCTCGAAGCTTATCTGTGTTGTAACGGATTATGATGTGCACAGCATGTGGTTTTCTAAGGGTATCGACCACTACACTGTTGCTAGCGAATATACAAAAGATAAATTAATTTCTTTACGGATTCCAGAGGGCCAAATTAGTGTCACCGGAATTCCAACAGATGAAAAGTTTTCTAAAATTTATGACCGCGACCAGCTAAAAGAAAAGCTTGGACTGAAAAAAGATATTTTTACCACTTTAATCGCAACAGGGTCTTTTGGCATTGGGAATATTGAAGAGATTATTGACAATCTTAAAGGGGTTCAGTCGATTGTTATCTGCGGAAGCAATGAGAGTCTTTTTAAACGTCTATCAGCTAAGAAAATGGATCTGGTCAAGGTATGCGGTTTTGTTGATAATATGCACGAATACATGGCTGTTTCGGATGCCATGATTACAAAGCCCGGAGGCCTATCAATTTCAGAAGCTTTAGTCCGTGGCTTGCCTCTTGTATTTTTTAGTGCTATCCCTGGGCAAGAGACAAATAATATTAGAGTTCTTAAAGGATACGGCATCGGCGTCAGCGATGTCAGCGCTCAAGAAATGGCCCAGGAGATCCAGAAGTTAAGCTCATCTGAAGAATATCGCCTTGCCAATCAAGAAAAAATAAAGAAAATAGCTCGTCCGTCTGCTGTTTCCGATATCATCAAGCTGATACCGTAAAGCTTCCTTAAACAAATGAAGAAAGCAATTGCTCAAGTCGTTGTCGGCCTTCCTATCGAAGGGCCTTTTGATTATTCTGTCCCTCCAAACTTAGTATCTCAAATTTCCGTAGGTAGTCGCGTCCTTGTTTCTTTCCAAACACAAAAAATAATAGGATTTGTTATCGGACTCAAATCAAAAAGCCGTTATCCTCAGCTTAAAGAAGTTTTGTCGGTTCTTGATCCACAACCGATTTTGTCCGAAGATCTTCTTACGCTTACTCAAGAGTTTGCAAAATATTATTGTTGTTCTTGGGGTGAAGCTATTGAAGCAAGTCTTCCCGTTGCTATTTATAAGCGTAAAAAAATAATTGAAATGCAATTGACACCAGATATAAAAAAGAAAGAAAGCCAAGAGGACAATCTATTACTCTGCGGCAGGGAAAGCGAAGGAGTTGGGTCTGAGATTTCTAAACGTATTGGGCAAACGCTTGATTGTAAACAGGGCGTTCTTGTTCTTGCTCCGGAAGTTTCACTTATTCCTTCTTATAAGAAGACGCTCGAGTTGACGACAAAACAAGAAGTTTTAGTTTTGGATAAACGCCTGACAAGTGTCCAAGAGCTTAATGCGTGGAAAAAAATTCGAGAAGGAAAAGCAACTTTTGTTCTAGGGAGCCGCTCAGCGGTTTTTGCGCCTGTTAAAAATTTAGGGCTTATTGTTATTTTAAAAGAGGATAATTTCTCATATAAACAGGAGCAAACGCCACTCTATGATGCTCGCCATGTTGCCTTAATGAGAGCGGAGTTGCAAAAAGCTTCTATCATTTTTTCTTCGCAGATTCCCACCGTTGAGAGAATGCACTTAGCCTTACAAAAGAAAATCTCGCTTCAGACAATTTCAACAAAATTACAGCCATCTGTGCAAATAATTGACCTTCTTAATTATAAACCAAAAGGAGCTGGGTCGATTTCGCTTCCTCTTCAATATGGTATCGAGAGAGTTCTTGAAAAAAGAGAAAAGGTTCTTTTGCTGATGAACAAAAAAGGATTTGGAAGTTTCGGGGTTTGTTCAAAATGCGGACATGTTCTTAAGTGCAAACGTTGTGATGCTCATTTAACTTATTTATATCATTTAAAAAGCGTTGCCTGCCGTTATTGCGGATATCAGGCACCCAAGCCTCAGTCTTGTCCAGAATGTCAAAGCTCTTATTTAAATTTTAAAGGAGGGGGAATAGAAAAGATAGAAAGCGAGGCGGCACGTTTTTTCCCTACGACACGTATTTTTTGCTATGACAAGGAAACCAAGAAAATTCCAGATCGTTTTGATATTCTTGTCGCCACTCAAGCTGTGTTACATCTTTGCGGTCATATTAAATTTAGCCTTTCGGCTGTTGTTGCAGCCGATGCAGAGCTTAATCGGTTAGATTTTCAAGCAGGTTATCATGCGTTTGCGCTCTTTCAAAAAATTAAGAATATGACAGAAAAACAGCTTACGATTCAGACGACCTTAAAAGATAATTATTGTATTAAGTCTCTGCAAGATAAGGATCCTTTAGAGTTTTATAGACAAGAATTGAAGCTAAGAAAAGAATTGGATTTGCCGCCTTTTAAGCATATTATCGAAGTTCGCATCCGCGGGGTAAAACAAGACATTGTTCAAGAGCAAGTTGAGCAATTCTTTAATAGTCTTGATGAAAAGAATTCTTCTAAAAACATTGAGATTTCAGAACCTCAAGCAGCTGTTATTGAGAAGTTGCGTGATAAATACCGATTTGTTATATTAGTAAAAGGAAAATCAATCACCCAGATGACTGATTTGATTCTTCGGACAAAAAAAGAATTTCGGCGAAAAGGAAAAACAATCATAACCGTTAATGTTGACCCATAAAAAGAAATGAAATGAATATTGTTTTTTTTGGAAGCGATAATTGTGCTGCCGCTAACTTAGAGAATCTTATTGAATTTAAGCATAAGGTTTTGGCTTGTGTAACTCAGCCTGATAAGCCTAAGGGAAGGTTCCTGCACCTTATGGCTCCTTTGACAAAACAGGTTGCTCTAAAACATGAGGTTGAGGTTTTACAGCCAACGAATCTTGCGGATGAGAAATTTATTGCGAAGCTTTCTTCTTATTCGGCAGACCTTTTTGTTGTGATTTCTTATGGGCGTATTTTAACAAATGAAATTTTATCTATTCCTAAAAAATTTAGCATTAATGTTCACGCTTCGCACCTTCCGCAATATCGAGGAGCTGCCCCTATTAATTGGGCGATTATAAATGGTGAAAAAGAAACAGGTGTCACTATTATAAAAGTTAGCCCGCAACTAGACGCAGGAGATATTATTCTTCAGGAGAAGATTTCGATAAACAAAAAAGATGATGCGATTTCTTTAAAAGAAAAAATAATTAAGAGGAGCCTTCCGCTTCTTTTGACGGCTATTGGCCAAATCGAAAAAGGGGCTTATCAGACCGTTGCACAGGATTCTAAAAAAGTGAATTATGCTGCTAAGCTAACCAAAGAAGATGGGCTTATCGATTGGCGTAAAAAGGCTGAAGAGATTGATAGCCTTGTCAGAGGGCTTGTGCCTTGGCCAGGAGCCTATACTCACTACAAGGGAAAGATGCTCAAAATTTTAGAGACAGAGGTTGTCGAGGTTGAGGAGAATGTTTTTCCTGGTCACATTGGCAGTATTTCTAAAGAAGGCCTTATTATTGGCACATCTTCAAAAGCCATTCTCGTTAAGAAAGTTCATCTCGAGGCCTCGCGTGCAATGGATGCCGCGAGTTTTGTGGCAGGCCATAAAATAGAGGCCGGGTTTTCTTTTCTCAATACGTAGAGTTTAACTACTTTTAAGTTTTTCTCGTTGCAATTCAATGAATTGATTAATTTTTAAATAGAAAAGATAAAAGAATAAAACTAAGCTGCTTAAAGTCACAGAAGACGCCTCTTCCATAAAGTTTTCTAAGTCGTTACCCACAACAGACTCCCCGAAAAAAGAACCCAATAAGAACGCAATTACAAAGATAATCAAAGCGGATAATTTTTTGTTTTGGATAAAAAGATATAAAATGAGCATATAAGCAAACGTAAGGCTAACAAAATTGATCATCCAGGCGTTTGGGTTAAAAAGAGCCATGCAAATTAAAAGCATCGCAGTGTCTAGAAGTTGTTCCTTACGATTTTTGCAAAGAGGGTATAAGGCAAAAAGATAAAGAACAAAACACGCAATGGTTGAGAGTCTCATTGTTGATTGAAATGTTAAATTCATCAATTTAATTTTATAAGGTGATTCTTCGCAGAAAAAACGGAGAATTATAGAATAGAGTGATTGATTTTTATAATCGATCAATGACCCATGGTCTAGGGATGTTGAGACAATGGAGGGAAGCCAGTCTTTTGTATATGCTAAATATTTCTCTGCCCCTGTATAAATAAGAGGTAGGACCATAAATGCAATTCCAAAAAGAAATAGCCAGCCGAGTAGGCGAAATTTCTTCTTAAAAAGAAAATAAGGAATAAGCAAAGCCGGCATATATTTGAAAAAGATAGATAATGACAAAAGCATCCCTGCGGCAATATTGTTGTCTCTGTCAGCAAAATATAAACCCAAGACTACCAACCCCGCCATAATAATGTTAACCTGTCCGCTATCTAGAACTTGAAAAGCAAACCTGGAAATCGGCGCAAAGACCCAAAAGAAGAGCCAAAAGCATTTATTAAAAGAGAGTTCAGGGTCGATAATTTTTTGAGAGTACCGGAAGAGCACAAGAAGAAAAATAAAATTTAGCGAGAAAAAGACTAGACTTGAAGTTTTGATGCTAAACCACCCCAAAAAAGAAAACAAAAAAGCAAAAGTCGGAGAATATTTGTAAGGAGTGACTGACTCTTTATTTCTTTCGTAGATATTCGCGCCGTTTAGAAACTTTTCAGCAGTGGCATGATAAACACGAAAATCACAGAAATGTCTTTTTGGCGCGCGGTTAAGGTATCGAAAAAAGAGCCCTGTAAAAAGGAAGCACAAAAATAAAATTGCAGCCCATTTCTTGTCCATCCTTCGCAGAAACGGAAGAAAACGAGAATTCGTTTTTTGCTCCGGAGGATGTTCGCTTTTTTTCGGATGGGCAACCCTGCGAAACTTCCAGGCAGAAGCCTTAGAGCGAAGCAGGGTCATTAGAAAGGTCCACGGTTTTGGCCGCGGAGCTTTGTTAATTTTCATAAAGTCCTTTGAGGTCGTTAATGCGTATCGTCAAGATATTGAGAAACATTTGAATCGGGCTTAAAATAATGTGAACGCGAGAATTTTCCCTGTTAATCCAGCGGATGGGGAGCTCTTTAATCTTGTAGCCTTTTTTTCGTGCAAGGTATAAGGTTTCGACGTCAAAACAAAATCTTTCAATACGTTGCAAGCGAAAAAGTTCTTTGGCGATATTTGCTTTAAAACATTTAAATCCGCATTGAGTATCGGAGATACCTGTAAAGACAAATATTTTGACGAAAAGGTTAAATATTTTTCCCATCAACTCTCTTAAAAAAGGTTGATGTTTGATAATATTCGCACCAGAGATAGCCCGCGATCCAATTGCGATAGAAAATTCTTGTTCTAAGCAAGGAAGAAAAGAGAGGATTTCTTCGATGGGCGTTGAGAGGTCTGCATCCGAAAACATAATAAGATCTGATGAGGCTTCTAAGACACCTTTTTTGATGCTAAAGCCTTTGCCACGATTTTCTTCGTTTTTAAGTAATTTTAGGCGGGGAAAGTTTTCTAATAGGGCCGCACAGCGTTTATAAGTCTCATCTTGGCTTCCGTCATCAACGATGATAATTTCGTAATCAGCAAAATTCTGGCTTAAGAAAGTGTCGATCTGGGTAATTGTTTCCTGGATGAGGTCTTGCTCATTGTAGGCAGGGATAATAACTGATAGGCTTATTTTTTCCATGAATATACCCTATCAGTAATTCTTATTATTTGTCAAGGGCTACGCAAATTTTGTTTACAGGATCAGCATTTTTTCACTAAATTATCGTTTACAGATTCTAGCAAAATAATTTCCCTTCATTTTTCTTTATGTTATAATTTTTGCACACAATAAAAGAGAAAAGGATTATGCAAGAACTTCGTAAAGACCCTATTATCGGCCGCTGGGTTATTATGGCCACCTCCCGAGCTAGACGTCCGGGCAATTTTGTCAATTCAGAAGAATCGAATTTAGTTGAAACTCCTGAGGAATCTTGCTGCTTTTGCGAAGGGCGCGAGTCAGAGACGCCTAAAGAAATTTGTGCTGTCCGGAAGAAAGGCACAAAGAAAGATTCTCCAGGTTGGCAGGTTCGCGTTGTTGCAGATAAAAATCCAATCTTAAAAGCCTTTGTCGATCTTTCTCGTACTACTCATGGACTTTATCAGAAATTAAATGGACGTGGAGCCCACGAGGTTATCGTTGAAAGCCCGAAGCATATTTCTAATATGGCGGATTTAAGCCTTAAACAAATTGAACTTGTTATTAATACTTATGCCGAAAGAATTAATGATTTAGAAAATGATCAACGCATCAAATATGTTCTTGCGCATAAGAATTTTCGATGGACGAGAGATAATCAAAACATTAATCATTCTTATTCGGAGATTATTGCGACTCCTGTTGTCCCGATGCGTATTAAAGAAGAGCTAAGGGGTGCAAAAAAATATTTTGATTATCATGAGCGTTGTTTATATTGCGATCTCGTTGCCCAAGAGCTTGAGAGCAATCAACGCGTTGTTTCTGATGATGAGCATTTTTTAACCGTTGTGCCTTTTGCTTCACGCTTTCCATTTGAAACATGGATTATTCCTAAAGATCATCATTCTCAATTTCCGAAAGGAATTAAAGGTAAAGAAAAATATTTGGCTAAGGCGTTTAAAGAAATTCTTTTGAAAATGAAAATTGGATTGAATAATCCTGCTTATCATTTTGTTGTTCATTCAGCACCTTTTTTAAGAAAAAATCCAGGAGAAGTAAAATATCAAACAATTGCAGAAGATTATCATTGGCATATTGAAGTTACTCCTCGACTGACACAAGCCGCTGGATTTGAGAAAGGAACTGGTTTTTATATTTGTCCAATTCCGCCTGAGGCAGCTGCAGAGTATTTACGAGAGGTTGAAATTTAATTATGAGCGAATTGAGAAAAGATCCTGTTCTGGGACGCTGGGTTATTGTTCAGACGGACGACTCTTTGTCTCCACAGGACTATGAAAAGGAAAATAGAGTTTTTCGGCAACAAGCCATTTGTCCTTTTTGTCCTGAAAGAGAAGATAGAACTCCACCTGAGATTGATTCTGTCCGATATGATGGTTCGCATGCCAATAGTCCTGGGTGGATTACACGTGTTGTTCCTAACAGATTTCCAGCTTTAGAGGCGGAAGGAGATATCGATCGCAAAGGCATTGGTCTTTATGATATATCTAAAGGTGTCGGAGCTCACGAAGTTGTTGTTGAGACGCCTGATCACGATAAGGATTTTCCAGATTTCTCTGATAAGGAAATGTATGAGGTAATTAATAAATATTGCAGCCGCTCGATTGATTTAGCGCGCGATAAGCGTTTTCGCTATGTAATGATTTTTAAGAATTATGGAGCATCTGCTGGGGCTAGCCTTGAGCATGCTCATAGCCAAATTATCGCGTTGCCGATGATACCAAAATATGTTTTGCAATCTCTAGAAGGGGCCAAACAATATTATCAAGACAATGGTCGCTGTGTTTATTGCGACATTATAAAGCAAGAAGTAGAAGACAAAGAGCGCATTGTTACAGAAAATAATGATTTTATTTGTTTTGCATCCTACACTTCACGCTTTCCATTTGAGACATGGATTATGCCTAAAAAACATCAATCATCTTTTTGTCAAATGTCTGATGGAAACAAGCACAGCTTAGGAAAATTTTTAAAAGAGGTTCTACAGCGCAATAAAGCCTGCCTTTCAGACCCTTCTTATAATTTTTTTATTCATACAGCTCCGATTACCAATAGTTTTCCGGAAGGTTACCATTGGCACATTGAAATTATTCCTAAGCTAACCAACATGGCTGGTTTTGAGTGGGGAACAGGGTTTTATATTGTCCCAACAGCGCCTTGCCTAGCTGCCCGCTATCTTCGCGAAGCTAAGATTTGATAATTTATTAGCTTACACTTCGACTGTGTTTTATTTTCTTTATTGGCTTGACTTAAAATACGGAAAGTTTATAATAGTTTTTCTTAAGATTAAAAAATGAACCATCATAAAATAGGAGGGGAAAAGATGAAAATAGGAATTAACGGATTTGGGCGTATCGGCCGCATGGTTCTTCGCGTTGCCCAAGGCAACAAGAATATCGAAATTGTCGGCATCAATGACCTAACGGATGCAAAAACTTTAGCATATCTTCTTAAGTATGATTCTGTTCATGGTCAATTCAATGGCACAATCGAGGCTAAGGATAATGCAATTGTTGTGAACGGAAAAGAAATTCCTGTAACAGCAATTAAGAGCCCTGCAGAGCTACCTTGGGGAGAATATGGCGTAGATGTTGTTATTGAGTCTACTGGTGTTTTCCGCAAAAAAGAGCAATGCTTAGATCATATTAAGGCCGGTGCCAAAAAAGTTATTTTGACCGTTCCCTCTAAAGATGAAATTGATAACACAATTGTTTTAGGCGTTAATACCGAGGCTTTAAAAGACAGTGATGTGGTTGTTTCTAACGCATCTTGCACCACAAACTGCTTAGCTCCGATGGTTAAAGTTCTTAATGATAGTTTTGGCGTTGTTAAAGGTTTAATGACAACAATCCATTCTTATACAAATGATCAAAGTCTTCTTGATTTTCCACATTCTGATCTTAGGCGAGCTAGAGCCGCTGCAGTATCTATGATCCCAACAACAACGGGTGCTGCGAAAGCTGTTGGCAAGGTTATCCCTGAGCTTAACGGCAAATTAAACGGTATGGCGATTCGCGTTCCAACGCCAAATGGTTCTGTAACAGATTTTGTTGCTGAGCTTAAAAAAGAAGCAACTGTCGAAGAAATTAACGCAGCAATGAAAAAAGCTTCTGAAGGAGCCATGAAAGGCATTCTTCAATACAGCACAGAGCCAATCGTTTCTTGTGATATTATCGGCAATCCTTATTCTTGTATTTTTGATGCTCCTTGCACCATGATTGCGGGAAATATGGTTAAGGTTATCGGCTGGTATGATAATGAATGGGGATATTCAAATCGCGTTATTCAGCTTGCTGAGAAATTAGTAAAGTAAAGATTGAGTAGCTTATGTTGGCCGTCCTGACTTTTGGTTGGGACGGCCTTTTTTATCCATCCTTCGCAGAAAACCATGGGTTTATCCGCGGATGAATGCGAACGGGCAGTTAGTTTCTGCTTCGGAGGATGTTCGCCTTTTGGATGGATAACACTACGAAGCCCGCCACCGAAACAATGGCGGGCGAAGCAG
This sequence comes from Candidatus Aceula meridiana, assembly GCA_030765185.1. Classification (GTDB taxonomy): domain Bacteria; phylum Omnitrophota; class Gorgyraeia; order Zapsychrales; family Aceulaceae; genus Aceula; species Aceula meridiana. The sequence goes on along the minus strand of JAVCDE010000015.1, from coordinate 14,966 downwards.
GGTAAATTAGAAGGTACCACGGCTTTAGCCGTGGGGCTCCATGCCTTAAGCTATTTTCTTTTTCTTCAAAATTAAGGTATAATAGGTTTCAAAGGAGACAAAAATGAACATTAAAAGCATTATCCAGGACCGCCTTAATCTTTTTCTCGCTGCTTTTATTTTGCTGTTTTTTTTATTGCCCTTTATCGAGGCAAAAGACCTGCATTTTTCCGTTGCTCCGTTTGTTTTTTTTATTATTATTTTCTTGTCTCTTTGCATGACGCATCTTCCACGAAGGCTTTTTTTCCAATCCTTGCTTTTTTTAGGTCTTGCCTTTTGCCTTGATCTTATTTTGATGGCGACAGTTAGCCCCTTATTAGAAAGGATTATCTTAATTTTTATACGTTTATTTTATGGAGGGCTTTTGATTTTAAGCCTTAAATTTCTTTTGAGAAAAATGTTAGCTTTAGATGAAGATGCGGTAACCTTAGTTAAATTAGGCGTCAGTGGCTATCTTCTAGTAGGTTTCTTGTGGAGTATTTTTTATTCGTTTATTTTTATTTTTGATAAAAAGATCTTCTCAAAATTGATCATTGAACAAATTCCATTCTTTCAGTATAGTTTTTCTACTCTCACGACTTTAAAATTTGCTAAAATGGTTCCGGTCAATCCATGGGCGGTAAATCTTTCTTATCTTGAAGTCATCATAGGGCATATTTTTCTAGCGGTCTTTATTGGAAAAATTGTTAGTTTTTATGCTGCGCGCTATTCAACTCGGAGTTCACAATAGAATCTTTTTTTTGATATAAAAAAAGATTCTATGAGGAGGGTTAACCCCGCAAGCCACAACAGGCTGTGACGCTGTGGCCCTCTGGGCGGATTTTGTATTAGCAAAATCCAGGTTCAAGAAAACAACAGGGAGGTTTCGTGTCAATTTCGTTAGTTCTTTTACGCCATGGCGAAAGCCTTTGGAATAAAGAAAATAAGTTTACTGGATGGACGGATATTGGTCTTTCTGAAAAAGGCATTGAAGAAGCACGCTACGCCGGACAAGAATTGAAAAAAGAAGGCTTCACTTTCGATGTCGCCTTTACATCTGTCTTGATAAGGGCAACGGAGACTCTTTCTATCGCTCTTGAGGAAATGGGGCTTTCCGATATTGAGATTCATCAATCTTGGAGACTTAATGAACGTCATTACGGAGCGTTGCAAGGCTTAAACAAGTCTGAAACAGCACAAAAATACGGAGAGGACCAGGTTTTGATTTGGCGCCGCAGCTATGATGTTTTGCCACCGGCATTGGATGAAGGTGATGAACGGTATCCTGGGCATGACCCAAAGTATCAAAGTCTTGAAAAAAAAGATATTCCTTTGGCAGAAAGTTTAAAAAGTACAGTTGAACGTTTTTTGCCTTATTGGCACGAGTTTATTGTTCCTCAGCTAAAAGAGGGAAAAAAGATTCTAATTTCTGCTCATGGAAACAGTCTGCGCGCTCTCATTAAACATCTTGATAATATTTCCGAACAAGATATCGTAAGCCTCAACGTTCCTACTGGCATTCCGCTTATTTATGAGCTTGATGAGTCTCTAAAGCCTTTGCGCCATTATTATCTCGGAGATTCTGAAGTTATAAGAAAGGCCACCGCGAGGGTGGCCAATCAAGGGAAAAAAGAATAGTTTTAAGGTAAATAGATTCCATCACTTTAAGGTGTTTTTTTGTGCTTTCCTGTTTAAAAACTTTTAGGACAAGTGTGTTAATCACCATCCCCTAGGAAATTTAATAATAAAAGAGTTTTTAGCGGAGTTGTAATTTCTTGAAAACAAAGGAATTGCAAGTCTTTCCTATATAAAAATAGTATTGATATATATATAGAATATTTGTATAATATCTCTTTAACTTTGATATATAAAAGTTACCGATAACTAATAAGGAGGAGAGATGCCAGCTATTCATTTAACAGAACAAAATTTTGAACAAGAGATTCTAAAATCTGATGTTCCGGCTGTAGTAGATTTTTGGGCAGAATGGTGTGGACCTTGCAAGATGATGGGGCCAATTATTGATGAAGTTGCCGATGAGTTATCAGGAAAAATAAAAGTGGCTAAAGTGAATGTAGACGAAGCGCAAAGTTTGGCAATGAAATATAGTGTTATGTCTATCCCGACACTCATCTTTTTTAAAGAAGGCAATGTCGCTGATCAGGCTGTTGGAGTTGTTGCCAAAGAGCAGCTTGTTGAGCGTGTCAATAAGCTATTAGTCTAAATATAAGAGAGGTTTGAAAAAGATGTTAATTTCTGTCTTAAAATCAAAAATTAATAGTGCCTGCGTAACCGAGGCTGAGCTTTACTATGAGGGAAGCATCACTGTCGATGAAAGTATCTTAAAGGCAGCGGATATTGCCCCGGGTGAAAAAGTTCAAGTCTTAAATATTAACAACGGCTCAAGGATTGAAACCTATACTATCGCTGGCAAGCCGGGCTCCGGCATTGTTTGTCTTAATGGGCCAGCAGCACGTAAAGGTGTTGTAGGAGATAAAGTTATTATTGTTAGTTATGGTTTAGTAGAAAAAGGCAAGGAGAGTCAAAGTAACCCACGTATTGTTTATCTCGATGATCAGAACAAAATTAAAAATTAGAACATACGGTGATCCGGTTTTAAGGAAAGAGGCAGAACCTATTGATAAGGTGGGGCCTGCGGAGATTATGCTCATTCAGGCGATGATCAACACAATCTCAGAAAAAGAAACCGATATTGGTTTGGCTGCACCCCAGATTGGCGTTAGTAAGCAGATTTTTATTATTGATTTGGGAGACGGGCCATCTGTTTTTGTTAACCCAAAGATTTCTAATCCTCAGGGCAAGGAAGAGATGGATGAAGGATGTCTTAGCTTTCCTGGGCTTTCATTTAAAATTAAAAGGCCTAAAAGCATTAGCATGGATTATACCGACGAGAATGGTGAGGAGCGCCATATCGAATGTGAGGGTTTTTTAGCGCGTGTTATTCTTCATGAATATGACCATTTGCATGCCAAAATGATTATTGATTACGCAAGCGACAAAGAAAAGCAAGAGCAAAAGGCTCAGATAGACAAGCTTGCTGCAAAGACAGAGCAAGAATTAAAAGAAAGCCTTTAAGGTTTTTGATTTATGACAACGCAGACAAAGTTGCCCGCATGGTTTAAGCAGAGAATTCCGGATCTTTCACAGATTGAGCCGTTAAAGCAAATATTAAAAACATCCTGCTTGCATACGGTTTGCGAGGAAGCACATTGTCCGAATATGGGGACTTGTTGGAGCAAAGGTGTCGCGACTTTTATGATTTTAGGGGATGCTTGTACGCGTGCGTGCCGATTTTGCGCAGTTGAATCAGGAGAGCCTAAAGCAATTGACGAGCAGGAACCTTTTCGTGTTGCTTGCGCAGTTAAAGAATTAAATTTAGATTATGTCGTCCTCACCTCGGTTACACGTGATGACTTGCCGGATAAAGGGTGTAACCAATTCTGTAACACAATTTGTTCTTTAAAGGAAATGATACCTGGCATAAAAGTGGAATCCTTAATCCCTGATTTTTCTGCTGACAAAGAGCTTATTGTGCGTGTGATTGATTCAGGCGTTGATGTTGTCGCGCATAATATGGAGACAATAAGGCGGCTTTCAGGAATTTTGCGTCCTCAGGCCAATTATGCAACATCATTAAACGTTTTAAGAATTGCAAAGCAGACGCGTAAATCTATTTTGACAAAATCTGGCTTTATGGTGGGATTAGGAGAGTCCTTAGACGAAGTTAAAGGGCTTATACAGGATTTAGCTTCTGTTGGCTGCGATATTTTGACCATTGGCCAGTATCTGGCGCCATCAAAGTCGCACAGGCATGTTAGCGTTAAGCGCTTTGTCTCTCCTGATGAATTTGAAGGCTATAAAGAGTTTGGGACTACGCTAGGGTTTAAACATATTTTTAGCGCTCCTTTAGTTCGAAGTTCTTATTGTGCTAAAGAAGCGTATCAAAATTGTCAAAAAACAACGTCTGGAGTTGATTAAAAGCATGTCTTTATCACAAAAAACAAAGAATTTCTTATCTGGATTCTTACGCATTGCATTAAGCATTGGGCTTTTGACGTATCTTTTTCGTATCATTGATGTTCAGAAGACTCTTAACATTATCAAAGATGCAAATTTTTTCTATCTCGCATGGTCCTTGGCGGCATTGTTTATTTTATATTTTTTAACACTACTTCGCTGGCATATTGTTATTAAAGCCCTTGGACTTAGCATTCCTTTTAAAAGCGTGGCACGCTGTTTCTCGATCGGCGCGTTTTTTAATCTTTTCTTGCCGACTTCTACAGGAGGCGATGTAGTTAAAACGATAGGACTTTTTAAGGACACTGATAAAAAAACTACTGTGATTGCCTCTGTTCTTTTGGATAGAATATTCGGCTTTGTGGCGATTGTTCTTGTAGCTTCTGTATCATTTGCCTTTGGTTATAAACTTGTCTATGATCCGTTCTTGTTAGTCGCTATTCTCAGTTTGGCTTTTTTTGCTGGAATAGGAATTTTATTTCTTTTTCATGAGCGTTTGTATTCTTTTGCTTGCCGTATTTTTAATAAACTTCCTAAAATTCAAGAAAAGCTTATGAAACTTCATTACGCGATTGTTTTAATTAAGAGCAAGCATAAAGCGATTTTTACTGTTGTTTTTATTTCATGCATAGTCCAAGGGATATTAGCCCTGACGTTTTATTTGACAGCTAGGGGATTGCATCAGGAAATTTTATTTTGGCATTGTTTGGTTTTTGTCCCATTAGTTTGTATTGCGGCAGCTTTTCCATCTCTCGGAGGGTTGGGAACAAGAGATTTAGGAGCCGTCTTTTTGTTTTCTAAGATTGGCATTGATGCCGGAACGGCTGCGAGTATGAGTCTATTAAATTTCTTTTTTATGGTTATTATTGGCCTCACAGGAGCTTTATTTTATGTCGCTACACTACATCCTAGATGGGTACAATGTCCTCAACAAGCTTCCTCGGCTGATACAAAAGAGTCTTAAAGATGCTCGTGAGGGTCTCGTACAAGTGCTTGAGGTCGATAGGCCCCAGGGGAGCATAAAAAATAAAGTAACAATTGTTTTTGATGGTCAACCGGGAATGCTTAGCGGCATGAAAACCAATTCGGTTTTTGTGATTTTTACAGAAAATCAGACAGCGGATGATCGGATCAAACGAATAGTTGATAACGCTGCAAATCCGCGGAATATTGTTGTTGTTACTGAAGATCGAGAAATCCAGATTTATGTAAAAAAGCTTGGTGCTAGAGTCTTAGCTGTTAAAGGTTTCTTTGAAAAAATAAAAAAGAAGCAAGGTTTCCAAGCATCGTTAAAAAGAAAAAGAGGCCTCGGTGAAATTCAGAGGGTTTCAAAGAGCGCAGAATACAAAATTAATAATGAACTTACAGAGGCTTGGTTAAAGGACAAATGAATCGCTCAAATCATTCATTTTCTTTTTTAGGGCAATTTTTTAGACATGCTGCTGAAGGGCTAGCCGGCCTTGGCAATGCCCTATTTTTTCTTGGTAGTGTTATCAAAAATATTGCTAGAGGAAAGATTCGCTTTGGCGAGGTCATTAAGCAGATTAATGAGCAAGGAATGCAGTCTGTTGTCGTTATTGCGCTAACTTCGCTTGCATCGGGGGTTGTGCTGGCTTTGCAGGGATATGTTACGATGAGTCGTTTTGGTGCTAAGGAAAAAGTTGCTTCTCTAGTTGCTCTTTCTTTAGTTCGTGAACTAGGTCCTGTCTTTAGTTCTCTTGTTTTTTCAGGAAAAGCCGGGGCGCGTATGACCGCCGAGCTAGGCGCTATGAATGTTAACAACCAGATTACAGCGACTCGCGTTATGGGCGTAGACCCTATTGAATTTCTTGTTGTTCCGAGAATGGTTGCTTGTTTTTTAGTTTTGCCTATTTTAGTTGTTTTTTCTGAAGTTATCGGCATCATGGGCGGTTATTTGATTGGGGTTACAGATGCAAATATGCCCGGTGCTTTTTATATTAATCAGACATTACGTTCTTTGGATTATGTTGACTTTTTTAGCGGTTTCATTAAAACATTCTTTTTTGCTATTTTAATTAGCTGGACTTGTTGCTATCAAGGATTTATGACTACGGGCGGGTCTTTGGGGGTTGGAAAGTACACGACAAAGGCTGTTGCCTTAGCTTATATTTTAGTTGTTGTTTCAAATACGATTTTGACAAAGATTATCTTAACTTTTTGGGGATAAACTAGGAGGGCAAAGTGAGAATTTTTAAGAGAATTATTTTTGTTATGCTTGTTTTTAATATGATCGTGGTGCTGTCTGGATGCGGCGGCAACTTTTCCAGTAAAAAGAAAAATATTGATTATGATTTTCCTGAAGTTGAAACGCAATGGATTCGTGATGGGGAACCTATTAAATTTGAAGAAGGCCTCTGGTATCCACAGGACAATGTTGATATTTTGTTAGATGCGGAAGTTTATAGCGTTGCTGAATATCGCGATATTGAAGTTTTTGTTGGCAAGGTTGACGTCCGCCCGTATGAACAGCTGTACACAAAATTTGGTAGGAATAAGTTTCGTTCCTTTAAAAAAAGAAAATAATGATTAACATTTCTGGCCTATACAAGTCATTTTCTCATCAGGAAGTCCTTAAAGACATCAATCTTGATATTGCACAGGGGGAGATTTTGGCTATCTTAGGTGAGAGTGGAGCCGGAAAAAGTGTTTTGCTACAGCACTTGATTGGGCTGTTGAAGCCGGATAAAGGCATGATTAAAATCCAGGAAAAAGATATTAGCCTGTTTAAAGAAAAAGATTGGCTTAGCTTACGTAAAAAAATTGGATATTTGTTTCAAGACGGCGCTCTTTATGATTTTATGACTGTTTTTGAGAATGTGGCATTTCCGCTAAAAGAACATACAAAGCTGTCTGATGAAGTTATTAGTGCTAAGGTTGAAGAAGTTTTGAAGACTGTTGATCTTCAAAATGTTGAAGAGAAATATCCGTCGGAGTTAAGCGGAGGAATGCGAAAGCGTGCGGCTTTAGCCAGGGCTGTTATTCTAGATTCAGGTTTTCTTTTTTGCGATGAGCCCACATCAGGCTTAGACCCTATTCGTAGCCGGGAAATTATGGATTTGATAAAAAATATTTCACGAAAATTTAATACAACAACAGTTATTACTTCGCATGATATGAAAAATTCTTTTCGTATTGCTGATAAGCTTGCAATTATTCGTGATGGCGAGCTAGTCGCAAAGGGGACGGCCCAAGAGTTAAAATTTATTAATGATGTTTTTGTTAAAGAATTTTTAAAATAAGGTAGGGGAAAATGGAAAAAAAAGAATTTTTAGTAAAGCTCTATTCAGGGCTATTTTTTGTCATTGGAATTATTCTGATATTGGCTGTTATTTTATCGATTGGAATGGACAAAGGGATAATGCAGGCGAAGTTTACGGTAAAGGTTTTATTTCGTGAGGTTGGAGGGCTTTCGATTGGGGCACCAATCCGTCTTTCCGGGGTAACCGTAGGGAGTGTTAGAAAGATTGATTTTCTTCCTCAAGAAGTTAACGGGCGCAATGTTGAAGTTACGCTTAGTTTTTTTAAGCGCTACCGAGCGCAAATTGAGAAAGCCTATAGTTTTCGTATTGCCACTGAAGGTGTTTTAGGGCAGAAGATTGTTAATATTAGCACTGACAGAACCGGGCAAAATCGGACGAAATCTTTAGATAGTGCTATTTTAGGAGAAGACCCTTTAAATGTTCAAGATTTAGCTGAAACTTTTGGTGAGGCTGTGGCGTCATTTCAGGGGGCAGCAGGATCTTTAGATGACCTGATGGTAGACGTGCAAGTGAAATTTCAAGCGATCAAACGTGTTTTTAATCGTTTAGAGCAAAGATTAATCGATGGTACTCTGTTTAGAGTTTTTTAAAAAAGGAGAAAAAGATTATGGAGAGTATGAATATTTTTGGGCTTAAAATACCACTTTTTGTCTATGTCCCGGCTGTTTATTTAATATGGGTTACGGCTTTGCTTTTTTTAAAAGCATTTATTTTTCGGGCGTTTCGCAAAGCTGCTGATAAAACAAAAACAAAGGCTGATGACATTTTTCTTAATGCGCTTGATTTTCCTCTTGTGTTGTTAGTCTTTGCCAGTGGATGGCTTTTTTTGGAAAAAACAACGCCATTTTTAGGGAATATTGAAATGGCAAAGTTTGTTGTCTTAGGGTTTAAGGCTATCGTGATTGTTTCTGTTGTTTTGTTTATTGATAAGCTTATTAGCAGCCTTTTGCTTAGTTATTCGAATAAAGTTGATATTTTAAAGACATCAGGTGGAGTTGCGCGTAGCATTGCCCGTGTTCTTGTCATTGGAATTGGGTTTCTTATTTTACTGGATAGCTTTGGTGTTTCTATCACTCCGATTATCGCATCTTTGGGAATTGGTTCTTTGGCGGTTGCTCTTGCGCTTCAGCCGACTTTGGAAAACTTTTTTTCCGGCATTCAACTTGTTGTCGACAAGCCCATTAAAGTTGGGCATTTTGTTAAGCTTGAAAGCGGGGAAGAAGGATATGTTCATAGAATCGGATGGCGCTCGACTTGGATTCGCATGCTCCCTAATAATATGGTTGTCATTCCCAATAAGTCTTTGGTGAGTTCGCGAGTAACAAATTATTATTACCCAGAAAAAGAAATGGCTGTCTTGGTGCAGGTGGGCGTTCATTATGAATCTGACCTTGAACATGTTGAGAAGGTAACTATTGAAGTCGGCAAAGAAACGATGAAAGAGGTAACCGGCGGTGTTCCAGAATTCGAACCTTTTACTCGTTATCATACGTTCGATGATTTCAGCATTAATTTTACAGTCATTCTAAGGGCTAAAGAATTTGTAGATAATTATCTTATCAAGCATGAATTTATTAAACGCCTGCACAATCGTTATGCTAAAGAGGGTATTAATATTCCATATCCGATTCGGGCAATTAATTATGATCAAGAAAAGGCTTTTGAGAAGAAAAAATAACCAATATTCTAAGGAGGAAAGATGTTCGCTGTAAGTAATTTTGTTTTTGCCCTAGCCAAGGTTATCGATGTTGTCTTAACGCTTTTGTATTGGCTTATTCTTGTTCGTGCTTTAATTAGTTGGGTTAATCCAGATCCTTCTAATCCGATTGTCCAGTTTTTGTATCGGACAACTGAGCCGATTTTGCAGCCTATCCGCCGATTTTTACCTATGATGTCGATTGACCTTTCACCGATTGTTGCTTTTCTGGCAATTATCTTTTTAAAATCGTTTGTGGTTGCAACATTATTTGGTCTCGGGTACAGGTTGCAATAGTTCATTCATAAACTTAAGGAGAAAGACATGCTTGACCAAATGAAGAAATTGATGCAGATGAAAAAACAGGCTGAACAAATCAAGCGCGACTTGGAAGCAGCCGAAGTTGAGACAAATGCACCTGCGGGAATTAAGATTGTTATCAATGGAACGCAGAAGTTTAAATCAATTGAACTTGATTTTGATGTTTTAAATAAGGACAATAAAGAAAGCTTAGAACAGGCATTTTTAAAAGGCGCCAATGAGGCTATTTTAAAGTCTCAGGCGATTGCTGCCGAGAAAATGAAGGCCATGGCCGGGTTTCCCGGATTTTAAGATTTTTTAAAATAACCAATAATCATTCAACCAAAGGAGCAGGACATGCCGTATGACAAGTCGTTAGACGCGGAGATCTTCAAAGACATCAAAGAATTTGAAGACACAAGAATTTCTGTAGGTGTTTTTTCTTACAATGGCGGAGAGAAAAAAATTCAGATTAGCCGAGAAAATAAGTCACCTACTGAAGAATGGCGTTTCGCTAAGCTAGGACGTATGACAAAAGTAGAGTTAGAAGGAATTCTTCCTTTAATCAATACAGCTGTTGGCAGTATGTAATTTAAAGCCATAAGGCTTTCTTTTTAAGTGAAAGGATTTTTTATGGCAGATGAAGTTTATTTATCACGACAAGGATTTGAGAAATTACAAGCGGAGCTTGAACGCCTTAAAGGCTCAGAGCGCCCGAAAATTTCAAAGGCCATTGGGGAAGCTCGTCTTTTAGGGGACCTTTCCGAGAACGCAGAATATGATGCGGCCAAGGATGCCCAGATGTATTGTGAGGCCCGCATTGCTGAGCTTGAAGGTAAGCTTTCTCGTGTAAGAATCATTGATGACGAAGACATTCCTAAGGATAAAGCTTTTATCGGGGCTACGGTTACGATTATAGATCTCGAGACCGAACAAGAGGAGGAATATACTCTGACCGGTCCTGAAGAAGCTGATTATGAAACGGGAAAAATTTCTATTCAATCACCTATCGGGAAGGCTCTTTTAGGGCATAAAATAGATGATGAAGTGGAAATTCAAGTTCCGGCTGGAACACTGAAGTATAAACTGACAGCCATTAAACGTTAGGAGCTTAGTATGGTTTCTGTAGGTGTTGTCGGATGCGGCCATTGGGGCCCAAACCATCTTCGAGTTTTTGATCAGATGCCTGATGTAGATGTCTTGATGTGCGCTGATTCCGATGCAGATAGATTAAGTGCAATCAAAGGCATGCATCCTGGCATTAAGGTAACAAAAAATTATCAGGATATTCTAGATAGTCAAGACGTTGATGCAGTTTGCGTTGCAACGCCAACAGTGACACATCATCAAATTGTCAAAGATGCTCTTTTGGCCGGCAAACATGTCCTTTGCGAAAAACCGCTAAGCCTTGTTGTTAAAGAGTGTGAGGAGCTTCAAAATTTGGCGGAAAAGCAAAACAAGATTTTGATGGTTGGTCATATTTTTGTTTTTAATGAAGGGATCGCGCATCTTAAGAAATATATTTCTTCCGGAGAGCTGGGGGATGTTTATTATGCGCATTCCGAAAGAACAAACTTAGGGCCTTTTCGTTATGATGTTAATGCGCTTTGGGATTTAGCTCCTCACGACATATCCATTTTTAATTATTTATTTGATGCTTGTCCGCTTAGCGTTTCAGCGCGCGGGCAAAAGGCCCTTAAAACATCCTTAGAAGATTTGGCCTTTGCTACGCTCGAATATCCTAATGATATTTTAGTTAATGTACACGTCAGTTGGCTAGATCCGCGCAAGGTTCGTCAAATTACAGTTGTTGGTGGGCAAAAAATGGTTGTCTGGGATGACTTGGATAATCTCGGGCCTATTAAGCTTTATGATAAGCACGTCGAGAAAACAGAGGTTTTTTATCAGACGTATGGAGAGTTTCAGCTTTTATCGCGAGAGGGAAGTATTACAATTCCTAAGATAGCTACAGGGGAGCCGCTTAAAAAACAAGATCAATATTTTATTCATTGTATTGAGAACAACACATCTCCTGATTTGGCTGATGCAAAAAAAGCCGGCGATGTTGTTCGAGCATTAGTTGCTATTCAAGAGTCTATAAAAAATAACGGGGCACCTATAAAGATTAGGTAACGCATGAATTATTTTAAACATCCTTTAGCCCTTGTTGGCAAAGAAGCTAACGTGGGAGATAAGACGCGCATCTGGGCTTTTGTTAACATCCAAGATGGGGCTTCTGTTGGTAAGCAGTGCAATATTTGCGATGGATGTTTTGTGGAAAAAGGCGCTGTTGTTGGTGATAATGTCACGATTAAAAATAGTGTTGCCGTTTTTGATGGTGTCACGCTAGAGGACAATGTTTTTTGTGGAGCGAATGTTGTTTTTGTTAACGACCGTCATCCAAGAAGTCATTATAACGACTCTTGGGATTTAGAAAAAGTTGTTGTTAAAAAAGGCGCAACCTTAGGAAGCAATTCCACTGTTTTGTGCGGCGTTACTATCGGGGAGTATGCTTTTATTGGTGCCGGGAGCGTTGTGACTAAAGATGTTGCATCTCATGCTTTACTCGTCGGTAATCCCGCTAAGCCTGTTGGTTTTGTATGCCGATGTGGACAAAAATTAGAAAAAACTTTAGTTTGTCCTTGTGGCCTTAAATATCACCAGGAAAAAGAAAGCCTGATTTGCGATGCCTAAAATTCTCGTCTGTCCTGTTGCCTTTAACGAGCACATTAAAATTAAGAAAACAATAGAGCGATTTTTAAAGAGCTCTGCGCATGGAAAAGTTGATTATCTTGTTGTTGATGATGGGTCAACGGATGAGACCACGCAAATTATTAATCAGTTTTTCGATCAAGGGGTCGGAACCATCCGGCATGATAAACGCAGTGGAGTCGGCACAGCCATCCGTACAGCGATTTGTTTCGCGAGGGAAAAAGACTATGAAATCATTGTGATTATGGCTGGAAACGATAAGGATGACCCTAATCAAATTATGGATTTGGTCTCTCAGGTTGCTGAATATTCTTACGATTTCGTTCAAGGATCACGTTATCTTAAAGAAGGAAAAATTGGCGGAGATATGCCGTTTTATCGAAAAATGGCAACACAGCTCCACCCGTTTCTTTTCTCGCTCTTTACAAAACGAAAAATAACTGACAGCACCAATGGATTTCGCGCGATACGGCTTTCTTTGTTCAATAATGAGCAAATTGATTTTCATCAGTCGTGGCTAAATGCGTATGAATTGGAACCGTATCTTCTTTTTAAAGCTGTGACCTTAGGGTATCGGTATATAGAGGTTCCTGTGACCAAGATTTATCCGCCCAAAGAATTGGGTTATACAAAAATGCGTCCCTTTTTGGGGTGGTGGAGTATTTTAAAACCAATTTTTTATCTCGGGTTTGGCTTTAAGAAATAGTCTATAAAATGTTATGAAAAAGTGCACCCGCTGTACAATTTCTTATAAAAAAGATGACCGCAGCTATTGCATTTTTTATAATGGTCTTTTACCAGATTTAAATGTTGATCAGATTGCGAGAGTTATGACCGAGCAGGCACAAAGGGAAAAGTTAACGCGCTCTCAGGCGAAAACCTTTAGCCTTGTTGATCACCGCAAAGGGAAAATCTAATGCATTGTCCACGATGCAACGTGTCGTTTGACGCAGAGAAACTTAGCAAGTGTATTTATTGCGATGGAGCTTTGTTTGAACGAGACATCTTTAAGCGCAAGGCTACAGAAAAAATTGTTATCCAGGATCGTGAGGTTTTGACTCACGAACGAAAAAGTTATCTTTTAGGAGTTTTTTTTAGAAGAAGAACTTTTTTGACTTCTTTTCTGTTTAGTCTTAATGACATGAAGAGTGGGCAATCAAGGAAAAGATTTTGGATTCAGCCCATGAGCATGAGTGGTTTTATTAAGCTTCCGTGGTTTTTAATTAATTTCTTTTGTTCAATTATTTTTTATTTTTCTTATCAAGGTTATTGCAAGGTGTGTGATATGAAATATGTTCCGATTTCCGGGGAAGGCCATTGTAAAGATGATTGTGAATATAACCAAGAATATAACCAGATTGTTCAGAGCCTTTTTTGCGGTAAGATTTTTATTGGGTTAAAGAGCCTCGAGGAAGCAGCCCTTGAGCGGACTAATCATGGGAAGCGAAGCGCTTATTTTGACTTGATGAGAGGAAATGTGCTGGTGGAGAAATTTTTAGATATTTTATCTATTTGGATAACGATGGCTTTTTATATTTATTTGATTGTTATTATTGTTATGCCAATTTTTGGAAAGATTTATAGGTTTTAACTTATGAGATTATTCGGAAAAAATCCTGTTATTGAGCGAATCAAGGTAAATCCCCGAAGCATTAAGAAAATTTATTTGCAAGAGGCGCATCCGGACGCGTTATATATTAAGAAAAAAGCTCGAAAATGGGGACTTGCTCTTTATGTTGTTCCTAAGAGCAAGATGATAAAAATGACGCGTCATGCCAATTCGCAGGGCGTGTTAGCTGAGGTTGACGATTTTACGTATTTACTATATGAAGACCTTTTAGACCTTGCTGTTAAAAAGAAATTGTCTTTGCTTTTTTTAGACGAACTTAAAGATCCTCAGAATCTTGGAGCTATCGTTCGGAGTTTAGCTTGTTTAGGGAATTTCGCAATTGTTTTACCGAAGAAAGAATCTGTTGAAGTTACTGAGGCTGTCTCACGCGTTGCTTGCGGCGGGGAGAACTATGTTCATATTGCCAAGGTTGCTAATTTATCCCGTGCTATTTTAGAGGCAAAAGAAAGAGGGTTTTGGATTGCCGGGGCTGTTGTTGAAGACGGCCAGGACATTTATGATGCTAAATTCTCTTACCCTGTAGGGCTTGTGGTAGGATCAGAGCAAAAAGGCATCCGAAGTCCTATTTTGAAACATTTAGATATGAAAATAACAATCCCAATGAAGCAAGCCAGGCTATCGCTTAATGCCGCCCAGGCTACAACTATTTTTTGCTATGAAATCACAAAACAAAAAAAGAAAACCTAAGAAGACAAAACCGGCTTTAGATTTTTTTGCCGAAGCCGGGCTTTTAAAACGTGTTAAACGTAGCGGATGGTGGGTTGCAGGGATCAAAAACCCAGAAAGCGTTGCCGATCATTCGTTTCGATGTGCTGTTATTGCTCATTATATCGCCCACATGGAAAAGACTCCTCCTTATGAAGCTGTTATGATGGCTCTTTTTAATGATATCCATGAAGCCCGTATTAATGATTTGCATAAAATGGGGCATTTTTATATTGATTTTAAAGAAGCTGAAAAGAAAGTTTTTCAAGACCAGATGGAAAATCTAGACATTGGCGTTCAAAAAGATCTTCGCCAGCTTCGGGATAAATATGATAAACAACAAACACTCGCAAGCTTGATTGCCCGAGATGCTGATATCCTTGAGTGTTTGTTGCAGGCCAAAGAATATCATCAAGACGGCCACACCAAGGCTAAGATTTTCTTAAAAAGGGCCCCAAGCTTCTTAAGAACAAAGAGTGCAAAAAAGCTATGGAAACAATTGCAAACTTGGGACAGTTCTCTTTGGTGGCAAAACGTTGTTAAATTCGAGCGATAATGGATTTCTTTTTTAGAAATAAAATTTATC
>JAVCDE010000013.1 GCA_030765185.1 Candidatus Aceula meridiana | reverse complement strand
CTTCTTAAGAACAAAGAGTGCAAAAAAGCTATGGAAACAATTGCAAACTTGGGACAGTTCTCTTTGGTGGCAAAACGTTGTTAAATTCGAGCGATAATGGATTTCTTTTTTAGAAATAAAATTTATCTACGTCTGTTTTTATTTTTATCCCTTCTTTTTTTTACCGGTTGTGCCACGCTTGGCACCTATAATTCTGCCACTGAACGAAACGAAATTGTTTTCCTGTCGACAAGTTCTGAGGTTTCAATCGGAAACGATCTCCAAGAAAAAATTTCCTCAGAATACCCACTTTCAAAAGATATTCAAAAGATTCAACGCCTTGAAGGCATTGGCCGGAGGCTTGCTGCCGTTTCTGACCGCCAAGATTATGAGTACAAATTTTATCTTGTCGAAAAAGATGAGCTCAATGCCTTTACAATTCCTGGTGGCCGCATTTATTTTCTTACAGGGCTTTTTGATAAATTAGAAACTGATGATGCCATTGCCGCTGTTGTTGCTCATGAAATTGGCCATTGTGCAGCACGTCATATTGCTAAAAAATTTCAAGCTTCTTTAGGCTATAGCGTTGTAAGTGCCATTGCTTTTCAGTTTATCCCAATGAATAATGGGGCGCGGCAGATTGCCAGTCTATCGGCTGGAGCTGCGATGACTTTAGTCTTTACTGCATTTAGCAGAAAAGATGAATATCAGGCAGATGCTTTAAGTATTAAGTATATGTACTTGGCAGGGTATAGCCTAGATGGTATTATAAATGCATTCGAACTTTTAGAGCGAGAATCAAAAGGGCCTAAAGTTCCTTTATGGCTTCGAACGCATCCTTACATCGAAGATAGAATCAAAGTCATAAAAAAGGAAATTCCTAAGGCGCAAGCAAAATATAGTCATCTTAGGAAATGATAACTTTTAAAAGAGGTGTTTTATGGAGAGAATTGGTATTGCGGCAAGCCGTATCGCAAAGGGGAATCTTTGGGCGTATAATGCATTTGTTGTTTTGATTACCTTTTTATTTTCTTTGCTTGTTTTTGTTATCTCTGGCCTTGCAATTATTTGCGGCGTTCTTCTCATTGTTTTTTTAACACAGACATCTTCGTCAAATTTCTTAAGTGAAAGAACAATCTTTCTTATTCATCTATCGTTAACATCTTTGGCTATTGTCATTGGCTGCTTTAACTTGTTTGCCATCGGAAAAAATATCAAGATTAAAAAAGGGACAGCTTAGACAAAAAGGAACATCTATGGATTCGAGAATAAATTTTAATGAACTTATTAACAACCTTGAAGTTGGCATTTTTCGCTATTCTCTAGACGCTAAGGGGCGCTTTCTTTTTCTTAATTCTACTCTGGCTCGCATGCTTGGGCGTAAAGTTGAAGATATTCTGCATATGAATTTTCTAGATATTTGCGAAGATCCCGATGAATTTAGCCGTATGAATACAAAAATTTGTAGTGAAGGATCCATCAAAAATGAATGGGTTAAGTTCAAAACACATGAGGGAAAGATTATCCAAGGATCTTTAAATGCTGTCTTGACCAAGAACCAAGAAGGAAAAGATCTTTTGATCGATGGTATTGTTGAAGATATTACGGCACATAAAAAAGCTCGTGAAGGATTGCTTCAGGCAAAATTGGCTGCCGAAGAAGCGAGCACTGCTAAGAGTATGTTTTTAGCGAACATGTCTCACGAGGTAAGAACGCCAATGAATGCCGTTATTGGGATGTTAGATCTAACCCTTGAGACGGATTTGACAGAAGATCAAAAAGACAATTTAGAGACAGCTAAGGAAGCGGCAGATAATCTTTTAAGTCTCCTAAATGATATTTTAGATATTTCACGTGTTGAGGCAGGGAAGGTTACTCTTGAAAGCGTTGAGTTTAATTTATGGAAATTAGTTGAAAGTGTCACAAGAGGTCTTTCGGTTTTGGCTAATAAAAAGAATATTCAACTCAATTGTCATATTGATGAAAAAGTTCCTAAAATTGTTTTGGCGGATTCAACCCGTATTCGACAAATTATTATCAACCTGGTTAATAATGCGATTAAGTTCACCCATGAAGGAAGGGTTGAGATTAGAGTTGAGGTAGGAGCGTTTTCAGGATCTGATGCCCTTTTAACGTTTTCCGTTTCTGATACTGGCATTGGAATTCCAAAGGATAAGCAAGATGCCATTTTTGAAATTTTTACGCAAGCTGATGATTCTACAACGAGGAAATTTGGAGGAACAGGACTAGGCCTCGCTATTTGTAAACGTCTTGTTGAAATGATGGACGGGCGCATTTGGATTGAGAGCGAAGAAGGAACAGGAAGCACGTTTTTCTTTACCGCGCGGCTTAAAGTTAAGTTGGGCGACGACGGGGCTGCTGCGGAGCCTTCGAAGAGAAAATTGCCTCTAATCAAAGAAACTTCTGCTAAGGGGTTGCGCATATTAAATATTTTACTAGCGGAAGACAATAAGCTTAATCAAAAAATTGCGACCAAGCTTTTAGAAAAAAGGGGATGGCTTGTTGAAGTTGTTGAAAATGGTCAAGAGGCTCTTGATAGAGCAGGGGAGAAGAATTTTGATATTATTTTGATAGATGTTCAAATGCCAGTTTTAGACGGCTTAGAGGCCACGCGTATCTTTCGCAAGCAGGAATCCGAAACAGGAAAACATATCCCGATTGTTGCCATGACAGCTAAGGCGATGGTAGAAGATAAAACAAAATGTTTAGAGGCTGGAATGGATGCGTACCTTTCAAAGCCTATTGATGCGATTACAGTCTATGAGACGATTGAACAGGTTTTAGAGAAGGGGGATTCTTAAGATGAGTGAGCAGATTATTGACATTGAAGATGTTCTTAACAGGATTCAGGGCGACAAGGAGCTTTTAATCGAGCTTATAGAAATTTTTATAGAAGATTGCCCGTCAAAGATTGACTCTATTGTTGAGCTTTTGAAAAGCTCAGATGCTTTAGCTTTATCGGAAGTCGCTCATGGCTTAAAAGGCGCTGCCAGCAATATTAGCGCAGAAAAGCTTCGGGAGATATTTCTGAAAATGGAAGAAACCGCCAAGAATGAAAATCTTGAACCTGTGGGTGGTTTGCACAAGGAAGCTTGCTTGGAATTTGATAAGCTCAAAAGTTATTTTCCAGAATTAAAAGAGCAGCTGCAGCAGCCATAAAGTATTAACAGGTCATTCTACGATTGCTCCAATGCCAACACGCCTAAAAATTTTCCAGATTTGCCTTTTATTCTTTCTCGTTGGACTTCTTATTTATGCAAATAGTTTTCATGCTGGGTTTCAGCTTGATGATTATAAAATTATTGTTGAAAATTCTGTTATTCCCCACGCTCATGACCCTATTTTTATTTGGAAATTTGACCCCTCGCGTTTTTTACCTCACTACAGCTTCGCTTTAAACTATGCATGGGGAGAGTTTGATGTTTTTTCCTATCATGTTGTTAATGTTGTTTTTCATATTTTGAATACTTTGTTAGTTTTTATTTTTTTAAAGAGCTTTTTTTCAAGATTCTTGAAAGATTCGTCGCTAACGGATCAAGCAAAAGAAATTATTATCTTTTTTAGCTCGTTGCTGTTTTTAGTCCATCCGTTGCAGACCTCTGCTGTTACGTATATTGTTCAGCGCTCAACGCTGATGGTAACGTTTTTTTATCTTCTAGGATTAATTTCTTACCTTTTTTTTCGAGAGGGTGGCCAAAAGCGTTGGTATATTGCATCACTTGTCTGTGTCTTTTTCGGAGCCCTTTCTAAGCCGAACATCATAACCTTTCCGCTTATTCTTTTTGCGTTGGAATTTTATTTCTTAAGCCAGTCACCAAAAGAAAAAAAGGGAAGGTGGCGGACTATTTTACCATTTCTTTTGATTGCATTTTTGACGTGGCCATTTTTGCTAATTTGGAAAAATGGCCAATTTAATCTTTTTCAGATGATGGAGGTGACACGGCAAAGCCATCTGATTTCACGATATACGTACTTCTCGACTCAGATGAATGTCATTGTCAAATACCTATCACTTATTCTTTTCCCGGTAAACCAAAATTTAGATTACGACTTTCCGCTTTCGGGTGGGCTTTTAACAATTCCAACTTTTTTTTCTTTTTTGGCGGTTATTGGTCTAATCTATTTTACTTTCCGTATTTATTCAAAGAATAAATTGGCAAGCTTTGGGCTATTGTGGTTTTTTATTACTCTGGCTCCTGAGTCTAGTTTTTATCCGCTCTCGGATGTTATTTTTGAGCACCGTCTTTATTTGCCGCTTGTTGGGATGAGCATCTTTTTAGTTTCTTTCTTAGCGCCTTTTTTAAAAAATCGTAAAGTTCTTATTTTAATTCTTTCGGTTTTTATTATCTTTTTTTCTATTTTAACGGTGCGGCGTAATGCGATTTGGGCAAATCAGCAAGAATTGATTTCAGATACGATTGCAAAATCTCCCAATAAACCTCGTCCGCTTAATAATTTAGCAGATTTTTATTTGCGTGAAGGGAACGCCGCGATGGCAGAGGAGATTATTCGAAAAACAGTTCGCCTTAACGAAGAAATCCCGCGGTATCATTATAATTTAGGGGTTGTCCTTCAAAAACAGGGGCGCACCGACGAGGCAAAAAAAGAATATTATAAGGCGGTCATGCTTGATGAGGGGTATGCGGAACCTGTTTATTATTATAATTTAGGACAAATTTATCAAGAGCAGGGTGATCTTGAAAGAGCTGAGATGCTTTATCAGGGTGCTTTATCCATTGAG
The DNA here is from genome assembly GCA_030765185.1 of Candidatus Aceula meridiana. Classification (GTDB taxonomy): domain Bacteria; phylum Omnitrophota; class Gorgyraeia; order Zapsychrales; family Aceulaceae; genus Aceula; species Aceula meridiana. The sequence goes on along the minus strand of JAVCDE010000013.1, from coordinate 3,396 downwards.
CCACGCTATGCCGATGTTTATGCTAATCTTGGGAATTTATATACAAGCCAAGAGAAGTTGAGCAAGGCTGTCGCAACATACAACCAGGCTTTAAAGCATAACCCGTATCACGTCAATGCCCGTAATGGCTTGGCAACGGTTTATTGTATGGAGAAGAAATATGATCAGTCTATTAAAGAATTTGAACATATCTTAAGAATTGACCCAGAGTTTAATGTTGCTCGCAACAATCTTGGAAAAGTTTATGTCTGGAAAAAAGATTTTAAGAGGGCTGAAGAGATTTTTAAAGATGCGCTTAAACACCATTCGCAAGATATTGAAACTTTGGGTAATTTGGCAAATCTTTATATTGGTATGAAGCGTTTTGAGCAAGCGCAAGCATGTGCCTTAGAAGCTGTCGATGTTTTAAAGAAGGAAGGCCGGACCGAGGAAGCTGAGATATTTAGAAAACGTTTTTTCAAAGAAACAAAAGTGCTCGATGAAAATGACACACCTTAAGAATCTTTTCTTAAACTGGACGGATAGAAAAACTCTTGGCGTTCTTATTGCCTCTGGATTTCTTGCCTACCTGCGATGTATTTTTTACCCTTTTGTTCATGATGATCTTATTTTTATTGTCACCAATCCACAAATCAACCAATGGGATAATCTTGTTGATATTTTCTTAAAGAGTTCAGGTTTTTTTCAAGGCGATGCGATTATTAATACTTATTATCGCCCGCTGTTAGAGGTCTTTTATAAAATTGAGTATTTATTCTTTGGGCTTGACCCTAAGGGATACCATATTGTTAACATTTTTCTTCATATTGCAAATGGCATCTGTATTTATTTTCTTTCCCGCATTTTATTTAAAAGAAAGTTATTGGCATTTTTTGCCGCCGCATTGTTTTTGCTGCATCCGGTGCAAACTGAATCTGTTTGCGCTATTGCGGGTATTTCGAATCTTTTATTCTCTTTCCTTTGTTTTTTGAGCTTTTTGTTTTATCTTAACAGTCAAAAAGATGTTTTAGCGCTTAAGAAAATAATACGATATAGCCTTAGTCTTTTTATTTTTTTATTAGCGCTACTAACCAAAGAGCGAGCTGTGATATGGCCATTTCTTATTTTGCTCTATGAAGGTTGTTTTGCGCTAAGGCTTACAAAGAAGAGCTTTAAAGAAATTGCCATAAGGGCAGGAGGGTTTTTTCTTGTTTTGGCCGGTTATTTTATTTTTCGAAAAATTATTTTAGGAGCAAGCTTACCCGAAGTGGCTTTTCACGAGCGGGAAGCCTGGCTTCGTCTTTTTGCAATTCCGAAAATGTTTTTTAGCTACCTACGTCTTCTAGTGGCTCCTTTTGGTCTGCACTATTATCGTAGTATTGATATTTTAAATGTTTCTGCTTTTTGGATGGTCGGGCTACTTGGCCTTTTCCATGTTTTAGGGATTTCCTTGTGGTTTCTTGGCTCTCAAGCTCGTCGACTGGCATTCTTTTCTTTAGGGTGGTTTTTTATTAGCCTGTTGCCTGTTTTAGGGATTTTTCCTCTTATCAACGAGTATTCTTTTGTGCTTGCATCGGAGCATTTCTTATACTTCTCCTTCTTTGGATTTGTAGTATTTGCTCTAATTGTTTCAGATAAAATCTTAAAATATCTTTTTAAGGAAAAAGGAAAAAAAGTTTTTATTCTCTTTTTTTCTTCAGTTCTTTTAATCTTTTTCGGCATGACCATTAGTCAAAATCAATACTGGAGAGGGGAGATCCCTCTTTTTCAAAGAACGTTAAAATATCAAAAAGATTTTGGACGTGTGCGTATTCTGCTTGCACGTGCTTATTATTTTGATAAGAAATATAAAAAGGCCTTAGAAGAGTATGGCAAGGCACTTGTTATTATGAAAAAGTATGCCCACAAAGCAAAGGGAAGCTCGGCAGAAAGTTTTTATACGAATTTTATTAAAGAAATTTATTTTGATCGGGCCCATTGCTATGAGTCTTTAGGAGATTTCTCACAAGCGATTGAAGAGTATTCTTTAGCCTTAGCCATCGCTCCACGTGATGCAGGCCTGCATAATAATTTGGGGGTTCTTTATCTTTCTATGGGGGAAGGCAATAAAGCTATTTTTCATTTTCAAAAAGCTTTTGAAATCAATCCAACCGATACCACCACCCTGAACAATCTGGCGGTTTGCTATATCCAAAAAGGCGAGAAGAAAAAGGCACAGCTTTTTTGGGAGCAGGCTTTGCATTCGCAGCCGGACAATCTCGTTGCCCGCACGAATTTAGAAAAACTCTTAAGCGAAAAAGAATAATTTTTAACCTAGATTTTTTTAATAAAAAACCTGCCCAGAGGGGCTGCAGCATCGCATCTTGTTGCGACTTGCGGGGTAAATCGAAGATTTAGGTTTAATAGAGGCCGTGCCGACGACGGTTTTCAACATAGGCGTCATGGTCAAGAAGTTCTCGAGCCAATTTATCCTTGTCCTGGCCGTTATCAAAATCATATTCGATGATAGCAGCTGTTTGAAGGATATTAATGAAAGGCTGGTTGATAATCGCAGGATTTTGTTGGATCATTGAATCAACGGTTGAAACGTAAAAGGGAGCCGGCTTTGTAACCGTAATGCCGTTTTCTTGAAAAAGTTTCATGTGTTGAACAACAATAAATATTTTTGGCTCCATATCTGCAATCAAAGGCCAGATGCGGCTTGTGTATTTAAGCGATTCTAAAATTTCCGTCATATCCGAAACTTGTTGAATCTCTGAGTCAGCGGCTCTTGGCAGTTGTATGGCTTGCGGCGGCATTTGAGTTATGACATTACGCTTAACCTGTGCCTGAATTTGTCTTTCGGCAATCGCTTTCTGGACAGCCTGTTGCTGCATAGCTTTTTGCTGCTGAACGGCCTGAATGGCTCCGGCAAAACACATTTGAGGTAAACATAAGAGAAGTAAAACTACAATAATGATTTTCATAAAAGATCCTTTATCTGGGAAAGAATTGTTTTTAACGGTTCGATCTTGTTGAGCGAATAAAAATGAATACCCGGAGCGCCTTTTTCAAGAAGATCGCGGCATTGAGAGACACAAAAAGCAATACCCTGTTTTAAAATTTTTTCTTTATCGTCGGCAATTGGCGCAAAAAGATTTGAAACGCTTTTTGGCATCGTTGACCCGCATATTTTGCAGAAACGCAAGATTCCATGATAGTCTGTGATGGGAATAATCCCCGGGACAACACGATTTGTAATTCCTTTATTGCGCAATCGTTTAACATAGGTAAAATAATCTTGGTTATCAAAAAATAATTGCGTGATGATATAGTTGGCGCCAGAATCAATTTTCATTTTTAGATATTGAGCATCCAGCTCGCGATCTGGGCAGGAGATATGGCCTTCGGGAAAACCTGCAACACCTATCGAAAAGT
>JAVCDE010000027.1 GCA_030765185.1 Candidatus Aceula meridiana | reverse complement strand
GTGAATATAAGATATTTTAAGGAGAAGTGGCAGGCAAAATTCTCTTTTAAAGATTTTAAGGAATTTGCACGCACACTTTACCTCAGTTTCAAAGTATAGGAGAGGTGCCAGGCAAAATTCTCTTTTTAAAGATTTTAAGGAATTTGCACGCACACTTTCCTCTGTGAATATAAGATATTTTAAGGAGAAGTGGCAGAGTGGTTGAATGCGGCGGTCTTGAAAACCGTTAGGGGCCGTGAGGTTCCTCGAGGGTTCGAATCCTTCCTTCTCCGCTTACTTATTTACTTATACTAAGCAATCCTACCTAGTTACGCCAAAAATACCCAAAAAAAGCGTTTTGTCGTCTGTGTTGAGGACATTGTTATTCGAGTTATCACAAGGTATCGCTATATTCTAAAATGGTGGTTTTTTTTAAAATAGTGGTTTTAAAGTGAAGAAAGCTCTGAAGGGCATTGAGATCATTGGTAAGAATGATTTTGTGAATTCTATCGAAAGCAATCAAGATGTCAGTATTCTTTGCTCAAAACGTTGGGCCAAAAGAATGGTTGTTAAGGCGATGCTTTAAAGTTCTTCCCACGTACCAATCGAGTATCCTGAGGATGAGCCACCGGATATAGCGCTTAAGGCTTCGTCATAATGGACGTTTGCATTATTTTTTAAAGTTACTGTATCTCCTACAAAAGCGCCGTAGCCTGTAGCGTTATTGCGAAGTTCAATATCTGTATCTGGCGCATACACTGCTCCATAAAATTCACCGTTATTATTAAATAATATTCCATCATCTCCAGCGTAAGTACTATATATAAGAAAATTTTCTGGAATTCTTGTCATATTGTTAACTGCAGAATTATTTTTAATTTGAAATTCTCCATCGGTATAATATGTTAAGCTCGAGCCAGGTGTAATTGTAATATCAGCATTGTTTTTAACCGTAAAATCTCCCGATACGTAGAGGGTTACATCGCCGCTTATGGTCACATTAACATTATTTTTTAAAGCGACAGAATCATATTTATAGCTTCCTGAGGTAATAGTCCAGGACCCATTGTTGCTAACGGTTTTGTCGCCTTCTGAAGATAACCCAGTTAAAGCGGATGGCACAACAACTGACTCTAGAATTTTATTGCTTGTATCTGTAATTGTTCCGGTGATAGTTGCGTTGTTGCCAACATCAACAGTTCCGCCAGAACCTGTTTCGACATCGCCACTAAGATAAACATTATTGCTAATATCGATGATATTTAATGAGGTACTGTTAGTCCCAATATCTCCATTTGAGCTAATGTTTCCGCTAACATTATAAAAGCCAGTAGTTGAGTCGTAGCTATCAATATAAACGTTGTTTTTAATATCGATTGCGTTGTTAGCATAGACTGCGTGCGTGAAAATAGGATTTACGCCTCCTGAAAGATCAATTTCTACGGTCCTTGTAACAAGTTGAGGTGAAATGCGTGAGGGAGCAGACCCGATTGAAGAGAGAGTATTGCCTGCAAGATCAATGGTGATGTCGTAGTCGCCGGAACCAGCAATTGTTCCTGAGAAGCACTGGTTTGATCCGCATGCTTGACAATTGTTACAATTATTGCTGTTTAGCTCCCAAAGAGCTTGACGAATACCGCCTTCGGCAACCCAGAATGCTTGAGCTGATTTTGCATAATGTTGCGAAGTGTTTTTTTCAGAAATGCTTTGCGCTAAGAATGCTATGCTTGTAATTGTAAGAGAAAATACAGCAAAATATGCGGTTAATAGTGCGATGCCCTTTTTATTTCTAATATTCATTTTAGTTCTTTTCATCTTTTTCGCCTCTCACTCTAAGTATGCTATATAAAATAAGAAATTGCTATTTTTTATGCACTTTAGTTTCTTAATGTGATTTTTTCCCGCAGCTGAATCGAAAGTGGTCTTTTAAATGATGTTGTTGATGTGGTTAAGGTAATTCTCAAAGCACTTCCTCCAAAAACATAATCAAGAGAAGAAATATTGTTTGCAATAATTCGGGTGGTCCCCGCAGGATATTCTCGAATAAGCTGGCCGGATGTTACATAGTATTGAATTCCGGTTCTTGTGGGCGTGTTAAAAGTAATAGTGTCAATACCGGGACCTCCATAGGAAATGGCAATGCTTCCGGTTATGCTAGAGCGTAAATCCTTGACCAGCCAATTCATTCCTTGTCTGGCTTGTTGTTGAAGAGTAACAAGAGGTTCATCTGTTTGATAAAAACGGGTTGAAATTATAAAAGTGCTATAAATTGCCGTTAGGATAATCGTAAAAAGTAGAAGAGTTACCATTAATTCTATTAGAGTGAAGGCTTTTTTTTGTTTTATCATTGGAAAATTGAGCTTAAGGTATAATTTCTATTTAGTCCGGTTTGATCATCCCAATTAACTGTTATTGTAACAGTTAATGGTGTTGTTCCAGAAGATTGAACTGTTGTCGTTTCGTTGTTTAAAGGCGAAAATCCTTTTGAGACTACTGTGGGAACGTCCCAGTTCCACTGCCCCGCGGAAATAAGTGTAGAAACGTTCGAAAAGTTTGTATTTTCGATTTCTTCCATGATGTATTGTGCATGTGTTGTGCTTAATGTAAGATTTCGATTTGCTTCGTTGAGATTACTGCAACGAACAAAGAGTAATATAATGCTCGGCAAAGTAATCGCCAGAATAAGCATTGCCAAAAGAAGCTCAGGCAAACTAAGAGCTTTTTTATTAATAAGAAATAATTTCTTTTTATTCATAGAGTCAAGTATACAAGAAATATATGATCCTTTCAACGAACGCTTAAATTTTTTTCGAAATTATGTTTTATGTTTTTAAATTAGAAGATTTTAAGTTTTCTAGAATCTCCTGGCGTATTGATAAATTCCTATAAATTTCCTGGAATTCTCGCAACGTATTTATTGACAACGACCTGTATTATTGTTAAAATTTTTATAATGTATTAACACGTTAATAATTGGCGTGCATCTAATCAAAAAGGTTTTAAATTAGCTACTTGTTAAGGAGAAAAAATGTTTCTTTTCGGCGGAAAAAAAGAACAACCCATTTCAGATCAGCTAGAAATTGACTTGATCATGTCTGTTTGTAGGGCTGTTGATAAAACTACCTTAAAAATGCTTGAGATAAAGCTGGAAGAAAAGCCAAAAGTTGACCAGCATGCTACTGTGCAATGGCAGGGCAAGACAAAAATTTCTAGACCGTCTGATTGCCGCTATGTTTCGGGAGTTGTTATTCCTCGCGAAGAACAAAATGACAACGGAATGGTTATTTTTTACATTCCAGATTCTATCGCTGAACTTATTTCTGGCGCTTTAGGAGCCGGACACAAGGAAGAAGCTATCAATCAGTCCTGCGCGGAATTTTTAAAAGGAACAGTCGAATATTTTAAAAATCATCTTGTTAAACTAGGATATGAAGAGCTGAAAGTTTCTGAGCCTTTAACCTTAGGCAAGGATTCCCTTATAGATTATCATCGTTCAAGCAAATATCAGCTTATTTTTTATCGAAAAGGGGAGAAGTTCGTTCAGATTGACCTTGGAATTGGCCCTTTACAAAAGGTTCAGTAATTTTCTGTAAATAAAAAGGAGAACATATGTGGCGGATTTTAGTTGTTGATGATAATAAAAACAATTGCGAACTTCTTGTTTCGACACTAGATGGTTTAGCGAATTGTGATGTTTCCGAGAATGGAGAGCAAGCCTTAGAAGCTTATCACGGTTCTGTAAAATCAAATACTCCTTATGATGCGATTTTGCTTGATATAGCCATGCCTGGTATCGATGGCGTTGATGTTTTAAAAGAAATTCGCTCCAAAGAGGAAGCAGACGGAGTCAGTGAAATTGATGGCATCCCTGTTTTTATGGTCACCGCACATAAAAAACCTTTTATGGATGCTTTTAACGTTGGTTGTGATGACTACATCCTAAAGCCCATTGAGCCTGATAAAGTCATTGGGAAAATTAAAGAAAGACTAGATAATAAATAACCTAGCCTTTCTTTAGATAAGAATTTCCAAAAAATTTTAATGTTATGATAAAATTTGTCGAGCATGAACTCTGGATAAGCATTGCGCTTATCTTTCTTTTTGCCATTCTTTTTTCCTATCGCTATATCCTTAAGAAATACGGAATTGTTAGTTTCGCTGATATTAAAAAACGCGAAGAAGCTGAAAAAAAACTTAAAGAATCTGAAAGTAAATTTCGTACCATTTTTGAAAACTCCGCTGTTGCTATTACTCTTACCAATAAAGAAGAACAAATCATTTCTTGGAATAAATACACAGAAAAAATTTTAGGAATGAAACCATCTGATCTTCACATGAAGCCGGTTAGCTCTTTTTATCCGCGCGAAGAGTGGCAACGCATTCGTTCTCTAAATATCCGGAAGGCAGGGTCACGGCAACATCTTGAAACGGTCATGATTCGTAAAGATGGGAGCCTTGTCAATGTTGAAATTTCGATTAGTGTTTTAAAAGATAGCCAAGGAAATGTTGTCGGCTCGATTGGTGTTATGAACGATATCACAGACCGCAAAAAAACAGAAGCGAAATTAAAAGAGTCTGAAAAACGTTTTCGTACTATTTTTGATAATTCGGCTGCGGCAATTACATTAACGGATGACAAAGAACGTATCATCTCTTGGAACTTTTATGCTGAGCGGCTTTTGGGAAGAAGCCATCAGGATTTATATTTAAAGCCGGTAAGTAGTATTTATGAAGAAAGTGAATGGAAACGTATTCGGTCTTTAGGCTTGCGTGAAAAAGGGCCTGAACATCACTTTGAGAGCAAGATGGTCAAGAAAGATGGGAGCCTTATTGACGCGGAGGTGTCTGTAACTATTTTAAGCGATGACAAGGGTCAGATTACAGGCTCGCTAGGAATTATCAATGATATCACGAAACGTAAAAGAGTTGAAAAAGAATTGCAAGAGGCCAATGAGGATCTCATCGCAAATGAGCGAGCGGTACGCAGCCTCTATGAAGATTTAAAAAAGACACAAAAAGAGCTTCTTGAAAAACAAGAACAATTGGTTCGTGAGCATCAAGAGCAGATTCGCTTAAAGGAAAAAGCGGAGACAGCAACTAGGGCCAAAAGTGATTTTCTTTCAAACATGAGCCATGAAATCCGCACACCGTTAAATTCAATGATTGGATTTTCTCAGCTTCTTCAAAAAATTGTTATCGACGAAAAGCCACGTAAATTTATTGATATTATTGAATCAAGCAGTCAGCATCTCTTAACCATTGTTAATGATATTCTTGATTTTGAAAAAGCTATCGCGGGGCGAATTGTTTTAGAAAGTATGCCAGTGAACCTACGAGTGCTTATCAAAAATGTTTTTCATCTTTTTGAAGGACATGTCCAGGACCGGCCAATAAAAATGAGTTTTGACGTTGATCGAAAAGTCCCTAAAGAACTTTTTGCAGACGAAGTTCGTTTAAAACAGATTTTGATTAACCTTTTGTCGAATGCGCTAAAGTTTACTAAAAAAGGTTTTGTAATTCTTAAAGTCGGCATAGAGTCTGTATCTGAAAGCGGTCATGCAAAAATATATTCTTTGCGATTTGATGTCTCAGATAGCGGCATTGGGATTGCTGAGAACAATCTTAAGAAGATTTTTGAGCAATTTACCCAAGCAGAAACCTCAACGACTCGTCAATATGGAGGAACAGGGTTAGGATTATCTATTTGTCAGGCCTATGTTGAACTAATGGGAGGCCGAATTTGGGTAACCGCTACAGAGGGGAAGGGGAGTTCGTTTCTTTTTTCAGTTTCTATGCCAGATTGCATCTTAGAAGACGTTAGGCGAAAAGATACCGAGAAACAGGATCCTATTGATTTTTCCGGAACAAGAATTTTAATTGGAGAAGATAATCTTCCGCGTCGAGAGAAGTTGCAGAGGTTTTTCACAGAAATGAAGTGTTCATTTGATATTGTAGAGGATGGAGTTGGTTTTATCGCAAACATTCAAGAAAAAGAGTATGATGCCTGCTTTGTTAATGTTCAGCTTCCCAAATTAAGCGGAGTTATGGCTGCAAAAAGAAATCGAGTCAAAAAAGATAAAGACCTCCCCATCATAGCCATTGCCACAGCGACATTTTTTGAGGATAAAAAGAATTGTCAAGAAGCTGGAATGGATGATTTTATTACAACACCATTATCTTTCAATGAGATTAGTGAAAAACTAAGACTCGTTACCAGAAATAAATCCTAATTTTTTTATTCTCCGAAGTCCTTTAAAAATTCTTCCCAATTAACGCGGTAGGCGTAGATGGTTGTTCTTCCTGTGAGGCCTTGTTCTGAAACAAAAGGTTCTAGGTATTTTAGGCCTTTGCCTCCCAGATAATAAAGTTTCATAAGAAGGGAGCGGGCAAGATTTTCATCCATTAAAATACATTGATAACGACCTGTGGACTCTTCTTGAAAAATTAAGGCCGAGTAGTTTAGCGAGGCTGAGGCAAACTTCTTTTCTTTAATTCTTTCATCCTTAACAAAGATAATACTACGTGGAATTCCTTGTCCAAAGGTTTTGGATGATATTCGGCATGTTTCATCTTTTAAATTGGCTTGGACCCCATTCTGAAAAATAATGAGATCATCCTTGCGAGATGTTTCGGTAAGCGTATCGCCGATCCGAGGCATACCGCCTTGCAGGTCCCATAGAAAATGGACGTAATCTTTTGTGTCCATTTTTTTCATTTTTTTTAATAAATCAGGGTTTTGATTAATTTTTTCCATCTGCGCGATATCCCAGTTTCCCACAAGGCTAATGGCAATATTCTGTTCAATTAAGTCGTTGTAAATAAATAAGTAGCTTGCCGGAGGATTTCCATGCGTTAAGGAAATGAGTTTATTTGTTTGAATTTCCGATAGGTTATTTTTTAGGACATCTTTAGCCTGTTGACGCGATAGTGGTGTAATGGTCTTGAGCATTTTTACAGCTTCTGAAGTCTTAAAGCCCAAATTTTCTAAATATTTCGCGGCTTCATTTGCACTTGTATTCAGCATCCTCAACATCCCGAGGGCATTTTTTTCATTTGACTCTAATAGAATTTGAGCCATCCAATATGCTTGAGGCACATTGATTGTCCCACCGTCTGAGGTAACACGCCTTTCGGCCATGGCCTTGATAAAATGGCCCGGCGGCCACCAGGTATTAACAATAGAATCTTGAGGGGTTTCATTTTTAATTTTGGTTAGAGCTGCGTCCCATACTTCATCAAAAATTGGACGAAAGCGCAGCGCAAGGTCATTGGCGTTGGCAAGAGGGCTGATAACTAAAATGATTGTCAAAAGGACAAGGGAAGCCGGCCATAATATTTTCTTAACAGAATTTGTTGTCTTTAAAAGGGCGATAAGTTTTTGTGATAACTGATAGAGTAATTGAAACCCTAAGGCTGAAAACAAGCCTAATGGGACAAGGAAGAGAAGCGTAAACCGTTGGGCCTGAAGTGCCATTAAGAGGGAGGAGGCAAAAAAAGCAAGAAGAGTAATAAATTTAAATAAATTCTCTTCTTCTAATTTCTTGAAAGATTTTTTAGCGGCGTATCCTAATCCTAAAAGACTAATGAGGAGAAACGGCAATCCTCCGATTAATTCTAGGAATTTCTTAAATGATGCCTCATGCAGCTCGCCTACACTGACATAGACGTCCGGCCAAGGGCTGGTTTTGGCTACAAAGAAATTTTTTAAAACTGTCGCGCCTTCTTCAAAGAGAAAGAAAAATTGGCTAAATCCAAAGAAAGAGACAATTCCTAAGAAAATTCCTACAGCGATGACGCTTAAAGAAATGATTATATTTTTTGTTTCTGTTTTTTCTTTGAATAAGAAGTGATTGCAAAGTACGATAGCAGCTCCGGAAAGAAGAAGAAGGCTAAATAAATAAACCCATCCTTGCCAGAAAAATGCATAAAGAACAACTGCTCCGGCGCATAGCAACGCCAGGATGACGGTTTTTTTTAAGTTTTTACGAAAAGACAGCTCCTTAAGAAATAAATAAATTATCATGAGGGGAAACAGGACGTTATATGGGTCGCTGTCATACCATCCAAAAAATGTTCGCCTTAAAAGAATTCTCGCTAATAAAAAAAACAAAAGGCCCATACCAGAGGCCCATGCATTAACTTTAAGGATGCGGCAGATGAGAAGAAAAAAGATTGAAGAAAAAACAATTAAGAAAATCGGAGTAAAGCTTACGCCAAACATCAAAGAGGCTTGAGGGTAAAATGCGTGAATAATTTTATAAGTTGCAAAACCAACAAAAGGATGGAGGCTAATCGCTTCCCAATAACCAACCGGAGCTAGCATCTGATGGTTAAAATATTTTGCCCCTTTGCGCTTTGTCATAATAGGGTGGCCTTTTGCGATATCCTTAGTTAGGCCATAAAAATAATAAGGGTCAGAAGCAATGAGATATGTTTCAGGCCTCTTACCTAGAAGTGAAGCACGTCTGTAGTTATCCTTATAGATTTCCTGCGAAAGGCTTTTAAGCTTTTGACGGATTTTCTTTTTATCAGAAAGAATCTGGGTATAGCGTTTGTTTGCAATATTTGCTTTTTCTTTATCAGAAAGGTTAGGAAAATTCTTTTCAGCTTGGCTTAAAGCCGTAGCCTTGAGCGAGGCAGTTACAAGTAGCATAGCTTTTTCTTCCGCTTGTGAGGAGACAGGGTAGAGAAGAGGATAGAGGCGGAAATATAGTCCTAATGAAATGACAACAAGGCCGCTTATTAAAAAGAGAAGAAAAGTTTTTTTGTTTTGATTCATCTATTTAGCGTTTTAATGTTTTAAGATATTCCAGATAACTTTTTAGAATTGTATTGGACGGAATAGCAAATGTAAAGCGATCTTGCTCCATCTGCCTAGCCACCATCAAACCAACAAGGTGCCCTCGATAATTAAAAAGAGGTCCACCGCTATCTCCGTGATAAATGTTGATATTAACTCTGAAGAGGCCTTCAGGCTCTGATGGTCCTTGGCGCATGCTTTTGGCAACACCGGTAATGCGTCCGGCTGAAATCGTCTTTTTTAAGAAAGGAGAACTTCCAACAGTAATTACTTCGGCACCCATGGGAACAGCCTGTGAATTTGCAATCTCAACCCTTGTTAAAGGAAAAGGGGGTTCTATTTTTAAGAATGCCAAATCTTGATTAGGGATCACTTTTAAAGGAGTAGCTTCCACGGTTGTGCCATCATGAAGTGTTACATCAATTCTTCCGGCATTTGAGACAACGTGGGCGTTGGTCACAATAACGCCTACAGGATCAATAATAACACCGGATCCGTTTTTGGTCACTTGGACTGCCCGAATACCTTTAAGCTGGACAATTTTCCCGGTGATTTTATCCAAAAAAGTTGAGCCTGGACCTTTTACCATGGCCGCGCTTTTAGAATGAATTTCTACGATAGAGGGAATGGCGAGTTGTATTTTTTCAATAACATTAGATTGTGCTAAGGCTATTTTTGGGCAGATTAAAGCAAACCCGATTATTAGGAAAGAATGGATAATTTTAAAAAATTTCATTTAGTTATTTTCTTTGTAAAATTTCGTGAAGTTAAATCATTTTACCTGCTTGGCTTAAGAAATACAAGCGGGAAACTTATATAATCAAAAATGGATATTCCAGCAAACCAGTGATATAATTAAAAAAATTAAATAATAAGGAGCAGGGCTATGAGTGTTTTGCATAAGATTTATATTAAAGACATCATGACTAAGAATTTGATCACTATAGGGTTTAATGATCCTTTTAGCCGGGTTTGGGATAAGATTAGAACCCATAAAATTCGGCATATTCCTGTTGTTAATAAATCTGGAGAGCTTAGAGGGCTCATTAGCCAAAGGGACTTATATCGCACTGTTTCCCCAAAAAAAAGAATAGAGGACGAAGGGCTTTTTTACTCTAAAGAAAGACTCGATGAGTATCTCATCGAGCAGGTGATGACCGCAGAAGTTTGTACTTTAACGCCAAGCCACACTGTAGGCTGTGCCATGGATATTATCGTTAAAAAGAAATATGGATGCATTCCCATCGTAGACGAGAAGGGCATTTTAGTTGGAATTATTACTCCTATTGATATTCTTAGAGCTATCGCCAATGACTATCTCTAGTCCCAAAATAGCTTAAAACCTCCCAAAATTTCCTTAAAAGCAAATTCAAAATAAAAGCATTGACTCAATTTAACTAGCATATTATAATGAGCATATGCTCAGAATAAACCCTTATTTATAATGAGCATATGCTTAAAATAAAGTGACATTTCAAAGCCTTATTCAATTATAGAAATTAACAAAATTTAACACCCGGAGGCACAAAATGGCAAAAAGAGGGAGGCCAAAAAAGGTCCGATATATCCAAAGAATGCCAAAGATATCGCAGTTTAGCCCGAGGGGAAAACCAGGTAGGCCTGATGAAATAAACCTCAATATAGACCAGTTTGAGGCTTTAAAATTGGCTGATTTTCAGGGATTTGATCAAAGCCAGGGAGCCATTGTTATGAAGATCTCCAGGGCCAGTTTTGGCCGAATTTTAAGGGCCGCCCGCAGGAACTTGGCTGATGCTTTAGTTAATGGCAAGACTATTAAAATTGGCATTGGTGACATGCAAGTTGGTGTTCGTTCCAAAGAGTTCATCTCTATGCGCGAGATTGGAATTTTAAAGGATCGTAGAGCCAAGGATCGCCGCAACAATGATAGGCGCGAAGAAGACCCAGAGAAATCTTTCTAAACGTTATTCCCGTACAAACCTAATCAAATTTGACCTCATTCTTGCTACTATGGTTACTTCCTATAATATATGTTATGTTAACTATATCATATATGAAACCACATCTCAAAGCCTTGCTTTGTAAGTGTTTAGCGCACTTTGGGAATTGCCTGTGGAAACTTCCTTTCAAACTTACCGGGATTATAATTTGTTATTTAATTAGAACAGAATTTAGACAGATGTGTGCGGATTCTTTTCTAAGGATTGATAAAGTATAACAGGATAGTCTACTTCCCTGTATTTGATGATATTACCTAAAACTAGGGTGATTACTGGCGTTTATTGACACCAAATTGAGGCCTTTTTTGGCTCTTTTTAGGGCTATTTTTGGTTAATTTTATGCCATTTTTGGTCATTTTTTAGGCCTCATTCTAGCGCTAGAAAACAGAATTTTGAAAAAAAAGGGACCCCTCTTTTCTTTTTTAGGGGTCCCTTTTCTATGTTTTTAGGTAATTCTAGAATTCGATCGATTGCAGTTTTTGATCATTTGCAGACATAACTTCGGCAGCAACAATTTCAAGTTTAACTGAGCAAAAATTTGAATCTTCATGTCCGGAGAAATATTGCCTAAGCATTGAGCTGTTATTCCACATAATTTTTTTACTTTTCGGAGTATTGACAATTTCAGCTTTTTCGGTTATGCGACAATATGCCATTTTTCGGTCTACAAAACAGATTTCAACTAGGGGGTTTTCTTTCATTTGTCCGATAGATCTGCGATGGCTAAAAAGCGCTAATAAAAGCTTGTTATCATCGGTTAGATACGGCGCTACAGGCCGAACTCTTGGCTGATTAGCTTCAGTTGTGGCTAAGAAACCGAATTCTGCATTTTTGACTAAACCGATCGTTTCATCTTTTGCTATTTCTTTCTTCCTTTATTTTTCAGATTAAATTTCTTTAATCAGGTAATTATTTGATAACAACTTAGATTTCTTACTATTTAATTATGAATTCTTTTTGGAGGTTTTTTCAACGGATCAGGCTTGGCAAACCTGGAGGTTAAAAAACCCGCTAAATTTCAATTTAGTGGGTTTTTTAGAAGCGTTTCTTAGAACTTTTGTAGAATCGGACTACTGAATTATTAGACTGCAAGCAGAGCTTACTTTGACATGGTACCCTTCCCCTGGTTTGAAATTTCCAATTTGATTGACCCAGGTGCCGCCTATGAAGCTAACAGTGTTGTTATTTTCATCTATAGCTTGCATGAGCACTTCAGAATCAATCAAAGGTTGCAATATGGATAACGCGCTTTGCTCTTCTCCTGAAGGATACCCTATGGTGTTCCAGCCTTGATCAAGAGTTAAGACCGCAGGCAATGGCGCCGCAGGGCCGGTTACGGTTAAAGCGGCATTGGCAGTCATTTTAACCTTGTAGCCTTCATTTGTACTCATTTGGCCTATGGTATTGATGTTATAGGCTGGCCAAAGAGTGCCTGTGCCATCATCTTGTATGATTTCTAAAATTCCCTGATTAATTAAAGGCTCAAAAATGGATTCCATGTCCATGTTTTCAGGAAGAACATTAAATGAAACAACGTTCCAGCCAGGTTTTAGGCTGATTCGTTGGCCTTCATTTAATAATTTAAAAATATAAGCAGCGCCTACAAGCGGATATCCTGATAAATCTTTCAGCTTTGCTCCGATGATTATAGAATCACTTGACAATCCAACAGAAGATCCGAAAAAATCGCCTGTCATCCCATCGTTGGAAACAAGCATGTCGACTTCTTGCCAAGTAGAGCCATTGAGCTCGTACACATATGCTGTTCCGGTGACTTCATTAGAATAGTTGCGACCGCCGCGTGCTCCAATAATTGCAGTTGTGCTATTAAGATCTATCGAGGTTCCAAAGTATGAACAATCAAGGAAATTTGATGCTTGAATCTTTGCCTGTTGATTCCAAGATCCCTCTAGAGACCTTTTGAAGATGTAAACAGACCCAACGTGTCCTATTTGGATTGCGTTGTCTTCATCCTCGCTGGCTCCTATAAAAGCATAGTCTCCAGAAATAGCAACAGCATTGCCAAACCCGTCAGAACTATCAGCATCATTTGCAAAAAGTTTTGGCTTTTCTTCCCAAGATTCTCCATTTTTCTCAAAAATATATGCTGCTCCAGATTTTTCTCCATTTTCATCGTCACATCTTGCCCCAACGATAATTCGATTAGTATCAATAGAGATTGAGGTCATTCCAAAGTTATCGGCTTCATGTTGTTGTGTTGAGCTAAGAATATTCTTTTCTACCCATGTATCATTTTCTAGTTCATAGACGTATACTGATCCAGAAAACTCAATGTCGTTAGGATTTCCTATTGATCCAATAGCTGCAGTCGTATTAGAAAGATTTACTGCTATACCAAAGCAGTCCCAAGGTTTTCCGTTACTTGCAATCAGGTCTTGAGTTTTTTCAAATACATTGCCATTTCTTTTATAAACATAAACTATTCCTTGGCATGCAGTGTAAGGAAGACCTCCTGGATTATAGCTGGTGCTTCCTATGAATAGCCAGTCATTAGACATATCTATTATCGTTTGAGATCCTGGATGTGGTTCTACCTCTCCGAGTATTTCTTGTACTTGTGACCATTCATTGCCAGTGCGTTTAAAAATATATACTTTTTCTTCGGACTCTAATCCAACAACAGCTGCATAGTTACCGGCAATGGCTGTTTCAGATCCAAATTCTCGCAGGCTATTTATTGGCGCGTGGGGCAAAATCTTTGCTGAAAGAGCATCATACTGGTTTACAAAGATGTGTACATCGGCAAAAGATGTTTGCGCAAGATCATTCTGAGCGCACACTTGAAACATATAGCCACTTATGGGGTGATTTAGGTCAGGGGAAATAGTTAAAATTAGAGAAGATTCTCCTGGAGTATATTCAAAGCTGACAAAATCAGGAATAGATCCTGGCCCTGGAACAAGATACATTGTTGCAATATTGTTGTCGACGGCAGTGACAACAATTTCTTTTGAAGTGGTTTGTTCAACATTAACCATATATTCTTCATGTTCAAAAATAGGAGCGTCTTCCATGCTATCAATGGCAGACTTGTGTTCGCTAAGAGTTTCAAGAGGAGTTTTTTGATTTTTTGAAAACTTAGGTTTAGCATTTTTTATGAAATCATCGCTTGCATGGCTAAGCGATATTGACCCTGAAAAGGTAAGTATCATGATCAAAGAAACAACAGTTTTTGCTACTTTAAATTTTCTTGTTTGAAATAAATAATCCTTCATTTTTTTCCTCCGCGGGGTAACATTAATTTTTTAAAATTCTCTATATACCTATAATATGAATGATATAAAGATAGCATATAAAAATCAGTTTTGCCAAAATTGAGGCGGAAATTATTGATTTTTTAAGAATTTTTAGGGTTTTTTGGCAATTTCTTGGCGATTTTGCCCTGCTTGATGTATGCAAGCTTAAAGAGTGGATGTCTATGTGTTTAAGGAGTGGATGTTTATGTGTTTTAAATCAAAATATATTACATCTCGAGATGATTCTTATTCCCAGGCAACTTCTTGATAAGATTGATCGCTGACAGACATGGCTTCTGCTTGGGTTATTTCAACTTCAGCTAGGGAAAAGTTTGGGTCTTCAGGTCCACTGAAATATTGCTTAAGCATAGGACTGTTGTCCCACATAATTTTCTTATTTTCATCGTTGTTTGTGATCTTTGCATTTCCGGAAATTCGACAATAAGACATTTTTCGATCGACAAAGCACATTTCGACTTTTGGATTATTTTGAATTTGAGGAATAGATCGTCTATTAGAAAAAAGAGCAATAAAAACTTTTCCTTCGGCATCTACATATGGACCAATTGGCCTTAAGCGTGGTTGGTCATTTTCTGTTGTTGCTAAGAATCCAAATCCGGCATCCTTAATTAAATCGATCGCTTCATCTTTTGTCATGATACATTTTCTCCTATTTAAATTTTATAGTACCTATTGAATTTTTGTTAACTTGAGCTATAATTTGGGCCATGATTGAGACTGCAATTTCTTGCGGAGTTTGGGCTCCGATATCTAGGCCTGTTGGCATGTGGACTTTTTTTAGAGCCTTAGAAGTTGTTTTTAAGGCCTTAAGATTTTTTAAGAATTTGGCTTTTTTGGCTTGACTAGCAATGACGCCAATATAGGCTGCATCAGATTTTACAAGGATTTTAAGGCATGAAAAATCACTATCATGAGCCTGGGTCACAATGACTACATAGCTATTTGGGTCAAATTTTAATTTTGATAGATTTTTTGAATAATCACCTATGACAATTTTATCCACATGTGGCAGGCGTTTTTTATTGGCTAAATTTTTTCGGTTATCCAAAACAGTAACCTTAAAATTAAGCATTTTCCCGATAATTGATAAACTGAGCCCAATATGGCCACCACCACAAATAATGAGTTCCTTAGAGGCTAAAAAAGGTTCAATAAAGACCTTAATATTGCCTCCGCAAAGGGCTTTTTCAGATTTTTTAAGGGTGTAATCAACAAGCGCTGTTTTACGTTTTTTAAGGGCTTTTAGGGCCTCTCCCTTGGTTTTTTCTTCAATAAGCCCCCCTCCTATAGTTCCAAATTGTGAGCCATCAGCAAAAACAAGCATTTTTGCACCAGGCTTTCTAGGGGTTCCTTGAGAGGTGGTTTCAATAATGGTTGCACAAGCGCAATTTTGACCCTTTTGAAGGGCTTCAAGGGCTTTATACAGTAAATGGTCCATGAAATTATTCTTTGACGTAGGCTTTGAGGATAACCTGATCTTCAATAGGCTTATCTTGGAGACCGGTTGCTGTATTTTCAATTTTCTCAACAACATCGTAGCCGGCAATCACTTTGCCAAAAATAGTATGCTTGCCGTTAAGCCACGGCGTTGGGGTTGTTGTAATAAAAAATTGGCTTCCGTTAGTATTAGCGCCGGCATTGGCCATAGCTAGTATGCCTTTTTCGTCAAACTGGACATCAGGAGTTGTTTCATCTTTA
Source organism: Candidatus Aceula meridiana (assembly GCA_030765185.1). GTDB lineage: Bacteria > Omnitrophota > Gorgyraeia > Zapsychrales > Aceulaceae > Aceula > Aceula meridiana. Next base: position 120,391 of record JAVCDE010000027.1, on the reverse strand, counting down.
AAAGCAAATCCCCAAAGGCTTTGGCCGCCGCGGCCAGTGCGTGTTGGGTCGCCGCCTTGAAGCATGAAACCTTTGATGACGCGGTGGAAAATCATTCCATCGTAATATTTTTTCTCGATTAGGCCGAGCATGTTTTCACAAGCCTTAGGAGCAATTTTTGGAAAAAGTTCAAATTCAATATTGCCTTGATTGGTTTCTAAAACGATAATGGGGTTGTCTGCTGCCAAAATTTCCTCCTGGGCGTAAACGGTTGATAATAATGTTAAACTAACTGTAAATGCAAATAATAAGAAAAAAATTCTTTTCATGGCGGTTAAAACTCCTTTTTTAAAATTTATTTTTAAGGCGATGGATTCGGGTTCTTTGAGTTTTTTTTAATTTTTGGCTTTGAATTTTTTTTGTTATTCCTTGGGGTTAATCGTATCTGGCTGATCCGAGCCAAACGTAATTTCACCAGATTCGTCATCGGGTGAGGACAAGGATATTTTACCGGCTCCCGGCATAGGATCTATTTCTTCTTCAGCAGGTTTCTCAGTTTCTACTTGTGACTGAGATTCTTCAGTCTCTGATTGAGATTCTTGCGGTACCGGAGTATCAATATCATCAAGGCGAAGTTTTTGAGTTTCTTCATCGTTCGGTGATTTATTAACAGGCTCAGGTTCGGGTGATTTGCCAGACTCAGGTTCTGGTTCCGGAGCTGGTTCTGTCTCAGGCTCTGGCATTGATTCAGGTTCCGGACTTGGCTCTGTCTCCGGCGTTGATTCCTTAACGAGAGATTCTGGCTCCGTGGATGATTCAGAAATTTCATCATCAGACTTTCCAAGAGGTTCATCTAAATGAAGCCCAGGCGTTGCATTGTTTGGTTCTTGCTCAATTGTGTTTTCTTCTGGCTCGGATGGTTTAATAACTTGAATTATAGAAATTTCTTCTTTAGGCCCAGGCTCTGGCGTTGGTTCGGGTTTCGGTTCAGGCTCTGGCCCAGGCTCTGGCGTTGGTTCGGGTTTCGGTTCAGGCTCTGGTCCAGGCTTTGGCGTTGGTTCAAGTTTTGGTTCAGGTTCCGCTGTGGGCTCTTCAACCTTAATGTCTTGAGTTTTTATAGATAGCTCATCAATTTTTCTTTCTTTGATTTCAAGAAGTAGATCTTTTTCTTTAATTTGTTTTTCAATTCCGCTGATATGTTCTTGGGCACGCCTGGTTTCTCGTGCGCTGATATCTAAATCACCCTCGAGTTTTTTAATGCGGACATCATCTCGTTCAATTTGGCTCTGAAGTTCTTTAATTTTAGATTGGTCTTCTTCAGAGCTTTTAGCATTCAAAGCTGCCGCAGCCTCTGTCGCGGAAATCGCTTCTGGAGTTTTTTTAGATTCTTTGGGCTCATGGGCATGCAAGCGGTTTAGTAATGACGAACCGCCGCTATGAGATTTTGCATCATCGCTGTCAATATTAAGATTTTGTAATAAATCCGCGGGTTGAGGCTCTTTGTTTTTTTTGTCTTTTAAAAAGAGCATAATAACCGCTAAAACACCAACTCCTAAGATGCCTAAATAAATTGTTATCACAAAAACCTCCTTAAAAAAGTGTGTCAAGTTGACAAAAAATCAAAGCCTTTTATAATACTTTTATGATTTCATGTATATTGTTAAGCGCGGGCTTTAGTTCGCGATTCGGTTCTCCCAAAGCTTTGGCAAATTTAAACGGTCAGACTGTCATGGAACATCTATTGCACAGCCTTGTATCTTCCGACCTTGGTGAAATCATTATTGTTTTAGGTGCTGAAGCCGAGAGAATTAAGCCATATATATTAAAGCATAAAAAGGTTAAGGTTGTCTATAACAAAGATTATAATTTTGGCCAGACATCTTCTTTTCAAGCAGGTTTGCGTTGTATCTCAAAGGATGCCAAAGGTGTAATGCTTTTGCCAGTAGATTTCCCAGTAATAAAAACAGAAACGATTAATATTTTGATTAAAGAGTTTTATTTAGAATTGTCTAAAATTATTATTCCGCAATATCAGTCTCGCAAGGGCCACCCTCCTATTTTTCCTACATGGCTCAAAGATGATTTTTTATCCTTGAAATTTGAAGAAGGGCTTAATGCGATTCAGCGTCGGTATGAGGAAAAGATTAAGTTGGTTAAAATTTCTGACTCCAGCGTGATTCAAACTTTCAACACAGTGCAGGAATTAAAAGATTTAATTGGCAACTGAAGTTAGGTACGTGTCCCTGGAGTTTGGGAATTATTGGAATTAATTACATTGATAGGATGAACTGCATTGTCCAATGATAGCCTGGTTAACATCATCGCATACAGGATGGTCTTTGAATCCGTGATAATCAGTGGCTCCAACATCAATGCATTTTAAAGGAAGAGTTGTCAGAGTTATAATTTTCGGATAGTGCATAATATCGATAGACACCTGGAAATTAAGCTGTACGCGCCACATCTGTTTACATCCGGCTGGTTCAGCTTCTTCGCAGCGAAAAGCAAAACAATAAATTTTGTCTTTTTGTCTGCGACAGCGATATCGGACATCGCCTCCGTTGTCATATGCAGGTACTCCCCCCCAATAGACAAACTGCGAGTGTAAATTACTTGTGGAGCCAATGATTGACGGTGAGTTCCAGCAAACGTCTGCTGTTCTACAGGTGGTGGCAAACGAAGAAGGTCCTGGATAGCTACTGCACTGTGTTGGTAAGATTTTACATTCCAGCCATCTTAAGTGAGCAATGGCTGCAGTGAGGTTGTTGCCTTCATTTTGTAGACCAGGCCTTTGGTCGTCTGCGCTTTCTGCGCTTTTGATATTTAGGCCCAAGATAAATAAGGATAGGGTCAAAGTAATAACAAGAAAAAAGGCTAGCCTTTTAAAATTATTTCTCGGGGGTCGCATTTTTACTCCTTGTTATTTTTATTCTTAAGCGCAGTTAAGATTTTTTCCGGCGTAATGGGAAGCTCTTTGATGCGTACGCCCACGGCATCATAGACGGCATTGGCAATAGCCGCAGCCGTGGGAAGAAGCGCTGCCTCGCCCATTCCCTTAGCACCAAAAGGTCCTTGGGGGTCATTGGTTTCGATTAGAATAGACTCAACAGGACAAGTGCTTACTGAGCGCGGTAGGCGATAATTTGCAAAATTAGCATTAACAACACGACCTTCTTCAAATTTTAAATTTTCCCAGAGCGTGTAGCCAATTCCCATAAAAAGTGAGCCTTCAATTTGACCTTTGACTGACTGAGGATTAATGGCTTTTCCAATGTCATGGGCATCCCACATTTTTAAGACTTTGACTTCACCGGTATCAGTATTAACCTCAACTTTAGCAATTTGTGCTTCAAATCCATAACTTGCTGAAACATTGCCCTCCCCTGTTCTAAAATCAACAGGCGTGGTTTTCGGGTTATAACTGCCGCGTCCGATAATCTGACTGCCGTAGTTAAAAGAATAGCAAAGCTCAACTGCTTGATCAAAATTCATCAGAACAGAATTATCAGATGTGTTGACAATTTCTTCGGCTTTGATATCGAGACTTTCAATCGGGATGTTTTTTTCTGTGGCAATAATTTCTAAAATTTGCCGCTTAGCATCTGCTGCCGCAAGCTTTGTTGCATTGCCGGAAATAAAGGTGACGCGCGAGGCAAAACTTCCTGTGTCAAATGGCGTAATTGCAGTATCTGCTGATGTAATTTTGATACGCCCGTAGCTAACGCCAAGTTCTTGCGCGGCAATCTGTGAAAGAGCGGTATTTGACCCTTGTCCTGTATCTGCCGCACCTGTTAAGAAATGAATTGAGCCATCTTCTTCAATTTTAAGGATAGAACCTGCTGACTCGTGCGATTTGTACATCTTTGATCCCATGACATCGGCTGCAATTCCTATTCCTAGTCCGCGTTTAATCTTCTTTTGCTTACCGTGCTTATTTTTCCAATCGCAGGCTTCGGTTGCCTTTTCAATACATTCACGAAGTCCGTTTGATGTGATAACCATTTTGTTTGTAACGGTCATATTGGGGCCTGTAATATTTTTAAGACGAAATTCGACCGGGTCCATGCCAATCCCTTGCGCGAGTAAGTCCATGTGCGATTCGATTGCAAATCCGGATTGAACTCCCCCAAAGCCTCGGATAGCTCCGCTAATCGGATTGTTGGTGTAAACGCGGTAACCGGCAACGCGGAAATTTGTAATTTTGTAAACCATAAAAATGCGCATCATAGCGGCTGCTAAAACCGTTGGCCCGTAACTACAATAGCCGCCGCCATCGGCGATGACTTCACCTGAGATTGCCATCAGAGTTCCATCTTTTTTGACACCGGATTTTAATTTGTAAATCATTGGGTGTTTTCGACGGGAAAAACAAAATTCTTCTTTACGCGAATAACAAATTTTAACGGGAAACCCTCCTGCTTTTTTAGATAACAAACATGCCGCAAAGTCCATCGGTAACATTTCTAATTTTCCGCCAAATCCGCCACCGACTGCAAGTTTGATTACGCGCACATTGTTGAGATCCATCTTGAGACATTTTGCTAAGGTTTCGCGTATTTTAAATGGGGCTTGCGTTGAGACGTGGAGTGTCACCTTATCGGAAAATTCTTCGAATTGACCAACACAAACATGAGGCTCCATGCAGGTGTGTGCGGCTGATGGCAAATAAAATGTATCTTCGCGCACATAGTCAGATTCTTTAAGTGCTCGTTCGACGTTTCCAAAGTTTGTTGGTAAAATTAAAGCGATATTATTGCGAGCCTCATGAATTAAAGGAGCGCCGGGTTTCATGGCTTCAACAGCGTCAAAGACTGCTGGCAGGATTTCATATTTAACATCAATAAGTTTTAGAGCTTTATCTGCTGTTTCTTCGTCAACTGCGGCTACAGCACCGAGCTCATCACCGATATAGCGTACCTTATCCCCTTCCAAAGCTTGTTGATCTGCGGTTTGTGGGAAGAAGAATTCGTTAGACCCGAATTTTACGCCGTGCGTATCTTTGGCTGTGATAATGGCTTTGACACCGGGAAGTTTTTCAGCTTTTTTTGTATCTATGCTGATAATTTTGGCATGCGGATGCGGTGAGCGTAGCATTTTTCCAACGAGCATGCCGGACAGCTTTAAATCAAAGACATATTTTGTTTGGCCGGTGACTAGGCCTCTGCCATCGATACGTGGAACACTTTTGCCCACAGGATCAAGAAATTCTTTTTTGTTGTTTTTATTCATTTCGTAATTTTTTAGCGGCATCTTCAATGGCATCAAATATTTTTAAGTATCCACCGCATCGACATAAATGACCATCTAAGGATTTTTTGATTTCATCAAGATCGGGGCGTGGGTTTTCATCTAAAAGAGCTTTGGTTGATAATATAAAACCCGGAGCACAAAAACCGCATTGTACCGCGCCTTTATCTAAAAATGCCTGTTGAATCGGATGAAGATCATCGCCTGAGCTTATTCCTTCGATAGTTGTAATGTCATCATTTTCGACATCCATCGCCAGCGTGATGCATGAAAGAATAGCTTTGCCGTTTATCAACACTGTGCAAGCTCCGCATTCAGCTTCGTCACAAGCGGTCTTGGTTCCTGTCAGGCCTAAGATGTCACGCAGCACTTCAAGCAATGTTTCATGGCCTTTGAGGGCGAGGTCGTAAATTCTGTTGTTAATTTTTAATTTTGTCATTTTGTTTGGGCGATAAGTTCGTTTAAGGTATTTTTAAGCGTTGATGAAATGACGGCTTGTTTATAATCACCATCTTTTGCGTAGCGTGATAGGTCTAAAGTTTTAAGCAAATTTGTTCCGGCCTTGTCATTGGTTTTTAATTTGGCAATAGTTTTTTCAATTTTTGTATCTTTTCTGGCAAAGCTTTTAGCATTGTTGATGGCAACGCAAACATTTTGGAAGGTTCCTTTTTTAACGGATGCGCGTAGGCAAATGGAAAATATTGGGATGTCCGGTTCTGCGCGTTTTGGGATGCGTTTGTAAACAAAACAAACGTCTTGGGGTGCTTTAAATGTAATTTTTTCTAAAATGTCGGAAGTTTTTGCGTTTTGCTTAAAGAAGCTCTCTGCGTTTATAATTTTTTCTTTGCCTGTTTTTGTTACGAAATGAAGCTTGGCATCAAGGGCAACTAAAGGAGTTTGGAATTCCGTCCATGTAAAGCGGCCGGTGATGTTTCCGCCGATGGTGGCCATATTGCGGATTTGCGTTGTGGCAATATTTTGCGCAACAGCAATCAATAGAGGGCAGTCTTTTTTAAGCTCTTTTGAATGAATAATATCGCGGCAGGTCGCCATGGAACCAATCGTTATGATTGATTTTTGAGTGCAGATTGTTTGCAGTGCCTTGATCTTTTTAAGACTGATAATATTTTCTGGAGTTTTGGCACCATTTTGCTTCAGTTTTTTAAGGGTGTTTAAGACGATAGTCCCCCCTGCTAAAATTTTTACGTCTGCAAGCGTTGCATAAAGCTTTGCCGCTTGTTTAACCGAGCTTGGTGCATGATATGTAAAAGGATTAAGTAGCATATTAATATTGTATTGTAGGGTATCTGTTTTGCAACGTTTTTTAGTTTGGAGAATTTTTTAAGGCTTCAGCAATGATGGCTGCATCCCAGCCGTGGCTTAAGAGTTCTTTTTTGAGTTCACTTGGCTTTTTGCCTGCGGTGTTTTCAGGATTATTTAAGAATGCTGAAAGAACACGCAGGTTGTATTTTTGATGTTTGCCAAGATAATAAGATAAAGGTTTTTCTTCGTCTGATTTGTTTTTTACAAAAGCGATTGCAGCGAGAAACAAAGGTAAAAGTAAAATAAAAAGACAGCTATAAAAGTCAAAAGGTTTTGCCTGTCCAAAAAGAAATCCAGATGACCCCCAGAAAACATCGAATAAATAATGGGCAACAATAACAGGAATAATGCCGTAACGCAAGTAAACAAAGGAAAGCAAAAATCCTAAGAAAGTAACTTCGATGCCTCGAAACCACATTGGAAAAACAGCATAATTGGTGTGCCCAAAGCCCCAGAAAAGTGACATTACAACGGCGGCCACAATAACGTTTTTAAATATTTCTTTTCCCCAGTTAATTCCAAAAAGCCTAAAGGTAACTTCTTCGACAAAGCTTGCGCGTATTCCAATAATAAAAGCAGCTAAAAAAGGAAAATAGGAGGATGATAATTGTGGCAATTGAAACCGCTCAGTCCAGACACCACAATACTGACGCCCAAAGTGAAAGGCAATGGATTGGATTCCGAGCATCATAATCGCGGTAAGATATCCTAAAATAATTAAGCTGCCGGCGCTTCGAGAGCGAAAACTTGAAAGGATATAATGCAGGAACCCTCCCTGCTTTTTTTCAGGAAAATTTTTTCTTTGAAAAGACTCTCCTGCCAAAGCCGGCATGAGAACCATGATCGCAAGAAACAATGACGCGAAGGCAGAGTGCGCAATAAATTGGGTAAAATAAATCTTTAAAGAAGATGTCGTAGGGTAGCTGGAAAGAAAGTTTTGATAATTATTAAAGTTGTAGAGGATTGATAAAATAAATAGAGTGATGCCACAGGCAATAAAGAATTTCTTTGTTTTTTGCATCACTAAATGGTTTCGGCAGATAACAACAAAGAACGTAGCCACCACTATAAAAAGATAATAAGCAATCGCAAAAAAGATCGAGAGAAGTTGGCCGGATTGTTGACTTTTTTGGATAAATCGCGAGAAGCCATCCGGAATAGAAAAGTTATTCTTTGTAAACGAAAGAACATCTTCGCCGGAGACCGTAACATGCGTTAGCAGTTTTGCTGTTCCGCTGTCAGCCTCATCGCTCCAGGGGATATCTACATCTTTTTTTCGCCAAATGAAACTGTGGTCTGTACGGTTGTCTCTCTTTTTTTCGTTCTTTTCTTTAAAGGTATATTGGCTAAAATCAAATCCAAAGTTTTTTGATAGAAAATTTTTTGCAACGGCTTCTGATTTTTTGACATCTAAGAATTTGCGTTCGGCAGTATTTTCAAGAGTATGGAAAAATCCAATGATTTCACCTGTTGAGGAGCTGACGGTAACGTGAAATTCTTCCTTCTCGCTTTCGCGAAAAAAACGTATTGCCCAGTAGAAAGGATTAACGCCATGTTTTTTAAGAAATCTTAGTTCTTGTTTAAAACCAATCGTTTTTTGTAAGTAGCGGTCCGTCTCGTTTCGAAATCCAAGGGTAATTGCAGTTTTAAAGGAAGAAGGATCGATTGTCTCTTTCTTAGAAAGAAAGTGGCTTGCAATCTTAAGTGCTTGGCTTTTATCAAATTTTAAGTTAACAAAGGCAAAGTCAGAGTAGCTCCATTGAAGCCAGCAGGCCAAGGCGATAAATGCCCCGCTTATAAAGAGAATCCATGTTTTTTTAGGGATGTGCATAAATTATGTGATAGTTGAAATCTTGCATCGCTAGCGTTCTTCAGGATGACAGTCAAAAGCTATTTCATTTTTTTCGACTGCTTAGAACAAATGTAAAACTTCTGGTGGAAGCCTTTTTAATTCTTCTGTGCCCAGAATTTTGACTGACCAGCGCAGCAATTCGATTTTTTGTTTTAAGCGCTCCCCTGGCTCTGTAATATTTTTTAATTTTTTTCTAGATAGAAAAAGCATTTTTCGAATCATATTAAAGACAATGCGGGCCTCGCGACTTTTGCCTTGTCCCTCTTGGATAACATCTAAGATATAATTATAAGCAAGTTCGTTAGCCGTTTTATTATAATGATCCATGCGGCGAATAAGATTAGGAATCATAGATTTAAAATATTTATAACGGTCCAACTTGCACAAGGTGTGAAGGACTTCTATCTCTACGAAGATTGAGTCAGTTCTTGCAAAACGACGCAAAAGCCATTTTTCAATAAGCTTTTTTTCTCTGGAAAAAACGATCTGACTAAAATTTTTATTAAAAACTCGAATGGCGGCTGCTGTTTTGTAAGGTGCTAAGGTGTCATCGCGGATCATAGCGATAAGAGTTTTTTTAGGCTCTTCGGCATATTTTTTTGCGTATCCTTCTAAAAGAGATTTGTCGTCAAAAATGGTGTAGCTTTCTTCCGCCGCAGAAACAATCGCCGCAAGATTAACGATAAAACATAAACACAATAGAATACGGATTATTTTCGTCATTTTAAACTTTTAACTCCATGGAAATATTGATGCCTTTTTTGGTATGCGTTAATGCACCAATCGAAACTCTTTTAATGCCAGCCTTGGCAATGCTGCGGATTCTTTTTAAGTTTACTCCTCCGGAGACTTCAAGCATCGGCTTATGAGAAATCTTTGATTTTTTAGCGAATAAAACAGCTTTGCGGATTTGTGCAATGTTCATATTATCGAGCAAGATAATGTCCGAGTGAGCATCATAAACATCTTTAAAATCTTTGAGATTCTCAACTTCAATGCAGATAGGTTTTTTTGTTTTTCGTTTTGCTAGTTCAATCATTTCATGCAAAGACATCTTAGGCCGCGTGACTAGGTGGTGGTTATCCTTAATAAGGACCATTTCGCTTAAGTTGAGGCGATGATTAACGCCTTTTGCACAGCGCACAGCCCATTTTTCAAGGACGCGAAACCCAGGCGTTGTTTTTCGGGTATCAACGATTTGTATTTTGTAAGGTTTAATTTTTTCAATAAAAGTTGTTGTGTTGGTGGCAATAGCGGAAAGATGGTTTAAGAAATTGAGCGCTACTCTTTCTCCTGTTAAAAGAGCGCGAGTTTTTCCTGTAATTTTAATAATTTTTGTTTCTGCCTTTACAGTATCGCCGTCTTTAAAAAAGGCCTCCACTTTAGCGTTAGGATCAAGTTTTTGGAAAACTTCTTTAACAATGCCAAAGCCAACAAAGGTGGCTTTTTGGTGAGTGACGATAAAGGCCGTTGAAGTCATATTTTTAGGAACAAAGATATCTGTTGTGATATCGCTTATGCCGATGTCTTCAGCGAGTGCCCAATCAACAAATTTGTGGATATGTGTTCTTTTTGGCATCAGTTAAGATAAATCCTTCAGGGTTTTTTTAAGTTCTTGAATTTTTTCCTTCATTTCCTTGAGCCTCATTTTTTCTTTTGAGACAATTTGCTCAGGAGCCTTTTTGAGAAAATCCTTATTTTCAAGCCTCTCAGAAAGATTTTGACAGGAAGCTTTTAGGCTGTCAAGGTGTTCATCGATTCGTTTTCTTTCCTTTGCAATATCGATAATTCCTTCAAGCGGAATATAAAATTTTACTTTTTCGGCAATGCCGGCTGCCATTTCTTTAGGCTTTACGGTCTTCTTTTGAACGGTGATGTTTTCAACACGTGCTAATGCGCATATCATGTCTTTGTCTTTTTCAAGATTTTTAAGAACACCTTCTTCTGAGGATTGCAAGATGCAATCAATCTTTGCAGAATTGGCAATGCGCCATTGCGCGCGTGTATTGCGCAGTGCACTGATTAAGCCAATAATTTGATCAAGCTCAGTTTCGATTTTTTGACTAACAAGTTCTTTTTGATATTGTGGCCAGGGCTGGGTGACAATCGAGCCGTTCTCGGCGTCGATTTTTTGCCAGATTTCTTCACTCAAAAATGGCAAGAAAGGATGAATCATACGTAGTGTTTGCTCAAGAACATAAAGTGTAACAACTTGGGCATTCTTTTCTTTTAATTCGTTTTTAGCGATTTCAAGGTACCAATCGCAGAAGTTTTTCCAGATAAAATCATAGATAAGGTTTTCTGCCTCAGAGAATCGATATTTTTCGATAGCCTCTCCAACTTTTTTGATTGTTGTTTGGAGTCTTGAGAGGATCCATTTTTCTGCTAAAGAAAGTTTTTTCTTGTCCAATTGTTCAAATTCTTTATAGAGCGTTTTTCCATCAACTTCCGTTATGTTCATAAAAATGAGGCGTGAGGCATTCCAAATCTTATTAGCAAAGTTACGGCCGATTTCAAATTTTTCTTTGGAAATGAAAAGATCCTGTCCGGAGTTCATAATAAGGCTAAAACGAAGTGCGTCTGCGCCGTATTCTTCGATAATTTCTAATGGGTCAATGGCATTGCCTAGGGACTTTGACATTTTTCGCCCTTTAGCATCGCGCACTGTTCCGTGAAGGTAGACATCGGTAAACGGAATATTTTTTTGAAATTCTAATCCGGCCATAATCATGCGTGCGACCCAGAAAAAGATAATCTCAGGCGCAGTAAAAAGTGCTGATGTCGGATAAAAATATTTAACATCCTTTTCTTCGTCCGGCCAGCCTAATGTGGCAAAGGGCCAAAGCCATGATGAAAACCATGTATCTAAAACATCTTCATCTTGAGAAAGATCTTTTCCATTGCAGTGCGGACAATTCTTTGGCTCTTCTTGGGAGACAATAAATTTTTCTTCTCCGCAACTTTTGCAGTACCACACCGGAATGCGGTGGCCCCACCAGATTTGGCGCGAGATACACCAATCGCGGATATTTTCCATCCAATTCAAATAAACTTTTGTCCAGCGGTCGGGATAAAATTTAATATCCCCCTTTTTGACAACTTCTAAAGCAGGCTTGGCTAACGGAGCCATTTTGACAAACCATTGTTTAGAAAGATATGGTTCGACGATAGTATCGCAGCGGTAACAATGGCCAACGGCGTGAGAATGTTTTTCAATCTTTTCTAAGAGTCCGAGATTTTTAAGTTTTTTAATAACAGTTTCTCTGCCTTTAAAACGATCGAGTCCGTTAAATTCTTTCGTGTTTTCGTTCAAGACGGCATCAGGCCCGAAGATGTTAATGAATTCCAGGTTGTGGCGTTTTCCCATCTCAAAGTCATTTGGGTCATGGGCCGGAGTGACTTTAACAGCTCCGGTTCCAAATGCGGGGTCAACAAATTCATCGCTAATAATTTGAATTTCGCGTTCCATCAAAGGCAGCACAATCGTTTTGCCGATAAGCTTTTTGTATCTTTTATCTTTTGGGTTTACGGCTACTGCTGTATCACCGAGCATGGTTTCCGGGCGGGTTGTGGCGACAATGATTGTCTCTTTAGGGTTGTCCTTAAGCGGATAGCGTATGTAATACAAAGCGCCTTCATGGTCTTGGTGTTCTGCTTCTTCATCGGAAAGTGCTGTGTGGCAACGTGGACACCAATTGATAATATATTTTCCTCTATAGATCAAGCCTTTTTCGTAGAGTTTAACAAAAACGGTTTTTACAGCTTTGCTGTAACCATCGTCCATGGTAAATCGCGTGCGTTGCCAATCGCAGGAAGATCCCAACTTTTTTAGCTGATGGATAATCGTATCGCCGTATTGTTTTTTCCAAGCCCAAAGTCTTTCTAAGAAATTCTTACGGCTAACATCATGGCGGGTTTTCCCTTCTTTAGCGAGTTGCTTTTCAACGACGTTCTGCGTTGCAATGCCGGCATGGTCTGTCCCGGGCATCCAAAGCGTTTCAAAGCCTTTCATGCGTTTGTAGCGGATGAGGATGTCTTGAAGCGTGTTGTTGAGGGCATGGCCCATGTGAAGAATTCCCGTGACATTCGGTGGTGGAATAACAACTGAATAGGGTTTCTTTTTGGGATTGGCGACAGCATGGAAAAGATTGTTTTTCTCCCAATGCTGCCGCCATTTATCCTCAACATCCTGAGGTCGGTAGCGGCTTGATAGTTCTTCCATGAATTATTTTTTTAAGTCCTTAAGAAGTTTATACTCGATGCTGTCTCTTAAAGCTTCCCAGCTTGCTTCGATTATGTTTTCATGCACTCCAACGGTTGTCCAAGAATCGGTTTCATCTTGCGACTCGATTAAGACGCGCACCTTAGCTGCTGTAGCTGATTTAGAGTCAATCACGCGAACCTTGTAGTCGGTTAAATGCATTTTGGCAAGATTTGGATAAAATTTTGTTAAAACTTTACGCAGTGCTTTATCTAAAGCGTCAACTGGACCATCGCCGTCTGAGGCGCTAAACTCATCTTTGCCTTTGACTCGGATGCGAAGCGATGCCTCCGCAAAAACTTTTCCGTCATGGCGCTTTTCAACGGTTGATTTAAAGCCTTCGAGTTTAAAAAATGGCTGGTATTTTTTAAGTTCTCGTTTCATGAAGATTTCAAAAGAGGCATCGGCTGCTTCAAATTGATAACCCTTTTGTTCTTTTAGCTGAAGGCTTTTGAGCATTTTTTTCGCCTGAGGAGATTTCTTATCAAGTTTTACGTTCATTGCCTCTGCCTTCATAATGATAGGCATTTTTCCGGCGAGCTCTGATGTAAGGAACCGTCTATGGTTGCCCACAACTTTCGGATCAAGGTGCTCATAAGCTGCAGAGTTTTTTAACATAGCATCAATGTGCACCCCTCCCTTATGCGCAAAAGCTGAGTGACCAACAAATGCATGGTTGTCGGGAAGCTTCGAATTGCTCATCTCACTTAAAAAATAAGCAGCCTCTGTAAGGTGTTTGATCTTTGATGACGGAATAGATTTGTGCTTGGTCTTGGTTTGCAAGATTCCGATAATTGTTGTTAGGTCTGCATTACCGCAACGTTCGCCTAAACCGTTAAATGTTCCCTGGATTTGTGTGCAGCCAGACTCCACGGCAGCTAAGCTGTTAGCCACAGCAAGAGCTAAGTCGTTATGGCAATGGATGCCAAGAGGCACCTTTATTTTTGGTTTGATTTCTTTAATGGCTTTTTCAATTTCCTGTGGGAGTGACCCTCCGTTTGTGTCACAGAGAATGATATACTCAGCACCGGCTGATTGCGCCGCTAAAATTGTTTTAAGGGCGTAGCTAGGGTTCGCCTTATAAGCATCAAAGAAATGTTCGGCATCGTAAAAAACTTCACGTTTTTTCTTTTTCAGAAATTTTACAGAATCAGAAATCATCGCAAGGTTTTCTTCCAGAGATGTTTTTAGAACATCAGTAACGTGAAAATCCCAGCTTTTTCCGAAAATTGTAATGGTTTTAGCCTGAGACTTTACGAGTTCTCTCAAGTTTATATCTTGCGCTGGTGTGATTTTGGATCGTCGAGTCGAACCAAAAGCCGCGACAACGGTATTTTTTAATTTCTTTTTTTGAACTTGTTTGAAATACTCTTTGTCCTTAGGGTTAGAGCCCGGCCATCCGCCCTCAACATAATGGACGCCGAGTTCATCAAGTTTTTCTGTGATGCGCAATTTGTCATTAACGGAAAACGACACCCCTTCTGTTTGCGATCCATCGCGAAGGGTCGTATCGTATATGATGACGTTAGCCATGATCAATTGATCCTTTCTAAATTAAACTTTTTGTGCAAAACTTTAACCGCTTTATCAGAAGATTTACGATTAATAATACATGAAATGCTAATTTCAGAGGTTGTAATCATTTCGATATTAATTTTATTATCAGCAAGCGTCTGGAACATTTTTGCCGCCACACCTCTGTGTGAACGCATACCTGAGCCTACGATAGAAACCCGGGCGATATCTTTATCGGATGAGACATCGCCAATTTTTATTTTTTCTGATAGATTGCGGATTGTTTTAAGCGTTTTGGTTAATTCAGTTTTAGGAACCGTAAAAGAAATATCAGTCTGTCTCGTATGGCTGACGTTTTGGACAATGGTATCAACGCTGACTTCAGCTTTAGAGATTTCTGTAAAAATTCTTGCAGCAATGCCGGGCCTATCTGGAACATTGCAGATTGTAATCTTAGCTTCAGATTTGTTACATGTGATGCCTCTTACAGAGACACTTTCCATTTTTTCATTTTTTTGAACAATCATGGTTCCTTCCTCCTTAGAAAAACTAGATCTGACATGCATTGGAATATTATATTTCTTAGCTACTTCGATAGATCGCGTCTGCATAACCTGTGCACCTAAAGCAGCCATTTCGAGCATTTCTTCAAAAGTAATTTTTGTAAGCTTTTTAGCCTTTTTTTCAATACGTGGATCGGTTGTATAGATTCCCTTAACATCGGTATAAATTTCGCAAACCTTAGCACCGAGCGCCTTGGCAAGAGCTACAGCGGTTAAGTCTGATCCTCCGCGTCCCAGTGTGGTAATTTCAGCATCTGACGTGACACCCTGAAATCCGGCCACGATAACAATTTTATCTTCTGCAAAGGCCTTTTTGATGCGATGTGCATCAATTTTGATAATTCTTGCCCTTGTATGTGCCTTATCTGTGCGGATACCAACTTGAGCGCCGGTAAAAGAAACTGCATCAAATCCAAGTTTTTTAACAGCCATGGCTAAAAGTGCACAGGAAATCTGTTCGCCAGTGGACATGAGCATATCCATTTCACGTTCCGGTGGATGTGCATCAATCGAAAATGCTAATTCCTCGAGCTTATCGGTGGTGTCTCCCAAAGCAGAAACGACTACAGCAACATCTTGGCGATGTCGCTTGTAACTCGCGATGCGCTTGGCAACTTCTTTAATGCGATCAATGTTGGCAACAGATGAGCCGCCAAATTTCTGAACAATAATTTTCTTTTTCATTTAAATCTTCCTCTTTCAAGAAATACCTAAAGCTCTATTATGGGAATCAGAGTTGGTATTATAAGAATTATACAGATAAATACAAGTAAAAATTTTATAATGTATATATATTAACCATTTTTTTTAAAAAAGAGCTTCAAAAGGCACCTTAAGCATAAGATTAGTTATAATAAAAATATAAAGTGTTGGCTTTTTTTCAGTTAGGAGTCAACGATTGCCTCTGGAAGCGCTAAAACCGTGATTTATAAGTGCCTTTTAATGAAGTATTCCATCAGGGTCTTCCCGCTCTCAAAAAATATTGAAGACTCTTTGGCATTACGTTCATTCAAAGAAAAGCCTTCTTCTGGCCTTGGAATCCCCTTACCAAACATTGCAAAGCAAACCGGCTCGCTCGTATGGGTTCGCTTTGAAACAGGCGTATAGTGGTCGGGAAGAACGAGAATTCGAAAATCATCCTGGGGATGAAAGTGATTAAGAATAGTTCCAAGCACCTCTTTATCGATACGCTCAATGCAGGCCATTTTCATTTTTAGGTCTCCATTGTGGCTTGCCTCATCAGGAGCCTCGACATGAATAAAAACAAAATCTCGTTCTTTTAAAGAATCCAGAGCATACTGAGCTTTTCCTTGGTAATTTGTGTCGTAATATCCGTTAACGCCCGGAACGCTGATGACTTTTAAGCCTGCAAGCTTTCCAATACCATTAACCAAATCAACAGCTGAGATAACAGAACCATCAATGCCAAATTTTTTTTTGAAAGAAGGAAGTTTTGGTTTTTTACCTTGTCCCCAAAGCCATATCATATTGGCTGGATTTTGTTTTAAATCTAGGCGGATTTTATTGATTGGATGGTTTTCGAGTATTTTTTTTGAACGCTCCATTAAGCTTAGTAAAACTTGAGCCTGTGCTCCATTTGGTAGGTGATCTTTAATTTCTTGATTTAAAATATTATGTGGAGGTGTGCATTGAATATTTAAAAGCGCCTTAGGATCACGCGTCTTAACGACCATTAAGTGTCGGTAACTTTTTCCGGCGTAAAATTTAACTTCAGGTACTTGAATTTCTTTATTCAAAGCATCAATAATCTTGCTTGCCTCTTCAGATGGGATGTGCCCAGCGCTGTAATCAATCATTTGACCTTGGTCAACGGTAACAAGATTGCAGCGAAAAGCAATTTCATTATCCTTAAGATCAACGCCTAAATTGGCTGCTTCTAAAGGAGCACGACCGGAGAAATGCTCTAGCGGATTGTATCCCATCGCAGAGAGATTTCCTACGTCAGACCCTGCTGGTAGCCCTGAAGGAATTGTTTGAACAAGGCCGAGAATACCGTTATGGGTAATAAAATCCATATTGGTGGTGTTGGCGTTTTCTAAGGGCGTCCTTCCTCCTAAAGATTCGATAGGATAGTCAGCCATACCGTCAGGGACAATGACTATGTATTTCATAGTTTTTCCTTTAAAATGGAAACGAGGTGCTGAGCCATTTTTTCGCGAGATGTTTCTGTAGCTAAGATCGTTTTTGTTCGATCAATGATGTAGCCCTTATAATAATTATTTGTTGCAAGATTTGCGACAACGAGATCGCATTTTGCCTTCTTGATAAGAGTCTCGGCGCGGGCAACGAGAAATTCTTTCTTTGCCTCAGATTCAAGTTTGAATCCAATAAGAAAAGTTTTTGGATTTAATTTTTTAATTGTTTGAATAATTTTTGGTGTTGGCACAAGCTCGAGTTTAAATTCTTTAAAATTTGAGCTAATTTTTTTTGTTTGAGGCCGGCGTATTTTATAATCGGAAACCGCAGCGGCATGAATAACAACATCATATTTTGTTTTTTGTAATTCGCTCTTAACGACTTTCGCAAATTCATCGAAAAAACGAAAAGAAATTGTTTTGTAAGGAAGATGCCTTAACGGGTGCGTCCCCGGACCCTGTATAAGTGTAACTTTGGCTTTTTCTCGACACAGAAGATGCGAAATGCGATGTCCGATTTCGCCCGTCGAGACGTTGCTAATGACGCGGATACGGTCGATGGGAACCCATGTTGGCCCACAGGTTATTAAGATCTTTTTGTTATGAAGGGATGCGTTACAAGCCAATTTCTTTAATGACGGTTTTTAAATCGGGTTCAATAACAATAGGTTTTTGAATGCTTTCAACAGCAAGGTTTGGGTCTTTGAGTCCGTGCCCTGTTAGGGTGCAAACAATATTTCCTTTTTGTCCTTTAAAATAGCCAGCTTCATTTAGTTTTAGAATTCCGGCAACGGAAGCGGCTGAGGCCGGTTCGACAAACACCCCTTCCTCTCGGGCAAGAATTTTGTAAGCTAAAAGAATTTCATCATCAGTAACTTTATCGATAAGGCCGCCGGATTCATCGCGGGCGGCCGTAGCGGTCTCCCAGCTTGCTGGATTTCCAATGCGAATGGCCGTTGCAATGGTTTCAGGATTCTCAATGATTTTTTCATCAACAATTGGCGCAGACTTAGCAGCTTGAAATCCGAGCATCTTAGGCAAACGTGTTGAAAGTTTTTTATCTTTATATTCTTTGTAGCCTTTCCAGTAGGCAGTAATATTTCCAGCATTGCCGACGGGGATAGAATGAAAAATAGGTGCATCGGATAAGAAATCACAAATTTCAAACGGAGCTGTTTTTTGTCCCTCAATGCGAAAAGGATTAAGAGAATTGACAAGTTCAATAGGATATTCATCTGTGATTGTTTTTACAAGATTTAAAGCGACATCAAAATTGCCTTTAATCGCAATGACTTGGGCATTATGAATCATTGCCTGTGCAAGTTTTCCTAAAGCAATGTTGCCTTCAGGAATAAGGACAATGCACTTTAACCCACAGCGCGCAGAAAAAGCTGCAGCGGATGCGGATGTATTTCCCGTTGAGGCGCACATCACAGCCTTAACACCTTTTTCTACGGCCTTAGAAATTGCCATGGTCATACCACGGTCTTTAAAAGATCCTGTTGGATTTGCACCGTCGTATTTTAAATAAACATCAAGGCCAATTTTTTCGCTAAGATATCGAGATAAAAGCAGAGGTGTATTGCCTTCCTGCAATGTGATAATCGGTGTTTTATCCGTTACCGGTAAGAATTTTTTATATTTATGAATAAGTCCTTTCCAACTCATAACAAGCTCTCCATTCGGATTGCAACGGGTTTGCTTTTGACAACAGAAAGCTTAGTGATTTCCTCAAGAGCTAAGCGCAATTTTTTCTCTTTGGCTTTATGTGTGAGTACAATGACAGGAACCGCAGATGATTTTTTTCTTATTTTTTGATTAACAGATTCGATGCTGATGCCATGCTTTCCTAGAATTCCGGTGATTTTAGACAAAACGCCTGGTTTGTCAATCGCCATAAAGCGGATATAAAAATGCGTCTCAACCTCTCCGATTTTCTGAATGCGGATACTTTTATCCTCAAATGAAATATTCTTCATGCGTATCCGAGAAACGTTTTTTCCTTTTGTCGAAAGATTGATGAGATCACTAATGACTCCTGAGGCTGCTGCCATTTGCCCTGCACCTTGACCGTAAAGCAAGATGTCGCCTAGAGGATCAGTTTGCAAAAAGATAGCGTTGAAAACACCATTAACGGATGCTAAAGGATGATCTTTATCAATAAGCGTGGGATGGACGCGTAGCTCAACAGACTTATTAATTTTCTTGGCAATCGCAAGTGGTTTAATAATTAGCCCAAGCTCTTTGGCATTCTCGATATCTTCATGGGAGATATGGGTAATGCCTTCGACATGAATATTGCTTAATGCGATAGTTTTATTGATAGAAAGACGTACAAGAATGGCTAATTTATGTGCTGCATCCATTCCGTTGATATCGAGAGTTGGGTTACTCTCGGCATATCCTTTTTTTTGCGCGTTAGCAAGAGCCTCTTTAAAAGTACATTGGGATTGCGTCATTTCGCTTAGGATAAAGTTTGACGTGCCGTTGATAATGCCGTAAAGCCCATTGAATGTATTTCCTGAGAGCCCTTCATTGATTGCATTGATTACAGGAACACCTGCGCTAACGGAAGATTCAAAATAAATATTCCTTTTTTGCTTAATCGCTTCTTTGAAAAGCTCGGTCCCATGCTTTGCGATGACGGCTTTGTTTGCTGTAATGACATGTTTTTTGGCTTTAAGCGCTTTGAGAATAATTTCTTTGGCAGGATGAATGCCTCCAATGAGTTCAATGACAACATCAATAGACGTGTCGTTAAGGACGTCATCAGATTTCTTTGTAAAAAGATGTTTGTTGATTTTAAGCTTTTGCGCGATGTGCGGATTAAGATCGCAGATTTTGACTATAGAAAATTCTGTATTAAATTTCTTCTTAAAAAGAACACTTTGGTTTTTTAGGATTTTAATAACACCGGCTCCGACGGTTCCACATCCGATGAGGCCTATACGAACTTTGTTCATTTCTTTATCCTTTGCTTAATATTGATTTCGCTGAGATTCGATAAAATTCTTTTCAATCTTTTTTAGAATAAGCTCTGTTTCCGGAGTGAGACCTTCAAGCTGAACATGTATTTCATAAATAACTTCAGGAATCTTTTCAGCGCAGTCAACGACAATACCCTTTATGCTTAGAGTTTCGGCAAGATAAGGAGTTTTAATAAGAATTTGCAATAAGCTATTTTTTGGAAACCCAGCGCAGCTTGAGAAGCAAACCCCTCCTTGGCTGATATCTTTAAGCTGGGAAACATTATGCTGAGCATCAGCGATGTTAGCGTCATAGTAGGTTACGATAAAATGTTTTGATACGCGCAGATGCTTTCGTCGTTCTTCGGGACGATCCATTATGAACTCCTTCATTTAAATTTTTAAGATCATCGGAGCGCTGGGACTTGAACCCAGGACCTCTTGAACCCCATTCAAGTGCGCTAGCCAGGCTGCGCTACGCTCCGAAAAAAAAGGTTTATTCGGATTTTGTTTTTCGAGCCATTAAATCTTTTACTGCTTTAGACGGATTTTTTCTTTTATAGATAATGTGAAAAACTTCGCTTGTAATCGGCATCGCCAAATGGTATTTTTTCCCTAGATGATAAACTGCCTTGACTGTTGAAATACCTTCGGCAACCATCTGCATAGATGCGGTAATTTGTTTTATATTTTTACCTTTGGCGAGTTGTTCGCCGACATAACGGTTTCGACTTTGAGGACTAAAACATGTGGTTGCTAAGTCTCCTAATCCGCTTAACCCGGAAAATGTTTTTGTTTTAGAGCCTAAGGTCTTTCCTAGTCGTGTCATCTCTGCAAGGCCTCGCGTTACAATGGCAGATTTTGTATTTGTCCCAAATCCTAATCCATCGCAGACACCGCAGGCAATAGCAATAATATTCTTAATGCTTCCGGCAACTTCTACTCCTATGATATCAGAGTTTGTATAGATGCGGAAGGTCGGGGAGTTAAAAGTTTTTTGGATTGTTTTTGTTAGTTTTCGGTTGCGTGATGCGACGACAGCTGCTGAAGGAATTCCATTGGCAACTTCATTAGCAATAGTTGGTCCGGAAAGAACAGCTAGCTTAATGGATGCTCCTAATTCATCATGAATAATTTCTGACATTCTTTTGAGCGAGGCAGTATCGATCCCCTTCACAACGCTTAAAAAGGATTTTGTGGAAGAATTAAATTTCTTAATCTTTTTGAGAATGTTTTTAATGTATTGTGATGGGATAGCTAAGACAATTAGGTCAGATTCTTCGATAGCAGTTTTTAAGCAATCTGTAATCTTTATTTTTTTCGGGATTGTTACGCCAGGAAGAAACTTTTTGTTTTTTCGTGTTTTTTTTAAAATTTTGGCATATTTAGGGAATGGGCTCCAAAGCGTAACCGGACATCCATTTTTTAATAAATGAATTGCTAGGGTTGTCCCCCACCCTCCATCGCCAATAACTGAAACGTGCTTAATCATAATTTGTACCTTTTGGCTAAAAAACAGATAGAAATATAAACCCGAAGTTTTACAATAGAATATTTCATTTACATTAACTGATAAAAAATTCTATTGTAAAACCGCCTTTGGCGGGGTAAATCCCGATAGTCGCACCAAGTTGCGAAGCAGCACCCTATGGGTGGGTTTTTGCACAGTAAACCCGAGATTAATATTTATACTATTATATTATAGCTACGCAGGCTTTCAAGGGAAAAGTTGTTGACTTTGATGGAGGTTTTTCATGCGGGTGGCAGGCTATTTCCAGACAAAAATTTCGCGGAAGACTTCCCACATGTAGGCCGCACCCCAGCGTATAATTTGAAGTTTACGCTCGCCTCCTTCTCTAGCAGGCTCATCTCCAGGAATATCGGCAAGTTTTAGCTTACGTTTGGCGGCACGGATAGATATTAAGGGTTCCCAGCTGACATTTGTTCCAAAAAGTTTTTCTTCAAACGCGTAGCTTTCATCTTTATCGAGATCTAAATCGTAAATCAGTTGTGTTTTGTAGGCACGGAACATAACCATGGCATCTGTATAGTGACCCCCGTGAAAAAGGTTGATAAAAGTTGTAAACAGCTTGTTTCCAAACGCTGTGACCATATCATCATCATAGCTTTTGGCGCCTTTGGCATAGCGCGAAACAATAACCATGTCGTAGCCCTCTTTCATTTTGTTGATGCAATCAGGGATGAGCTCAGGAATGCTGTTTCCATCAGGGCTAAAAGTTAAGACAACGTCGCCTTCAATATGCGGCAAGGCTTCATTATAGGCTTCGCGTAATCCTTTTTTCTTTTGGATGATGACAGGGTATCCTTGGGATTTTGAGTATTCAACAGTTCCATCAGTTGACTGACCGTCAACGATTAAGAGCTGATCGTACCATTCCGGCTTGATGCGAGGCATGATAGCTTTCATGCCTTCTTCTTCGTTGAGTGTAGGAATAAGAAGGGTAACTTTCATAGGGGTTTTGCTCCTTTTAAAATATGGAGCGAGAGAAGGGAATCGAACCCTCGTAACAAGCTTGGAAGGCTTGTGTTCTACCACTGAACTACTCTCGCAAATGGTGGGCAGAGAAGGATTCGAACCCTCGTAGGCCGAAACCAGCAGATTTACAGTCTGCCCTCGTTGACCGCTTGAGTATCTGCCCGTATTATTTACAATGGAGCTGGCGAGAGGGATCGAACCCCCGACCTACTGATTACAAGTCAGTTGCTCTACCAGCTGAGCTACGCCAGCAAATTACATTAAAAAGCTATTAGAAAGAATTTCCACTCCCGCTAACTTCAAGCGGGGCGTTAGCAAAAATATGCTAGAAAACGAGAATTATTTATACCAGATTTTCCAGAGGCTGTAAAGAACGTTCTTACTTAAATTCTGATATTTATTGAAAGCATTATATCACAACTACCCTCCTCTTTTCTTCTATTTTCCAATTGATTTCTTAAAGTGGTTATGATAGTCTAGATTTGTTTTAAAGAATATTTTTTTCCAAAAATTAACCCAAGGAGTTTAATAATGAAAAATATTGGTATCATTACAAGCGGTGGAGATTGCGGAGGATTAAACGCTGTTGTCAAGGGTGTAGCACAGATGGCTCATAAGCAAGGTGTTTCTTGCTATGTGATTCCTAATGGTTATGCCGGGCTTTATAATTTAGTAGAGTTTGACAGCTTAGTCGAGCTTACACCAGAGCGTATTGATAATGTTAATTCTTCTCTTGCAGGGTCTGAAGCTGGGCATTCTCGCGTTAAGGTTAAGAAAATTAATGATGAAAAGAAATATGATCGTATTAAAGAAGGGTTAAAGAAATTTAACATCGATGGGCTTGTTATTAGCGGAGGCGATGATACCGGAAGCGTTATTGTTGACCTTTCTGAGCATGGAATCAAATGTGTGCATGCTCCAAAAACTATGGATTTGGATTTGCAGACATATTCTGTCGGTGCAGATTCAACCATTAGCCGTATTGCGGCATTTGCCGAAGATTTAAAAACAACGGGTCGCACACACAATCGCATTATTGTTATGGAAGTTTTTGGGCGTTACGCAGGACATACAGCTTTTCGCGGTGGTGTGGCTGCTGATGCAGATGCTGTTTTGATTCCGGAGATTCCCGTAGATTTTGATGCTCTTTACGAGCATGCTAAGAAACGTTTTACTCGTCGGATTTCTCAGAGCGATGTACGCGCTGGAACTTATTTGATTATTGTTGCTGAAGGACTAAAGAATTCAAACGGCGAAGAATTAACAGATGAGTCAGCCGGGTTTGATACTTTTGGACATAAAAAACTTTCCGGTGCTGGTAAGTATGTCTGCCAGGAGCTCACTAAGCGTTTTAAAAAAGATCCAGAAATAACAGAATTTATGAAAAAGGAAAAAATGTTTGTTGAGAAACTTTATGAAATTCCGGAAGTTCGCTCTGTTGCCCCGGGACATTTAGTTCGCTGCGGACGCTCTTCAGCTTATGATGCAAATTTTGGCCGCGAAGCCGGAGCCGCCGCAGTTCTTCTTTTAACTAAGGGAATTTTTGGGGTTACTGTTGTTGGAATCCAAGGAGATGAAGTGCGCTATATGGCAACAAAAGAAGCGATTAAGCAAAGACATGTTGATCTTGACCTTGTTCCCTTTTACGAGACTATGGGTCTTTGTTTTGGGCGCAAGCGTGTTGAGCCAAAGCCTACTTTTAAAGAAATTAAAGGGAAAGTGGAGCGTCATTTGTAAAGCATTCGCGAAGATAAGGAAATAAAAAAAGGCTCTTTGGGAAAACCCAAAGAGCCTTTTTTGTAGTCAAAGCCATATTAGTATCCAGCACTTCCACAAGCTCCAACCTCAGCATTCAGGCATACAATATCACCATCGCATTGTATACTGAGTGTATATAATGCTCCCCCTCTCACGATCGAGGCACATACGGTATCATCAGTGTTGCAGCAATTTGAGGATACGCTCGGGTCGTTAAAATTCCTTGGAGTTGGAATTGTCACATCTAATAACGCGGGATCATCTGCGTAGCTACTATTTTCAAGATTGTAACGCTCTTGAGCACCTAACAAAGTTCCTAAAATATAAGCTCCCTCTGCTGCTCTTGATTTTTCAATTGCGCCACTGTATCTCGGGATTGCCACGCTTGCCAGAATGCCTGCAATAATAATGACAATGATAACTTCCATAAGAGTGAAACCGCTTTTTTTTGGGAAACTTTTGATTTTAAAAGTACGCATTCTACACTCCTTCTTTAATAATTTACTTAATATAAGTATATCATTCTTTATTATTCAGCGCGAAGAATATTAAAATAGTTTATGTGCTTGCTGTTGTTTTTAAGAATTTCTTTATTCAAACTGTTTAAAGCGAAAAATAGTTCTATGAATAATAACTTTCAATAGTGTTTTTAATATTCCCAGTCCATAGACAATGCAGGGCCACAGCTGTATAGACGAAGCTTCATCAAAATATCTTGTTTTAATGGGAACCTCTTCAAGACGCATAAATTTTAAAGCACCTTGAACAATAATTTCTGTATCAAAAACAAAATTATTTGAGTTAGCTTCAAAATTTATATTTTCTAGGTATTTTTTGCTATAAGCTCTTAATCCTGTATGATATTCTGTTAAATATATTCCAAGCGTTACATTTTCAAGCGCTGTTAATAGAATGTTTGCACTATGCTTCCACATGGGCATGCCACCTTCGAGGGCGCTTCCCTTCATCATTCGAGAACCAAAAACAGCATCAGCTTTTCCTTTTATCAAAGGCTCTATGAGCCTTGGAATAGCTTTTGGATCGTATTGGTAGTCAGGATGCACCATGATTATGATATCTGCTCCCATTTCCAGAGCTTTCCGATAGCAGGTTTTCTGATTTCCTCCATATCCTTTATTTTTATTATGTCGAAAGACGTGAAGCCCTAGCTGACGAGCCATTGCAACGGTATTATCTTTACTGGCATCGTCTACAAGGATGATATCATCTATCGTATCTCTAGGGATATCGCCTACTGTTATTTTTAAAGTTTCTTCTGCGTTATATGCCGGAAGGACAGCAACAATTTTTTTCTTCTCTCCTTTTATTGCTTGTGGCTCTGTCATTTCTAACTCTGGAAGGTATTTTATTTGGCGGCTTTTGCGAGCAAATATTTCGATTTGATCTCCTAGGGAGAGACTCAAAAGTCTTGATTTTAGTTTTGGATTCTTTTTAAGAAAAGGATTTATAAATTTTAAGAATGAGGTGTAGGAAGATAGGTTTGAGAACCAGTATCCTAGGGAGAAGGTTCTTGCATGAGAACGTATTTTCATTGGGAAAAATCCCGTTGAAACAAGAAGTTTGCTAAGTGTTGATTTATTAAAATAATATAAATGGGATTGCTTTATTCCCCACCATTTTGCTTTTAATATTTTGCTGACAGTGCTATCAATGTCGGGGGTGCTGCAGCATAGGACTCCGGAAGGTTTTAAAAGTTGTCGTATTCTATAGAGCATCGCTTTTGGATTAGAAAGATGCTCAATCACATCGATCATTAAAACTGCGTCAAAGAAATTATTCTGGAAATTCGCTTCTTTTAAAGTTCCTTGAATAACATTGTTTAGTTGTAATTTGCCATGGGCGTATTTGGCGGCCCACTGAGAAAGCTCTACTCCGTAGACCTCCCAGCCTAGCTTTTTTGCTTCATCTAAAAGAAATCCTGAGGCGCAGCCTACATCAAGGAGACGCCCTGGGTTTTTAAATTTTTTTAAATAATTTAAGACGGAGCGAGCTGATTTTCTGCGCCCCTCCTCCTCTTCGATATATTTTTCATCAGTCATCGAGGCATAGTTGTCCAAAATGGTTTGGTTGTCTAGCTTCGGATTAAGAAAGGATAACCCACACCTAAGGCAAGAAATAATTCTTATGGGCCCATCTGTCGAATGGTCTGTTATTTTATAGCCTGCTTGCGTAAAGTCTTTTATGGTTTTAGATGAACCGTACTTAACTCGATAGGAGGAGCTTCCACACAGATGGCATTTTGTTTCGTTTATCATAAATTGCTTTCTTTTGAAATTTCGAGAGGGATTCCCGACTTCAATATCCTTTTGGTTTTAAAATCATAGAACCCTATGAGTATATCATATGGTTTTCCTTTTAGAATAGGGGGAATAACTAGATATTTATAGTCAGAAATATGTTCGCCTTTTTTCCATGCCTGAGTTGGATAAATTCTGTAGCAAATTTGACTTGTTGTTTGGTCAACGAGATCTCCTAAGGCATCGCTAAATTTAAAAAAGATTCCGATATCCTTTGATGTTTTTTCTAGTGCGGTCCAATCAAAAATAGCTTCGACAGTGTCCCCTTTGTTTATTGCTTTAATTCCATTTAGTTTTAGGGTGCCGTCAATAATAGTACCTTTCTTTCCTGAAGAGATCGAATTTTTTTGGGAGGCTTTATAGAGAGGCTTTCCCTTGACGCCTCCTTTTTTAAATAAAACAAAATTATTTCTTATCTCAATAGCTACTAAATTTTGTTCTTCGATAAGAGCTTGAATGTTTTTATATTGTTGCGGAGAATAGAAAGATCCAAGCGTCAAAGGATCGTTGAAATCAATTAAAGCATAATCAATTTTTCTTGGCAGCTTGTAGGGTTTATTTGAAAGAGTGTAGTAGCCTCTTAAAACATGATGAAAAGAGAATAAATTTTTCCTATTGCTCAAGGAAGGCATAAATTCAAATGTTGCCAAGACCGCCGCATCTTTTGGGATCTTTCGAAGGAGTTTTGATTTTATATTATCATGATAATTTTGCACAATAGAGCTTTTTTTGAATAGACGAAAATGCGGTCCTGCGGCAACTGCATTAAAAATAGAAAAAGCTAAAATTATCCACATCAGGGAGAGCTCTCTTTTTAAAAATATTCGAGTGGAAATCAATTTCTTAATACCGAAAATAAATGATACGAAAATAAAAGGTATTAATTCCGCTGTGTAATGAAGATGGATGTCGATTTCTTGAGGACGACTAGAAAGGAGATGTTGCATAAAAAAAGGAATAGATGGAATTAAGTATCCTGGACTTGCCAGGGGAAGATAAAATAATGGTCCAAATAATTGAGTAAGCCAGTATATTTTTTCAGGAGTGCTCATGTAGAGAAAAACAGCTTTAGGGTGAGTAAATATGTTGTAAATTATTTCTACGTAGCTTCCCCCTAAATGTTTATAGATTGACATAAATTGAATTGTGTCAGGATTTAGTGCTGGGAGAATGATTTTTGCACATAGCAAGAAATAAGCTATCCCTGCCATCATTAAAAAAAGCCACCATCGAGGAGATCTTCGTAAAAATAATGCATAAATTCCAAAGGCAAGCACCGCTAAAGATATATTTTCTTGGCAAATAAGAGCCGATATTGTTGATATGATAAATAATAAATATTTTCTCTCAATAAAGAAATATATCATATAAAAAAGCGCCAAGGTTGCAAATGGCGTAAAATGGAATTCGTAAAGATTCATATATCCTAGACTAGGATATAGTAGATATGTAGCACTTACTGCAAATGCTAGGCGTGGACCAATCGCGTGGCGTCCAATCAAATATAGTGGGTATGCTCCTAGAGCTAGAACTAAAGTTTGAAGGAATAAAAGCGTTAAGGGGTGCGGAATGATTTTGTATATAAGGGCCACTGGAAAGGCAATAAGATGAACGTGATGACCGATAAAATTTATGCCTAAGACGGAACTGTTTAGAGAACCATGTAAAATATTCCATATGATTTGGGCGTAGACTGCAAAATCCATATCATAATAATCAAAAGCAAAAAAACGTAAAGCTGAGCATGAGAAAAAAGCAATAGCATAGATTGCAATACAAGACCACACCAGATATTCATATTTTCGTGTTTGTTTTATTTGCATGTTGTCAGGTAAGGCACTTATGTTCTTGGCTTTCTATCTTTTAGGACTGCTGATATGTTTTCAATAATGTCTGTGGCGATAAGAGAGGCCCTCCCTTTTTCTTTTGCTGCAATGTCCCCTGCTTTTCCGTGAACATAGGCTCCCCATCTTGCGGCATTAAAGCCGGACAGGCCTTGCGCTAAGAACGCCGCAATAATTCCGGTTAAGACATCGCCGCTTCCGGCTGTTGCAAGGCCAACATTTCCAGTTTTGTTAACGTAAATTTTTCCATCAGGCGCGACAACAACGGTGCGGTGGCCCTTAAGAAGAAGTATGCAATGATATTTTTTGGCAA
Organism: Candidatus Aceula meridiana; assembly: GCA_030765185.1. Classification (GTDB taxonomy): domain Bacteria; phylum Omnitrophota; class Gorgyraeia; order Zapsychrales; family Aceulaceae; genus Aceula; species Aceula meridiana. The sequence continues at coordinate 91,799 of JAVCDE010000027.1, read as the reverse complement.
AGTTTTTTGCAACTTTTAGCTTGTTAGCTTCAATATGTTTTTTTGAAAGCCCTGTCAAACGCGCCATTTCTCCTAGGTGGGGAGTCAGTATTTTCATTTCTTTAATTTTGATAAGTGACGAAGTATTTTTTGAAAGCGCATTAAGAGCATCCGCATCAATAATCATTGGAATTTTTAATTCTGAGATTATTTTACGGATGAGTTTTTGAGTTGATGGATTTTGAGATAATCCGGGACCAATAGTAAGAGCTTGAAATTTTGATAACTTTTTTTCGATTTTCTGAAAGGATGCCAAGGAAAAACTTTGCTCTTTTGTCTCAGGTAGTGGCCAAGTCATGACAACGGAAGAGATTTTTTTTTGCGCAGCAATATTTAAGCTTTGGGGAACGCCTAGAGTAACTAGGCCAGCTCCTGACCGCATTGCAGCTAAGCTGCTTAATGCTCCGGCTCCAAGCATGCTTTTGGAGCCAGCAATAACCAAAACATGGCCAAATGTATTTTTATGGGAGTGTGGATTACGTCGTAATAACGGCGCTGGCAACTGCATAATTTTCTGTGTGCGACATCGAAATAAAAATTTTCTTATCAAATTCTTTTTCGTGAAATAAGCATGTTGGCTTGCCATTATGCTGGTTAATAACTTCAATATCTGTCCAGCTAATATGGGCGTTTTCCCCGATAGCTTTTAAAACAGCTTCTTTTGCCGCAAAACGTGCAGCAAAATGTTGATTGGGATAACGGCGTTTTTTTGAATACGCAATTTCCTGATCTGTAAAAACATGTCGCAAAAAGTCATCGCCCCAACGCTCAATGGCTTTTGAGATGCGGCTAACTTCAATGATATCTATTCCGTGTCCTAAAATCATTTTTGTTTGCAAAGTTTGAGCATATCTTTTACGGCTTTCTTAAGCCCGACAAAAATAGCCTGCGAAATAATTGAGTGGCCAATATTCAACTCCGCAATACCAGCTATTTTTGCGAGTGTTTGCGTGTTTTTATAATTAAGGCCATGGCCTGCATTAACCACTAGTCCTAATTTATTTCCGATTTTTACAGCGTTTTTTATTTTTTTAAATTCTTTTTTAAGGGCGACAGGTGTTTGCGCATTAGCATAGCAACCTGTGTGAAGTTCAATTGATTTAGCGCCAGATCTCTTTGCGGCGATAATTTGATTTTTTTGAGGATCAATAAAAAGGCTAACGAGAATGCCTTTTTGAGAAAGAATTTTTGTAACACGTTTTATTTTTGTAAAATTCTTAATAACATCAAGGCCGCCTTCGGTGGTCAGTTCTTGTCGTTTTTCAGGAACAAGTGTTGCCTGGTAGGGTTTAATTTTTATGGCAACAGCAACAATATCCTTGTTTAAGGACATTTCTAGGTTCAGGCGTGTCTTGACAGTTTTCTTAAGTTTTTGGATATCGCGATCATGAATATGGCGTCGGTCTTCTCGAAGATGGGCCACAATGCTATGGGCCCCTGCCTCTTCACAAATTTTTGCAGCCAAAACAGGGTCAGGCGTGAATCCTTCTCTTGCCTGGCGAACAGTGGCAACATGGTCAACGTTAATTCCTAATTTTGGCATGATGATAATTATTAAAGATATTAGCTGTGGATTAGGGCCCCGTGTACGTACATCCACGTAACAATAGCAAGCCCAAGGGCAATGATTTTTAAGGCTAGGTTATGTGTAAGCCACTTTTTCATTATTTTTTGCTTTGCTTAAATAAAAGATTTTTTAAGATACTCGAAAAGCGTTCTTTGTTTACAACCGGAATAAATCGGCCATCAGCGGCAACAGAGATATTCCCTGTTTCTTCTGAAACAATAATCGCGATAGCATCGGTTTGTTCTGTGATACCCAGAGCAGCTCGATGGCGCGTTCCGATGATTTTACTTAAATTTGCATTTTCGGATAATGGAAACAAGCATGCAGCAGCTAAGATGCGCTCATTATTAATAACAATGCCGCCATCATGTAGGGGTGTTGTTGGCATGAAAATGCTTTGAATAAGCTCTGCAGAAACTTTTGCGTCTAAAGCAACGCCACTTTCAACATACGTTTTTAATTTCGCATCTCGCTCAATAGCTATGATACAGCCAATTTTTCGGCGCGCCAATTTATGGGCGGCGGTTATAATTTCTTTAATAACAGCTAAAAGTTCGGATTCTTCAAGGCTTAAATTGAAAAGGTGTTGTTGTCCTAGGCGGGCTAATCCTTGGCGAAGCTCCTGTTGAAAAATAATGAGGACAGCGATAATGGATATGGCAAAGAAATTCCTTAACAACCAATTAAGTGTTGTTAGCTCTAACATCTGGGATAGTAAAAAAGCAACTAAAAGATAGACAAAGCCTTTAAAAACTTGGAATGCGCGTGTTCCTTCGAAAAAAACAAGAATTTGATAAAAGACATACCAAAGAACAGCAATCTCAACTTCTGGTTTGATAAAATTCCAAATATTTAAAATTGTTTCGATCATTTTTAAACCATCTTATTTTCATTAATGCTTAAAAAAGCGTCTGCCATTGTAGCTGCTTCTTTCATTTTTTTAACATCATGAATGCGGATAATATGCGCACCATTAAAAATCGCGGCGCATACAGAAGCAGCAGTCCCCATTATTCTTCCCGAAACATCCTTTTGAAGAATTTTTCCTATAAAAGATTTTCGTGATGCTCCAATCAAAATAGGTTTTTTGAGAATTTTTAGATCGGATAAATGTCTAATAATTTTAAGGTTGTGTTCAACAGTTTTTCCGAATCCAATTCCTGGGTCTATTATGATTTTATCTGATTTGATTCCGCTTTCCAAGCATTTTTCAATAGATTTTCGTAAGGCATTGATAATTTCTTGAACGACATCTTTGTAGAAAATATGTTTTTGCATTGTTTTAGGATTGCCGTGAATGTGCATGAGAATGACAGCGGCATCGTATTTTTTTATAACTTGTAGCATTGATTTTGTAAGGTTTGTCCCCTTGATGTTATTGACAATGCTTGCTCCTGAATCAAGGGCTTGCTCGGCGACTTCGGGCTTGTAAGTGTCAATCGAGATTGGAATTTTTGTCTTCTTTGCAAGAAGGCGAATGGTTGGAATAGTCCGTTTTAGTTCTTCGCTGATGGCCACTCTTCTGGATTCCGGGCGCGTTGATTCTCCACCGACATCGACAATGTCTCCACCCTCTTTAATTAATTTTTGAGCGTACGCTACTTTATAAGAGGTATCGTAAAGTTTTTTTCTTAGGAGTCCATCTTGGCTAAAAGAATCCGGAGTAAGGTTTAAGACCGCCATTAATTTTGTTTGTCGACCAAGCAGAATCATGGTGTCTCGCGCGCGAAATGTAAATTTTTTCCTTTGAGAAAAACTAACCGACGGCATGATTATTATCATCCGTTTTAGGTGGAGTTAGGTTTTTTTCCAAGGTGGCAACACCAATTAAGAGCCTAACCTCTTCAACATCGAGAACTTCCCTTTCTTTAAGCCTATCGACAAGAGTTGCAATCTTTTCTTTGTTATCTGACAATAATTCTTTTGCCTTGACATAAGATTTACTGATTAGAAATCGAATTTCTTGGTCAATAGCTTTTGCAGTATCTTCGCTATAGTTTTTCTGCTCAACCATATCGCGCCCTAAGAATATTTGACCTTGATGGTGTCCAAGGGTAAGCGTTCCAAGCTTGTTGCTCATGCCGTATTCGCAAATCATAGCACGAGCGATGGCAGTGGCCTGTTGAAGGTCATTCTGTGCGCCGGTGGTAATATCTTTCAAAAAGATATCTTCGGCCGCACGGCCGCCTAAAGCAACAATAATTTTTGCCATGAGTTCTTTTCTTCCCCAAGTTTGCTTGTCTTCCATCGGGGGTGTAATCGTGTATCCGCCGGCCATTCCTCTAGGAATAATGGAAACCTTGGTAAAAGGATCAGCCCCTTCGACTAAGAGCGACAATAATGCATGGCCTGCTTCATGAAAAGAAGTAATCTCTTTATCTTTCTTGGAAACAATGCGGCTTTTTTTCTCAGGCCCCATGGTTACGCGCTCAATGGCCTCTTGCATTTCAACATGTCCTACAGATTCTTTATTTTTTCTCGCAGCTAGAAGCGCAGCTTCGTTGCAGGCATTAGCTAAGTCAGCTCCTGAGAAATAAACAGTCTGCTGGGCAAGTTTACGTAAATCAACATTATCTCCTAATTTGATATTTTTGGTGTGGACTTTTAAAATTGCCTCGCGTCCCGTAATGTCAGGTAACGGCACAACGATTTGGCGGTCAAAACGGCCTGGACGAAGAAGGGCTGGGTCCAGAGTGTCTGGACGATTTGTTGCTGCAACAACAATAAGACCACCATGGGTATCAAACCCATCCATCTCTACGAGAAGAGCATTAAGGGTTTGTTCTCTTTCGTCGTTTCCCCCTCCGATTCCGGAAAAACGTAAACGGCCTACGGCATCAATTTCATCAATGAAAATAATAGCTCCTTTTCCGGCGGTTTTTGATGCCTTACGAGCTTGATCAAATAAATCACGGACACGGGAAGCGCCTACGCCGACAAACATTTCAACAAAATCTGATCCACTAAGTGAGAAGAATGGGACATCGGCTTCTCCGGCAACAGCTTTAGCCAAAAGTGTTTTTCCAGTTCCGGGGCGTCCGACTAAAAGGACTCCTTTAGGAATTTTTCCGCCAAGCCTTTCAAACTTTTTAGGGTCTTTAAGAAATTGAATAACTTCTTGGAGTTCTTCTTTTGCCTCATCGACTCCCGCAACATCTAAAAAAGTGATCTTCCCGTTCTTTCCGGCTGTCATTTTGGCCTTAGACTTGCTAAATGACCAAAGGCGGTTTCCCATCTGAGCCCCGCGGTTGGATAAAAACCAAAAGAATAAGATGAGAATAAGGATTGGACCCAGAGAAAAAATAAGATTACTCCAGAACGTGTTGGGAATCAGGATTTTAAAATCAGAAACATTCTCTCGAATAAGCCCTAAGATAACTTCATCGTCTGCGGGAATAATAACTTTAAATTGTGAGCCATCGTTCATCGTTCCCTCAATTTGATTTTCTGTCATTGCAATTGAGGTGATTTGAGAAGTTTCGTGATTATCTTTAAGGATTGTGTAAAATTCGCTGTAGCTCAATTCTTTTGGAGCGGTAGCAGACTTAAATTCGGACTGGCTCATAAAAATCAATATTGCAAAAATAATTCCAAGCCAAAGCCAAAGGCTACTGCTGGAAGTAGAATTTTTGCCAGGGGTTTTTTTGTCGTTTCGTTTGGGCTGAATTTTCTTTCTCATTTTCTCCTCTTTATCTTAAGTATAAGTATTAGATAAAATATTATAATGATTCTAAATATTTAATCAAGGGTTGGTTTAAAATTAATGGGAACTCTTTTGAATGAGGAGATCCTGATGTTTTTTAAGAACCTCTACTCCTTGAGGCAAGCTAACAACACCATAAGGTGAGTCAGCCTTGAGCAACTTTTCAATTTCTAGAATGTGTTTCAGAGTTAGGCGGCGCATGCTTCCTTGGACGTTTTCGATAGACAACCGAACAACAATGCGTTGCAAAGCAGGGTGAAGATTTTTAAAGTTTTTTTGGTTGAGGTGAACAGACTTTAGTTTTACTGAGTTTTTTGAAAGTTTTTTGAAGGCTTTCCTCCCTTGTAATTCTAAATATTCATAGTCTAAAGATGATGTTTGAGATAAGGAAATTAGAATTTCTTTGATATTTGGGTTATAATTCTTTTCAAGAATGGGAATAAGGGTTAGACGGATTTTATTGCGAAGGAAATCTTGCTGAGAATTTGTTTTATCTACACAGTATTTAAGCTTATGTTTTTTTAGATATTTGTTAACTTCTGTGCGACTCACACACAAAAGAGGACGAATGATAGCGTTTTTGTTGATGATGCGCTTAGGGAGAATGCTGCGTAAGCCCAAAAGACCACTTCCTCGTATTATTCTCATGAGGACTGTCTCGGCGAGATCGTTCTGCGTGTGACCCAGGGCAATGGCATCGGCATTTGTTTTCTTAGCGAGAGCACATAAAAAAGCGAATCGGGCCTCTCTTGCTCTTTCCTCTAGGGATTTATTTTTTTTTTGAATTTTTTCTTTTTTTGAATAAAACGACAAATTGAGTTGTTTGGAAAAAGTTTTTACAAAATTCTGGTCTTTCGCAGCTTCGCTTCGAATTCCATGATTAAAGTGTGCAACATAAATTTTAAGTCCAAGGCGGTGGCGTAGCTTGCTCAAAACATGTAATAGAGCTATTGAATCCGGACCTCCGGAAACTCCGACAATAATTTTCATTCCGGGATTCAGTAAGTTTTGGCTTTGTGAGAATCGGGTGATTTTTTTGATCATTGCAAAAAACTAAGGCAAACTAAAATTGATTAAACCATCGGGTGCCAAAGACTGCGATTAGAAGTAAAAGCAAGACAAGAACTACCATCAAAGCCCAGGTCTCTCCCATGCTATTCTCCGTGCAATCCGCGTTTTTCTCGACTGGCTTCTTGGTAGGATTGACGGAGTTCATTCTCGTATTTAAGGTTTGGAGGTGAAATGCGCAAGCTAGCATAGCCGTTTCTAAGAATTTCGGCATTTGCAAATGTTCCGTCTTTTAAGAAAATGTAGCCTAAGATGTAACCTTCCATGTCGCGATATTGTTCGTCAAGCTCAAGGGTGACTTCCTTCTTTTCAAGGAGTTCAGTTATAAAATTATACGCTAATTCTTCTACAGGGATTACGGGGCTATATTCTTCAATAATAATTCCTTGTGGATTGCGCTTGAATTCTTTTTTGCAGGGAGGAAGATTTTTTAAGCCGATAAGCTTTACATAACGTCCGTCATCTAGTTTTAAGATGCCCGTCTTAGTAACTTTTTCAATTTTGTAAGTTTTGTTTTTTTCTTGTGATAAAGAGTGAAACAGTGGTTCCCTTACAGTTTGGGCACTAATAATTGTCGTAATAGACATAAAAGAGAGCGTAATGAGAAAAATTCTTAAGTTATTTTTTTTCATAATTATTTGGGTATTTTAAGTTGTTTTTCTAGAGATTTTAGTTTTTTGAGAGCCGCTTCTTCCATTTTTTTTGCTTTTGCAAGTTTTCCTTGTTCTTTTTTAATTTTTTTAGCTATTTTATCTTCTTTTTTCTGGATTTTTGCTTTTTCTTTCGCGAATTTTGAGTCGTATTCAGATTCAAGCTTTTTAAGTTTTCTTTGCGCCTTTTCAACTACTGTTTTTGCTTTTTCAATTTTTTTAACAAGCTTTTGTTCTTTTTTTCCGACCATTGATGGCTTGTTTAGCTTAAAATCACGCAATTTCTTTTTAGTGTCGGCAATTTTATTTTCGATAGTGATACGTTTTGATTTGGCGGCTTCCCACTTGGCAAGCGCCTCTTCGTATTTTTTGCGGTTTTCATCAGAAAGGATGTACAGACGAAGGCGTCCTACGGAAACATCTTCGATTTTTTTAACATCATAAATGGACTCAATTTTTTCTTTTTTATAAATGGAGTCAATACCTTCTCCCTGGGCAAAAGTAATTTTAGGCGACAGAAGTAATGTTATTATTAGGATGAGTAGGCTAAATTTTTTTCTCAATGCATTTTTTCCTTTGTAGAAAAGTTTACTAAAGCATGTGTATTATACTTGGAACTGAAAAGGCGTGCAAGCATTTAAGGAAAAGAAAAAGTGGTGGCGGCGACTGGATTTAAACCAGTGACAAATCGGGTATGAACCGAGTGCTCTATCGGGCTGAGCTACGCCGCCAGAGAGAGTGCATTTTACGCGAAAGCAAAACAAATATCAAGAATTTTCTTAAAAGGTAAGGATCGGATCATGCGTTTGTAAAGATGATATAGAGGAAAAAAAGAACAATAAAAAAAGAAAGAATATAAAAATCATTAAAATAAATAAAGTCGTAAAATCGCTCACGCCTTGTGTATTCGTGATGAGTTGTTTCCGAGGCAACGGTTCCAGCACTTTTTAAAGACAAGACGTCACTTCGTTTAAAACGAATAAATTGGCCTGCGATGCGATAGGCCTGGAGCCTTTCTTCGTCTACCAGTTCCATAATTTTTCGCTCTGAAATTCTTAAAGCTTGGGCAGCTTCTCGAACAGAGATAAATTGATCAGCCATAGGTTAGTTTTTTCCCTTAGTTTTTAGTGAGAGGGATTAGCCCTTTGCTTTTTCAAGCACGATCCATCGGTCAATCTTTGCACGTTCAAATTTCCATTCGTCTCCACTTCGAGTCGCTGGGATATTGCCAGCATTTGCCATCTCAATAACCGAAGGAATATCAAGCTCGAGGTATTTCGAGGCTTCTTCTAGGGTAAGGCTTTCGTTGAGCATGTGGCACTTGCCTTGGAAAATAGCGCCTTCAACGATATTAAGCTTTGGAGTTGTGATGTTTCCTGTAAGTTCAGCTGTTGGCATAAGAACCAGCATTGTCTGAGCAGAGACGTCGCCTTTAACTTTTCCGGCAACAATGATGCTTTCACCGGTAATTCGTGCTTCAACAGAAGCTTCTTCTCCGATTGTTAATGTGCCACGTGTCTGCAGTGTTCCTTCAAACATGCCATTGATGCGTAAGTTTACAGGGTCACCAAAAGATAGGGTTCCTTGCATTTCTGCGTTAATTTCAATTGCTTTTTCTTCTGTATTCTTTTTATTTCTTTTATCTCTCATGGCGGCTTTCCCTCCCCTGTAGATTAACTGTTAAAAAATCTTTCAATTTTCTTTTCCGCCGACCGAAGCCCCAAAAGGACCCAGAAAACAACAATAGTAACAATGATAGCAGCGATATAGTTTCCACAGCCAACTGAAATACCGATTCCGGCAACAGTCCAAGAAGTTGCCGCTGTGGTGAGGCCTGTAACATTTGCCCCTCCTCGAATAATTGTTCCGGCACATAAAAAACCAATTCCTGTTACAATTGCGGCGATAATGCGAGTCGGGTCAATGTCTCCAACATCCTTATATATATCAAAAACATGATAAGAAGTCAATACGAGCAGCGTTGCTCCGACGCCAATTAAGATGTGGGTTCGCATTCCTGCTCCTTTATGTCGAGTAAATCTTTCTGCTCCAATCGCCCCACATAGAAAAGTAGTTAAGAGAACTTTGATTAAGGTTTCGGTAATTTGCTCGATCAATGCTTCCTCCCTTTATTTTTTTGTTTTTTTATAAAGAAGTGGTATCCTAAGCCAGCAATCATGGCTGCATTGTCCATACAAAGATTAAGGCTTGGAAAAATAACTTTAATTCTATGAAGTTGGCCGGCTTCTTGTAACTTTTTCCGCAAGGCAGAATTGGCTGCTACCCCTCCTCCTACAATAAGGGTTTTAACTTTCTTTTGCAAGCAACCTGAAATACTTTTTTTGACAAGCGATTGAACAACACTTTCTTGAAATGCGTAAGCGATTTTATTAATGGGCAAAGATTTTTTATCCTTCCATTTTTTTTCATAATAGTAAACTGCCGTTTTTAATCCACTAAAGCTAAAATCAAGCGTTTGGCCAAGATCAGCTCTTGGGAAATGGATATCTTTGTTTTTCCCCTTTTTCGCAAGGCGATCAATAACAGGGCCTCCCGGGTATCCTAATCCCAGAATGCGGGCGACTTTATCATAGGCTTCTCCGGCGGCATCATCTCGTGTTTGTCCTAGAAGCTTAAAATTATCAAATGATTTTACATAAAACAAGCTAGAATGACCGCCTGAGGCGACAAGGCCAACTGCGGGAAGCCTCTGAGAGGAAGTGTCTGTTTTTGACTTCATATCCTTAAGAAACCCAGCGTAAAGATGCGCCTTGATATGATCAATTTCAATTAATGGTTTTTTTAGCGCGTAAGACAATGCGCGCGCCCAAGAAATTCCAACTAGAAGCGAACCAACTAATCCGGGATGTGTTGTGACGGCTATTGCATGAATGTCGTTTATCTTAAGCTTTGCATTTTTCAGAGCACGTTCAACAACCTTGTCGATCAGCTCGAGTTGTTTGCGTGATGCAATCTCTGGGATGATCCCTCCGTATTTTTTATGCAGATGCAAGCTTGAGGCGACAACATTTGAAAGAATGAGTTTTCCGCTCTGGATAACCGAAGCCGCTGTTTCATCGCAAGAGGTTTCAATGCCTAGGATGTTTATTTTATTTTTTTTTGGCATAATCAATTAGTTCTTTAACTGTTACGAAATCAAATCCTTGATTCTTCATTTCTTGTCCGTATTCTAAGAGGGCTTTCTGAGTCAAGGGCCTGTCATGACCAATCCCAAGGGCGAAGCCATATTTTCTTGCCCGTTTGGCAAGCTGATCAAGTTGCCCTTTGATATATTCTGAGTTTGCTTCGTTATCCAAAAAAACATTTCGGCGGAGAAATGAAACACCCTCCCCTTGAGCCACTGATTCGCAGATTGAATCGCTGGAGACTAAGCTATCGATGAAGAAGAAATTATTTTTATGGAGATATGAAAAGATAGTTTTCATGAGCTCTCTGTTTTCAGTTGCCTTTGACCCCATATGGTTATTGGCCCCGACAACAAACGGAATATTTTTAAAGAATTTATCAAGATGGGCAAAGACTTCATCTTTCGTCATTGAAGATAAAATAACGTAGCCGTCCGGATATGTTTCAGAGAATTTATGAGGCTCGAGTGGAAGATGCAACATAACTTCTTTATTGTTCTGATGTGCGCAGCGCGCCATGTCTTGGCTATAGTGTAACTCAGGAAGAATTGACACTGCGACAGGGATATCGATTTTTTCTAAAAAGGCGCAACCTTTGGAATTGTAGCCCCAATCATCGAGAATGATGGCAATGCGTCCTATGGGCTCAGGAGCGGCTTTTGGAGTCTGAGTGAGGCTATTTGTACGAATGGACTTTAAGGCAAAAGCGACAACAAGGCTCGCAACACAAAAGATGCCGACCCCAATGATAATGTTACGTTTTGAGAATTGACTTTTTGTTAAGGACATAAATTAATTACGATAAACTTTGATGCCCTGGAGCACGCTAATCGCTGATTGAACTTGATTATCGGATAAAAGTTTCTCTTTAGCTGTAGTTTTTTCTTTTGTTTCTGAATCTATCTGTTGATCGCCATTCTCGACATTATTAAAAATTTCTTTAGCGGTACTTTTTTCATCTTTTTCAATGCTATCTAATTCAAATTTACGCTCAACAACAACATCCGGATTGATGCCGATTCCATGGATTGATTGGCCGGATGGCGTAAAGTATTTGCTAGTGGTTAGCTTTAATCCTGCGCCATCTGGCAGAGGAATGACAGATTGAACTGAACCCTTACCATAGGATTTTGTTCCTAAAGTCACAGCACGTTTATTGTCCTTAAGAGCGCCAGCTAAAATTTCACTGCCTGAGGCACTTCCTTCGTTTATTAGAACAATCATCGGCCATTCAAGATAGTCGCCATTTTTGTTCGAGGATTTAGAAACGCTGTTTTGCGATGGATTGCGAGATTTTATTGATACAATTGTTTCACCTTCAGGTAAGAATTCCTCGGTGATATCAATGGCAACATTAAGCAACCCACCAGGGTTATTTCTTAAATCTAAAATAAGAGCTTGAGCCCCTTCTCCTTTTAGTTGGTCTAAAGCTTTTCTAAATTCTTTATGAGAATCTTCTCGAAATTCCGTCAAGCGAATGTAGCCGATGTCATCATCTAAAATCATAACATCCTTAACATCTTGAATGTGAATGACCTCGCGCGTAATTGTAAATTCAAGGATTTTTCCTGCGCTTTCGCGAAAAATGGTTACATCAACTTTGGTGCCTGGTTTTCCGCGTAGTTTTTTAACGGCTTCGCTTAAGGTGATATCTTTTGTTGACTCGCCTTCAATTTTAATGATGCTATCCATTGCCTTAATTCCGACATTCCAGGCCGGCGTGTCTTCAAGAGGCGTGATAACAGTTAAAAGGTTATCGCGAATAGAAATTTCAATGCCAAGTCCACCAAATTTGCCTTCTGTTTCTGTTTTTAAGTCCTTGTAGTCTTCCGGGGTTAGGAATTGGCTGTGAGGATCAAGAGAGCTCAGCATGCCCTTAAGGGATCCGTAGATGAGGTCTTTTGCTGTTGGCTCTTCAGTGTAAGCCGCCTGAACCGTTGTTAAGGCATAGCTAAAAAGTTCAATTTGAGCATAAAGATCGGAGTCAATTTTATCATTTTTGTCAATTTCGCACATAGCGCTTTGAGCCATCAAAAGAACAGAAAAAATGCAAATGGTGGCAATGAGAAACTTTTTAAACATCGAGAATTCTCCTTTTTAACATCTGATTTATAATTTTGGGATTAGCTTTTCCTTGGGTTTTGCGCATTGATTGGCCGACAAGAAATCCAATGGCGCTTTCTTTTCCTAATTTAATTTGTTCGACAATTTGTGGATTTTCAGAAACGACTTCCGCAATAATATTTTCTAATGCGCCTTCGTCAGAAACCTGTGCAAGGCCCTTATTACTGATAATGGCATTGGGGTCCTTATGTGTATCAAGCATGATTTTTAAAACATCTTTTCCCGCTAAGTTACTGACAGTGCCATCATCAACTTTTTGAATAAGAGAAATAAAATGATCAACAGATAGCTTTGCTTCGGGAAAATTTATTTTTTTGGCATTAAGTTCTTGTTTAAGCGCACCAGAAATCCAGTTGCAGATTTTTTTTGGTTCATTGTAATTGACGATACAGTCTTCAAAGAATTGGGAAAGATTCTTATCTTGGATTAAAACATCGGCATCGTATTCAGAAAGCCCGTATTCTTTGATAAAACGGCCGCTCTTTGCAAGGGGAAATTCCGGAAGGGCTTTTCTTGCGGCATCGATAACTTTTTGATCGACGGTAAAAGGCACAAGATCCGGCTCAGGAAAATAACGGTAATCATGGGCCTCTTCCTTGCTTCGCATCGAAAGCGTAATTTGTTTGGCCTCATCCCAAAGCCGCGTTTCCTGAACAACTCGCTCACCAGAATCAAGAAGTTTTTTTTGGCGGCCAACTTCAAACTCAAGAGCGCTTTTAACCGCTTTAAAAGAATTAAGATTCTTAACCTCTGCCTTTGTTCCAAATTCCTTGGCACCTTCTTTTCTTAAAGAAATGTTTGCATCACAGCGTAAAGAACCCTTTTCCATGTCGCAATCTGAGACATCTAAATATTGCATAAGAAGTTTTAGACTTGTTAAGTAATCATAAGCTTCTTGAGGCGAGCGGATATCTGGCTCGCTAACAATTTCAACAAGAGGTGTTCCTGTTCGGTTATAATCAACTAAACTGGCTTTAATTTCGGAGTCATGGATAAGTTTTCCAGCGTCCTCTTCCATATGAGCTCGGGTGATGCCAATATTTTTAAGCTGGCCATCTATTTGCACAGGCAGATAGCCATCTTTGGCGATTGGAAAATCATATTGTGAAATTTGATATGCCTTAGGCAAATCTGGGTAATAATAATTTTTTCGGTCAAATTTGACAAAAGAATTAATTTTACAATTCAATGCGAGGCCGACGCGAATACCATTTTTAAGAACTTCTTTATTAAAAACAGGAAGTGTTCCTGGTAGTCCTAGGCAGATTGGGCACGTGAGCGTATTAGCATTTTGTCCAAAAGTATTTGCGCATCCACAAAAGATTTTTGTTTTAGTGTTAAGTTGGAGGTGAACTTCAAGCCCTATGACGGTCTCGTAGTTTTTCATAAGTTCACTCTTTTCTTGTGCCAATCTGTATTTTGTTCATAGCTATAAGCTGTGCGGAAAAGCATTTGCTCGTCAAACGGCTTTGTCATAATTTGAAGCCCGATTGGGAGATTGTCTTTTGAAAATCCACATGGAATTGAAACCGCAGGGATACCGGCTAAATTTGCAGAAATGGTATAGATATCTGACAAGTACATCGAAAGAGGATTTGAGGTTTTTTCGCCAATTTTAAAAGCCGTTGTCGGAGACGTCGGAGTAATAATCGCATCAAATTGTTTGAAGGCATCGTCAAAGTCTTTTTTAATGAGTGTTCGTACCTTTTGGGCCCTTAGATAATATGCATCATAATAGCCTGCAGATAAGGAATATGTTCCAAGCATAATGCGGCGTTTGGCTTCTTGTCCAAAACCTTGATTTCGTGTTTCTTCGTAAAGGTCGATTAGAGAAGTTTTTCTTTGCTCTTTTGGTAAAGAACGTAAACCATATTGAATTCCGTCAAATCGTGCTAAGTTTGAACTTGCCTCAGCCGTTGCCAATATGTAATAGGTTGCTACGGCATATTCGGTATGAGGCATAGAAATTTCTGTAAATGTTGCCCCCTTCTTTTTCAAAAGCGCGATGGCTTCATCAACACTGGCCTTAACATCAGGAGAAATTCCTTCAATAAAATATTCTTTGGGAATGGCAATTTTTAATCCCTTTGCATCATTAATTAGAGATTTTGTGTAATCTGGAATCTCAATTTTTGCAGAGGTTGAATCATATTCATCATGTCCGGCAATGAGGTTAAGAAGTAAGGCGCAATCTTCGACATCTTTGGTAAATGGGCCAATTTGATCTAAGCTCGACGCAAAAGCAATAAGTCCATAGCGGGATACAAGTCCGTAAGTAGGTTTTAATCCAACAACACCGCAAAATGATGCAGGTTGGCGAATAGAGCCTCCCGTATCAGACCCGAGAGCCCAAATTGTCTCATTGGCAGCTACAGCAGCGGCTGAGCCTCCGCTGGACCCACCAGGGACACAATCCAAATTCCATGGGTTTTTTGTTGGGCCAAAGTGTGATGTTTCAGTAGATGACCCAAAAGCAAACTCATCCATATTGGAGTGGCCCAAGAAATTAGCTCCGGACTCCCTCAGCTTGCTAATAACTGTGGCGTCGTATAGAGGTTTAAAATTTTTTAAAATATGCGAAGCGCAAGTTGTCGGGTAATCTTTGATGCAAATATTATCTTTAATAGCAATTGGGATAGGAGCTTTTGCATCTTCTTTTGAGTTGTAAGGAATTTCATCAAGATGGGCAAATGCATTAACTTTTTTTTCAGTACGGTTAATAGCATTTTTAACCGTCTCTAAAAGTGCCTTTGGGGTTGTTGTTTTGGCCTTAAAAGCAGCGAGAGCTTCGTGTGCGGTAAGTTCGTTTAGCTTCATTCGATAACCTGGGGCACTTTAAACGATCCTTTGTTTTTTTCAACAGCCATATTCATTACATCATTTTGTGAAAGCGATTCGCGTACAACGTCTTCACGAAAAACGTTTTCTAAAGGAAGAACATGGCTCGTTGGCTTAACATCTGCGACATCAAGCTTTTTGAGCTTTTCAATGTAGGTTAAAATGCCTTCAAGATTTTTAGTGAGTGATTCCGCTTCATTCTCAGCAAGGTGAATGCGGGAAAGGTGTGCGATGTATTGGACGTCTTTTTTAGTAATCATAATTTATATATTTTGATTTATATTAAGATAGATATATTAGCATCAAAGGCTAAAAGTGACAAGGTAAAACTCATTAAAACATGCAGGAAAAGCACGGAAAGGATGCCTGACTTAGGCAAGCTTTTCTTTGAGGTTATCTGGAATTTGAGCAGGTTTAAAATCAGAGGTTAGACAAACTAAAGTTACTTCGGCTTCGACCATTAGCCGGTTTGTCCCTTTTTCTGTGATTTTTTGATCAAAAATAAGCTGAGCAGCAGTGACCTTTTTAAGTTCGGCTGTGCAGTTAATGGTCTCTCCGTAACGTGCTGGGCTTCTATAGGTTATGTTGCACTTGCGGACAGCATAAAGATATCCTTGGTTTGTAAATTCGACAACGCTGAGGCCTCTGTTGTCAAGAAATTCTGTTCTTGCTTCTTCAAGGTAGTTTAAATAGCGGCCATAGTAAACAACTCCTCCGGCATCAGTGTCGTGATAAAAAATTCGTTTTTCCATAAATATCTTTGCCTTCTTGCTTTGTGTTAATTTTTTTTCAGAATTCGTATTCTATTTTTACCACTGCACCTCATCTGTGTCAAGCAAACATGGGGTAAAGATTTAAAACTCTTATCTTGTCATCACAAGTTTATTATGCTATATTTAAATTAGCCACGGAACCAAGTACTAGGTTAAGTGGTTTTTTTATTTATCCCTACAACAGTTGAAGGATCTACGATGAACAATCAGATCAGTGGCACTCAAAGCGACCACCGTTATTTTCCTCGATGGGAAGTTGCTAACAAGATCACATACAAGCATCAAAATGGTGTTAATTTTCACGAATGTGTTAGCAGGGATATCAGCAATACTGGGGTTTGTATGAGGTCGTATGAAAAGATTGAAGACTCCGAGAAGCTTTCTTTGACTATTGAACTTACCGATGGAGTTTCAATCCAAACTCAGGGTCGCGTGACTTGGGGCAGGTTTGAAGGACGAGATTTTTTAGTTGGTGTACGATTTGAAGAGATTAGTGAAAAAGTACAAGATATGATTTTTAATTGCGCCTTCGAACGCGAAGGAAAGCGATTTCAAAAAAAGTGGTTCGACGGCGTTTAATTCGTTAAACCACCCCTTCTTTTTATCAACTATCCATTGTCGGATAATTTTTTTATAATTCTAACAGTTAGAGTGTACGTGGCCTGCAATGCGGATGAAGTCTTTTAAGAAGAGATTTTCAGCACGCAAGCGCGGATCAATATTGAGTTTCTCAAAAACATCCTGAGAGTTTCGTATTTTAAGTAATGCGGCAAGGGAATTGCGAAGTGTTTTTCGTCTTTGCTGAAAGGCCTGGCGGATAATTTGAAATAGTAATTTTTCGTCTTTAGCTTTAAGAGATGAGTCCTCTACAGGGTCAAGTCGCATGAAACAGGATTGGACTTTTGGGTGAGGGTAAAATGAAGTATTTTTAATTTTAAATAAAAGGCTTGGCTTATAGTAATACTGGATAAAACAGCTTAGAGAGCCATAGTCTTTGGAGTGTGGACTAGCAACGAGACGTTTGCCAAATTCAAGCTGAACCATAATAAAAGCGCTGTCAATAAAATTTCGGTTGTTGATTATTTTTTCAATAATCGGTGACGAAATGTAGTATGGAATATTCCCAACTACCTTTAATCTCTTCCCGAGACTTTCAAGATTAAATTTGAGAAAATCCGCATTGTAAAAAGTGATATTTTTATTTTCAAGGTTACCGGAGAGTTCTTTTGCAAGAACTTTATCCTTTTCAATGGCAAATAGATTTTTTACTTTGGGAGCAATGTGACCTGTTAAAGCACCTTTTCCTGGACCAATCTCAACGATTGAATCTGAGGACTTAAGATCACAGGCGAGAATAATTTTATTAACGATGTGAGGATTAATAAGGAAGTTTTGTCCGAAGCGTTTTTTTGGTTTTATTGCAGAAGAAAGCTTTTTCATTTTGCAAGCCGGGCAGCTAGCTTAATTGATTCGATCATCGAGGAAGGATTTGCCTTATTTTTTCCAACGATGTCAAAGGCTGTTCCGTGTGCCGGTGACGTTCTGATGATAGGAAGTCCAATTGTAAAATTAACAAGCTTATTAAAGGATGTTGCTTTCGTTGGGATAAGGCCTTGGTCGTGGTACATGGCAATAACGGCATCAAATTTCTTTAAAGCAGATGGGCAAAAAAGTGTGTCCGCAGCAAAAGGGCCTAAGACTTTAGGATAAAGGCGCTGAGCTTTTTTTATTGCAGGAGTGATAGTTGTTACTTCTTCTTTGCCGATGCCCCCTCCTTCTCCCGCGTGAGGATTGAGCCCGCAAATAGCAATTTTCGGATTTTTTAATTTAAAGAATGTCTTGAGAGATTTTGCGGTTAAATCAATAGTTTGATAAATTGATTTTAAAGTAATAGCTTTCGAAACTTTTGATAATGGGATGTGACGGGTTGCCACGACGATTTTTAATTGATCTACAACGAACATCATATCGTATTTTTTAATGCCGAAAAAATTGGCCAGATATTCAGTGTGGCCTTTAAATTTTGGAATTACCATCTGAACAGCTTCTTTGCAAACCGGTCCTGTTACAAGGGCTGAGAACTTTTTTGCTTTAAGCAAACTCAAGGCTGTATCTAAATATTCCAGAGAGGCCTGTCCTGCTTTTTTGTTTACCGTAGCAATTTCAAGAGGTTTGGAAATATTTTTTAAATCGAGAAAGGTTGTGTTGGCTACGGGTTTTTTTGCATATTTTGAAAAGACTTGATAATCACCTATGATATGAAAATTACCGAGCTTGTTTACTTGAGGGTGACACAAAGCTTTTGCAATAATTTCCGGTCCAATTCCGCAAGGGTCACCCATCGTAATGACAATGTTAGGTTTTTTAATTTTAGGCATGAGGAATCTCTTTAAGAATTTATTTGATTTCGATGTAGGCGTCTTGTTTTAGGCTATCAAGCCATGCATTACGCTGTTCAGTAAGGCGCTGCTGAAAAAGAAAATCATAAATTTTATTTTTAACTTCTTCAAGCTTAGCAAGTTCTTCCGGAATTTTTTCTTTAAGGTGAAAAATAAAAATTCCTGAATTCGCTTCAACAGGGCCGGAGGTTTCTCCCACTTTTAAGCTAAATACGACTTTTTCAATTTTTGGAAGCATTTCTCCCTTTTGGATGATTCCAATCGATGGGGATTCTGAGAATTTCTTAGCAATGTCTTTAAAGGATCTTTGACTTTCCGGAAGTTTTTGCGGATTTTTGACGAGATCCAGAATTTCTTTAATTTTGTCTTTCGTTTGCTCAGGGTTATCGTTATAGGCTATAAAAATAGAGTCAAGGTCAACACTCGCTGGACGTTGAAATTTCTCTTTATTCTCAAAATAAAAAAGACTAACATCTTGAGGACTTACAAAAACCTTTGAGCGGACTTCGGCTTCTTCGACATACTTGGCCTTAAGCTGGTTTATAATTTTTTGGCGGACATCGGTAAGAGTCATTCCTTGAGAAACGACATCTTTCAAAAACATTTCTTCAGAAGGATATTTTTCTTTAAGTTCTTCAATACGCTTATCGATCATTTCGTCCCGGATGGTAAGCCCTTTTGCGTCTGCTGCATCGACAAGGAGCTTATCATCGATAAGGCTTTTTAGCCCATTCGTTTGATAATAACTCATAATTTCATCAATTTCTTCTTGGCTACGCCCGGAAGAAACAAGGCTCATTTGAATGATTCCGAGATATTCTTTATAATCTTTCAACGTGATAACATCATCATTAACAACAGCAATGATTTTATCCTCATAGCTTGTTGAAGCAAAGCAGTTCGCTGAAGGAAAGATAAATGATGTCATGATTAATAGAAAAAGTAACTTACTCTTCATTCGGTGTCTCCTTTGTGTGCGTTTCTTAGATTTTCAACAGATTCCTTTAAAAGACGGCAATATAAATCAAACCCAACGGAAGAAATGTATCCATGTTGCTGTTCCCCGAGCAAATTTCCTCCTCCGCGGATTTGCAAATCTTCAAATGCGATATTGAATCCTGCCCCTAACCCGCTGTATTTGGCAATAGCCTCAAGTCTTGATTTAGCCTGTGGTGAAATTGCATTTTTTGGAGGTGTAATAAAATAAGAATATGCCTTATTTGTAAAGCGGCCAACCCTTCCGCGCAATTGGTGTAAATCGGCCAAACCAAAACGGTCAGCCCTGTTAACAAGAAGGGTATTGGCGTTCGGGATGTCAATGCCAGATTCAATGATCGTGGTGCATACGAGAATATCTATGTCACCTTTTAAGAATTGTAACATAATTCTTTCCAAAAGGCGACCAGGCATTTGCCCATGAGCTACGCAGACTTGCGCCCTGGGAACAAGCTTTTTTATAATATTACCAATTTTATCAATATCTTCAACCCGATTATGGAGAAAAAACGTTTGCCCTTTTCGCCGAAGTTCTCGGGAGATGGCGTCTTTAATAATATCTTCGTCAAATTCAATAAGATGAGTTGAAACAGGAATACGATTTTGCGGTGGTGTATTAATTGCTGACATATCACGAGCCCCTGTAATAGCCATGTAAAGGGTGCGCGGAATTGGCGTTGCCGTTAATGTCAAGACATCAACTAAAAGCCGATAACGTTTTAGTTTTTCCTTAGCCTTCACTCCAAAACGTTGTTCCTCATCAATAATAACAAGTCCCAAATCTTTAAAGATAATATCATCTGACAAAAGGCGATGTGTTCCGATAATAATATCAACGCCCCCTTTAGCAAGACTCTTAATGATTTCAGTTTGTTCTTTGGGCGTGCGGAATCGGTTGAGCATCGCGATTTCAACCGGAAACTGTTTAACTCGTTTTAAGAAATTATAATAATGTTGCTCCGCTAAAATTGTTGTCGGGACTAATATAGCAACTTGCTTGTTATTCATGACGGCCTTAAAGGCGGCCCGCATAGCCACTTCGGTTTTCCCATAGCCGACATCGCCGCAAATAAGCCTGTCCATCGGGTATTTAGATTCCATATCAGCCTTAACTTCTTGCCAGGCCCTTTTTTGATCCGGAGTCTCTTTAAAAGAAAAGTTCTTTTCAAATTCTTTTTGCCAAGAATTATTCTTGTCAAATGAAAAACCTTCGAGGCTTGCCCTTAAGGCTTGAATATGCAAAAGCTCAGCGGCGAATTGTTGAATACGTTTTTGAATACGCGCGCGGATTTTTTTCCACTTTCCCGAACCAAGGCGGTAAAGGCGCGGTGGTTTTTTGGTAAAGCCAACATATTTTTGTACTAAGTGGATATCATTTTTAGGAACAAAAAGTTTGTCTCCGTTTGCGTATTCAAGAACAAGGTGTTCCTTTTTTTCATCTTTGAATACACGTTCTTCAATGCCTAAGAATTTTCCGATGCCATGGTTGTTATGAACAACATAATCGCCTTGGGCGACATCAACAAAATTATTTAATGGTGTCTCGGAAGAAAAGTTGTCTTTTTTAGATTTTCTTTTAGGAAGGATAATGACAATGTGGTGTTGCCAGATGGATTTTCCTGTTGTGAGATTGTAGCTGGCAATTGAACGGATTTTGTCATCGTCTAAATCGATGCGTACCGGCGAATCAAAGTTGGTTGGAAAGATATCAATAATTCCACCGCGTTTACAAAAGTCCCCTTCTTCTAAAATGGCATCCACATGCGTGTAGCCAAATGCAACAAGATTTTTGAGGATTGTTTCGCTTGACACAGTCTGGGCGACAAAAAATTTCAGCGATCTAAACATCTCTGTGAGGGTCTTTGACTTATAGCGTCTATCGTTTTACTTTTTTTTGCCAAATTAAAACGAGCGGTGACGCAATAAAAATTGTTGAATAGGTTCCGGAAATAAATCCAATCAAAAGACAAAACGCAAAAGTGTTAAGGACGTGGCCGCCTAGAAAGTAAAGGGCCGTAACAACGAGAAGCGTTGTAACTGTTGTCAAAACAGTCCGTCCTAAAGTTTGATTAACGCTTAAATTAATCACATCGCGTAAGGTTGTCTTTTTGGCTTTAAGGAGATTTTCACGGACACGGTCGTAGATAACAATAGTGTCGTTTATGGAATAACCTGCAATTGTTAGAAGCGCCGTGATAACCAACAAGTCAATCTGACGTCCTGTCATGGCAAGGATTCCAAGGGTAATAACAACGTCATGTAAAAGAGCAATGACACCAGCGGCAGCAAAGTCAAAATGTTTAAAGCGGAATCCAACAAAAATCAAAATTCCGGCTAAAGCAAACAACATAGCCAAGAGCGCGCGCTTACGCAGAACTTTTCCAACGACTGGTCCGACCTTCTCAACACGCAGAAGCTCAAAGGAATTATCTGAGTATTCATCTTTAAACGTTTGAGAAACCGTATCATAGCTATCATCTGAGGTGCGGATCATGATTGTTTCTGGGCTTTTATCAAACTGTTGAATAACAATATTTTTTAAGCCTTTGTTAGACAAAGAGGTGCGGATATCATCCACGGCTACCGGATTTTCAAATTGATATTCTTGAACCTGGCCTCCGACAAAGTCAATGCCGTAGGCTGCATCTTTTTTAGAAAAGAGCGCAAGCATCCCAGCAACAAGAACAACTGTCGAGATAACGTAGCAAAAGTAACGCTTGGCAACAAAGTCAATTTTTGTTCCTTTAATCAGGCGTAGACTCGGAAGCGAGCGTAAAATTTTTATATTAATGAGAAGATCAAAAAGTGCTTTTGTGACAAACAGTGCTGTAAAAAGGCTGATGACTAAACCAATTGAAAGAGTAACCGCAAAACCTTTAATCGGACCAGAGCCAAATTGAAAGAGCATAAAAGCAGCGATAAGCGTTGTCATGTTTGAGTCAACAATTGCCTTAAATGCTTTGTTAAAACCATTACTGACGGCAGCTTGCAATGGCCGGCCGTTGGCAATTTCTTCACGAATACGCTCGTTAATCAGAACATTGGCGTCAACAGCCATCCCAAGCGTTAGAATAATACCCGCAATGCCAGGCAGAGTAAGTGTTGCTTGCGCATCCGGCATCATCATATTCAAGAATCCCATAGCGCCTACGATCATAAGAAGGTTTAAAGCTAAAGCAATGTCCGCGATAAGTCCTGAAATAAAATACCAGGCAAACATAAAAATAAGAACGGCAATGCCACCGACAACAGTAGCTTTGATGCCAGCCTCAATAGAGTCTTTTCCAAGGAGTGGGCCAACAGTCCTCTCTTCTTCGATTTTCATTGGAGCCGGAAGCGCACCTGAACGCAAAGATAATGCTAAAAGGTTAGCCTCATCAAATGAAAAACGTCCTGTGATTTGTGCATTTCCGCTTAAGATTGAATCTTTGATGTTTGGTGCTGAAATAACTTCCTCATCTAAGATAATCGCAAGCTGTTTGCCGATATTTTCTTGAGTAATTCTTCCAAATGTTTTTGCGCCTTCACTATTTAGTGTTAGAGAAATATGAGGTTGGCCAAAACCGGTTTGATCAAAATCTACGCGGGCATCTTTAACTGTTTGTCCGCCTAATGCAATCTCTTTTTCGACAAGGAGCGGTCGTTTGCTGCCATCATCATCTTCAGTGTATTTAAGCTCATATCCTTCAGGAATCTCTCCTGCAATGGCTTGACTTAAAAGGTTCGGATCATTGCTGACAAGCTTAAAAGAAAGCTGGGCGACTTTTCCGATCATGGCCATCGCAGAATCACGGTCTGTAACGCCAGGCAATTGAACAAGAATTTGGTTGTCACCTTGCCTCTGAATAAGCGTTTCGCCAACGCCCATCCCGTCAATACGTTTGCGTAGAATTTCCATGGCTCGAACAACAGCATCTTTTCGTGCATCCTCGGAAATTTTTTCTGTTTCAACACGTAAAACCAAGTGCATGCCACCTTTAAGGTCAAGCCCAAGATTGATACGTTTTTCAAGTGGAAAGGCAAAGTAGATTGAGGCAATGATAACCCCAAAAATAATAAGTAGGCGAGTTTTTAAGCTCTTCATTGTTGAAAACTCCTTATTTTAAGTCTTTTTGATCACGCGCAGCACTGCGGATCTGTCGATTTCGATTTTTACATTATCATCAACACGAACAGTAATTGTGGCATCTTTTGTATTCACAACTGTTCCGTGGATACCTCCGGAGGTTACAACTTCGTCATTTTTTTTTAAATCACCAACCATAGCCTCGTGCTGCTTTTGTTTATCTTTTTGCGGTTTAATAACTAAAAAGTAAAACACTGCAAAAATTAAGGCATAAGGAATAAGCATGCCCATAGGATTAACGGCTGATTCTCCGCCCATAGTAACCTCGCTTCTTTAGTAAAGATGTTTTTATGCTTTTTTTAATTTTTTTGCTAAGTTTTTTACAGTGTCGCTCATCTGAGCACCTTGCTTGATCCATTTTTCCAGCTTTTGCTGGTCAAGAGAAACAACCGCAGGCTTTTTTGCAGGATCGTAATAGCCAAGGATATCAAGAGTGCGAGAATCACGCTTCGCTTGTTTTTTAATAGCTACGATGCGGTAATTGTATCGCTTTTTCGCTGATTTCCCTATCCGCTGTAATCTAATGCGTACTTCCATTTTACCCCTCTTTCTATTGATAATTATACTATATTAACTGTTTTTGATTACATTTCAAGATTGTTATTAGAAATTTTGATGTGCAGCTTCAATAGCTGCAATTTGCGCTTTAGCCTTATTACGCGTTTCAATGTATTCTTTTTTTGGATTTGAGTCAGCTACAATGCCTGCTCCGGCTTGGATATAAGCTGTTTTATTCTTGATTACAATGGTTCGGATAGTAATACAGGTGTCTAAGTTTCCGGAAAAGCTTAAATACCCAATGCATCCGGCATATGGTCCGCGGGATACGGGTTCAAGCTCATCAATAATTTCCATGGCGCGGATTTTTGGTGCTCCAGAGACAGTTCCGGCAGGAAATCCTGCGCGAATAACATCAAAAATCGTTTTGCCCTTTTTTAGAATTCCTCGAACGTTGCTGACAATGTGCATGACATGTGAATAATTCTCGATTTTCATAAATTCGGAAAGTTTAACAGTCCCTCGTCGACAAACGCGTCCTAAATCGTTTCTTCCAAGATCAACAAGCATGATATGTTCTGCGCGTTCTTTAGGGTCTGCCAAAAGGCTTTTGGCTAGGGCTTCGTCTTCTTTGTCTGTTTTTCCCCGTGGGCGAGTGCCGGCAATGGGTCGAGTTTCGACCACATCATTTTCGCATCGGATGAGAAGTTCTGGAGATGAACCGACGATATGAACGTCATCAAATCTCAAAAGATACATGTAAGGAGATGGATTGACGTTTCGAAGCGTTCGATAAATGCTAAGCGGGTCAGTATGAATTTTTGTTTGGAATCGCTGCGAAAGAACGACCTGAATAATGTCGCCTGCACGAATTTTCTTTTTGGCCTCAACAACAGCTTTTTTAAATTTAGCTTCTGTAAAATTGGATGTGACTTTCTGCTTCTTTATTTTTTTTGAAAACTTAGGTTCTGGCAGATAGGATGTTTTAAGCTCTTGAATAACCTTGGCAATGGCTTCTTGTGCTTTATCATAAGCTGCCGCTTTTTTACGGGCGTTGTCTTTTGGGTTAACATGAACGCATGAAACAATCTTAATCGTATGATTAAGATGATCAAAAATAACTAAAGTTTTTGTCAAAGACAGCACGATGTCTGGAAGCTTTAAATCATCCTTAGGTTTTTTGGGAAGGTTTTCAAAAAACCGTACTGTGTCGTAGCCCATGTAGCCGATAAAGCCACCACAAAATCTTGGAAGGCCCTTAACCGGGACAAATTTGTATTGGGACATAATTTCTTCAACGATTTTTAAAGGTTCTCCTTTGATAGGACGCGTTGTTTTTTTAGTTCCGGATTCTTCAAAAGTAATAATTTCAGCCTTATTGTTTTGGCTTTTGAAAATCATTTTTGGGTCTTTGGCTAAAAAAGAATAGCGCGACACCTTCTCTCCGCCCTCGACGGATTCTAGCAAAAAAGCATACTTTGCCTTATGGGCAAACTTAAGATAGGCTCCCACCGGTGTTTCAAGGTCTCCCAAGATTTCCTGATAAACAGGAATAAGGTTTCCTTTTTTTGTTAGTTTTAGAAATTCTTTTTTTGTTGGATAGCTCATATTATACATGCGTGGTTAAAGCCGCTCAGCATTTCGCCCAAAAATCCCGTGCATTACCCGGGGTGGGTTCATTTCTTTAATTTACGATAAAAGCATGTCTTTTTTCCTGTGTGGCATGCTCCGCCCACTTGACGCACAGCAATCAGCAATGTATCTAAGTCGCAATCATAATAGATATTTTTAACAAATTGAAAATGTCCTGAGGTCATGCCCTTTGTCCAGTATTCTTTACGGGACCTTGACCAAAAACATGTTTTTCCGTCTTTGATCGTTTTCTTTAAAGAGACCAAATTCATATAGGCTAGCATTAAGACATTTTTTGTTTTGTAGTCTTGAACAATAGCCGGAATAAGTCCTTCTTTGTTAAACTTTAGTTTCTTAACAGATTGTGTTGTGAGAATTATTTCTTCTTTAATCATTATGTTCTTACTCCAATTAATTTATTTTTTAAGTACTTTTTAACATCGCCAATCGGAATCTCTCCGTAGTGAAATATTGACGCGGCAAGACCTGCATCGGCTGAAGTCTTCGTAAAGACATCGTAGAAATGCTCTAATGAACCGGCACCGCCTGAGGCAATGACCGGAATATTGACAGCATCACAAATAGTCTTGGTTAGCGGTAAATCAAATCCGTTTTTGGTTCCATCGCAATCCATGCTGGTTAAAAGGATTTCTCCGGCGCCTAATTCTTCTGCTTTTTTAGCCCAGACAATAGCATCTTTGCCTGTTGCCGTGCGGCCGCCGTGTGTATAAACTTCCCAAGAGTCTTTTTTCTTTTTAGCATCAATGGCGACTACGATGCACTGACTTCCAAATCGTTTTGCAGATTCGCTAATTAGCCCAGGGTTTTGTACCGCAGAGGTATTTATTGAAACTTTATCTGCGCCGGCGTTTAAAAGTTCGCGGATATCTTCAACACTATTGATTCCTCCACCAACGGTTAAGGGCATAAAAACTTGTTCTGCTGTTTTTTTTACAACATCTAAAAAGATTGGGCGTTTCTCATGGCTTGCCGTAATATCTAAAAATACAATTTCATCGGCCTGTGCCTGGTCATAGGTCTTAGCACACTCGACCGGATCTCCGGCATCACGCAATTCAACAAAATTAATGCCTTTAACTACGCGGCCATTTTTGACATCCAAACAAGGAATTATACGTTTTGTGAGCATGCAGCAATCGCTTCTTTAACTGTAAATTTTTGTTCATAAAGGGCTTTTCCAACAATGACCCCGATTAGCTGTGGCGTGTTAAGCGACGCAAGTGCTTTAATGTCATCTAAAGTTGAGATACCGCCAGATGCAATCATAGGAATATTGATCGCTGAGAGCATTTCTTTAATTCCTTGAATGTTTGGGCCAACCAGAACGCCGTCTCTTGCAATATCGGTATAGATTAAGGTTTGAAGCTCTAAATTCGCAAGTTGCCGCGCCAAGTCTTTGCCGTCGATATCAGAAGTCTCAGTCCATCCTTTTTTCGTAACTTTGCCGTTAGCGCAGTCAATACTAACAGCGATTTGTTTGTCCCATTCGCAGAGGATGCCACTTAAGAAATTAGGATCCTCAACAGCACGGGTTCCTAAGATAACGCGGCTGATGCCAGCGTTTAAAAGTTTATCAATTGTTCCGGTGTTTCGGATTCCGCCTCCGACCTCAAGGGGAACCTTGACCGCTTCCCGGATTTTTAAAATAGTATCCAGATTCGCTATCTCTCCTGTTTGGGCTCCATCAAGGTCAACAATATGAATAAGCTCTGCTCCTTGAGATTCCCAATTTTTGGCAACGGAAATAGGATCTTGATCATAGATGGTTTCTTGATCAAATTTTCCTTGTGTTAGGCGGACAACTTTTCCATTTTTAATGTCAATCGCAGGAATAATAATCATTTTAGCTCCACAAAGTTTTTTAAAATTTGTAATCCAATTTCTTGGCTTTTTTCAGGGTGAAACTGTACTCCGAAAACATTATTTTTGCACACAGATGAGGCAAAGCTAACACCGTAATCGGTTGTTGTGGAAACGACAGAATTATCGGCAGGAGCGACATAATACGAGTGACAAAAATATGCATTAACATTATCTTGAATTCCGCTAAAAAGTGCGCAGTTTTTATTTTCAATGCGCAGTTGATTCCAGCCCATGTGAGGAACTTTTAGGGCGGAAAAACGCGTCACGACTCCTGGCAAAACACCAAGACTTTTGACTTCGCCTCCTTCATCGCTTTTTTCAAAAAGAAGCTGTAGGCCTAAACAAATTCCCAGAAAAGGTTTGTTTTTGCCAATCACTTTTTTAATAACAGGAATCATCTCAAGAGCTTGCAGCTTCTCCATAGCAGGGCGGATAGCTCCTACGCCGGGTAGGACTATCTTTTCAGCCGTTTTAATGAGTTCAGGGTCATCAGTAACAGTGGCAGATGCGCCGACTCTCTCAAGGGCTTTTTGCACACTGCGCAGATTTCCCATTCCATAGTCAATGATGGCAATCATTAGTCGATAATTCCTTTAGTTGATGGTATGCCGTCACGACGCGCATCAACAGTTGTCGCTTGGTCTAGAGCTAAGCCTAACGCTTTGAAAACTGTTTCAAGAATTGTGTGCAAGTCTTCGCCTGCATTTTTGATGTTAACAATTAAGTTTGCTCCAAGGCTGTGCGCGAAAGATTCTAGAAAGTGCTCTAGGTAGGTTATTGAGTAGCCATCTTGCATTTTGGCGATTAACCCCTCTTCTGTCTTGAGCGTAAAATAACCGCGTCCGCTGATGTCAATAATGACTTCAGAGAATGTTTCTTCCATAGGAGCAGCTGCAAAACCAAAACGGCGGATACTGACTTTTTTATCAAGCGCTTTTTTAAATACCTTTCCTAGAACAATACCGATATCTTCATTTGTGTGGTGGATATCAATATCTGTATCGGCTTTTGCAACGGTCAGATTTAAATCAAACAGCCCATGAAATGAAAAAAGTTCCAGCATGTGGTTAAGGATGCCGATATGTGTTTGAACATTGGATTTTCCTTGGCCGTCTACATTAAGTTCAGCCGTAATTTCCGTCTCAGTACTTTTACGCTCGAACTTGGCTTTGCGTTCCTTTTTTTGTTTGAACATAAAACGCGTCCTTTCTTATTTAAATCGTATCTGAACAGATTCGTTATGTTTCGTTAGTCCCTCTAGAAGTGCAACTTTCTCAATCGGTTCGCGAACGCGCTCTAGAGCTTTTTTTGAATAAGCAATGATATGGCTTGTCTTTGTAAAGTCCGAAAGACATAAGCCTGAGAAAAATTTTGCTGTCCCTAATGTCGGTAAAACATGGCTTGGACCGGCAATGTAATCGCCGACTGCTGTTGGACTATAAAGTCCTAAGAAAATTGCACCAGCATTTTGAATTTTATTCGCAATACCTGACGCATTCGTTGTCATAATTTGCAAGTGTTCCGGAGCAAGACGGTTGGCCACATCAATAGTCTCTGCCATGTTTTTTGTATGAACGACATAGCCATTAGGGATATATTGTTTTAGCTGTTTCACAAGTTTTTTTGATGGTGTAATTAAAACTGCCAGACCTCCTAAATGTTCAGCTTGTGATTCTAGGTCTGCCAAAATATAGTCAGGATTGCTTTGGCGTCCGGCAATAATTGCCAATTCGCTGGGGCCGGCGAGCATATCGATATCTGCATATCCAAAAAGTTGACGCTTAGCCTCGGTTACATACATGTTACCCGGGCCAATGATTTTGTCTACCTTAGGGACAGTTTTAGTGCCAAAAGCAAGCGCGGCAATAGCCTGTGCTCCTCCGATTTTATAGATTTCGTTAACCTTTAATAAATTCGCAACAGCCAAGATGTGAGGATTAATGTTTCCCGTCTTATCTGGTGGGGAAACAAGGACAATACGCTTGACTCCGGCAATTTTAGCCGGAATAACGGACATATAGACTGATGAAACCAAAGGCGCTGTGCCTGCCGGAACATAAATACCGATAGAATCTAGAGGTGTAATTTTTTCCCTTAAGATAACGCCGTCTTCGTTTTTAACACGGCAAGGTTTTTTGAGCTGTTTTTTATAAAAGAGTGAAACATTGTTGATAATAATTTTTAGGGTTGAGATAAAGTCACTTGTAATGCCTTGATAAGCTGCGCTGATTTCATTTTCAGTAACCTTAATTTGTTTCTGCGTTAACTTGACGTTGTCAAAACGTTTTGTGTATTTGATAACGGCATCATCACCCTTAGCGCGAATATCTTCGATAATACGGCGCACTTTTTCTTCGATGCGCTTTTTCCGTGCATAAAGGTTTCGGTCGTAGAGTTTTTGAATGCCTGGGCCATCGGTTTTAAGAATTTTCATGAGTTAAATTTTCCTTTTACAATGTTTTCGATTTCATCTAACGCTTTGTTTAAATCTTTTACGTCTTTGCTGCCAGCCTGCGCCAATGTTGGTCGGCCGCCTCCGCTTCCGTTGATCATTGGAGCGATGTCCTCAATAATATCGTTTGCCTTGATATTTTTTTTAATTAAATCGTCTGTAACAGAAACAACAACAAAGGCGTTTTTTTCTTGCTTTGCTGCCAACGCAATCACGGCAGATTTTGTTTTTTGTTTAATGAGGTCAGAAATTCTTTTAAGCGTTTCTACGTCAAGACTATCAAAAACATGCGAAACAATTTTTACCCCTTTGACGGTCTTTGACTTTGCAATAATGTCAACAACAGAGCTTTTGACCTCTTGAAGCTTAGATTCTGAAAGTTGTTTTTGTATTTGTTTTATTCTTTTTTGTTGGGCTTCCAGGCGACCCGCCACCTCGTCAACAGGAGCTTTTAGCGCTTGGGCAACTTGTTCTAAAGTTTGTTCGGCGTCGTGTACCATTTTAAGAGCCGCATCGCCAGTTGTGGCTTCAAGGCGGCGAATGCCTTGGGCAATGGCGCTTTCTGAGATAATTTTTAAAAGACCAACTTCGCCGGTATTGTTAAGATGTGTTCCTCCGCAAAGTTCTTTAGAAAATTCGCCCATCGAAACAACACGTACTTTTTGGTTGTATTTCTCGGCAAAAAATGCTAAGGCCCCCTGCTTTTGCGCTTCGGCGAGTGGCATTTCTTTTTTACCGATAGGCGTGCAAGTGCGAATATTTCGGTTAACAATATCTTCAATTTCAATAAGTTCATCTCTCTTTAAAGCCTTGGGATGCGTAAAATCAAAGCGTAAGCGGTCTTTTGCCACTAGCGAACCTTGTTGCTGGACATGGGAGCCTAACACTTGACGCAGAGCAGCCTGCAAAAGATGCGTTCCAGTATGGTTGCGCATAATAGCCATTCGGCGCTCTTTATCAATTTTCGCTAAAACTGTTTCATCTGATTTAAATGATCCCTTTTTAACTGTTCCGACATGAACAAATACACCAGAAATTTTTTGTGTTTGTGTCACTTCAATCAAATTGCTTCCACTTTCGATAACGCCGGTATCGCCCATTTGTCCACCGGATTCAGCATAAAATGGTGTCTTATCCATAACAATTTTAATTTCATCGCCTTGGCTTACGCGATCTTTATCAGTATTGCCTATGAAAAGTTTTAGGATTTTTACCTTTGCCTCATCTTGGTCTAAAAAGTTTGTTTTTGCAACGTTGAGATTAAGTTCATCGGCCATAAAGACATCTCCTGTCATCTTGCTTGCGGCACGTGATTTTTCGCGTTGTTGGTCCATGAGCTCTTCAGCCTTTGCCGTGGCATTTTTTATTGCCTCTTCAGGAATGTCGATTGATAAAAGCGTTGAATTTGCCGCTGCTAGAGTAAGCCCATAAGTATCCCGGTATTTAAAAATAATTCTTCCTAACTCGCTTGGATTCGTCTGCGCTTCTTTTTTAAGCTCAGGAATGCGTTCTTTGCGTACTTTCTTATAGCCCTCTTCGGTCTTTTGTATCCAAGTCGCGATGTTGTTTTGTTTTTTTACCAAATTTTCGTATGTGTCTTTCATGGCCGTAACAACAGCCGGAACAAGCTTGTAGATAAATGAGTTATCGCCTTTTTCTAAAACAATATCTGTAATATCCGTAATAAGCCTTTTCATTACATAGCCGCGTCCTTCGTTAGACGGAACGACACCATCGGCAATACCAAAAACAATAGCACGGATGTGATCAGCGATAATATTTTTCTCGCGCTTTGAAAGCGAGATGTTTGCCTGCACCTCTTGCGTATTAATCTCTGAAAAAATAGGTTCAAATAAATCGATTTCAAAGTTCGTTGGTTTTCCTTGCGCAACGGCAGCTAGCCGCTCGAGGCCCATGCCCGTATCAATATTCTTAGCCGGTAATGGTTCAAGTTCACCACCGTCTTTACGGTTAAATTGTGTAAAGACTAAATTCCATATTTCAGCAAAACGTCCACAGCTACAATCAGGATTACAGCCTGTCTTTTGGCATCCAACATTTTCCCCGTAATCATAAAAGATTTCTGAGCAAGGCCCGCAAGGACCATTAGGGCCTTTTTGTTTAGCCTCAGACGGCCAAAAGTTGCTTTTATCGCCTAAGCGAACTAATTTTTTAGGATCAATTTTAATTTCTTTAATCCAGATATCTTCAGCCTCTCTATCGTCTTTATAGACGGACACCCAAAGTTTTTCCTGCGGGATTGCGATAATTCTAGTTAAAAATTCCCAGCCCCAAGCAATGGCGTCTTTTTTAAAGTAATCACCGAAAGAAAAATTGCCTAGCATTTCAAAGAACGTATGATGAAAAGCGGTTTTTCCAACCTCATCCAAATCATCGGTGCGTAAGCATTTTTGTGATGTGGCAGCTCTTGTAAAGCCTTCAAGCTGGCCTAAAAATTGCTTTTTAAACTGCTGCATGCCTGCAGTCGTAAAAAGGACTGTCGGGTCATCTTTCGGCACCAGCGAGTCGCTTGGCAACACACTATGATTTTTGGATGCAAAGAATTCTAAGAATTTTCTTCTTATTTCTGCTGTTTTCATGATTGATTTAAGGCCCTTAAGATGGTTTCACCTAAAAATCCTTTGCGTGCAAGGTAGCTGTATAACCGTCTTTTGATTACGATAGGTTCTAGTCCTCGATAGCGTTTGATTCTTTTTTCGATGAGTGCTTGAACGATAGCTTCTTCGTCATTCTTTTTTTCAGCTACAGCAAGCTCTTTGTCGATAATTGCTTTAGAAATTTCTTTTTGTTGAAGCTCAAGCTTGATGCGGTTTATGCCAAAATTCTTATAAAGCCGAGCTTGAATCCAATCTTTAGCAAATTGTGTATCGTCGATAAGTCCAATGTTTTTCAAATAACTAATTGTCTTTTCAATCGCTACTTTTGGAATTTTCTTTAAACGCAGACGTTGTCGAAGTTCTTGCTCGCTTCGAAAGCGGATTTTAATTAAACGAAGCGCTGTGGTTTGTGCTTTTTTTTCGTGATCACAGCGCTTCGATGACATTAGCTTATCTACTAGCGTTAAATTTCTCGCGAACTTCTTTTTCGATCTTTTCAAGAATTTTTGGATTCTCTTTTAAGAAGGCACGGGCACTTTCACGTCCCTGGCCGATTTTCTGATCTTCATAAGAAAACCATGAGCCGGATTTATTAATAAGCTCGTTATCAATGCCTAAATCAAGAACATCGCTTGTGCGTGAAATTCCTTCGCTAAAGTGAATTTCAAAGCGTGCTTCGCGGAAAGGCGCTGCGACTTTGTTTTTTACAATCTTTGCTTTAACGCGATTTCCAATCGCCACATCCCCTTGTTTTAAAGTTTCAATACGCCTTAAATCAATGCGTACTGAAGAGTAGAATTTTAAAGCACGGCCACCGGTAGTTGTTTCCGGAGAACCAAACATGACGCCAATTTTCATACGAATTTGATTGATAAAGATAACGCATGTTTTAGATTTTGAAATCGCGGCTGTTAGCTTTCGAAGTGCCTGTGACATCAACCTTGCCTGAAGTCCCATGTGCGAATCGCCCATGTCTCCTTCAATCTCAGCGCGTGGCGTAAGAGCTGCCACAGAGTCAATGACGACTAAATCAACCGCATTCGAGCGGACAAGAGTTTCCGCAATCTCTAAAGCTTGTTCTCCTGTATCTGGCTGAGAAACTAAAAGGTCGTCGAGTTGGACACCTAGCTTCTTCGCATAAGACGAATCAAAGGCATGCTCAGCATCGATAAAAGCGGCAACGCCATTGAGCTTTTGAGTTTGATTAATGATGCTTAATGTGAGCGTTGTTTTTCCGGAAGATTCCGGTCCGTAGATTTCAATAACACGGCCACGCGGTACACCGCCTATGCCAAGGGCTATGTCTAAGGCAAGCGAGCCTGTTGGAATCGCCTCGACGTCTGCGACAAAGTCATTACCCAGCTTCATAATGGAACCTTTACCAAATTGTTTTTCAATTTGGCTTAGGGCTAACTCTAAAGCTTTTTGTTTATTCTCAGAGTTATCCGTTTTTTTCTGATTTTTCATACGTATTCCCTTTCTATCTCTCTTTTCCGAATTCGATTAAGAAATGAATTATACATGAGGAACAATTTGTTGTCAATTGTTTCAAGAGGTTTGCAACACCCTGACATAGAGTATGTTACAACTCTTTATCAGAGTAAAAAGTTTTTCTTATATAATATTAGTATTTTTACTTAACCAAATTTTCTTATTTAGCATTTTTTTCATTTTTCGATGTATGAGGAAAGGAAAATCAAATGCAAAATGCCTTTGGTGGGGTCTGTCTCGCAAGTCGCAACAAGGTGCGACGCCTCGGCTTTGTGAGCGGATTTTGTTAACAAAATCCGGGTTAAGAATATAATAAAAGGCGAGCAAATGAAACAACAGAAATCGCAGCTGTATCAACTTTAAGAACAGTCTTTCCTAGGTCAATAGGAATGCATCCGCTATCAATCGCGGATTTTATTTCTTCACTGGTAAAGTCTCCTTCTGGGCCGATGAAAAAAATAATGCGTCCTTTTTCCTTTAATTCTTCGGTAAGGACAGACTTTAATAATTTTCGGTTACCGTCTAAGCATCCGATAAAAGCAATTGTATTTTTATCGATTTGCTGCAGTGCACCCTTAAGGTCAGCAACAGGTAATATTACGGGAATAGTTTTTCTTTTTGATTGCTTAGCGGCGTTGATAGCCACCGATTGGTAGCGGATAAGTTTTTTTTGGGCTTGGAGCTCGTTTAAGCGCACTTCTGTTCGTTTTGTCGCAAGCGGAATGATTTCATCGATTTCAAGCTCTGTGCATTTTTCAATAATGGTTTGAAATTTAGCTTTTTTAGGAATCGCGCAGGCGAGTGTAAGAATTGGACCGGTATGTTTTTCAGATGTTATTTTTTCAATTTTGATTTGGACACAGTTTTTTGAAAACGAGGAAATTTTGCCTTTGGCTTCTATCCCCTGCCCATTAAAAAGTGTGATGGCATCACCGGCTTTAAGCCGAAGGACTCTTTTAATATGATGGATTTCCGATGAGTCGGCAAGGGTAACAGTTTTTTGATTTGTTGTTAAAGTTTTAAGAAATGCTCGGTGCATGAGAATTATATTAGCATTGATTTTAAAAAAAGCAAAAGAAAAGCCCCGCTAAAAATTAGCGGGGCTTTTTCAATTATTATTAGTCACAAAAATTACGGCAAAGATGGCGTGGGCCTTGGAAGCGACGTTATCTTACAAGCGACTTTGTACCGTAGACGTCTAAGGTCACCTCAGGCTCCAATTGGGAAAAAGCTTCTTTATCCTTTCTATCCAGGAAGACCAACCCGTATCGGCATCTACGGCCGTATCGGCATCTACGGTCGCATCAGGATCCTTAACACATTCGCACTCAGTGTTGCTCCAGACAAAGCCTTCTTCTTTGCAAGTTTCAACTTTCGCACAATTAGATGCTGAAATTTCTTCACAGATACATTTCTCCTTGTTTAACACTAGATGTTCTTTGCATGTTAATTCGCATCCGGCTGGCTCTTCACAGATACACTTTTCTTTGTTTAGCACTAGAGGTTCTTTGCATTCTAACTCGCATCCGGCTACTTCTTCACAGATACACTTTTCTTTGTTTAGCACTAGAGGTTCTTTGCATGTTAATTCGCATCCGGCTACTTCTTCACAGATACACTTTTCTTTGTTTAGCACTAGAGGTTCTTTGCATTCTAATTCGCATCCGGCTGGCTCTTCACAGATACACTTTTCTTCGTTTACCCCTAGAGATGGGGGGCATTCTAATTCGCATCCGGGGGGGTCTGGCTCTCCGCCGCCTAGAGTGTCATTGCTATAGGCAAGCAAACCGCAATATTCTCCGCTGCAGGTAATCCCTCCTCCTGCATCAACAGAAAGAACGTAATCCTTGATGGGACGGCGGTCTGCCATAGCAACGCGAGATGCATTGTTTAAAACGGATATTGCAAATCCGGTTACGTTTTTCCACTCTGTATCGAGTTTTTCTTTTGTGTTAGCATAAGTTTTGGTGTCCTGAAAATAACGCCGTTGGGAAGCCTGCATATCTGCTAAGACGCGCTCAACAGCTTTTACCCTTTCCTTTTCGACAAGAATTGGAAATTTTGAAATACCAATCGCAGCCAACGCTGAAACAACGCTGATAGCTATGATGACCTCAGTCAGCGTAAAGCCGAAACTTCTTTTTGTATTCTTGTTTATTATTTCGTTCATGAGACTCTCCTTATAATATAAAATAATATAAATGTATCTAATAAGTCCAAATTTTATATCTTACTTAAAGTATAGCATTATTTTGAGGAAGAAGTCTCAGAAATACTGCATAGGAGAAAGCGCTTTTTTAGATTTTTGTCCATCCAGTGGACCGAGGGGGATTTGAACCCCCGACCTTCTGATTGCGAACCAGACATTCTCCCAGCTGAACTATCGGCCCAAAGAAGTAAATCAACCAAATGACAAATTGAGAAGAATCAATCCTCTCCAATTAACCTCCGCTCATTGAAGAAGAAGTAAAAACAGATCTGAGAACGTAGCCAGGGTTTGTGATTGCGTCACCTGGCTCAGACGGGTCAAACCTTCCAGAAATCGTTACGACAAGAGTTTGGGTGTCTAAAAGTTGCGGGGTGAACGTTAAAATTCTACCGTTGCCAAGATGCTGATCTGTTATTAGGCATACTCCGTTTGAGGTAGGCCTCACACAATAAGTTATGGAATTAGCAGCTATTGCGGCATCATAAATATGCCAATTATCCTTCGTCAGGTCATCTGGCGTAGGTGGATTTGAATCATCAACCCGAATAGATAGCTTTGACGCCCCGCTAAGGACAAAACCTGCTGCATCCGGATCGCTTGTGACGCCTGCCCATCCTGTTGCCTGATTAGCATTCGTTGAGATGTGGTGCATTATGCTAGACACCTCAGAGGTAACGGCGATGTTTTCTGTGGTGCCTTCAAAGGCATTGCGGATACCGATGTCAATTGAAGCCACGCCGAGCATAATAACACCCATAAGTATGGTTGCAACGACTAGTTCTGTTAAGGTTAAGCCGTTTTTTGATAATAGGTGTTTTATGCGTATTAGCATGATGGTTTTGAATCGTTTGCTATAGTACACGTCCAGTTAGGACTGCCACTATATTCGGCTTCGCATTTGTAGTTGGTGGGTCCATCGTCTTCACAGATATAAGTGAGATTGTTAGGTTCAACAATGGACAGATGCAAGCCTGAATTAATTTCTCCTATCGCAACTGTTCCGGCATTGGGGAGATATTCCCCATTTTTTGCAAAATAAATTTTTTGTGCAGCCTTAATTAGAATAAGGTTGTTAATCGCATCTTTTTGACGTGTGCTTGTCATGAGCTTTTGATAGCGCCCAACGCCGAACGCCGCAAATATACTTACGAGAATGACGACAACAATTAACTCAAGGAACGTTAAGGCGTTTTTTCTATTCATTTTTTATTCATCCCAAGATATGGTTAGAGTTACCTGGTGTGCTCCCCCTACTAAGGTATTGTCGCAGCGATATTGGCCTGTTTGTTCGCCTAATTCGGCATCGATAAGGTCGTGTAACGCATTATCACAGTCTAGAGGAAAAGGGGTTCCCTGTTCCACAAGCGGGCGTAAACTTTGCAGGTATCTGCGGGCAAAATTAATTGCCGTGAGTTCGTCTTCGGAGGTTACTGATTTTGACCGGGCCATAGAAAACACGGCAAATGTGCCGGCTGCCACGATCATAAAAATAAGGGCAGAGACAACAACTTCGACGATTGAAAAACCTTGAGAGGAGTTTTTACTCTTCATGATATTTTAATAGGAACACACACCCGCTGAGCATGCTGGTGCGTCTAAACTTTGTGTAATTTCATATCGCCATCCCGCAGAAGTATCACCTGCTGTGCAGGTAAAACTCGTCAGACTTCCACTCGCGCAGGTATATGTGACATCATCTTCGATAAGGCCGAGCTTTAAATTGGTATTAATCATATCTGCGTCTGCCAATCCCCCTGCAGGATGTGGATAATAATTTTTAACTTCAGCGCGATAAATGTTTTGGGCAGTTTTGATAAGGCGTAAATTGACAATGGCGTTTTTTTCTTTAGCCTGTTTGATGGCTTTTTGATATTTTGGAATTCCAAAACCTACGAGAATCCCGACAATGATAACAACAAGAATAAGTTCGGTAAGTGTAACAGCGGAGAGATTTTTTAGTTTTTTCATTTTATGAGTTTCGGATAACAACCAGGGGCTCTGTAAGAGCCCCTGGGTTAATTTTTCTGCTCTCTAAGCAGTAATTATCAATTTTATTGTGCAACTAATTTTGAGAAATAACCACCGCCTGTGATTGATGGGTCATCTGCTGTAGCAAATTTTATCCAATTGGCATTCCCTGCTGCCTTGCTAACTCCATACCATACCTGGATAGTGTAATCGGTTGCATCCGCGCCAACAATTTCATAGTTTTGAAAATATTTTCCGTCCATTGAAACACCTAAAATATCTTCGCAAAGAGATCCTGCAGTTGATGCGTCGCAGTCACAGTTTGTGTAAGTGTTGTTTTGCATAAGATAGCATTGCTCCATTGCAGTTCTCGCGGCAGAGATAAAGCCGAGAGCTTCCTTTGCCTTAGAAAAGTTAATGGATGAAGATATTTTCGGCATTGCCACACTGGCTAAAACTGCGACAATGATAACAACGATGATAACTTCAAGCAACGTGAAACCTTTTGTATTTTTGATTCTCATTTTTTCCTCCTTATTTAACCTGGTTTTATAAAATTTATACTATTATTATACCGTAATTTATTTAATCTCAAGAATTTTTTTCTTTTTTTTAAACCCCCTTTCATTATTGTCAAAGAGCCTT
The DNA here is from genome assembly GCA_030765185.1 of Candidatus Aceula meridiana. GTDB lineage: Bacteria > Omnitrophota > Gorgyraeia > Zapsychrales > Aceulaceae > Aceula > Aceula meridiana. Next base: position 52,973 of record JAVCDE010000027.1, on the reverse strand, counting down.
ATCCTCCTCCTCCTCCTGCCATAGACGAAATATCAAATATCGGCAGAAACATGGCGAGGACCAAAACACCAATAGTGGCACCCATAAAAATAAGCATAAAGGGTTCGAAGATTGTGGCGAAACGGTGGATGAAGGTTTCTACGAAGCGTTGGTAGAATTCCGCAACGTGATTTAGCATTTTTCCCAGTTCGCCTGTTTCTTCTCCAATAGCGATCATCTGGGTGGCCATGGGAGGGAAAAAATTACTTTTAGACATCTCCTCGGAGACGAGTCTTCCTTCCCGGACCTTTTCTTTCATCTGCTTTATCACAGCTTCGCAGGTTTTGTTTCCTATCATGCGTTCAACAATATCTAGCGCATAGAGAATAGGAACACCTGTGTCTATTAAAATAGACATCTGCGAAGTAAATTTCTCCACAACAATCGTTTTAATAACCGGACCTGCCACTGGAAGCATAAAGATAAAGCCTTCCAATTGCACCTGTCCGATTGGTGTTCTAAAATATTTTCTCGCTAATACAAATATAACACATATTACGCCTAAAAGCTGAAAAAAATGTTTGGTCAATAATTTAAAAAATCCAAGGACTGCTACTGTCAGCGCAGGAAGCTCTGCGTCAAATTGGCCATAGAGGTCTTCAAACTTGGGCCCGATAACAAAGGCAAAGACCAAAATAGCTCCAATGGCCACAATAAATAAAAGCGCTGGATAAATAAGGCCTGAAATAACGGCTGAGCGAAATTTTTCTTCGCGTTCAATATAAAAGGCAAGTTTATCAAGAACCATTGGCATGGTCCCTGAAGCTTCACCAACTTCAACTAAGCTAACCCAAAGAGTACTGAAAACTTTTGGATATTTTGCTAAAGCAACGCTTAGAGAGAGACCTTGTTCGATATCGTCACGAACTTGGGTCAAAATTTTATGAAATTGTTTGCTTTCGATTTGACCAACAATAACATTAAGGCTTCGCAAAAGATTAACGCCGGCTTCAAGCATGGTTGCCAGTTGTCTGGAAAAGAGCAACTTGTCGGACATGTCAACTTTGTTATGAGAGAATTTTTTTGTAGGTTTAGATTTTTGTACAGGTGTAGCCTCTAGAGATTCTTTTGTCGGAAGGGCCACATTGACAATGTAGTATCCTTGTCTCTGGAGCTGTTCGACAAGGGTTTCCTTATCAACGGCATCTGCCATTCCTTTAATGGTTTTTCCATTTTCGTCTTTAACAGTATATGAAAAGGTAAGCATAGAGTGATTTTAATAAAAAGGCTTTATGATAAGTAGGTTATGTTAATGTTACGCTCAAGATTTCATCAAGACTTGTTATGCCAGCCTCGACTTTTTTAATGCCGGTTTCAAATAAGGTGCTCATGCCATTTTTTTGAGCAGCATCACGAATATCTGTATAAGAAGAAGTTGTTCCGATAATTTTTTTAATGACATCGTCAACGAGTAGGACCTCGCTAACAACCATACGTCCTTTGTATCCGGTATGGTTACATTTTTCGCAACCTTTAGCACGATAAATTAAATCTGATTTAATTTTAATTTTTCCAAGTTGTTCAGCGGAAGGCTCGTAGGCCTCTTTGCATTGTGGGCATAATTTGCGGGCTAGGCGCTGAGCAATAACTAAAACAAGCGATGGCGTTAAAAGGTACGATGGAATTCCAATGTCTATGAGGCGTGTAACCGCCGAGGCCGCATCGTTGGTGTGAAGCGTGCTTAAAACAAGATGGCCTGTTAAGGCGGCACGCACGCAGATTTGCGCAGTTTCCATATCTCGAACCTCCCCGACCATAATAATATCAGGGTCTTGTCGCAAGAATGAGCGTAAAGCTGAGGCAAATGTTAGGCCAATTTCTGGCCGTACTTGAACTTGGTTAACGCCATTAAGCCGGTATTCCACAGGGTCTTCGCATGTCATAATATTTTTCGTTGAGTCGATAATTTCGCTTAAAGATGAATAAAGTGTTGTCGATTTTCCGCTTCCTGTAGGACCTGTTACAAAAACTAATCCAAAAGGTGCTTTTATAGCCTTACGAATAGAGTCAAGCTGACCTTGATCAAAGCCAAGAGTCGCGATGTCAAGCTCGATAGCTCCTTTGTCAAGAATACGCATAACAACTTTTTCGCCCCAGACCGTTGGAATTGTTGAAATACGAAGGTCAACGGTTCTATCTTCCAATTTGGCAATAATTGCGCCATCTTGAGGAAGACGTTTTTCTGCAATATCGAGTTTTGCCAGAATTTTAATTCTTGAGATAATTGGCAAAAGAAGATGGCGAGCCGGTGGTGGAAGTTCGCATAAGGCGCCATCAACGCGATAACGTAGAGAAATTTTATCTTTATAAGATTCAATGTGAATATCGCTGGCTCTTTGATCAATCGCTTGTCTAATAATGAGGTCAACAAGTTTAACAACAGGAGCTTCTTCTGCTCGTTCAATAAGTTTGTCAATGCTAAGCTCTGTCTCGTGTTTGCGTTCAATATGGACTTCATCCTTAGGTGAGACATCATAGGTATCCTGAACAGCCTCAGAGAGGGCTGACTTCCCTTCTTTGCTATACCACTCTTCTGTAGATTGGGCGATATCTTTTTTAGTAGCAAGGACTAGGTTAATGTCTCGTCCGGTAATTTTTCGCAGATTATCAATTAAAAGAAGGTCTAAGGGGTCAAAAATGGCGCATGTCAGAGAGTTGTTGTTGAGTGAAAGCGGAAGAACAAAATTTTTCTGGGCAAAATCTTTAGGAACAAGGGTTAAGATTTCCGGGGACTGTGGTTTTAACAATCCTGATTCTTTGGAAACATATGGGACACTGAGTTGTTTAGCGAGGGCAACAACAATATCAAGTTCACGCACGAACCCTAGGCGTATCAGAACTTCGCCTATGCGACCTCGCTGCTGTTTTTGGGCAGCAATAGATTGTTCCAGTTGACTTTCATTAATTAATCCTTGCTGGACTAAGATTTCACCTAATCGTAATCGGCTCATTTTGTACGTCGTCGTTGTTCTGTGATTAACAGGGCGCGTTCGATTTCTTGAAGTTTACGTTCGGGATAGTTTTGTTCACGCATGAAAGTGTTTGCTGCTGTTGACGGAATGGAATTCGCATCTCTTATGATGCGTGGAGTAATAAAAATCACAAGTTCACGTTCTTCTTCACTTGCACCTTTGTGGCGGAAGGCGCTACCTATAAAAGGAATATCGCCAAGAATAGGAATTTTTGTGATTGTTTTTACTGCTTCAATTCTCTTGAGTCCTCCGATGTAAATTGTTTCGCCGTCAGAAGTTTTTAAAATTGATTTTGTTCCTCTCTCTTCAGGATCGCGGAAGGTTGTACTTGCAAATGTTTCCCCTGTTCTTGCTTCAATGACACGAGGATAAACAGACATAATAATCTCGCCTGTTTGGGGGTTAATTTGCGGAGTAACATTTAGAAAAACACCAGTTAATGCTCTTTCAGCCTCAACAGATGCTGTTGCGATTCCTTCAGAACTTGTTGTTGAGGTTGTAACCCCGATAGCTTCATCAGTCGAAAGTTTGAGTTCTGCTGTATGGTTATTAAGCGTTAAAATCTTTGGCGCTGCAAGAGATTTTGTATCGGAAATTGTTTTAAGAAATTGTAAGATCATTGTAAGGCCTGATGCGTCAATGGTGCCAGATGTGTATTCTGTGTCAAATTCATAACCTTTATCAAGAAGGGCATTCTGATCCCAGGGGTAGACGTGTTCACGCTTGGCTCCGGAAAAAGAGAGCAGTGTATCTCCGAATTTTATTCCAAGTTGTTCAGCAGTATTTTTGGAAATATCAAGCATTTCAACTTCGATGAGGACTTGGACGATAGGAACGTCGAGACTAGCAATTGTCCTTTCAATCAATGGGAATTGGCTTGGGATATCTGTAACAATAAGACTGTTTGTCCTAGAATCTTCAATAACCTTTCCGGATACTGTTAAGATGCTTTCGATAGCAAACAAAATACCTTCTTTAGATTCTTCGTCCTCTCCTCCGGAGGATGAAGACGAGCTTCCCTCGTCCCCATCTTCAAAAAGCGTAAGAAGCTTGGAGCTAGAAACAGTAGCATGTTTTAAAGGGTAGACACGAGTAATTAAATTTTGTGCAGGTTTCTCAACTTTTTTAACAATAAAAATGTCGCTTCCTGGTTCAATTTCATACATGAGCCCATTAGCATAAAGAATGCGTTCAAGAGCTTCTTCAACAGGAACATCGTCTAAGTAGAGTGTGATGGTCATGTTAGCTACGTCTGTGGCAGCGATGAAGTTTAATCCTGATTGTTGGGAGAAGATTTTTAATACACTGCGTAGGTCAGCGTCTTTAAAGTCCATTGAAATTCTTTGAGAATATTCAGAAAAGAGGCTTTGATGATAACGAGAAAGAGAGTTGCATAGACCATAATTTGTTAAGGAAAAAAAAGTGAACACACTCACGCACAGCACAAGCAAAAATTTTTTTCCTATTTTTTTCATTAAAATGCCTCCGTTTTATATGGCATTAACTTGAGTTTTTTCGATTTTAATTGTAAAAATCTCACCCAAAAAATCAATATCAATGCCGCTAGGGTGTATGCGAACAATTGTGAAATCTTCAACGGCATCCCCTTCAGAAACGACATGATTATTAATAATTGCTTGCGGCCGATCGCTATTCCATATGAGTCCGGTTATTCGAACGCTTGGCGGTTCTTTTGGCTTCAGAATTTTTGGTGTTTCTATTGGCAATATTGATTCTTCAACCTTCGGCTTAGCAACTTCTTTTATTATCTTAGTGGTTTCTTGGGTTTTTTCAACAATTTCTTCGATTTTTGGAAGCCAAGATTCAAAAGGGTTTCGAATTTCGGTCAAATTGATATTCTTCGACGAAGCAGATGCGCGATTCGCCATGCAAGTGAAGACAATAATACTTAAGAGTATAAATAAATATTTATTTCGCATTTTTTAGCCTAATCGAAGATAAACGAAGAATGTAATCTTCAGAGGCCTCCTCTTTTTTTATTTCATTTATTTTTTGCCGAACTCTTCTTTTTTCGTTATTTGACCAAGAATCAATCCGTAAGCCTTCTTCGGAGGTTTCGATTTTATTTACAAATGATAGCATGTCATTGTAGTTATCAGCTGAGACAAGAAATCCGACCTTTTCAGTAACGAAAAAATCACTTTCTTGAGATTCAGCCGGATCAAATGAGCGGATTTTGACACCTGCTTCATCGGCAAGAACAGAAACTTTGTCAATAACATCTGTGAATCCGCTAAAGCCTTTGGGGACACTCGCCATAAAATTATTTTTGACTTTTTCTTGTTTTTCGTATTCAGCAATTGCATCTGTCTTTTTTTCAAGCTCTTCAATTTCTGTTTTTAATAGAGTTGATTCGGCATTTTTGTTTTTGATAACAGCATTAATTCCAAAAAGTGTCGCGAGGACGAGGACAATGTTGATCAAGATATCTTTTCTCTTGAAGAGATTATTTTGTAGCTGCTCAAAATTAAGAGCTCCTTGAAAAGTATCAGGCTTGAACAATGTCTTAATGTCAATTTCATTTAATTTTTTAAGATCGATCATTGTTTTCCTTGAGCAAAGTTATCGTTATTTTAAAAGATGTCACAGGAAACCCTTCTAGCTCAGCTTTGTTAACGGTATTGAGCTTAAAACTTTCAATTTTTTGTTTTAAGCTGTCATTATTTTTTAAGTTTTCAACCAAATTTTCAATGAGATTAATTTGCTTGCTTAAGTCTTCGGCATAGGAATAGCCATTGAGGTCTAAAAGGACTTTTGTTTCAAGGGTGTCCTCCTTTTTTGGAGTTTGTCCTTTTTTTAAGGAATCCTCATAGTCGATTTTTACGTTGCTTAGCCAGACTCCCTTAGGAAGAAGCTTCGGCAAAAGTGAAAGCAAGCTGGTAACGTCACTTCGAAAGCGAATGACATGATATTCTTTATTTTTGAGCGTCATCTCGATTGTTTTTTTGCGGAGGGTCTGGGCTGAAAAGTGCTGATATTTCTTTTCGGTAATCTTGAGTTTATTCTTTTTGTTTAAAAGAGGAAGATTTTGAGAGTACGATACCCAAAAAAGAATCCCAATGATGAGTGCACAGGCGCCTGCAATTTTTGCCGTAAGGCTAAAGTTTGGCGAACGATTTCCAAAATCATCAAGAGCTATCCCAGCAGCTGTGTTGACAACTTGAGATTTAACAAGGTCAAGCTCGGCTGTTAATCGGATAATTGAGCTTAAGGATGCGCCAAGTGCATTTAAAACAAGGGGGCTGACAGCCGTAGACGACATACCATCTATAGACTGGTCAATGTTGAAGACAGATGTTTTAACCTCTGTCTCATCTTCAATAGCTTTTGCTATTTCTTCACCTTGCTTATCTGAAAAGATAAAAATTTGTTTAATTTCATGGTCGGCAGAGATGGAAGAAAATTGACGTTTATAAAAATCACGAGAAATATGAACTTCGTTGCGAATACGTTTTATTATTTCTTCGGGATTTTCCATTCTTTCTTTTTCATTTGTAGAAAATAAAAGAAAATCACGAATGAATTGGGGCAGTTGTTTTTCAATAATTGTAATGGCGCCTTCACCATCATTAAGTTGAATAATTGCAATTTTTTCATCAGGCTGAATTCTTTTTTTCCAAATAAGAAGTCTTAGTAAATTTATTGATGCGGGCTCAGCGCTGATAACTTTACCATTTGCTTGTTCAAAAACCTGAGAATATTTTGTTAACGTTTCTTTGCGAATCCCAAGGAAAAGAATTCGGTTTTTTTTGACTTGATTTTCTGTAAATGGGACAGCGCGGAACGTATAAAATAAATCTTCAATCTTAAAAGGGATATATTTACGAGCTTCAAAGCTTACTGCGTCTTGCATCTCAGGGGCTGTCATATTTGGCATAACAAAAGCTCTAAAAATGACATCTTTAGCCGGCAGCGATAAATCAACGCGTGGATTTGTGATTTTGCGGTCACGTAAGATCTTTTGGATTGAAGCAGTTAGCTTAACGCCTTCCGAAGCTTCTTCCTTAGAGGAAGGCATTTGAAAATGAGGAACATTTTCGCTATATAGAATCTGTCCCTTCTGAGCTTCAACAAAATTTAAAAATTCTGTGCCGACATAGACACCGATTTGATTTTTTTGAGCCATAGCGTATTATTTGGCCTTTCGAGATTGAGCCCGTAACCATTTGTCAATATCACGCCTATCAAAACGCCAAACTCCTCCTATTTTCATTCCGGATATTTTGCGCTGATTAAGCCAGTTGTAAATCGTTTGTTTTTTCAGCTTTAAGTACTGGGCGAGCTCATCTACATCCATCAAGTGGTTCATTTTAAGCCTGTTACCCTTGTTATGTTTTGTTATGCTGTTGATACTTATTTTATACTGAAGATACTTAGAATTCCTTATACTTAATTAGACCATAATAGACTTACTTTGTCAATAAATCTTTATATTTTTTTAAAGGAATTTTGGAGACTTTAGGAGTGATTGTGGTGAATCAGGAAAGTTAGGAAATTAGAAAATTAGTAGCTAACATCAACCTGAAGCAAGTCTGTTCCATTCAGACCGCCCCCCAAAGATGTTTGGCTAGCAATGGTAAATCTTTTTCCATCTAGGACGATACTACCTGGAGTAGGGTTAGGGTCTCCGGTAACTTGACTCATATATTCAAGCCAAAAAGCTCCTTGGGCGAGCTGTTCAGCTTTAATACGGTCAATTTGGTGTTGACCGAAGACACCTTGACTAGCCAAGGCGCTTAAAAGTCCAAGCGCCAATGTGGTCATAGCAAGGACAAGCATAATAACTGTGATCAAAACAATTGCTGATTGGTCATTTTTTATTTTTTTAAAAATTTTAATCATAACATATTTTCTCAATTTTGCTCTACATAGCTTTGACAGCGCGGGCATCGCGCAACGTTTTTGTTGCTGTAATCAAAGAATATCATCGCGCAATAAGGACACTGTCTTAAGAATTCGGACTTTTTAAACGAGTCCTTTCTCTTTCTTTCAGTATACACGAACCAATGGCCAATCACAAGGAGTAATACCCCTGAAAGGAATAGTGCAATCGCGATAATAAAATCAATAGTGATTTTCATCGGGTAGTTTAAGGGGAACGTATGGCTCAGTGTTGTTCTGCTGAGGAATTGGTTCAGCTAGAGCAGATGTTTTGGGCAAAGGTGTTGTCCGGGCCTGAGGCGTCCCCTTTTTTTTCCTCGGTTTTATTTGATTTGCGAGCAAGGGTTTTTCTGGGTAAAAATTTTGAGCATTGCTTTTTAAAGTATTAGACCCTCTTATTTCTAAAATTTGTTTTTTTGATTGAGAATGGTTAACATTTGGATGAGCATAATATTTTGCTTGGACATCGTGCTGGCTAAGGATTGAGCCAAGAAATTGAAGGTTTGTTTTTAAAGGTGTCTTTTTGGGAGAGAATGTAAATATAAAAAAGTAAAACACGAGAAAGTAAAGCGCTGCGGAAAAAAAAATAGCTTTGAGGAAGATATATTTAGAATTAGCCAAGAAAAACACCTTTATTTTTCTTGATTGGTGGCAATGTTGACACGTTCAATGCCGAGCTCCCGGCATAAGTCCCAGATGTCGATGACTCGCCCTAAAGACGACCTGCGGTCTGCCTTGATTAAAATAAGACGGTCTTTATTTTCTTTTTTTGCAAGCTCAGCGTTCAGACTTTTCATCGTCCCAACCGTGTTGTTAATATACATAACATTTTCGCTTGTAATCGTAATGATTAGATTTTCTTCTTTGATTATTTCACTCGTGATGGCCTTCGGGAGTTTGACTTTGATTCCAGATTGAAAAACAAAAGATGATGAGAGCATAAAGAATATTAACAGCTGGAAAATGACATCGACTAATGGAGCAATGTTGATTTGCTCAAAGCCATGAGAAATTTTTGTATGTCTTTTAAATTTCAAAGCAACCTTCCTTCTGTTTTCAATACTATTTAAGCCTGCACGAGATAATTGACCAACTCTGTCGCGCTGCGTTCCATTTCTAGAATAAAACGATTGATACGGCTTACCAGATAATTATAGATAACAAATGTCGGTATCGCGACAACAAGCCCGGCAACCGTTGTCAAGAGAGCTTCCCAAATGCCACCGGCAAGGTCTCCGGGGGTGACGGGATTAAGTGAAGCGGCGCGCACTTGAATAGTGTGAAAATTTGCTGCCATTCCGGTTACCGTTCCTAAAAGCCCTAAAAGAGGTGAAATGTGGGCAATGGTTGCGAGTGCTGTTAATCGTCTTTCTAGTTTAGGAATTTCAAAAAGACTTGCATCGCTTAATGCTTCCTTGACCTCTTCCTTTGAGGAGCCAAATTTGAGAAGTCCGGCCTCCATAACCTTGGCAATTGGAGATGCGCTCTCTTCACAATATGATACAGCTTCTTTGATTTTATTGTTTTTGACAAAATTAAAAACAATTCTTCGAATTTCTTGAGGGTCGGCCTTGATCATCGAAAAGTAAATAAATTTCTCAATAACAATCGCCACAGCTAGAAAAGAACAAATCACGATAGGGACCATGATGGGCCCTCCGGAAACAATCAGCTCCCAAGCATTGATTTGCCAAATTCCCATAATATCCTTCCTTTCTTCGTTATATCTTTTTATTCGTTAGGGAAAATATACTGACGTATCCAATCAAGCCTCTCCTGAGCAAAGGCTCGCTCGTCAACCTCATAGACCATAATTTTTTTATAGACATTAACAGCGTCGTCCCATTGTTCTGTATTCTCAAAAATTTTTGCGATTCTTAAATAAGCCTTAATAATCCATCGAGTATCCTTAGGGTAAAGATAAGGAATTTTAAGGTATTCTTCGATCGCCTTTTGCTGATTATTTAGTATCTCATAAACATCTCCAACCAAAAAATGAATTTCGCTTTTTTTTATCTCTTGAAGGCCATCGGTGGAGTCGAGGGCTTTTTGATAATGCGTGAGCGCACGTTCATAATTTTTATTTTTTTTACAGATTTCTGCAATTTTAACGTGTGCGCTTCGTTGGAATTCTGGAGAGTTGTTGACAATATTTTGGTAGGTTTCAATGGCGGTTTCCGGGTCAATCTGTTTTGCAAAAGTATCGGCAATAGCCATCTTTGCTTTTGCAAAAATTTCTTCCGGATAGGTTTTATCAATTTTTTTAAATTGATTTAAGGCGTTATCAAATTCTTCTTTTTCGTAATAAGAATTTCCAAGGGCTAAAATGGCTTTTCCCTGGGCAGGGCTCTTGGAGAAATCATTGACGATTTGATTATAATAAGTGATGGCATTCTCAAAATCAAAAGTTTTTTCGTAGTACTCTCCTAGCCACATTAAGGCATCAAGCGCTGCTTTCGTCTTTGGGTATTTATAGGCGATGATTTTAAATTCTTTCAGCGCTTCTTTAACATCTCCTTTGTTATAGAGGCTGAGAGCGATATGAAATTCAGAATCAAGAACAAGGTCTTTGCTGTCGGGGTAATGCCGTTTTATTTTGCGAAATGTTTTAATTGCCTCATCGTTATCGTTGAGATAAAAATAGCATAACCCTAAAAGGTAGTGTGCGTCTGGCTGAAATTCATGCGTTGGCGAAAGTAAATTGATAAAGCTGGCTAATTTTTCTTTTGCACCGAGCCAGTCATTCTTTTTAAAATAAGCGACGCCAAGGTAGTAGTTGATGTCTGCTAAATATTTGCTATCTGGAAAATTTTCTTGTAGGCTCTGAAAAGAAAGCGTTGCCCCTTCAATTTTTTCCATCTTCAAAAGTGCAATACCTTGACGATATTGAGCGTAGTCTGTGTAAGGAGTATCCGGAAAATTTTTAAGGATTTTATCGTAAGTCTCAACGGCATTCTCAAGCTGATTAAGGTCTTGATAGGCGTCTCCGATTTGTGTTAAAGCGCTTGCTTTCGTAATTTTATTTCTTGTGTTTGCGGCGACATGTTGAAAGTTTTTTAACGCTTCTGATAGTTGTCCTGATTTCATGTAAGTCCAGGCAAGGCCAAGATATGTTTTTTCACTAAGATCATTGAAATCGGTATTTCTTAAAGAATTATTAATAAGACCTTGGTATTCAACGATAGCCTCATCATATCTTTCCAGGGCATATAAAATATTGGCTTTTCCAAGATGAGCTTCGGCAATGCGTGGGTTTTTGGGAAGTTCAGCAATAATTTGTTCGTAATTCTCTAATGCCTTTTCAAGGTTCTTAGATTCCGTAAAAAGACTTGCTAGGCCAAAAAGAGCATCTTCGTAGCTCAATTCAGATTTTACAGCGAGATCTCGCGCTTCGTGAAACGATTGAGCGGCTTGTTCGAATTCGTCTAATTTAGAGTAACTCCATCCGATTCCGATTTCTGCAATAAATTTTGTTTTATTTGAATAGCTGATATCTTTCGCCTTGGCGTAATTTTTAACAGCTTTTATATATTTGTTTAAGTAATAATTTGATTCGGCAATATAAAAATAAACTTGGTCGAGGCGTGTTGACTTTGGAAAGGATTTTAGATACTGCTCAAAGGCCTCAATCGACTTAAGAGGATTGTTAAGGTTAAACTCGCATTCGCCAATACGAAAAAGTGCTTCTTCGCTCAAGGGATGTCCGGAAAAAATACGGGTAAATTGAGCAAAAGTTTTTAAAGCCTCAGCGTATTGTCCCTGTTCAAAATTTGCCCAACCCAGCGCGTAGTATGCCTGCGGGGCGTAATCGCTTTGAGGGTAAACTTGCAAGAGTTGCTGGTATTGTTCGCGGGCCTGCACGTAGTCCTTTCCCTTAAGATAGGTCTCTCCTAGCCAAAAAAGAACTGCGTCTTGATATCCGGGGCTTGCAGACAGGCTTTTAAAGATTTCGAAAGCTTTTAAATATTGTTCTTTAAAGAAATAGCATTGGCCTAAAAGAAGATTGACCTGCATACGTTTTTCTGTATTTGGGTATTGTTCAAGAAATTGATTGATGTAGCGGATCGCAACATCGTAAAATCCATCTTCAACGGCTTTTTGTGCAACAAGAAAAAGTTCGGTTTTAGTGTCTTGGGCAAAGGCTTGAGATATTGGGAGAGTTACAAGACAAGCTAAGATACAAAAACATAAAATATATTTATTTATATTATATAAGCGTTGTGGCATGGGCCTATTATAGCAAGTTTTAATTTTTTTTCAAATTTTCAGAGATGTTTTATGGAAGTAGGTAGATTTTAGAAATGTCAAAAAAGGAGCAGGATGGATAAGGTTAATGGGACCTACTCGTGTCGAGTTATTGTTTTACCGATTCATCCAGCAAAATGAATTGAGCTGCCATGCGGACAGGGAATGTATTTTGAAGCTTATCTGTTTCATCAATTATTCTCTTTACCGCAGCACCTTGATAGCCCATTTCTAGTAAAATAGCTGACTCAGCAACTGTGTCAACAAAGGATATCGGGGGAAAAAAGACGTATGCTGAGGTTTTTTTTCTACGAGAAGCAATTTTTTGAAGTTTTTTAAAGTCTTCTTCGGTGGCATTAATCACCTTTAATTGTGACTCAAATTGATCAGCTTCTTGTGGAAGATTGAAGAATCCTCGTTTCACAAAAGCAACCGAGAAGCCATCGATAAAAACTAGTTGCCAATCTGGGCGTGAATTCAAATATTTTGCTATCTTTTCAAATTGCAACCCACGTAAGTTAAGCAAAGCAATCTTATATCCATGAGCCTCTTCTCCCTTTTGCCAGAAGTTTTCATAGTTAAAGGTTATGGTCAAATAGTCTTGAAAGATTTTTTGATGAACCTGGCGGCCGTCGACCATAGGTTTTATAAACGGATAGCTTGACCAAATAACATAACCGCCAAGCTCGCTGTTGTTAAACATTTTTCCGGAAATGTTATTCTTTTTCAGAAAGTCAACAGCCCTATGCGGATTGTTAATCGTATAAGGTGATTGGAGAAAATTTTCCTCTCGTTTCTCAAAGACAAATTTTTTTGTGATATTTGTTTCAACATAAAATTTTCCTTGAATAAATAGTAAAAGTAAAAAGAATCCTGCAATCGCGTAGTTCGCTGTTGGAGCAAAGCGGTAACGACTCCAAGATGTTTTAAGTGAGATATCAGAAGCGCACTTTGTAATAACAAAAACACTGATAATACTAAAGAAAGCACTTCCTCGATTTGAATAAAGAAAGAAAAATATCGCAAAAATAAGAAGAAAAATATCTGTTAAATCTTTTTGTTTCCTCAGCTTTACAAAAATAATTGCTAACCCTGCTGTTAGATAAAACCAGTATGCGGACAAGGTAAATAGATAGTTTGGCGCAAGCATTTCTGCGACAAGATTGTTAAATTTATAAAAGTTAATAAATTTTGGAAGAAGAAAGACTTTCCAGGGATAAAGGGTAGCCTCCCATCCATAAGGGCTAAAGGTAAATGAAAGCCAAAACAATGGAATAAGCAGCAGGAGTTCTTTTATTTTCTTTTCAGAAAAAAATTGTGATATTTTTTTTTGATGTTTTAAGATGGAATCAAAAAAAGATAAAATTTCAGAAAATAGAAAAATAGAAATTAGCAAAGACCCATAAATAAAGCTTCCTAAATGTAAATTAGACCATAGTGCGCCGCATAATAAAAGAAGAAGAAGTTTTTTAGTTTTTGGATCTTTTTTGTATGAATAAAGAATAATTAAGAATATTTCTATAAAAATAAAATTAAATGCAAGTGGCCTTAAAAGGGCACGCGCGGCTAAGCCCAGGGCTAAGAGAAAAACAAGGGCAAGAAGCATATAGTAGGGAATTTTACGGTAAGCGTAAAAAAAGAATATGCCGATCATTAGCATAAAAAGGAATAGCCGGAATATTCTTAAGCCAAGAAGGCCACCTAATGAGTAAGCGCCATAATAAATAGTGCTGCCAAGCCATTGTGTAAACGTCCAGGGGATCGGTTTTTCTGTAAATGAGAAAAGGTCATAGTGGGGAACTTGGAGATTTTGTGTAATCCATCGGCCTGTGCTTAAATGCCACCAGATATCTTCTGTTTCGATTGGGCGATAAAAGGCGCTAAATAAAAAAATGAGTAAGAGTACGGTTAAAATAATTTTGAGAGAATTATTAAAAATAGAAGCTTTAGATCGCATAGAGTTACTTTATCGTAAATAAGGTTTTAAATAAAGTCCTGTGTAGGATTTTTTATTTTTGATGATTTCTTCAGGTGAGCCTGCAAAAACAACTTCTCCTCCCTTGTCCCCGCCTTCCGGTCCAAGATCAATAATATAATCGCAGGATTTAATAACTTCAAGGTTGTGCTCGATAACAATAACCGTGTTTCCTTTGTCTGCGAGCCTTTGAAGAACGCTTAAAAGTTTATCGACATCTGCAAAATGAAGCCCGGTTGTAGGTTCGTCTAAAATATAAAGTGTTTTTCCTGTTGCGTATTTGCAAAGCTCGCTGGCAAGTTTTACGCGCTGAGCCTCCCCTCCAGATAGTGTCGTGGCGGGTTGGCCAAGCTTGACATATCCTAATCCAACATCATCAAGGGTTTTAAGGATTTTTGTAATGCGAGGAATATTTTCGAATAAACGGAGAGCTTCTTCAACAGACATTTTGAGAACATCGGAGATGCTTATTCCTTTATAGCGGACAGCTAATGTTTGTTCGGTAAAACGTGCGCCATGGCAGATTTCACATTCCACATAAACATCCGGTAAGAAATGCATTTCAATTTTTTTAATTCCGTCGCCTTGGCAGGCCTCACATCTACCGCCTTTGACATTAAAACTAAAACGGCCTGGTTTATATCCGCGCAATTTAGCATCCGGTAGTTGGCTAAATAAATTTCGAACATGGCTAAAGACACCTGTATAAGTGGCTGGGTTTGACCGCGGTGTGCGTCCGATAGGAGACTGGTCAACAACAATAACTTTATCAAGGTGCTCTGCACCATCAATCCGTGTATGAAACCCGGGTTTTTCTTTAGAATGATAAAGTTTTTGTGCAAGAGCATTATGTAAAATATCAGAAATTAGCGTTGATTTTCCAGAGCCTGAGACACCGGTAATACATATAAACGTCTTCAAGGGAAAAGAAACATTAATTTTTTTAAGATTATGTTCTTGAGCGCCGATAATTTTTAAGAATTTTGTTTTTTGAATTTCGCGTCGTTTTTTTGGGATAGGAATTGTGAGCTGTCCTCTGAGATATTGTCCTGTAAGCGATCGCCGAGATTTTAAAAGACCTTTAATGTCTCCTGCGAAAACAACTTCGCCTCCATGTTCGCCGGCTCCGGGACCTAAATCAATAATAAAGTCTGCAGCGCGAATAGTTGCCTCATCATGCTCAACCACAATTAATGTGTTGCCTAGGTCGCGTAAGGATTTTAAAGTTTTTAAAAGCATCATGTTGTCTTTTTGATGAAGGCCAATGCTTGGTTCGTCGAGAATATAAACAACGCCAACGAGTCCTGAGCCGACCTGGGTTGCCAGGCGGATACGCTCTGCTTCTCCACCGGAAAGCGTGGCGCTTTTTCTATCCAGTGTTAAATATTCCAAGCCGACATTAATGCAGAAATCTAGGCGCCTTATAATTTCTTTGAGAATTTGCTCCGCAATAAGTTTTTTGGTTTTTGATAGTTTTAATTTTTCGAAAAACACTCTAGACTGTTTGATAGACATCTCGGCAATATCAGAAATATTTTTATCCGAAATTTTAACCGCTAAGGATTCTTTTTTAAGTCTCTTACCCTTACAATGCGGACAGGGTGAAACAGACATAAAGTTAGAAATTTCACTCTTTAGCCAATCGTTATCGGTTTCCCGGAACATTCGCTCAAGGTAAGCGATAACGCCTTCGAATTGTCTTCCCCAGATTTCATCGCCGGAACCGTAAAGAATGACTTGTCTAAAACTTTTTTTTAAATTTTTAAAAGGAATCTCTGTGTCAACATTATAAAGCTCAGAAATTTCACGCAAAACTGCTCGGTAATACATCATGTACCCTCTTCGTCCTTTTTGCCAGGGTGCAACCGCGTTGATCCAGGGTTTTGATGTGTTGGGAACAAGGATGCCGGGGTCAATTTCCATCTTTGTGCCCAGCCCGTTGCAACGCTCACATGCCCCATAAGGTGAATTAAAGGAGAAAATGCGAGGTTCGATTTCAATTAAGTTGATTCCGCAGCTAATGCAGGCATACCGCTCACTAAATATTTTTTCTTGATTTTCGCCAGCAACAATAACAAGGCCGTCTCCGACTTTAAGCGCGGTTTCTAAAGAATCAATTAAGCGTTTTTTAATAGTGGGCTTGATGCTTAGTCGGTCAACAATAATTTCAATGTGATGAATTTTATATTTGTCTAGTTTTAAAGAGTCATCAACGCTATAAATCTTTCCATCAGCGCGTAGGCGCGTAAACCCGGCTTTGGCAACTTGATCTTGAATGTTGCGGTATTCCCCTTTTCGTCCTCTAACAAGAGGCGCAAGAATATTTATTTTTTCTTCCTTCTTCATGGCAAGGACTTGAGAGGCAATTTCTTCAATGGTTTGGCGGTCGATTGTTTTGCCGCACTGAGGACAGTGCGGTGTTCCAACGCGCGCGAACAGAAGTCTGAGATAGTCATAGATTTCGGTCTGCGTAGCAACCGTTGAGCGCGGGTTGCGGCTAGTGGTTTTTTGTTCAATAGAAATCGTTGGTGACAAACCCTCGATATGCTCAGCATTTGGTTTTTGCAGTTGCTCGAGAAATTGGCGTGCATATGCCGAAAGGCTTTCAACGTAGCGCCTTTGCCCTTCTGCATAGATGGTATCAAAGGCTAAGGATGATTTTCCTGAACCGCTTAGACCGGTAACCACGACAAGTTTATCCCGGGGGATCTTTAAGCTAATATTTTTTAAATTGTGCTCTTTAGCACCTTGAATAATGATGTTATTGTTTTTCATTTCGGTATATTGTACACGTACTGGAAAATAACCCCTACAAATATTTTGTAGGGGTTATTTTCATTTACTTTAAAAAGAAGAACGGCTTATTTCTTTTTTGCTTTCTTCTTAGCTACTTTTTTCTTAGCTACTTTTTTCTTTGCCGCGTTCTTTTTTACAACCTTCTTTTTTACAACTTTCTTTTTTGTCTTTTTCTTAGCTGCCTTCTTCTTGGCTACTTTTTTAACGGCTTTTTTCTTCTTTTTCTTTCCACCGCGGACCATCTTAGCACAAGAAACGTCGCCTTGCTTATCGACGAAATAGAGATAACCTGATTTCTTTTCGACTCCTACTTTAGCAACCTTCTTTGGCTTACCACCTTTTTTGTTGCCACGAGCCATCAAAGCACAGGAAATATCACCAGCTTTGTCGATGAAGTAAAGGTATCCTTTTTCTCTCTTGATACCAACTTTCGTAACTTTTTGGGCCATAATTTATTCACCTCCTTTCATGTACCGATTTTAATAGGGTTAAAGAATTGCTTCAGGGTTTCAACCGCCGAAAGGGCTGCTAAGTAGCTTGTTTTTGGATTGTCCGGGCAAACAACATTATCTGTGCGTGTTGTGAGATGCCCAAATTTTCCAAAAACTTCTATCTCGTGAGAATTAACTTTAAACTTCGGCGATGTGATAATACGAATACGAATTTTATCTTTAATGCCAGACGCTAGAGCAATGGTTGCTGCGACATTAATATTGCGCGGAAACAGTCGAACAGCTTGATCAACGCTTCCATCAAAAATAACAGCTTCCCCTTTAAGGGCATGGATGTTAATTCCTTTTTTAGTTAAATAATTTGATTGGCTTAGTCCAGAAGGCGGCTTGCGGGTGGTTAGAGTAATGTTAGAAATATTTTTTGCGCCGACAGATTTAATGACGTCTAATCCGCTAATAGCTCCAGAGGGAATAAGGATAACTGTTTGGTTCTTTTTGGCAAGTTTAAACACGCCCGGGCTATTAAGGACTTTGCCAACGCTCATAATTAAAATTCCTTTTTTGGCGTGGACAACTTGACGAATGATGGTTGTCGTTTCGTTAGAGGCAATCGCCTCAACAATAAAGTCGCAGGATTGAATTAAGTCAGGCAGTGATTTCTTGATAAGGGTCTTAGGAAGCTTGAGGCCTTTAATAAGTTTTTGAGGCTTTTCAAAGGCAACATCGTAAAGGCCGGAAATTTTGCAGAAGCTTTTTAATTCTTCTTTAACGCTTTTCGCAAGACGTGAGCCAATAGCGCCACATCCGATAAATCCAATTTTTAATTTTTTTGTTTTTCGTTTCATACGTTGACAGTGATATTGTCAATGAGTCGGGTTTTTCCGACAAAAACAGCTAAAACAATTAAAATGTTTCCCTGTAGCCTTTTTAAAGGTACAAGATTATTTGCGTTTACGCACTCGATGTAATCAATCTTGGCCGATGGATTGCTAAGAATTATCTTTTGCATGGCTTTAGCAATTTTGCTTGGGCCTCTTTCACCAGCGCGTATAAGATTTCTTGCCTCTTTTAGAGAACGATAAAGACATGTGGCCTGCATTCGCTCATCGGCTTTTAAATATTTATTGCGTGAGCTTAAGGCTAAGCCGTCTTTTTCTCGAATAATCGGTAAAGTCTTTATGCGTGTAGAATACTTTAAATCGCGGACCATCTGCTTGATAATAAGAGCTTGCTGTGCATCTTTTTGCCCTAAGTACATTACTTTCGGTGAGACGCAGTTTATAAGTTTTGCAACAATTGTTGCCACACCTTGAAAATGTTCAGGCCGCGATTTTCCGCATAAAAGATTTGCGATTGGTCCAATAGTGACGCATGTCAAATAGCCCGACGGGTACATCTCTTTTTCCGTCGGATAAAATATTATATCAATTTTTTCGCGTTTTGCAAACACTTCATCATGTTTTTTATCTCGAGGGTATTTTTGAAAATCTTCATTTGGGCCAAACTGTGTGGGGTTAACAAAAACACTTAAGACACAAACATCGTTTTCTTTTCGGCATTTGCGAACAAGGGAAAGATGCCCATCATGCAAGTATCCCATCGTTGGGACAAAGCCAATACTCTTCCCTTTTTTCTTTTGCTCGTTTGAAAAACGTTGCATCTGATTAACGGAATGGATAATTTTCACGAATTCTTTCCTTGGAGTTCTTTGACAAGCTCAGGCGATATCTCTTTAAGCGGCTTCATAACAAATTCTCTCTCAAGCATGCGCGGATGCGGCAGTATCAGCTCGTCGGTATTAATGGTTTGATTATCGTACAAAAGAATATCAATGTCAATAGTTCTTGGGCCATTCTTTATTGTTCGTTTACGGCCAAGTTTTTTTTCGATAGAAAGCGTTATGGCAAGAAGTTCATCGGAGGAGTAAGATGTTTCCGCCCTTAAGACGGCATTTAAGAATTTTCCTTGGGGAGGGCCACCGACCGGTTTGGTTTCGATAACAGTAGATATTTTCTTGACTGTAATGCCGCGAGCACTAAGTTTTTCGATTGCACTCTGGATATTTTTTTGACGGTTACCTAGGTTTGACCCTAATGCAAGGTAGACTCTAGACACTTTTTAAACTGCCTTTCTTTACATAAAGGCGTTATAGGATTTTTTTAAGACGCTGTGCTGCTTCAATAAGTTTTTCTTTCTCAACGGTAAGCGTCATGCGGATATAGCCTTCGCCTGCAGGGCCGAAGCCAACGCCAGGAGTCGCAACGATATCGGCTTTATCTAAAAAAGCTTTTGCTGCTTCCATTGAGTTTTTAAATGTTTTTGGAATTGGCGCCCAAATATAAAATGTCGCTTTAGGCGATGGCACATCCCATCCAATTTCTTTTAATGCTTTAACAAAGGTATCGCGTCTATCTTCATAGAGCGTGCGCATATTTTTAACGGCAGTGTCACCATTTTTTAGAGCCTCTGTCGCAGCTACTTGAATCGCCTGAAAGATGCCGGAGTCGACATTGGCCTTCACTTTGGCCAAGGCAGCAAGAAGTTTTGGATTTCCGCATGCCCAGCCAATTCGCCATCCGGTCATATAAAATGTTTTTGAAAGCGAATGAAACTCAATTGCAACATCTTTTGCCCCTTCAATTTCTAAAAGGCTTAAAGGTTTTTCATTATCATAATAAACTTCTGAATATGCCAAATCGGAAATAAGAATAATATTTTCTTTTTTGGCAATTGCAATCAAGTTTTTTAAATATTCTTTAGAAACAACCCCTGCTGTAGGATTGTTAGGATAATTTAAGAATAAGGCCTTCGCATCTTTGATCTCTGAAAGATTAGGTAAGAATCCATTTTTTTCATCCAAATGGATAGAAACAACTTCTCCACCCGCAAACATTACGGATGAGCGGTATGCCGGATAGCATGGGTCTGGGATTAATACTTTATCGCCTGGATTAATAATACCTAAGGGAAGATGCGTTAGTCCCTCCTTTGAGCCGATTAAAGGATAGATTTCTCCGTCAGGCGCAAGCGTGATATTAAAGCGTTTTTTACACCAATCTGCGATTGCTTGACGCAATTGAGACATGCCTGCATCTAAGGCATAATGATGATTGCTATTATTTTGCGCGGCGCTGGTCAATGCATCGATAATAAACTGAGGCGTTGGCATGTCAGGGTCGCCGATACCTAAATCAATAATATCGCGTCCCTGCGCTTTGGCGGCACGCTTTGCTTTATCAATCTCCGCAAAAAGATATGGCGGAAGTTGTTTTAATCTATCTGAGAATTCAATATTATTCGGCACTGCTATTTCCTTTCTAAGACGATTATTTAATCACGATATCGTCTAAACCTAAAACTTGCTGCATGCTGTAAAGTCCGGGTTGTTTTCCTTTTAAAAAGTTTGCACCTTCAAGCGCACCCAAGGCAAACATGGCTCTATCTTTGGCGCTGTGGTAAAGTTCGAGCGTGTCAAAGTTTGTTTCAAAGGTAACTTTGTGGTTTCCGATGATCTCTCCTTCGCGCAAAGGCTCAGGATCAAATCGAGCTTTTTGACCAGAAGCCTCTTCAGCAATCTTTGCCAAAGTTTTAGCGGTTCCGGAAGGCGCATCTTTTTTGTGCTGATGATGTTCTTCGTAGATCGCAATATCGGAAATTTTAGCTAGTTTTTTGCCAATAAGTTCGGTAACTTTAAATAAAACATTCACACCCACAGACATATTTGTTCCATAAATGATCGGAATAGCTTTTGCAGACTCGTTAACTTTTTTTGATTGGTTCTCGTTAAGCCCTGTTGTCCCTATGACAGCTGGGATTTTATGTTTAACGCAGGACTCAAGATTGCTGATTGTTCCATCAGGTAATGTAAAATCAATTAAAACATCCGCTTCTTTGAGGCCAGAAAGATCTGACGTAATCTTAACGCCGTCAACATCTTTGCCAATATTTGGGTGATCAGTCCGTTCAAACAAGGCAACAACCGAAAAGTTATCATCTTCTCTAGCGAGAGAATAAATTTTTTGACCCATTCTTCCGGATGCACCGGCAATTGCAATTTTTATCATTGTTTTAGATCCTTATTTTAAAAGTCCGTAATCGACAAGCGCTTGTTTTAAGGCGGAGACATTTTTATCTGCCATTGTTGACATCGGCAGACGAAGTTCGCTTGAGCATAGACTTAAGAGTCCCATTGCGGTTTTAACTGGAATAGGATTTGTTTCAATAAACATTGCTTTGACAAGCGGTAAAAGCTTGTAATGGATTTTTTGCGCCTTTTTCATATCGCCTTCCTGCACAGCTTGACACAGGGATGCCACTTCACCGGGAACGATATTAGCGACAACGGAAATCACGCCTACGCCACCTACGGACATCGTAGGCAAAGTCAGGGCATCGTCTCCGGAAAAGATAAGAAATTTTTCTCCGCAGAGCTGTCGAATCGCGCTGGTCTGATCAAGCGATCCAGATGCTTCTTTGACGCCGATAATATTTTTACAGTCTTTTGCAAGGCGGGCCATTGTTTCCGGCTCAATGTTGCGCGCGGTTCGCCCGGCAATATTGTAAAGAATAATCGGAATATCAACGCTATCGGCAACAGCTTTAAAATGTTGATAAATCCCTTCTTGCATTGGCTTGTTGTAGTAAGGGGTTACTTGAAGTGATGCGTCAGCTCCTACTTTTGCGGCGTGCTGCGTTAGTGTAATCGCCTCTGCTGTTGCGTTGGAACCTGTCCCGGCTAGAATTGGGATTTTTTTATTTGCGGCCTCAATACAAACTTCAATGACGCGTTCATGCTCTTTAGGCGTCAGCGTTGGTGATTCGCCGGTTGTTCCGCATGGCAAAATCGCATTGGTTCCATTTTTAATGTGGAACGCGACTAATTCGCTTAATTTTTTTTCATCGACTTTTCCGTTTAGAAACGGCGTGACGATAGCAACAATGGATCCCTTTAACATGGATTCCCCCTTTTACTTTTAACGAAATTTAAATGGTAAGCTTTCCTTCAGCGATCATTTTGGCGCTTCCGGTCAGCCAAACATTAGTGATAGTGTCATCTTCAAAATCAAAACGGATGTCCAAAGCTTCCCCACTTCTTGTTTTGACTCTCATTGAAGCGTTCTTTTTAGATTCAATCGTTGTATTTGATTTTAAAAAAGAAACAATAGCCGTAGCCACAGACCCTGTCCCGCAGGCACGTGTTTCCGCCTCGACTCCGCGTTCGTATGTCCTTGCGTTTACGACATTTTTTTGAACTTGTTCAACAAAATTAACATTCGTTCCGCGAGGGCTAAACTTTTTATCAAAGCGAATTTTGGGGCCGATGCTATTGACGTTTATGCTATTTAGGCCTTGGACAAAGCAAACAACATGTGGCACTCCGGTGTCAATATAACTAACTTTAAGCGGATGATTGTTAATTGAAAGGACAATGTCCTCGGTGTAATCCTTAGGATCACTTAGGCGTACTGTTATCTTATTGCCGACTTTGCGTGCTAAAACAATTCCTGAAAGCGTTTCGATGCTGAAAGTTTTTTTATGTTCTTTTTTTTCTTTTAAAATATACGCTGCCAGACAGCGTGCTCCATTGCCGCACATTTCTGCTTCCGATCCGTCTGCATTGATGATGCGCATTTTGTAGTCAGCTTTTTTTGATTTATCCAAAATTATTAAGCCGTCAGCGCCAATGCCATTAGTTCGGTGACAGGCTGCAATCGCCAGTTTTTTGTAATTCAATCTTTTTTGAGCTTGGATAATGATGAAATCATTTCCTGCCCCGTTCATTTTTGTAAAAGATAGCTTTTTCATTTTACGAATTTGGGTAACGATTCTCCTCGCATAAGATCTTTGAGAGTCTCGCGTTGTTTAACAATAGAGAATGAATTTGCTTTTACCATAACTTCAGCAACGCGTGGCCGGATATTATAATTACTCGACATGGTGTATCCGTATGCGCCGGCAGTCATAATGGCTAAGAGTTCTCCTCTTTTTACTTCTGGAATTTTGTAATCATGGGCAAAAAAGTCTCCGCTTTCACAGATCGGCCCAACAACATCAACTTTGATTTCGCGGCCTGGTTTTTTCTTGACCGGAACAATTTCATGGTATGCATCATAAAGTGCTGGTCTTAGTAGGTCGTTCATTCCGCCATCCACGATAATGAATTTTTTAAAACCATTATCTTTAAGATAAAGCATTTTGGTCACAAAAATTCCTGCACTTCCTGTAATGAATCGGCCAGGTTCGATAATAATTTTTATATGCGCTTTTTTCAAAAGGGGTAAAACATCGTTTGCAAATTGTTGAGCGGTTTGCGCTGCCCCTTTTTTGTAGTCAACAGCCATGCCGCCTCCGATATCAAGATATTCAACAGCGATTCCCTCGCTTCTTAAGACTGCAATAAATTTAAGAATTTTTCGAATCGCTTTGATATATGGCGCACTTTGAGTAATTTGTGAACCAATATGAATATGAACACCGTTGATATTCAGATTCGGAAAACGCTTTTTGCTGCGAAAAATATTAGTGGCTGTGCTTAAGTCAATCCCGAATTTATTTTTAAGCGTTCCGGTTGTAATTGATTTATGCGTAACGGCATCAACATCCGGATTAAGGCGAAGAGCCACCTGTGGTTTTTTCCCAAGTCTCTTAGCAATGGCGTTGAGATTGCTAAGTTCAGCTAACGACTCAACATTAAACAGCAAAATACGTTTTTTGATGGCAAGGGTGATTTCTTCATCTGTTTTTCCTACTGAAGTAAAACAGATTTTTTGTGGGTCAGCCCCGGCTTTGAGTGCTTTTTGAAGTTCGCCGCCTGAGACAATGTCCACCCCTGCTCCTTGATTAATCAACGTGCGCACAACCGCCAAGTTGCCGTTTGATTTCATTGCAAAACAGATTAACGGATTAACAGGTGCAAATGCCTCTTCAATTTGTTGATAGTGATAGACCAGCGTCTGATAGCTATAGAGATAAAATGGTGTTCCAACAGCTTTCGCCACTGCAGCAACTTTAACGTGCTCGCAGTAGAGCTCATTATTTTTGTAATGAAATCTATGCATAAAGTTTATTTTTCCATTTTAAAAGTTGTTTTTCAACAAGTTTTGGATTTGTTGAGCCGAAAGATTTCTTTGCCGTAACCGATGCCAAGGGATTAAGGAGCTTCTTAGCATCTGAAGAAAACTTCTTTGAATACTTTTGCATCTCCTCTGTGCTTAACTGTGAAATCTTTTTGTTTTTATCCAAACATGTTTTAACCATTTTCCCAATGGTGTCATGAGCCTGTCGATATGAAACCCCTTTTCGAATTAAATATTCCATCAAGTCTACCGAAAACATTGCTTCGTTTTTAATTCCGTTTTCTAAAGATTCCTTTTTGATTTTTAACCCTGAGAAAAGGTTTGCCATTAAAACAAGCATCTCCTTGGTTGTTTCGACAGATTCGAACAGCGGCGGTTTATCAAGTTGCATGTCTCGGTTATACGTTGACGGTAAACCTTTCATTAAGTTTAAAATTGCAGAAAGGTTGCCATAAATCTTTCCGGTTGTCCCTCGAATTAATTCAAGAATATCCGGGTTCTTTTTGTGCGGCATGATTGAAGACCCGGTACAAAATGCGGCATCAATATCAATAAAATTAAACTCACTGGTGACCCAGATAATCAAATCTTCTGCCACGCGCGACAAATGCATTGCGACAATGGATAGTGCAGAGATAATTTCGATAATAAAGTCTCGGTCGCTTACCCCATCAATGCTGTTCGCCGAAACAGTTTTGAATCCTAGTTTTTTAGCAACAAGATTTCGATTAATCGGTAATGTTGTCCCTGAAAGCGCACAGCTTCCTAAAGGCATAACCTCGGCTCGTTTTTGTGCGTCTTTAAGTCGGGCAATATCTCGGTCAAACATTTCTACATAAGCCAACATTTGGTGCGCTAAAAGAATAACTTGCGCTGATTGCATATGTGTATACGCTGGAACAATAATTTTTTTATTTTTGTTCGCAAATGACAGAATCGACTTTTGCAGTGCTATTAAGGCGAAAATTGTTTGCTTTACTTTTTCTCGGCAATATAGGCGGACATCTAATGCGATTTGGTCATTTCGCGAGCGCGCCGTATGCAATTTATCTGCAGCATTGCCGATTGATTTTTTTAATGTATCCTGGATGTTTGTATGAATATCTTCAGATTTTAAATCGTATTTGAATTTACCGGATAAGATTTGCTCTTCAATTTTTTTAAGACCTTTTACAATTTTATCTGCATCTTTTTTTGGAATAATCTTGCATTTCCCAAGCATTGACGCATGCGCAATGCTTCCAGCGACATCATACTTCGCCAAGCATTTGTCATAGGAGATGCTAAAAGAAAAATGGTCTGCAAGTTTATTGGATTTTTTGGAGAACCGCCCTCCCCATAATTTACTCATTTTATTCTCCCTGAAACGGCATTGACCAAAGGCGGATAAAGCCTTCGGCGAGTTTTTGATCGAATTTATCTTTTTCGCCATAAGTGGCAAGCTCTTCTTTGTAGAGCGAGTATTTTGATTTTCGTCCAACGACCACACAATTTCCTTTAAATAATTTTAAACGTATGGTGCCTGTCACTTTTTCTTGTGTTTTATCAATTTGTGCATCGAGTTGTTTTTTTAAAGGCGTTTCCCAGAGCCCGTAATATGTAAGTTCGGCGTATTTCTGAGAAATGGCCTGTTTGTAATGCAATGTCTCTCGGTCAAGAACCAAGCTTTCCAACTCTTTATGAGCTGTATAAATAATGGTCCCGGCTGGGTTTTCATAAATTTCCCGTGATTTAATCCCAACTAAGCGATTTTCGATCATATCAACACGACCGACACCGTTGGCGCCGCCTAAAGTATTGAGTTTTTTAAGAAGTTTAATAGGCCCGTAAGATTTGCCATTAACTTTAACCGGTATCCCTTTTTTAAATTCCAATGTAACGTATGTTGGCTTGTTTGGAACTTTTAAAGGATTCTTAGTCATCAAATAAATTTCTTCTGGCGGCTCTTTCCATGGATCTTCTAGCACGCCACATTCGATGCTTCGACCATAAAGATTAATGTCAATACTGTAAGGGCTTTTTTTAGTCACATCAATAGGAATTTTTTTCTTTTTAGCGTAATCAATTTCTTGATTTCGTGTTTTAAATTCCCAGATGCGCACAGGAGCCACAATTTCAAGCTTAGGGTCCAGTAGCTGAGTTGTAACTTCAAATCGAACCTGGTCGTTACCTTTTCCTGTGCATCCGTGGGCAATCGCTTTGGCGCCTTCTTTATGCGCAACTTTAACCTGATGCTTAGCAATCAAAGGTCGTGATAACGCTGTTGCTAAAAGATATTTGTTTTCATAAATTGCACCGGCTTTAATAGCAGGAAAAATATAATCAGTAACAAATTCTTTTTGCATGTTTATGACGAAAACTTTTTTAGCGCCGGTTTTTAATGCGCGTTTTTTAATCTTTTCAAAGTCCTCGCCTTGGCCGACATCTGCCATAAAAGCAATGACGTCCCAACCCTTATCTTTAAGCCATGTGATGGCGCATGACGTATCGAGTCCTCCGGAATAAGCTAGAACAATTTTTTTCATTTTGTTTCTCCTAATAAGAATGCCAAAATAGCTTTTTGGATGTGCATTCGGTTTTCTGCTTGGTCAAACACAACAGAATTTGAGCCATCGATAACATCTGCGGTGACTTCTAGCCCCCGGTGTGCAGGTAAGCAGTGCATAAAAATATAATCTGATTTTGCATTTTTAACCAAGTCACTGTTAATTTGAAAATTCTTAAAATCTTTTTTTCGTTTTTTATCTTCGTCCTCTTGTCCCATACTTACCCAGACGTCGCTGTAAATAACATCGGCGTTTTTGACCATTGCACCTGGATCGGTGCTTACTTCAACAGTTGAGCCGGATTCTTGGGCAAAAACTTGTGCAAGCGTAACGACATCTTCAGCCGGTTCGTATTTTTCCGGTGTGGCAACACGAACGTCAATTCCTGATTTTGCACATGCTAAAAGAAGTGAATGGCAAACATTATTTCCGTCGCCGATATATGTGGCTATAATTTTTTTGTTGCCATATTTTTCCTTAATAGTCAAGACATCTGCCAATCCTTGGCAAGGATGAAAAAGATCCGAAAGCCCGTTGATGATTACGGCAGAACCGTTTTGAGCAAGATCAACAACATCTTTATGACTAAACGTTCGAGCGACAATACAATCGAGGTATCGCGAAAGTGTTTTGGCGACGTCTGAGGCTGATTCACGTTTGCCTAAATCAATTTCTTGAGGTGCTAGATAAAGGCACTTTCCGCCAAGCTGCCAAACCGCAATTTCAAAAGAGACACGTGTTCGGTTCGATGGCTTTTGAAATAAAAGACCGATCGCCTTATCCTTAAGGATTGTCGAAAGCTTTCCCTTCTGGGCCTTGAGTTTTAGCGCGAGCTTAATGAGGTGTTGAACTTCGCTGCTGGATAAATCTTGGATGCTTAAAAGATTTCGTTTCATGATTTTGTCACCTTCTCAAGAGATTTTTTCATAATAAAGAATGCTTTATCTATTTGTTTTTTTGTTACATTCAAAGCTGGCATAATTCGTAATATATTTCCCTGAGTGCAATTAATAATTAAGCCATTTTTAAAGCAGTCTTCAAAGATTGCTTTGCCCTCAATGTTTAGCTGGAGTGCGATCATTAAACCTAATCCTCGGATTTCGGTAATGCATGAGAATTGGCTTTTAAGCTCTTCGCATTTTTCTAGTGCGTATTGGCCCATGCGCTTTGTATTTTTAAGCATCTTATCGCTTTCAATCGCTTTAAAAACGCCGAGTGCTGCCTTGCAGACGATTGGGCTGCCACCAAAAGTTGATGCATGCATCCCCGGCTGAAATGTGTCAGCAATTTCTTTCCTGGCAACAATAGCGCCTATTGGAAGTCCTCCTCCGAGCGATTTAGCCAAAATCATAATATCTGGTGTGACACCGTAATGCTTGTAAGCAAACATTTCGCCTGTTCGACCTAAGCCTGTTTGTACCTCATCAAAAATAAGAAGAATATCCTTTTTATTACAAATTTTTCGAAGTTCTTGAACGTAGGCCTTATTCGCGACATTAATTCCGCCTTCGCCCTGAATAAGCTCAAGCATAATAGCAACGGTTTTATCTGTTAGTGCATTTTTAACTGCATCAATATCATTAAACTTAACTAGTTTGAATCCTTCAACAAGGGGTAGAAATCCATCTTGGTACTTCTTTTGCCCTGTAGCGGAAAGCGCGCCTAAAGTTCGTCCATGAAATGATTTTTTCATAGAAATAATTTCAAACCGTTTGCCTTTACCATAAGCACGTGAAAATTTTATGGCTGCTTCACAGGCTTCGGTACCGCTATTGCAAAAGAAAACTTTTGATGGAAAAGATTGACGAACAATCTCTTTGGCCAGCTTAACTTGATTTGGGTGATAAAGATTGTTTGGCACATGAATCAATTTTCCAATTTGGTCACGGACGGCACTTACAACCTTAGGATGACAATGACCAACATTGCTCACACCCCACCCTGGAAAGAAATCTAAATATTTTTTTCCATCAACGTCAATTAAGGTCATGCCTTTTCCTTTGACAAAGATTCCTCCAAGACGGGTATACGTCTTTAGAATGTAGCCATCATAACTTTCTAAGAGTTCAGTTTTTCGCATTTTTTAGTATCTGGGTTCCAACACCGCGATCCGTAAAAATCTCAAGCAAAATTGCATGACGTAAGCGTGCGTCAACAATGTGAGCTTTATGAACCCCTCCGTTTAGAGTTTGAACGCAGGCATTTACCTTCGGGATCATGCCCGCATCGATAATTTTTTTATCTTTAAGCTTTTCAACTTCTTCCGTGGTTAATGTTGAAATTAAAGATTTTTCATCTTTTTGATTTCGCATAACTCCGCGGACATTGGTTAAAAGAACAAGTTTTTCAGCCTCCATGGAAACGGCAACAGCAGAAGCGACCTCATCAGCGTTGATATTGTGTGGTTGTTTTGCACCGCAAATTCCCATTGGTGAGATAACCGTAATTTTTCCTCGCTTTAAGTGGTTTTGGATTGCTTTTTGGTCGACAGTCTTAACCTCGCCTACAAATCCTAAATCTTGCGAAGCCTTTTTTTTATCAACATGAATAACGTTCTCGTATCCCTTGAGACCTGTTACGTCCCCTTTAAGAGCTTTAATTTCGTCTACGATCTTTTGATTAAGCTTATCAAGTTCCTCGGTAACAATATCAAGCGTATGTTTATCCGTAACGCGGATACCTTCATGGAAAACTGCCTTGATTCCCGCTTTTTTAAGACGGGCGTTAATGTGAGGGCCACCCCCATGAATTAAAATTGTGCGAATGCCCACATAGCTTAAAAAAATAAGATCTTCAAAGATGTTTTTTCGAACTACGTCGTTTTCGAGGATGCTTCCGCCGTATTTTATGACAAAAACTTTTTTTCGAAACGCATGAATATATGGAATCGCTTCAATTAAGACAGATGCTTTTTTAATTATATCTTCCATTGATTTTCACGTAATCTAAGGATAAATCTGATGTGTAAACTGTGGCGGTTTTAGACCCTAAGCTTAAATCAACAGCAATCCCGATTTCTTTTTTTGCAAATGAGCTAAATTTAATTTTTAGCATGTTTTCTGTAACGCTGATACCAAGCGAACCGACAGCAGCAGCAACACGCCCCCAGTTTGGATTGCTTCCGTAGGCGGCCGTCTTGACAAGGTTTGAATTCGCAATCGCGAAAGCTGCTTTTTTCGCCTGAGCGTATGTTTTTGCGTTATTAACGGTGACTGTAATGAATTTTGTTGCCCCTTCTCCATCTTTAACAATCTTTTTTGCTAGGTCGAGACAAATTACTTTAAGAGCGGCACAAAATGTATCAAAATCTTTTCCTTTTGTTGAAATGCTTTTGTTTTGCGCAAGACCGTTGGCCATGAGAACAACCATGTCGTTTGTACTCATACAATTGTCGACGGTGATACTGTTAAACGATAATTCACAAGCTTGTTTGAGCGCGGCTTTTAAAAGAGGCGCACTCATCTTTGTGTCAGTTGTAATAAATGCCAGCATTGTTGCCATGTTAGGGGCAATCATTCCTGATCCTTTAGCCATAGCTCCGATTTTAACGGTTTTTCCACCCAAGCGCACCTGTACAGCGATTTCTTTTGTTGACAGGTCGGTTGTCAGAATTCCTTTAGCAGCTAGATGCGATTTTGTTTTTCCGAGGCCCTTTACCAGCGCGGCAGAAGCTTTTTTGATCTTTTGAAATGGCAACGGTTTTCCGATGATGCCGGTTGAAGAAACAAGAACATTTTCTTTTGCGATCTTTAAAAGCCCAGCGATAACCTCCGTTGTTTTTTGCGCATAGATAAGCCCAAACTTCCCTGTAAAGCAATTTGCGTTACCGCTATTAACGACAATAGCTTGAGCTTTTTGATTGCGCAGTTTTTTCTTTGTGACAACTAAAGGTGCAGCAATAATTGAGTTTTTAGTAAAAACGCCAACGGCTGTCGCTGGAATATCACTGACAATTAAGGATAAATCTGGTTTTCCAGAGCGCTTGATACCGCAGCAGAGACCGTTTGCTTTAAAGCCTTTCGCAGCTGTAATAGCGCCTTTGATTATTTTCATGATTTATCCTAATCCTAGGTTTTCGTTGAATCCGCACATGATATTCATATTCTGAACAGCTTGCCCTGAGGCCCCTTTTATAAGGTTGTCTATAGCCGAGGTTATGACAAGCATTTTTCCATTTGTAGCAAACCCAATATCGCAGTAATTGGCGTTAACAACATTTTTAATTTCTGGTTGAATACCGATTTTTAAAATGCGGACAAATTTTTCTGTTTTGTAAAATTTGTGGTACAGTGTATAAATTTTACTTAGCGCGATAGGTTTTTTAAGAGAGACATAAATTGTCTCAAAAATTCCTTGATTTAACGGAACAAGGTGTGGCACAAAAGTAACATCAATTGCTTTTCCGGCGAGTTTTGACAAATATCCGTTAATTTCTGGCGTGTGCTGATGAGTCAAAACTTTATAGGCTTTGAGGTTTTCGCTTATTTCCGAAAATATCAAATCAAGTACAGCTTTTCGTCCTGCTCCACTAATTCCAGATTTGGCATCAATCGTTATGCTGTTGATATTTTTATTTTGAGTTGCTACAAGCGGCGCTAAAGATAAAATTGCAGCTGTTGGATAGCAGCCAGGATTTGCAATTAAGTTTGCCTTTTTAATGTCTTCTCGATAAAGTTCTGGCAAGCCATAAACCGCTTTAGGCAAATTCTTTTTATCGCTGTGAGATGTTTTGTACCACTTTTGATATTCACTTGCAGATTTAAATCGATAATCCGCGCTTAAATCAATCACACGCTTTTTTGCCGCTAAAAGGCCGGGAACAATTTTCATTGCTTGTGTATGAGGCACAGCTACAAATATAAGATCGCAGAGAGATTTAGCTTTTTTAAGATTAAACTTATCACAATAAAGCTTTGTTTTTTCTAAGAATTCAGGATGGATATCTCCCAAGGAACCCTTTGTTTTGCCTGCGGCAATATACGTAACACGAACCTTAGGATGATTAAGTAAAAGTTTTAAAATAAGTTTCCCAGAATATCCGCTAATTCCAATAATTCCTACGTTAATCATCAGTATCTCCTTAAATAAGCACATGATTTACGGAATGTTAATGACGTAAACCATTAGTGCGAATTTATTCCGTTTTTCGCGAATCGAAAAATTAGGATTGCTTTTAAAAGCTTGCAAAGCAATGTTTTATGATAAAAGAAAAAGCCTGTCTCGTCAACGTTTTTCTCGAGGGAGACAGGCTTTTAAATAATACTTTTATATATATTAGGTTATCTTTTAACCCACTGAAATTTCTTTCTAGCCCCTTTTTGCCCCGGCTTCTGTCTTTCCTTTATTCTAGCGTCGCGTCTCAAAAACTTTGCCTTTTTAAGCACAGTTCGCATATCCGCATCGCATAGTGAGAGCGCTCGTGATAAACCTAGCTTGACTGCATCAGCTTGACCGGCAATACCTCCACCGGAAACTTTAGCAATGATGTCAAATTTGTCCACGTTGTGCGTGATCTCTAGCGGTGCAAGCACTTTCATGCGATCAGTCTCTGCAGGAAAATAATCATCGAAAGCCCGTTTATTGATCTTGATCGCCCCTGTGCCAGGGATTATGTTGACGCGTGCAATAGCGCTTTTACGTCGGCCAGTTGCAGCATATTTTACAATTTCTACCATGGGTAATTAAACCTCCAAAACAATTGGTTTTTGAGCTGTGTGACTATGTTTGTCATCAGCATAAATTTTCAATTTTTTTGCCATTTTGCTTCCTAATGCTCCCTTTGGAAGCATTCCTGTAACAGCAAGCCTTAGTACTTCAGTTGGATTTCGTTTAAGCATTTCAGCCATGTTGATGATTTTTTGCCCTGACGGATATCCAGAATATCGTTGATATTCTTTTTGTTGCATTTTTTTGCCGGTTACGCGGAATTTTCCTGCATTAACAATGATAACCATGTCACCCGTATCGACATGCGGCGTGTAAATCGCTTTATGCTTACCTCTCAAAATAGAAGCAGCTCGTGTTGCAACGCGTCCTAAGACTTTATTTGTGGCATCAATGATGTAGCATTCGCGATTGATATCGCTGGCTTTCGCCATATAAGTTTTTGTTTTTCGAATCATATCTTCTTTTGGGTAATAGTGTTATAACGACAATCAGACAAAAAGTATAACAGTTTTCGTTGAAATGTCAACCCTTAAAAACGCTCTTATTGGAAATATTAATACGTTACCTTTAAAAGGCATAATCCTTTTGCTGGGGCTGTTGGTCCCGCCATTTGACGGTTTTTTGAATTTAATATCCTTCGAATGGACCCTTTAGGAAATTTTCCCTCTCCCGCCTTTATGAGAGTTCCAACAATATTGCGGACCATTTTATAAAGGAAACCGTTAGCTGTAATATCAATTTCAACAAGGCCTTTTGATTTTCGAACTACAATCTTTGTAATCGTGCGAATTGTCGTTTTTGCTTTGCCTTGCTTTTTAAGAGCTGGATCACTTGCCACAAACGCTTTAAAATCTTTTTTACCAATAAGTGTTTTTGCTTCTTTGCGTATTAAATTAAGATTTAAAGGATAAGGATAAAAATAAACAAAGTCTTGGGCTAGTACGCTGCGCACAGAACGATTCAGAATTGAGTAGCGATATGTTTTTGACTTCGGTGAATGCTGAGCATGAAAGCCTTCAGGGACTTCTTTTGCCGCAATAATGGCGATATCCTTAGGTAAATTTGCGTTTAATGCATTCAAAAGCTTCTTGTTGTCCATGCTCGACGAAGTTGTAAAATGTGCAACTTGGGCCAAAGCATGCACGCCGCTATCCGTGCGTCCAGACCCCACGAGAGTAACTTCTTCTTTAAGAAGTCTTTTAAGAGCTTTTTTTATTTCGCCTTGAACAGTGCGCTGGCCCTTTCGTTGGACTTGCCATCCACAAAAGTTTGTACCATTATATTCTATTGTGAGTTTTATTATCCGCATGGAAGGTGGAGATTTATGCGTTTTGCCTGATAAGTTCTTCAGCGATTTGAATCGTATTAAGAGCTGCACCCTTGCGGAGGTTGTCGGCAACAATCCAAAGCCAGAAACCATTTTTTACAAAAGGATCTCTACGGATGCGTCCGACAAAAACATCATCAGTGCCTTCGCAGTCAATAGGCATTGGATAAAGGTTTTTCTCAAGGTCATCAATAATTTTGATTCCCGGTGCTTGGCTTAGAATATTCTTAATATCATCGACGCTGCAGTCTTTAGAAGTCTCGATATATACAGCTTCGCTGTGGCCGGTTTTTACAGAAACTCGGACCGCCGTACAAGAAATCTTGATATTGCTGTTGTGGAAAATTTTGTGTGTTTCGTGGACCACTTTCCATTCTTCAGAAGTGTATCCATCTTGCTGAAATCCTCCGATATGAGGAAACAGGTTAAATCCAATTGCATCACCCATAGGCTTCTCAACATCTTTTGAAGAATCCTGCGCCCATGCGCGGTATTCTTCCTCTAGTTGTGCGATGCCGCTTCTTCCGCTTCCGGAAACGGCCTGATAAGTTGACGCAATAATACGATCAAGCCCAAATTTTTTATAAATAGGAGCAAGCGCCACTATCATTTGGATCGTTGAGCAGTTAGGATTTGCGATAATCCCCTTATGCGATTTGATATCGCCAGCATTAGCTTCTGGAACAATTAAAGGCACGTCTTCATCAAGGCGAAAATCAGCGCCGTTATCAATGACAACAGCTCCCTGCTTGATCGCTTCAGGAGCAAAAGTAACCGCTGCTCCCTTTTCACCTTCTGTTCCGGCAAAGAGAGCAATATCAACTCCTTTAAAAGAATCTTTTGTTAGAGTTTTTACAGAATAATTGTTTCCATTGATTGAAATGGTTCGATCGCTTCGTGCAAAAACAAAAAGTTCTTTGATTGGAAATTCGCGCTGTTTGAGAGTTCGGATCATTTCCTGTCCAACAACACCAACACCAACAACAGCTACATTGTATTTTTTCATTACTTTCTACCTATTTTAGATTTTTAACAACGAGATCGCCGACTTCGGCTGTAGAATATCCCATGCGACCAGCCGCTAAACTCTGCAATTTTTCTCGCACAACGAGCTTGGCAGATGTTTCTACCATCTCCGATGCTTTTATTTCACCAATTTCCTTTAATAGCATTCCCACTGAACAAATAGCCGCTAAAGGATTGATGACATTTTTTCCTGTATACTTCGGAGCTGATCCACCGATAGGTTCAAACATGGAAACACCATTAGGATTGATATTGCCTCCTGCGGCAATGCCCATTCCCCCCTGGATCATTGCGCCTAAGTCTGTAATAATATCGCCGAACATATTATCTGTTACGATGACATCAAACCATTCTGGGTTTTTAACAAACCACATGGTTGTTGCGTCAACGTGAGCATAGTCGGTTTTAATATCTGGATATTCTTTAGCTACTTCATAAAATGTTCTCTCCCAAAGATCAAAGGCATAAGTTAGGACGTTTGTCTTGCCGCAAAGTGTAAGCATTTTTTTCTTGCTATATTTTTGTGTATAATCAAAAGCATAACGCAAGCAACGTTCAACGCCTTTTCGGGTATTGTAAGAAGTTTGAATTGCTACTTCATCGGCAGTTCCCTTGTTTTGGAACTCTCCTAAGCCCTTGTAAAGACCTTCAGAGTTTTCGCGGACAACGGTAAAATTAATGTCTTCTGGTTTTTTATCTTTAATTGGGCAGAATCGTTCATCATAAAGCGTGACAGGACGTAAATTGATATATTGATCCAAATCAAAACGCAACTTTAACAAAATTCCTTTTTCTAGGATTCCTGCTTTGACATCTGGATGGCCGATCGCACCTAAAAAGATTGAGTCAAACTTTTTCAAATCCTCAACAGCTGATTCCGGCAAGACTTCGTTTGTTTTGAGGTATCGTTCACCGCCGAAATCAAATGATTCTGTTTCATACTTAAAATCGCATTTTTCGGCTATAGCTTCTAGAACCTTTAAGCCCTCATCAACAACTTCGGGTCCGGTTCCGTCTCCTGGAATAACAGCAATTTTGTAGTTTTTCATCGGTAAGTTAACTCCTTTATTCGTTTATAATTATTCTTGGAATTTTTTAACAGCAAGAGTGGCATTATGGCCGCCAAACCCTAAAGAATTTGATAAGGCGACGTTCACCTGCATTTCGCGGGCTTTGTTCGGCACATAATCAAGATCACACTCAGGATCAGGCGTTTCATAATTGATGGTAGGCGGAACAATATCGTTGCAGACAGCCATAACACAGGCAACAAGCTCGATACCACCGGCAGCGCCTAAAAGATGCCCTGTCATGGATTTTGTAGAGCTTATCGCAACTTTTCTAGCATTTTCTTCACCTAAGGCTTGTTTGATAGCGAGCGTTTCGCCTTTATCATTAAGCCACGTTGATGTTCCGTGCGCGTTAATATAGGAAACCTCTTCAGGTTTTACGCCGGCATCTTCAAGCGCAAGCTTCATAGCCCGCGTTGCCCCTTCGCCTGATGGTTCTGGTGCTGTAATATGATATGCATCTGATGTCCGACCGTAGCCTGCTAGTTCGGCCAAAATTGTCGCGCCTCTTTTTTTCGCATGCTCTAGCTCTTCGATAACAACAATACCAGATCCTTCACTCATAATAAAACCATCGCGATTTAAATCAAACGGACGAGAAGCTTTTTGAGGTTCATCATTTCTTTGAGAAAGAGCTTTAATCGCAGCGAATCCGCCGACACCCATAGGCGTGTTAGCAGCTTCAGTTCCGCCGGCAATCATAATATCTTGTTCTCCAAACTGAATTGTGCGAAGAGCGTCACCAATAGAGTTGGTGGCAGTTGCACAAGCAGTAACAACGCATGTGGCTAAGCCCTTTGCTCTGTTTTCAATAGCAATTTGACCTGCGGCTTCATTAACAATAAATTGAGGAATAAAAAATGGTGAAATTCGCTTAGCGCCACGATTTAGATACAAAGTATGGTTGCGTTCAAAAGATTCGAGGTCTCCAACTCCTGAGCCTACGATGACACCAAATTGGTGATGGTCGACAGTTTCTAAATTCAAGGCAGATTGCTTAACAGCTTCACGGGAAGCCACAACTGCCAGCTGAACAAAGCGCGATAAATGGCGAGCTTCTTTGACATTAAAATGTTCTTCGGGTTTGTAGTCTCTTACGTCTCCGCAAATTTGGGAGGCAAAGCCTGTAGCATCAAAGCGGTCAATTTTGTGAATTCCACTTTTTCCAGCAATAAGGCTATTCCAGAAGCTTGTGACTCCGCTTCCTACGGGAGACAAAACACCTAAACCTGTTATAACAACGCGTCTTTTTTTCATAATCTTAGAAAATAACTTTGCCTCGACTTATCGTCGAGGCAAAGAATTCATGTTTACCTGAGTTTTTTAATTATTTTGCAGTAGCTTTTTCTTCAATGTATTTGATTACATTGGCGACTTTGCTCATTTTTTCAGCATCTTCATCTGGAATCTCAACATTAAATTCTTCCTCTAAAGCCATAATCAGCTCAACTGTATCGAGCGAGTCGGCGCCGAGATCATCAACAAAAGATGATTCTGGGGTTACTTCCTCAACTTTCACACCAAGTTGTTCGGCGATGATTGATTTTATTTTGTCCTCGTTTGCCATTGTGCCTCCTTTTTCTTTCTCTAGCTAGAATTTCAAAGTAATATTCGGCTTAAATTGCCATTCCACCATCTATTTTAATCGTCTGTCCGGTGATATAGTCAGCATCTTTCGATGCTAAGAATAAACATACACCTGCGACATCTGCTGGTGTTCCCATCCTCGATAACGGGACGTTTTTAAGGATTTCTTGCTTGGTCTCTTCTTTTAATTGATCGGTCATCTCTGTTTTGATGTAACCAGGAGCAACGGCGTTTACATTGATATTGCGTGATGCAAACTCACGGGCCAGAGATTTTGTGAGACCAATAATCCCGGCTTTGCTGGCGGCATAATTTGCCTGACCGATATTTCCTAAAATGCCAATGACCGATGCGATGCTGATAATTTTACCTTTTCGGGCTTTTAACATTGGTTTGGCAACTGCCTTACAGCAGTTAAAAGTTCCTTTTAAATTAACGGTAAGAACAGCATCCCATTCTGCTTCCCTCATGCGAAGGAAAAGATTATCTTTGGTGATGCCTGCATTGTTAATCAATATATCAATATGTTTATATTTGTCAAGAATTTTGTTAACGATTTCTTCGACACCTTCTAGACGGGTTACATCGCAGGGGAAACTTTCGGCTGAAAGTCCTTGGGCTTTAAGCTCTTTGGTTGTCTCTTGGCAAGCTTCAGCATTAATGTCAGAGATAATAACCGTGGCCCCTTCTTTAGCGAAAGCTGTGGCTATTTCCTTGCCGATTCCTCGGGCAGAGCCTGTAATAAATGCAACTTTATCTTCAAATGACATAGAGTTTTTAATGCGAAAGGTTTACGTTTTTTAAAGTATGCTTTATATTATCAATATAAAAGGAATTTGCAAGGAAAAAATAAAAAAGTGTGGGAGAGATTAAAGGAATTCGATTTCAACGTCAATGAGCCCTTTATCAAGAGTTCCAAGGGCATCAAAGGCAGCTTTAGTCAAATCGATAATGCGTCCGTTTAAAACGTGCTTTTCACTTGGGCCTCGATCGTTGACGCGGACAATAATTGATTTGTTGTTTTCAAGATTTGTTACACGGATTTTACGGTTAAAGCGTGGGCCCCAAATTGCGCATGTCATATCGGTATCGTCAAAAATTTCGTTGTTTGCGGTGGTCTGCTTAATGCCCGGTGACTTTCGGCTATACCAAGAGGCTCGGCCGACTCGGATTGACCGAGTCTTGTTAAAAGACAATGTAGTTCTTGCCGCGATTGCCTGCGGAAGAATCGATAAAACCACCACGACTGTGAGTAAAAGAATAGCTCTTTTCATATGTCATCCTTGGGATTTGAACTACAAAGATAGCACGAAATTTGGAAATGTCAAGGACAAGAATTAAGTTTAAGATAAGTCGTCATCAGGATCATTTTCGCTTGAAGAGGCTTCAATCGTGATGACTCCAGAGCTTTCATTAAGGCTGTGCATGAATTTTGCCTTGATAAACATTTTGATAAAGTTGCGTGTTAGCGGAATAATAAGAAGAAATCCTAAAATATCGGTAATTAGGCCTGGAGTCAGCAGCGCCATACCTCCGGCCAAGATCATCACACCATCAATCATCTCTTCTGTGGGCATAATCCCTTGGTTCATCTGGCTTTGAATGTTTTGCAAAACAAGAAAACCCTGAAGCCTGGCGATATGGGCTCCGATGATTCCTGTGCCAATGATGAGTAGGAATGTATTGGCAAGGCCGTAGATTTGTCCAAGTTTGATTAAAATCATGAGCTCGGCTGCCGGTAAGGCTGTAAATAGTAGTACGAGATAAAAAAACATATTGTTTCCTAAGTTGTTATAGTAAAGGTGTCCTTTACCTTTCATGGTAATTAGTGATCACGGCTTAGCTCTATTGAAACAGAGTCAGTTTTAGAAACCGCTTTAGGCTTATAAATAATTACTTTAGTTCTTTTTATGCGTTTATCTATCAGCACTAAATTAAGGATAAAGCTTGCGAGTTTTTCGATAAGGAAAAATTTTGTGTTTTGAGCCTTTGCAACGACCTCAGCGGCTAAAGCCTCGTAGTCAACGGCATCCGAAAGATTGTCATTTTCCTCGGCCTTTTGAGAGTCGTATTTAAAGGAAAGGTCTAAATAGACTGTTTGTCGATCTTCTCGCTCTTTAGGCGTTGTGCCAATAATAACAGATAGTTGGAGATTTTTAATATGAATTTTTGCCATTTTTTATCTGATAAGGCTCAAGAATTCTGATCTCGTAGAAATTTCATCGCGGAACGCCCCTAGCATGCAAGATGTTTTCATGACAGAATTTTGTTTTTCAACGCCGCGCATCATCATACAAAGGTGTTGTGCTTCAACAACAACAGCTACTCCCTTACATTTTGTATGTTTCATGAGGGTTTGTGCAATTTGTTTTGTCAGGTTTTCTTGAATTTGAAGCCTGCGGGAAAAAAGGTCAACGATTCTAGCAACTTTGGAAAGGCCGATAATTTTTCCATCCGGAATATAGCCAACATGACATTTACCAAAAAAAGGTAACAGGTGGTGCTCACACATCGAGTAAACTTCGATATCTTTAACAATGACCATTTCATCAGAATCGGATTCAAAAATAGCCCCATTGATAATTTTATCAATATTTTCGTTGTACCCTTTAGTAAGGTACTGAAAAGCCTTGGCCGCGCGTTTTGGGGTATCTTTTAACCCTTCGCGGTCAACGTCTTCGCCAATTGTTTTTAAGAGGTCTTTGTAGAAGTTTTCCAATGCGTTCCCTTCTTTTTAATATAAATATGCTGGATATGAATTATAGTGAGGAATATAGCATATTCAATTTAAGGTGTCAAACGAGAACAATTACGCCAGATTCCTATTGTGCCGAAAACGCACTATGCTATAATACCTAATTATGAAACCTATTTTAGATTATCACAATCACACAATTTTATGCGGGCATGCCATTGGAGAGCCTTTTGAATATGTCGAGGCCGCGCTTAAGCAGGGATTGAAAGAAATCGGATTTTCTGACCATGCTCCTTTGGTTTCTCATGAAGACCCAACGGTTACCATGAGCTTTGAACAGCTTCCCCGCTATCATCAGATGATAGAAGAAGTTAAAAGCCGTTACGCTGAATCTGATATTGTTATTAGAGTCGGTATTGAGGCAGACTTTATTCCCGGGTATGAAGAAAAGACTCGCACTATTGTCGAAGGATATCCGTATGATTTCGTTATTGGCTCGGTTCATTTTATTGGTGATTTTCCTTTTGATAATCCAAAACATAAAGACCGCCTAAAGACTGATGACATCAATCAGGTTTTTAGGGATTACAATGTTCTTTTACGTCAAAGCGCAAAATCTGGGATGTTTGACATCATGGCGCATATTGACTTGGTAAAGAAATTTGGCGATAAGCCGACAGAGGATCTTAGCGATGACTTTCGAGAAACGGCAAAAGCTTTTAAAGAAGCTGGGGTGGCTGTTGAGATCAACTCATCGGGCTTGCGTAAACCAGTCCAGGAAATTTATCCCTCGCTTGCTGTTCTTAAAATTCTTGCTGAAACCGAAATTCCTATTACGTTTGGTTCTGATTCACATGCTCCTGGCGACGTTGGGGCAGATTTTGATAAGGCTTTAGAATTAGCAAAACAGGCTGGCTATCGCGAATATGTAGCATTTGAAAAACGACAAATCGTAAAGCGCATTGCGCTTTAGATTTTTGGGCAGGCTTTTTTAATCTGCAGTAGACTTTCCTTCACGCCTTTAGTCTTAATAATATCTTGGTCGTGATCAAGCGAGACACACCACTTCTTTCCTTGAGGACAAATTAAAACACGAAATTTTTGAGTAAGATTTTTCTCTGCAACAAGCATATTCTGTGTTCCGCAATTTTCTTTTGAGTTAAAAAAGAATTTCTTAAAAATTATACTCGTGGTACCGGTCTTGTTTTTCGGCGCATAAAGCTTAGGATTAAAGTCTTTGATAAAGGTAGCCGTGACATTTTCTTCTTTTAAAACTTTAGTGGAAATGTGATTTATTTTTTTTAAATCAATTTGATAAAAACTTTTCTGTCCCTCTTCTGCCCACTTACGTTCAAATTGTGTATTAAAATGCGGATCGATAGTTTTCTTTTTAGTTTTAAATCCTGTGTTTGGTGTCCGTAAAAGAACCCACTCATAGTATGGTTTAAAGTCGGTTACAATACGCACCGCCCCTTTAGTTTTGAGTCGGCTGTTGACGAGCTTTAAAAATGTTTTATTAAATAAGCGATGATGATAATGACGTTTTTTGGGCCAAGGAAAAGGAAAAAGTGTGTAAACGCTATCGAGGCAGCGCTGTGCAAAAAGTCTTTCTAGCGCGATGTTAACGTCGAGTTTCAAAAGTCGTACATTCTTAGCATTTGCGCGGGTAATGCGTTTTGAAGCTTTTTTTATTAAGAGGTTTTCTATCTCAATGCCGATAAAGTTGTGGCGCGGATTTTCTTTAGACTGACGAATTAAAAATTCGCCATTTCCAAAGCCAATCTCGAGATGAATCGGGGCTTTGCGCTTAAATTCTTTTGTCCAGTCGATAGGATGCACACGGTTAAAGTGTGAGACAAGAAAATTATTTGTAGGTTTTGCGGATGTAGTTTTCAAGGATTTTAAAAAATTGGGTTTTAATGTTTTTGCCTTTTAAAGTTTTATAAATTTGGCCATTAACGTAAATTGGTGCGTCTGGTTTTTCCTGATCTCCCGGAAGACTGATTCCAATATTGGCATACTTGCTTTCGCCGGGCCCGTTAACGACACAGCCCATAACCGCAATTTTAAGCTGTTCAAAACCCTGATATTTCTTTTTCCAAGCCGGGAGCTGTTTTTGAATGTATTGCTCAGTTGCTTGGGCGAGTTTTTCAAAATAATCACTCGATGTTCGCCCACATCCTGGACAGCTTATTACTTGCGGAGAAAAATATCTTAGTCCCATTGATTGCAAAAGTAATTTACAAGTTGTGACTTCTTGAGCACGGTTAGCGTTTTTTTGAGGTGTCAACGAAATGCGGATCGTACCCCCGATACCTTTTTGCAATAAAATGCCTAAGGATACTGTGCTTGCCACAATTCCTTTTGTTCCTCCTCCTGCTTCAGTAAGGCCTAAATGTAAGACGTAGTTACATTGTTTTGCTAATTTTTGATAAACGGCAATCATATCTTGAACATCAGACATTTTTACACTTAAGATAATTTTATTTTTTGGTAATCCAATTTTTTCTGCGGCCTTTGCACTTGAGAGCGCGCTTTCAACCATAGCTTTATAAATTATTTGTTTATCCGTTTTTGGATTCTTCATTCTTGCGTTTTGGCGCATTAGATCAGTAAGAAGTTTTTGGTCAAGCGAGCCGAAATTTACACCAATGCGCACAGGTTTTTTATGCTTAATAGCGATTTGAATAATTTGTGTAAAGTTTTTATCTGCGGTTTTTTTATTTCCGACATTTCCGGGGTTAATGCGGTACTTGGAAAGAAGAGCAGCGCTTTGGGGATATTTCTTAAGAAGAATGTGGCCATTATAGTGGAAGTCACCGATAATAGGTATTTGATATTTTCCTGCGCGAAGTCGTTTGATAATGGGAACAACAGCCTTCATGGCGGCATCGTTGTTAATCGTTATGCGGACTAATTCACTTCCGGAGTTGGCTAATTCCTTAATTTGACCAACAGTCTTAGTGACATCTGTTGTTTTGGTATTTGTCAT
Source organism: Candidatus Aceula meridiana (assembly GCA_030765185.1). Classification (GTDB taxonomy): domain Bacteria; phylum Omnitrophota; class Gorgyraeia; order Zapsychrales; family Aceulaceae; genus Aceula; species Aceula meridiana. The sequence continues at coordinate 9,606 of JAVCDE010000027.1, read as the reverse complement.
GGATTGGATGACAATAGGATGGCTACTTCCTAGAGGAACATGGTCAATAAAAACTGTTGGTGTTTTGTGTCGTTTTTGGATCATTTAAAAAAAGTCTTTCTCAGTAAGATGCAAAATGTTATATTGGTCTTTTCCAAGGCAGGACACTAAGGAAGTCCAATACGACTTTTCTTATCAAGAATCTTATGAGAAAAGTCAGTGATTTTCCAGATTATACTTCAAACCTACAAGGCAAGCAATGGAAATATATTTAGCTCATGCACAAGGATTTTGCGCCGGGGTTGCTCGCGCTATCGAAATTGTCGATAAAGTCCTAAAAAAGTACGGCATTCCACTTTTTGTCTTTCATGAAATTGTTCACAACACGTTTGTGGTTGAAGGATTCAAGAGTCAGGGTGTTCAATTTGTTGACGACATCAATGATGTTCCAGATGGCGCACGCATTATTTTTAGCGCCCACGGAGTTGAGCCTTCTGTTGTTGCCCGTGCAAAAGAAAAGAAATTACATTTTATTGATGCGACCTGCCCATTAGTTGAAACAGTTCACCGCCAGGCTTTAAAGCTATCCGCCGAAGGAACTAATGTTGTTTTAATCGGACATAGAGAACATCAAGAAATTATTGGAACCAAGGGGTACGTTGATCCAAAGCTTTTGCACATTGTCGAGAATTTAGAAGATATTGATAACCTTCCGATCGATACGGATAAAGGTGTTGGGTATGTTACACAAACAACTCTTTCTCCGGATGACACAAGTTTACTAGTGGGGCGTCTCAAGGAGAGGTTTCCAAAGCTTATTGTTCAGCGGTCTAATGATATTTGTTATGCAACGCAAAATCGACAAGACGCTGTTAAAGAACTTTGTAAGGTGTGCGATATTGTTATTATTTGCGGTTCGTCCAACAGTTCGAACAGCAATAGACTTAAAGAAACAGCGCAAAAATTAGATGTCGAAAGTTTTTTGATTGACAGTGTGGATGATTTAGACATGCAAAAGCTTAGCAAAAAAGAAAGAATTGGAATTAGTTCCGGAGCTTCTGTCCCAAGCAGTATTGTTTTTAAAATTGTTTCAGTGATTCAAAATTATTTTTCAGTTAAAAAAGTTCATTCAGAGTCAACTCCGGAAGCGAAGATTGTTTTTGTTTTTCCAGAAATTTAATTGAAAGGATTTTAAGTTGAATTTTCTTTCTGATATTCAAGGTATTCATATTAAAAAAAATATATTGCTCTTGGAATATACAATATTTCAGCTTGGGGGCCCCTGCCCTTTTTTGATTGAATGCGCAACACCGCAGCAATTGAAGCAAGTTGTTGCGAAGTTTTCGGAAAATAAATTATTTTTTATTGTCGTCGGAGAAGGCTCAAACCTTCTTGTGTCAGATCAAGGAGTCGATTGCACGATTGTTCGTTATTTTAGTTCTAAGCCTCAAATTGAACAAGAGGACAATATAATTACTGTCTCGGCAAGTACGCGAGCAGATGATTTAGCACTTTTTGCGGTGCAAAAAGGTTTAGCTGGATTAAATTGCATAACCGGAATACCTGGAACTGTTGGTGGTGCTGTTGTTGGCAATGCCGGAGCTTTTGGAAAACAAATCAGTGAGTGCATCACAAGTGTTTCTGTTTTAGTGCCGAATGGAGAAGTGATTGATGAAGAGCCTCGTGCTCTTGACTTTCGTTATCGTTTTTCACGTTTTAAAGAAACGCAGGAAGTTATCAGCGAGGTAAAGTTTTCGTTATCTAAAGGTGATCGCGACAGCTTATTAAAAAAGCGTGATGAAATTCTACTTTCGCGAAAAGACAAGCATCCGGACTATAGAAAAGATCCTTGTGCTGGAAGTTTTTTTAAGAATGTTGAACCAGTTGCGCCGGAGGAAAAAAGACAAGCTGCAGGATGGTTTCTTGATCAAGTTGGTTCCAAGAAAATGAGTATCGGCGGTGCTGGTGTTTTTGAAAAGCATGCGAATATTATTATTAAAAAAGACAAAAGTTGCACGGCACAAGATGTTTATCAACTCTCCCGAGAGATGTTTAAAGCCGTTTTTGATAAATTTTCTTTAAAGCTGGAGCGTGAAGTGCGCTTAATGGGAAATTTTGAAGGAGACACAGACGATAGAATTATTAGATAATCTATCATCCTCCGATTTTATACATTTCAACCTTTGGTCGCTGTATTTGTGGTGCATCAAAGAATCTTTTCTCCGAATATCGGTCTTCTCTTTCCATCCAGAAATTTTTAAAACAATCAAAAAGAGCAATATCCGATATGTCACTGCGCAACAGACTTTTAACGTCCATTCCCTCGGTCGCAAAAAGACAAGCATAAAGTTTTCCATCAGGTGATAGGCGCAGGCGTGAACAATCTTGGCAAAACGGTTGACTGATAGAAGAGATAAAACCAACCTCCCCTTTTCCATCTTCAAATGCATAGCGGCTTGCCACTTCTCCTGGATAATTGGCGTCCAGAGAGACCAGAGGATATTTGTGATGGATTTTGCGATAGGTCTCTGTAGAAGGAATAACTTGTGTTGCTTCCCAGTTATTTTTTGTTCCGACATCCATGAACTCGATAAAGCGTAGAATATGCGGGGTGCCACGGAAGAAATCAACTAGGTCGAGGATGCTGCTTTCATTAGCATTTTTCTCGACGACCACATTAATTTTAATTTTCTTAAATCCAGCTTTTCCTGCCGTGGTTATTCCTTGTAAAACATCTTTAACTGCTCCGAAGCCTCCGCTCATAGCAGAGAAAATTTCTTCATCTAAGCTATCAAGGCTAACGGTTAACCGGTTTAATCCGGCAGCTTTTAACTCATCAGCTTTATTGGCTAAAAGCGATCCATTTGTTGTTAGAGCGATATCCGTAATTCCCTCTATTCCCTGGATCATCGAGATGAGAGCGTTGATATCTTTTCGCAAAAGAGGCTCTCCGCCTGTGAGGCGAATTTTCTTAACACCGAGTTGAGTTGCGAGACTCGCAATTCGTGTGATTTCTGAAATTTCTAAGAATTCATCTTTTTCAAGAAAAGAATCTTTTACTATTTTTTTGTAGGGCATGCAGTAGGGGCAACGAAAATTGCATTGATCTGTTACAGAGATACGAAGATCATGTAACGTGCGTCCAAGACTGTCTTTAACAATGCACTTACGTTCTTTGTTCTGAAGCAGTGGTAACATTAATCAACTATCTTGACAGTGATATCAGGATTGTAATTTTCTTTAAGAGCTGATTCAATAGCCATCAACGTTCCCATCTTGGCATGTGGGCAAGAACCGCAGCTACCTTGATAAGAGATTCTTAAAACATTATTTTCAAGGTCAATGAGCTTGAGGTCGCCACCATCTCGCTGCATAAAAGGACGAACAGTTTTATCTAAAATTTCGTTAATTTTTTTAAGTTCAGGATTTTCGTTTGTCATTTTTCTCCTCAAATAAGCGCCTGACTTACGGAGCCGTTAGGTGCGTCAAGTCAGCCGCGTGAATTAGTCCCGTTGTGGTTACGGCTCAGTAGCCGCAACGGGATTTTTATTTTTGTGCCGGTAGGCATTTTTTATTTTTTTTGTACATTGGATTTCCGGAGCTCCTATAAGATCTAGGCAGTCAGGAATGGCAGAAAAAATAGTTTCTAAACATTCTTCGATAGCCTTAGGACTTCCTGGAAGATTAATGATGAGACTTTGCGAACGGATTCCAGCTGTTTGACGTGAAAGAATAGCTGTTGGTACCTTTTTAATGGAAACGGCACGCATTGCTTCACCGAAGCCAGGTAAAATTTTTGAGCATACTTTTTTTGTTGCTTCAGGAGTGACATCTCTTTTCGCGGGTCCAGTTCCTCCTGAGGTAACAACAAGTGAGCATCTGTCGCAGTCACACAAGATTTCTAAGGTTTTTTCAATCGTTTTTTGAACATCTGGGACAAGACGATAAATAGTTGTAAAAGGGCTTTCGATATAAGATTTTAATAATTCGTCAATAACTTTGCCTGAGGTGTCTTTGTATTTGCCTTTTGAGGCGCGATCAGAGGTAATGAGAATACCGATTTTAATTTTGGAAGATTTAACCATTTTGCTGAAGATTATCCTAAAAGCTTATCACCAACACCCCAGTTTTCACGCTTAACTTCATCGATAACAACATAGGTGTGTTCTTTGGGTTTATTGGCAACCTTGAGCAAAGTTTCGCTCATTTGATCGGCAATTTGTTGTTTTTGTTTTTTGGTGAGGGGTCCGGCAACTTTGACATTAATGTAAGGCATGAAATTTTCCTTTATTTCTTGCTTAATAAAAATAAACCGGAATGCGCAAAGAAGTTGGGTCGCAAGGTTACAATCTTGTCGCTAGATATGGCTTTAAATTTTTCAATCAAAATCTTTTTATTTTTACAAAAATTACGAAAGTCTTTAAGGCTTAAGAAATTCAAGTTGGGCGTATCATACCATTGATGAGGTAATCCTTTAGTTACGGGCACTTTGCCTTTAAAGAAAAGCTGGACGCGTGCGGGCCAATGGCAAAAGTTTGGAATACCGACGATAACTTTTTTTCCTACACGTAGGGCTTCTAAAACAACCATTTTGGGATGTAAAACCTCTTGAAGACTTTCGTTTAGGATGACGTAGTTAAAGCTTTTAGACGGATAATCGGGTAAGCCAGAATCAATGTCGCTGTGCGAGACAGAGATTCCTTTTTCAACACATTTGTAGATGTGCGACTCATTGATTTCAATCCCGGTTCCACGTACGGATTTATTTTCCATTAGATAGGCCAGTAGTTCTCCGTCTCCGCAACCCAAGTCTAGAACACGGGAGTTAGGCGCTATCCAGCCGGATATGATTTTATGATCTAGGCGAAGTTTATTAGGACTCATCAATAGATTCCTTTTGAATTCTATTTAGGTAGTTTGAGATAAGCCTCGCTTGCCCTTCGTTCTCGATTAAAAAGGCATCATGGCCGTAGCTTGAGTCAACTTCAATATAAGAGACATCGATATCATTGATTTTTAGGGCTTTTACCATTTCTTTAGCCTGATAAGTTGGATAAAGCCAGTCAGATGTGAACGCGATCAATAAAAATTTTGATTTAACGTTCGTAAACGCATCTGCCAGCTTTCCGTCTTTAGTTAGGTCAAAATAGTCTAATGCTCTTGTTATATAAAGGTAAGAATTGGCATCGAATCGTTGGACGAAACTATCTCCTTGGTGACGTAAGTAGCTTTCTACTTCAAAGTTCGTTGAAAAATTGTAACTCACGTTCTCTTTTTTTCTTAATTTACGGCCAAATTTTTCCCCCATAGACTGATCGCTCATATAGCTGATGTGTCCGATCATTCTCGCTAAAGCCAGTCCTTGCTCAGGTGTTTTTTTACCGTAATAATTTCCGTTGTTCCAGGCAGGGTCTGACATGATGGCCTGACGACCGACCACGTGCAGGGCAATCTGTTGGGCTGTATGCCGTGTAGTGGTGGCAATAACAATGGCTGCCCGAATAAAGTCAGGATACTGGACAGTCCATTTAACAGCCTGTTGTCCTCCCATGGAACCGCCAGCCACAGCAAAAAGTTTTTTAATTCCTAAATGATCAATAAGGCGTTTTTGAGCGGTAACCATGTCTTTGATGGTAATTGCTGGAAAATCAAGCGCGTATGGTTTTTTTGTTTTAGGATTGATAGAAGATGGCCCTGTGCTTCCGGAACATCCGCCAATGACATTTGAGCAGATAAGAAAAAATTTGTTCGTATCAAAGGCTTTGCCAGGTCCGATCATAATGTCCCACCAGCCAGGCTTTTTATCGCCTTGGTGGTAACCAGCTGCATGAGCATCACCGGAAAGTGCATGACAGATGTAAATAGCGTTGGACTTATTCTCGTTAAGCTCACCGTATGTTTCATAGGCGAGTGTAATTGGACCTAGAGTATCTCCACTGTCCAAAACCATCTCATTGGGCGATTTAGCAAATGTGAAATATTGAGTTTCGACGATTCCTACGCTGTTTTTATCCATCCTGTTTATTCCTTTGAGAATGTAGTTTTATCTCTTTAAGAGTGCCATCTTAACATAAGGCAGGTATTTATGTCAATCGACGAGTTTGCCTCTTAAGCCGAAAAATGACGCATCATGAATTTTAATTTTTACAAAATCGCCTACTGCACGTTTTTCATTAAAGCTGACTATTTTAAAAGAATCCGTGCGCCCGCGGCACTCTTTTTCTGTGCCCTCTTCTTCTACAAGGGCTTCGACTGTTTTTCCGATGCATTTTTGATTTTCTTCAAGAGAGATATTACGCTGAATTTTATTAAGTGCAATAATGCGCTCTTTTTTGACATCAGGAGAAATATCATCTTTAAACTTTTTTTGTGCAATGGTTCCGGAACGCTGCGAATACTTAAACGTAAAAGCGGCATCAAATCGTACTTTTTTAAGAACGTCTAGTGTTTCTACGAAATCTTCATCGGTTTCAGTTGGAAATCCAACAATAATATCGGTTGTAATAGCGATATTAGGACACGTTTTGCGAATTTGAGAAACAAGGGTTAAAAAGTTCTCTTTTGAATAAGTTCGATTCATGAGATCTAAAATGCGGCTGCTGCCGGATTGTAACGGTAAATGAACATGTTTGCAGATGTTATCAGATGAAGCAATTGTTTCAACAAGAGCATTTGGAAAGTCTTTAGGGTTTGGCGACATGAATCGTATGCGCTTTATTCCTTTGATAGCACTGACCTCTTTAATTAGCCGCGGGAAATTGTAGTCACCGGCATGGTAAGAGTTAACATTCTGTCCCAAAAGTGTTACCTGGGGAAAGCCTTCGGCTGCAAGTTTGCGTGCTTCTTTTAAAATGCTTTGAGGGCTTCGGCTGCGTTCACGACCTCGCGTGTAAGGAACAATGCAAAAAGTGCAGAAATTATCACATCCACGCATAATGGCAAGCCAGGCGTTCACTCCCTTTTTACGTGTTGGATAAATGCCATCATAATCAATTTCTTTAGATAATTCAAAATCAAAGGATTGCTTTTTTGTTTTTGCTATTTCGATAAGTTCAGGAAGCTTTTGGTAGCTATCAGGCCCTGCAATGAAATCGACTTTAGATTTCTTGCCGAGTAGATTTAATTTTTGATCTGTGGCCATACAGCCCAAAATTCCTATCAGCGTTGGCTTTCCATTAAGCTGATGGCGAAGAAAATTTACGAGTTCAATAATTTTACGACTAGCGGTCTCACGCACAGAGCAAGTGTTTAGCATAATAATATCTGCCTCCTGCTCGCTTTCGGTAAAGGTGTAGCCCTTCTCTGATAGAATTGAGCGAATAAGTTCAGAATCGTACTCATTCATCTGGCAGCCGAAGGTTTTTAGGAAGATATTATTTCGCATGTCCATATTTTTCATAATTAATTCCGATCTCTTCCATGTCGCATTTCATCGGGCCGTGAAACCCAAAAGGTGTTTCGGCAAAAAAGGCATCGACCATGTCCTTTTCTGTGATTTCTTGACGCCCGCCACCTAGCGCAAGCTTTTCAGCCCGCTTAGAAACTTTATCTTGTGCAATTGACCTTAGAAAAACTGGTGTCTTTTTAATGATCTGATCAAATTTTTCTTGAGCGTCTTTATTCCAAGCTTTTGACATAGCAACTCCATTTTATATGATGCTGTTAGTGTAGCGATTTCCATCGTTAATAACTCGCAAGAATTGAGGAAATTTTCTTGCCGGAATTACAATTTCGGTCACCTTTTCATGAGTTACATCCTCATGAATCATAGTAACTCCCTTTCGCCCCTCTTCATCTACAAAGTGTTTGATATAAAGGCTAAATTTTGATCCGATGTAATCCCATTCAATAAGTTCATTTATTTTTGCCATTTAAGGCTCCTTTCTTAGTGACTGAATCTTTTTGCAATGAGAAATTTAAAAAAAGTCTTTAATGGATGGACGTTTAATTATTTTTGTATCTTTTCTGATTTCTTGAAAGTTTTTAATAAGAACCAAAAAAACATCAGGACAATAATGGTCCATAAAGCAATATCCAAGATTTGATTAACTCCATTTCCCCATTGCGAGAATTTAAGTGAATTCGCATAATAAGGAGGAACTCCTCCTCCCCAATAAACATAAACTCTATATAAAAATATCCCCCCAATCAATAAATAAATTGTTCCTAAAAAGGGTGTTGCGATAACAGCGAAATATGATAGCCAGGACAGGTATTGTATTCCAAAGCCTGGCGTAATAATGAGAAATAAAGAAAAAATTAAAAAGCATCCTTCTGCCAGGGGTATTTTTTTTTGTGTAAGTATTTTTGATAAAAAAAGGATCGTCACCGCGAGAAATAGTCGTCCCAAGAGAGTGTGATATTTTAATATTACAAAAAATAATTTCTGCATACTCGGGGCAAGGGCTTGATTGCTTGCTATGCTTGATAGAATGTGCTGTATCCCCCACAATCTCGGAAGACTGTTATATAAAAAGATGTTCTGACAAAGATCATTAAATTTTATAATTAGGTAGGGTCCAAATACAACAAAAGGCAATAAAAGAGATGCTAATATAAAAATTGTTCTTTTCCGGTTTGTATCTATAGACAAAAGAAACATTGGTAGTAATAGGGCGGGGACAATTTTTACACATAAACTTAGTCCAAAAATTAATCCGGATTGAAAAATGTGTTCTTTTTGGATGGAGTAAATTGAAATGAGTATAAGAAAAATAAAAATAGGATCAGTGTTTCCATGGAATCCAGAAATAAGAAAATTAATAGGATTTATGCTACAAAGAATGCAAATGAGAGTACGCATTTTTATGTTTACAGAGGAGAGAATTTTCCATATTACAAAAATACTGCCGTAGTCAGCAACGATTGGAAAAAGCCTCAATACAAACGGAAAGCTTAATTGAGTTTGTAATGAAATCGTCTTAATAATGCCTAGAATCCAAGACATTAACGGCGGATGGTTATAGGTGGGGCAAATGGAGTAGATTTGGAATGAACCATATTTTTCATTAATATTTGAAAAATACATCCAAGAGGTAATATCATTAGTTCCGTACACGTTATAAGAAAAGAATAGTTTGGCTATCAGAGCAGCGGAAGCTGAAAAGAAAACCACAAGAAAAAATCTTTTTTGATTTATCGACTTTGAAAGATTTTGAGTGTTAGGTGCAAGAATCATAAGGATTTCTCTTCCGTGTCAGTATGTTTTTCGACTTCTTTTTTTATTCCAGAATTCAAAAAGTTTAAGATTTTCTTCTCGTAAGAAACCAGAAGTAATTTTTAATGGGCTTCTGCCCTGCTTTTTCATCTGCGTGTTTGAAATGGAAAGTTCATTAAACCCAAACCGCTTTGCGTCCGAAATCTTTGTCCCGTAAACTATGCGGTCAATTCTAGCCCAATGACAGGCAGAGAAACACATTGGGCACGGCTCACAGGTTGAATAAATCGTGCACCCCGACAAATCAATGGTTTTTAGTTTTTTACATGCAACGCGAATCGCATGGACTTCAGCGTGAGAAGTAATATCCGTTGCTTTAAAAACGGTGTTATGTTCGCAGGCAACGACTTTATTATTTTTTACAATGCAGGCACCGAACGGAGTTTGGCCTTGTCGTATGCCCTCTTTTG
>JAVCDE010000025.1 GCA_030765185.1 Candidatus Aceula meridiana | reverse complement strand
GATTTAAGTTGATATACTCCCAATACGCATAACCGCTACCAGCCTGAAATTGATGCCCAGGCTGTTCGGCATAAACCTTAGCACTCCATCCATATTCTTTGGAAAAGCTATAGGTTCCATCGGGATTCGTTGTTGTTAAAAGTTGTCGTGCTTTCCCGCTGTTAGCGCTATCATCATAATAAACAATTTCGACTCCACCTTGTCCTTGGTCGTTTAAAAATACCGTACCCGAAACAGTCAGAATATCAATCTCAAAGTACGCTGTTACGGTGATATCAGCTTGAACGTTAAGTTCTTTTCTTTCTGGCGTCATGACATTGTCACTCCACTTGACAAAATGATATCCTACATCTGGCACAGCAACAACTTCTTGTCCGTCTTGACCATAATTAACCGTCTGCGGCGTTGGGCCACTAATACTTCCACCTGGGCCTGCCAGATAAGTTAGGGTAAAGGTATCAATTACCCCAATAAAATGTTTAACGGTATTGGCAGTAACCATACCTGCCCAACTAGGATTGTCCGCCATTCCCTGAGGAAAAGTATAACCAGTAGCGGATGGAACAACAGAAACATTATCACCTGGGTTAGCATTAATAGAGTAATTAATATTAGGAACATTAAAAACCTGAGTTACTCCATTAATTGTCTTGGTTATCTTTGCAGTTGGAATGGCTTGACCATTCTGATCCTTAACAGTACCAGAAACAGTAAGATCGGTGTAGCTGTTTACACCAAGAAAATTCTTGGCTGTATCCCCAAAAACAACGCCAGACCACCCAGGATTATCAGCTCCAGCCCAAGTAGGAAAGCTATAGCCAGCACCAGCGGAAGGAGTTAAAGAGACATTCGCTCCTGGAGTAACGCTAAAAGAATACGATCCTGTAGGAACATTGTAAACAGTTGTGACCCCGTCAACGACCGCAGTCAATTGTGCAGTGAAAATTGGTTGATTAGTATAGTAATCTAGAATAGTGCCAGAGACGGTTGCAAGTACTGGTATCTCAGCCTTGATAAAAATATACGCTGATCCCGAATTTGGCCCATCATCATCATTGCCCCATGCTCCAGTAATAACCGTATCGTCTGCGATAGAAACAGACCATCCAAAATAATCATTTTTTGCGGCATCCGAGGCAACAAGCGAGCCTGTCTCATTCCAGTTTAAATCACTAGAAAAAATATACGCTGATCCAGAATCAGAAAATCCAGCTGAATTGTGATATCTAGCACCGACTGCCAAAGAATCGCCCTGAAGAGAAACCGCACTGCCAAAAAAATCATCACTTGCGCCATCCGAAGCAAAAATCTTTCGAACTTCCGACCATATACCACCAGAATCTTTCTTAAAAACATATGACGCGCCAGCATTGTTCCCTTGATCATCATCAAGATGAGCTCCCACAGCGATCGTATCTGACCAAACAGCAACAGCGCTACCAAAAGAATCACCCGCCGCGCCATCAGAGGCCACAATCTTCTGACTCAAAGGCCATAGGCCACTCGCGTTTTTCTTAAAAATATACGCCGATCCAGATTCTGCCCCATTGTCATCATCTCGGTGAGCGCCAACAATAGCCGTATCTTCCCAAACAGAAACAGACGAACCAAAATAATCACCTTGAGCGCTATCAGGGGCAAGAAGCTCATCAGATTGCGACCATGCGCCACTTGCATTCTCCTTAAAAATATATGCCGCCCCACAATTTGAGCTTAGGTTATCATGCAGATAAGCTCCCACAATAGCAACATCTCCAAAAATAGCAACCGAAGTTCCAAACTCATCTTCTGCTGCCCCATCAGAAGCAGTGATTTTCTGAACTTTAATCCACTGGCCATTAACTTGCTTTTTAAAAATATAGGCTGCACCGGCTTCGCCACCCTTTTCATCCTCTAACGGAGCCCCGACAACAATAATATTTCCATCAATGGCCACAGCTCGGCCAAAGAAATCTTGCGTTATGCCTTCTTTAATTTTCTGATTATAAAGCCACTCATCGCCGGTTTTCGTATAAATATACACAGACCCAGAATTAATCCCGTTGTCATCGTCCTGAGGAACACCAACAACAGCAGTATCTCCTGAGACTGCAACCGCATAACCAAAATAATCCTCAGCCACGCCATCAAAAGCAAGAAGTTTTTCGTCTTCTTCCAAGACAACGCTATCTAACGGTAAGGGTTCTCCCTTGGCATCCACGCCGATATCTTCAAAAAAAGAATCCCAATCTCTATTCGCATAATTTTCTAAAGAATTATTTTCTTCATTTTTAGGTAACATGTTTCTTGCCCGAACCTTCTGCACCAAAATACTCTCTTGCTGATCTTGCCACAATGATGACATTGCGCAATATCCAGAGACAATAAAGACGCTTGCCAAGAAAATACTGATAACCACACTAATAATTATTTTCTTCATATCATGTCTCCTCGAGTTTAAAGATTCTTTTGATCCACTTTGGCCAATGGTCCAAACAAAGAAATAGGGTTTGTTATCGGTACAAAATTAATAATTTCAGGCACAAGCCCCATCAAATTGCGCATGTCATCTGTGATTAAAGTATCTGGAAAATCAAATTCAATTCCACCGCCTTCAATTTCCATATTAATTTTTCTCGAATCAAACGCAATACCACCAACATTTTCTTCTTTAGATTGACTGCCAGCTGCTTCGCTATTATTTATATTATCTTCCTTTCCTTCAGCGCTATTCACTCCCTCAGACCCTTGAATTCCCTCAATTCCATTGCTTTCTGTTTTTGACCCTTCTGCCTCTTCAATGGCCTGTTCTTCAGTGGCCTGTTTTATTAAAAGATCAATGGCTTCTTCAGCGGCTTGTTCATCTTTACCATCTAATATCAAATTACCAATCTCCTCGGCTTGCTGCCCGCCATAAGGAACATACCCTGAAGCGTTTGGATTACCTCGCGCATCTAAAATATCCACCTCTGCTCCATGGTCATAATGAGCAACACGAACTTTTCCTTTTTTCCCTCGAATAAGGTTTATGATATTATCAAAATCAGCACGCACGCCCAGTTGAAAAACATTCCCCTGCGCCCCTGACGGAACTCTATTAATTCTCATATCAAAATTAACCTTGTTAGCTTCTAGGGTAACGCCACCGCCCACGATGCCAAAAGCAGGATCGGCGACCAATGAGAAACCAATAAATTGATTGGTTTCTGCTTGATCTAGCTTCATCTTTAACGCAAACTCCATGTAGGACTGATACCTTCTTGTCCCTTGAAGTCGACTAATCAAGGTTTCAAAACTGACAGAACCTGCTAAATTTCCACGACGATTCTGATAAACTGCTTTGGCCATGGCAAAACCTGTTAACTCGTTCGGGTCAATATTGAGATTATACAATTGCCTCATCTGCGGATTTAAAATCATTAAACCCATAGCCTTTACTCTATTAGTTGTATCCATAGTATATAAATTCTGATCCACCGCTTTGCGAATATCTTCCACAATACCAAAAGGTGTCATTTTTTTCGAAGTCATACTCTGAATAAGATTAATCCGGCTCATCATTCTACTAAAATCCCCAGGTGTCATATTAAATCCAATACCAAGATTTCTTAACCTTACGTAGAACTGATCGGTAAGGCCAAATTCAACAGAGGCACCAGCGTTCCATCTTCCCCGATGACCTTGGACAGAAGGCGACATCCGCAAACCAGCGCCAGGAACCCCTAAGGAAAAATCTAAAAGCCCCTGAGCATTGATAAGATCGTTTCCTTCCAATAGATCCCATTCTTTCAGAAACTGGAAAGTGATCCTAGTAGATTCCATCTGACTCACAAGGTTATGCGCAAATTTTTCTTGATTCTGACTTAACTGTTGCCGAATATCTTCTTGAATTTGATTGAGCCTTTCCGAGATTTTTGCTTCGAATTCCTGCCATAAAGCCAAGTTGCCTGAGTCTACAAAAGCTGTACGTATCTCGTCAAATACGTTATCGAGTCCGGATTGCGTATCCATCCCTTCGATAAAATTATTTAAGCCTTCCATAAGATTCCCGCTTCCTGGCATAAAGTTATTCCAGGCACTCGGCACATCAAGATTATTCTGTAAATAAACTAAGAAATTCGGCGCTGCCTGACCTCTTGCCCACTCATCCAAGTTCTCAGTCATGGTTGGAAAATCAGAAAAAATATCATTTAAGTTAATCTCGCCAGCATCATAAGAAACATGATTTCTGGTGAGATCGCGACCTGCAACCTCACTCGTAAAGTCCAAACTAAAATCTAATATTCCATCTTTTACTGTAACGCCTGCCTTGCCCGAAACGTTAGCATACGCAGAAAGATCTTGTGAATTCACTTGGTTCAAATTAACCAAAACAGTCGTCTTTTCGCTAGGAATACTGACCTGAACACCACCATGCACAGCTGTTTCAGTCTTACCCGAGACTGAAGCGCCTGCCTGGCCTCCGACTGTTAGATCCGCCTGACCTGAGACGTCGGATCCCTGCTGATGAAGATCAACTTGCAATCCTCCTTGTCCATTGATATAAAGATCTGCATTAAACACTGCGTAACCCCCTACGCCGCCAAAAGCGTTCACAACAACAGGAATACCCTTTACTTCAAGCTCAACGCCAGCCTCAGCAGAAAATGTTCTAAGGCCGCTAACCATGGCTCCAGCAAAACCGTTAAACCCTATACCAGCTTCTAAGCCAGCTTGCGAAGGACTTTGATAAAGATCATTAAATAACGGACCCAAAAAAGAGCGATAATAATCTCCCAGATCATAATAATCAGTATTAGCAAGATTTTGAAAGTTTGTTCCCTGAAATTGATTAAAAATCTCAACAAATAATGTTTGCGTATTTTCATCCAAAGCAATCGACCCTTGGGCGTTCACACCTAGCCCCACAGACATGGCATATCTTAAAGAAGCCACTTGACCTAAAGATAGATGAACTTTCTTAGTTTTTCCATCTTCTCCTTTAAAAGAAACTTCAAACGAGGCATTTTCAGCCTGTGTTGCAATTTCCCCTGCTTGCGCGTTTGTCCCAGCGCTAACGGAGCCATCTTTGGAATTAACGGAAAAATTAGCTTTCGCTTGTTGACCAAAATCTTTCATCTGATCCTGCAAACCTTCATTATTAAAAATATTAAAAAGAAACCCCCCATAAATAAGAACTAACTCTTCTTTGCTCAAGCGATCATATTCTGTTTGCGCGCCTTCTTGCCCGTTTTGAACGCCGGCTCGTAAACTAGCGGTAAGTTCTTGCGCGTGTTGATCTATTCTTTCTAGGAAATCAGGAAAAATCCGATTAAGAATTTCATACTGTATAGTCCCTTCTTTAACTAAATTTCCTGCTGTAACTTGAGCATCAGAGATCAAGCTTTCTCCTGTGTTAGACACTCCCTGTGCAGCTTGATCAATAAGGCCCAAATTGCCAAAAAAATCAATGCCCTTGTTACGATAATCAGCAACATTGCCATCGTTGAAATCTTTGGCAAAATTTTTGATAGTAGGAAAGAGCTGAACAAAATTCTTACCTTCTTGTCCATGCACGGTTGACATCGTCCGACCATCGACACTAACGGATACATGATTTTCGCTGTTGACAAAAATAAGATCCACATATTTTGGAATTAATTTTGAAGTAATAAAAGGATTTGTTATAGGGCTAGGATCAAGCATTTTGAGGGGATCGATCAAAACAGGCACCCTTCTGCCATCTGACGTCACAACAAAATAAACTGCTCCAACCGACATATTAAATGGGTCATTCGTATTAATAAACGCAGGATCTGAAGAATTAATTTGTCCTCCAACCCGAACAGATGCATACTGTTTCTCGAGTTCTTTCAGCGCATCGGCTTCATTGGTCATGCCCATGGCCTGCGTGATACCCGCCGCCATAGCAGGAAAACTATTTATCAGCGCTTGATACACATGTGATGCGGTCATATGCCCATAATTAAATCCAGGGTTAGGTGATTGCAGTTCTGATCCATAAGAGATATATTTAACACCGTTAACTGTAACCTCGGCTTCAAAAACATTAACAGGAACATCTTGTTTGGTCAGTGAATTATGGACTGTCGTTTGATGAATGTTTGTGATGATAAAATTCGCGTTCGGATTATTTGCTGACTGGACAATAATACCGCCAGCTAAGGCAGGAACGGTTTTACCAAACATCTGAACAAAAACTTGTCCTGATGGCGGTGTTTGCTGCTGAGGTGTTACCGTTGGCTTGCTCTGCGGACCCTGCTGACCCGTTTGAGTGGAATTATTGCCAAATGTCTCTCCACCTTCCGAATTGAGATCGGGTGGGCCTTCAGGCCCCTCAGTGAATTCTGCATTCACGGCATAGACATTTGGCGCCGAAGGAACAGTGGCTTCAAAATTTATGCTCGTATTAGCATCCCCATTGGCATCTTGGCTGGGAATCATGGTCTCAGCTTTTCCAGTGACTGATAAATTAAAAAGAAATACTGCCGTGAATAACACCGCCGCCTTTACCGCTTTGTTTAAAATTGCGCTAGCGCTGGCACCGGTGGCGGGTTTCATTGCAGATGGTGGTATTACCAAGGAAGCTCCACCAGAAAAATATTTTCTGGGAACATGCTTTTTCTCATTTTCATCAAAATCAATGCGCAAAATATTGCAAACGCCTTTTTTAAAAGATTCCACGTACTGATCAAAAATTTTATCAATAACCTCTGGATTTTTTGATTCAAAACCTTTTGTTTTTGAAAGGTCTGTAAAGATTTTGTTAAGCAAAACATTCTTAAGCTTTGTCTTAAACCAATGAGCTAACACAAGCGAATAATAAATCTGACGAACCTTGGCAAAATTCTTTCCTTCATTAATTTCTTTTTCAATCTCTGGAATAACAATCTCTCGAATAATCTCAGATGATAACTTTGCAGTTTCATCAGCCTTGCCTTCCGCATCAGGTTTTAAATTCTTTTCCTTAGCTAAATAATCCTCCTCAAGCATGACCTTCATCTTAGCTTCAGTAATAATCGCCCTATCGTTCTCTTCGTAAATTTTTACGGTATCGGGAAGAATCCACACCTTGTTAAAAGTGTTAATCGGAATATTTGTTGTGCCGTACTGCTCATAAGCTTTTTTATAAACCCTTTGCCAAAATTGCTTGCCTAGCTCATCGTCTGGATATAACAAGGAAGCTGTGACTTGTTTGAGCATATAATCTTGGGCCAATAAATCCCGGCCCATCTCGGTCTTTCCAAGGGCATCTGGAACAACACGATCATTTTCATAAGGAGAAAGGTTTACCCATAAGTCTTCTTCAGGAATTGCCAACGAAGCTAAAAAATAATGAACCAACTCATTTGTCTCATCTTGAAGTTTTTGCCCTGTCAGGCCGCTCTCTCCGGCATCCACAATAAAACTAAGCTCAAGATGTTTAAAAGGATCAACTTGAATACCTCGTAAAATGGCTGGCTGAAAAGTTGGACTCAACGGGACTAGAGCACCTACAGAAGGGAGTTGAATGCTTTGTGCATAACCAGGAGGAATAATCGTAAAAAATAAAAAATTTAATAAGACAATAACAGAAACAACTTTTGGCAAAAAAAACTTCTTACCGCACCTTTTTAAATCACACATTTTCCCTCCTTTGATGTTCCCCGTGGCTAGGGAAGAGAATTCGTGTGTTAGTGAAACATGTCAAACACCTTTCGGAATCGTACTTTAAGTATACACGCAAAATAATAAGAATATAACCCATTTTGGGCAATTCAAGAAAGCGCTTTCTTAGACGAGAAAACAGAAAATAATAAAAAATAAAAAATAATTAATTCTGAGTCTTGCATTTTCTGTCACCGGACAGACTAAGCAAGATCCGCCCGAAGGGTATCAAAGTTGCAACGTTCTTACAACTCTGACGGATTACCGCGCAAAGCGATTTTGTAACTGCAAAATAGAATTTGTATCTTTTTATATCTGTTTTTTCATTAAAATTTAAATTTTGGGTTAATTCCAGGAAAGATAAAAAATTTAGAATTTAGAGGATGCTACGAAGTGAACGTCTCGATGAGTTGCTCGATAGACTTGATTTCAGCCTCAACAAGATCAAGGTCGTGGTTTAAAATAATAATATGATGTTTGGAGACTTTCTTAATATTCTTTTTAATAGATTCAAGATCCCGTTTGATACGCTTAAGGAAAATAACCCGCGCACGCAACCGTCTGCTGGCGATTTTTTTATCCACATAAGGCAAGAAATATAACGAGAGATCGACATTGAAATACGGCCTCTCAATGGAAAGAAAATTTTCTGTTAAAAGATGATCGAAAATTTTTCTTCCTTTAGGCGTAATGCTATAGACAAATTTTTCTGGAAACTTCCCTTCCCGGCCAACATCCTTATTTCTCTAAAACAAAACATGATTAAGGAAACAAGACTAGTTAAATTTTACTAGTTAGATTTAATAGCAAATGAGGATATGTCAAGTAATTTTGTTCAAAAACTAAGGCTTGGTTGCTGGGATTTTTGCTCATCAAGCATCGAAAGCATGGTTTCGTCTTGCGGGTTTAAAATCTCTAGATTCCCTTCCACTAATCCTGAAAAGTTTAAAATCGGCATCATCTGAATAAATACAGGAACAAGGCCAGGAACATTGTTAAGATCCACTCCTTGCCATTCTAGAGGAAGCTCAAAATCCATGTCTACGCCCTCGGTCTTAAGATCAAGATATTGAGCGTTAAGATCGATACCACCAACGTCTGGTGAAGACACCTTAGGCGATGGTGGCAAACCGTTTTCGATGCGATATTCTTCTAATAATTCTTGCACTCTATCTGGAGAAAATACTTGGCTATTCTCCTCTAACCTTTCTTGAAGAATTTCTCTCCACTCTTGTTCGCTTTTTTCCAAATAGCATTTTCCATAAATTATAGAAAGGGTACCCGGCGCAACAGGAATCTCTTCTGAAATCTTCATAATTTTCTTAATATTCTCAACTCTGATAGAAGCCTCTTTTTCTTCTGGAGTTAATTTCTTTGACAAAAATGCTATTTTCTTTAATTTGCCAAACATTCCACCTTTACTCTTTTTCTCCTTATCATCCTCGATAGATTCATTAATAACAATATTAAATCCTTTTTCAAAATATTCTTTTATTTGTTTTTGATTTAACGGCTTAATTTTCATCGGCAGGATTGCCTCTTCGGAAACACCCTCTTTCTGCATAAAATCATTTATTTTTGTTTTAATACTTCTAATCCCTCCCTCTACTAACAAAACATGCTCAACACCATTATCCAGCAAGAACTTCAGCATTCCCTTGTCAGTATCAGCCTGATAGTTATACTCATCAAAAACTATCTTTTTCTTTCCATTTAGCATAGAAAATCTTCTCTCATATTGTGAAGGAGATACCGGCCCCATAAAAAACCCAATATCTTCTTCCTCATCTAATATCTGCTGAACCAATGTCGTTAATCCTGTTGTTCCGTTCGTTGCTACTGCTGAAATGGTGTGCTCATTAAGCATTTCTAAAATACGCTCTTTTTCTTTCGATCGATAATCTTTTAACGATACATCCTCTGAATCTCTATTCTCTAAGAATTGATAAATATTATCTGTAAAATCAGCATTCCATCCTCTAACTAAAAAAGGATATTCACCTGGAAATTGATCACTAGATATTTTTAAAGCTTCATTTGCTGTCATCTCGATAACTCCGCCTAACGCATTGCTTGACGCTATCGCAGCAGGTATTAAAGTCTTGGTATTCGGATCATCTGGAACAAGATTAGTTTTTTTAAGTAAAATTTCTTGATCAGCTCTTAAATTTATAGTGTTTTCATTTTGAAAAGAATCTGAGGATACGAACTCATTCGTAACCTCACCTCTAGCTTCATCAAAATTTTCTAAACCTTCCTGCAAAGGTCCATGCTCTATTTCTAAATCAGAAAATCCTAAAGAATCAAAATTCGAAAGAAGATTTTTTAATAATTTTTTCATCATTTTCGGTCCCCACAATTCTTCCGAATAAAGTACTTTTCCATTTTTATTCTTAAAACCGATTCTTCTTATTCTTCTGCCTGGCAAAAGAAGCATTAATAAAATTTCTATTGGAATAGACGCCTCATAAGTATTAATCTCTTCTTTCTGAGGATTTGATCTTGGTCCAGTCGTATATTTAACTGACTGAACTTTCCCTTCTTCGTCAAACACAATTTTAAAAGTTACAGCTGGTGCTGTCGGAGTAAAAATTGTTCCTGCTTGAGGTAGGACTCTTCTCATAACATTTCCGATATTATTAGGATTTTTATCTAACCCAAAACCTGTGCTACAAGAAAATACCACCACATCACCATTTTCGGCTAAATATGGAGAAATAATTTTCTTAACATCCTTCTCGTTGTCTGCAGAAATAGAACGATTATAATCTGTATCATCCCTATTCTCTCTTCCAAAATGTATTGACTTTCCACCAACTCCTCCATGCCCCCCATAAACCATAACATCAAAAGGCGTTCCATCGGTAGAATTCTGCAACTCTTGTTCTAATTCATTAACAGTTGATCCAGAAGCAAAATAAACATAATACCCTTTATCAACAAGATCCGTAATAGCCGCTTCAGCATTAAAGGCTCCATTATAATCGCTTGCAGGAAAAAACACAAAAGCAGCTCCAGTGTAATCTTTCTTATTCTCCTTAGTAAGCGGATTATCTCTCATCTTCATAA
Organism: Candidatus Aceula meridiana; assembly: GCA_030765185.1. GTDB lineage: Bacteria > Omnitrophota > Gorgyraeia > Zapsychrales > Aceulaceae > Aceula > Aceula meridiana. The sequence goes on along the minus strand of JAVCDE010000025.1, from coordinate 20,984 downwards.
GATCAGAAAAAACAGAAGGTTCAAATTGTGCAACATTTATAAACCCTCTATCAACCGCTTGAAGATACGTAGAAATATCTTCTGGCAATTCATCCATCCTATCATTTATATTTAATTCGTTCATTGCACCTTTAACAGATGACAGAAAATCCGATAATCCAGAAGTAACAATCTTGCGCAAAACATCAGTTGCGTCAGAATCCCCTTCTAAAGATTTTAATAATATTGTTCTTACTTCACTTTCATTGTTTGGCAAACTTGGCGCAAAGACTCCATTTAATAAATCTAATCCATATCCAATCGCGATTTTATCTTTATCTGTAAATTCACTGTTAGGCAAATCATCAAAAAATTCCTGTGTTCTACCTTTAAACTTACTTGTTGGCAAAAATGTTTCTGTATTTAAATACCCTTTTTTATCTAAAAAACTCAATGCCTTCTGAATTTTAACCCAAGGATTCTTAACCAATGTCGTACATATTTGCTCCCGATAAGGCTCAAATTCCTCAGGAAGCTTTAAGGTCGCTTTCGCATCTTGAATCATAATATCATGTAAGATTTCTCTTGTTGTAGCAGGATTCTGTGTAATCTCAGGGCTTAATTTTATTGAGAATTGAGATTCAATATCGCTAATTAGATTTGGATGAAATCTTAAATCCATTATCGATTCTGGATCAAATTTATCCATTAGCTCATTATCAATAAAAATATTTTCAAAATCACGTAAAACCGCATAAGAAGTAACTGGATTGTTTATGCTTTGAGAATGAATATTATCAAATTTAAATTCCCCATCCTTAAGAAATCCACTAAAATTTAAATGCTCCCAAAGCTTTGTTTGCTGCTTTCTATCTATAAAATCAAAATCATTAATAGTTAACATCGATAACCCCTGTCCCGAAAAATTAAAAATATGAGGAGCATCATAATACGCAATCTCATCAGCGCGAGTAAATGAAAATGTGTTTCCGCTATAATATTCCTTTCCTGCCATCCCCGATATAGCATACTCAAATTGTGCTGTTTCTATAGTTTCTCTCCATTCTGCATAGTCAATCTTTTGTTTTGAATACTCTTCTACTCGCTTTTCTAAAGCTGTTTGCTCACCCTTCTCAATCCTTTCTCGATTCTCTATTTTCTGCAACTCAATGCTTGCACCAATATTAAAATGCGATAGCCAAATTAAAGTTGATCTTGCTTTCTCATCTCCCTTCTCAACTTCTAACATAAGATTTTCCGTCTCAACATCTTTAAGTGATTCTCTCAATTTTGTAGATCCGAAAGTTAATGCAATTTCATTTAGTTTGTGCAACTTATCAACATCTTCGCCAACATCTTTTATAATAGAATGGTAATCCATTTTATCTAAAGCTTCAATAATCGGATTATCATGCGATCCAAAATCCTTATTTAACGTAAAAACCCGATATCCGACTCCGTCTTCCTTTGTATTTATTATTTCCTTGAAATAATTTTCCCAATTAACTTCTCTTAATTTCTCTTTAGTTAAATCTATATTGTCAAAAGCAATTTCTTTTGATGCTGAATAATCGGTTGCAAAAATTTCCATTAAATTATTAACAGCATCTTTCTTGCTTAGTGAGTCTGATTTTCCGTTAATTAATTCATTTACCTCCTCTATAATCTTATCTGAATAACTATCATAATTATTTCTAAAAGCTTCTTGGTTGGCATACTGATTGGGTCCTTTTTCTAGAAAATACTCAAGTGAATCTCCATTAATTGGTAAAGAATACAATTTATAAACCGCTTTATCATACCTTGCTTTTTCTTGCTCATCTCTAAGATTATTATATATTGAATTAGAAACAATTTCCTGATTCTCATTCTCGTAATAACTTTTAAAATGAGGATCTTTTTTTCCTGTTTTCTTATATTCCTCTATTTTCTGATGAACAAGGTGCTTCCATTCAATAAGCTCTTTACCTAAATCATTTTGCCCTAAAAAATCAAATGTTTCCTGGATCCAACTATCAGAAGAGCGAAGCAAATTTATTGTAGCAAGCGAAGAAGGTACCTTAAAATCTCCATTAGAAAAATACCCTAGAGGAGCATTCATAGGAGGAAAATTTGTTTCTCCAAAATTTCTTTTTTTTGAGTTATTTTTAGAATATGTGCCATCTTTTTGCATTTGCTGTATTTTTGTCTCATCAAAAGCAAAATTCTTTTCTATTTTAAAATACTTTCCTTTATTTTTTGACGCTTTCTCTATCTTATCTTCATAGCTAGAAACAAACCAAGAAAGCAAATCTGGTATTTTGTCCAAAAAACTAGATTCTTCGGCTTGTCTTTCGCCTAGCTTCTCATAATTGTTAGTTCTTGCTCTATTTTTTTGATATCTTGCCCCGATATTCTTATTTTTTGTAGAAGCCTTAACATTATCTTTGCCAACGCTATAAAACAGAGTTCTCTGCTCTACTATATTTTTTACATCTCTAAGAGAAGAAAGAGGAATTAATCGAAAATTGTTATTCCAAAAATCTAGCAATTTCTCATAAGGCATTGTAAACAAGAATTCTTCATACCAAAATTCTTCCGAGAAATTTCTTATATTATCTAATCCCCACTGTGGATTCGTTTGTGCTTTTTGAAAGTTTTCATAAGATTCGATCTCCTTTTGCTTCCAAGAATCTGTCGTGTCCACTTGAGTTATCACATCTTGATATTTATTTTTTTCTGCAGCCCCTCTGTCGCTCGCAAAAAGATTATTACTTGCGTTTAGCATAAACACCGCCGCAAACATCACTCCAACCACGCTATTAATAACGCTCTTTCTTAACGAAGGAGATTTCTTAACCACGATATTTGAGGAAATGGCCTTAGCGTCAAACCCTCCTGAAAAATATTTGCGGGGAATATGCTTTTGTGAATGAGGATCATACTCAATTTTTAGCAGGTCATAGGCGCCTTTTTTAAAAGATTCAACATATTGAGTATAAATTTCTTCAATAACGCGCGGATCATTATTATTAATCCCCTCGACTTTTTTCTGATTAATATAAAATTTATTTAAAATAGAATTCTTTAGCGTCTGCTTAAACCATGTTGCCAAAATCATCGCATGGTACACTTGGCGCAATTGTGCAAAATTCTTACCTTCATTAACTTCTGTTTCCAACAAGGGAATAATAACTTCTCGAACAATATTAGAAGAAAATTCAGAAACATCCTCAGTCTGAGACTTGTCCTGGCCATTTGTTTTTAAATTTTCATTGGAAACATTGCTCTCTAGCAGAAGGTAATCTTGTTCGAGCATAACCTTAAGTCGGCTTTCGGCAACAAAGGCCCTGCTGCCCTCCTGGTAAACAACAGCTTTATCGGGAACAATCCAAACCTTATTAAATGTATTAATAGGGATTTGTGTTGTTCCGTATCTTTCAAACGATTCACGATAAACTTTTTCCCAAAACCGACGCCCTGCCTCACCTTCCGGATAAATTAAAGATGCTGTAATTTGTTTTAAAAGATAATCTTGCGCCAAGAGATCACGGCCCATTTCTGTCTGACCAAGCTCATTGGGAACAATGCGGTCTTTTTCATAAGGCGAAAGGTTCACCCAAAGGTCTTCTTCAGGGATGGCTAGAGTTGATAAAAAATATCTGGCAATCTTTTCAGATTCTTTTCTTAAATCAGCTTCTGAAACATCAAGATTTCCAGAATCGATAACAAAATTAAATTTAAAAGGATTGTCTTGGTTAATTTGAATGCCACGCAGCAAAACAGGAGTTAGTCCAGGGCTTAGGGAGACCAAACTCCCAGCCTGAGGAAGACCCAAAACACCTTGGGCCAAGGCTTCAGAGGGAATAATAACGGTCGATAAGAAGCAGATCACCATTAAAAACGACAGGGCTCTTTGAGCGCCGCACAACGTTTTTTTCCGTGGCAAGAAGAACATTTTTTCACCTCTCGTGCTTTAAAATACCGTTAAAACCTTTTAATAATATACATTCTATGTTTTATAAAAAGTTCTAAATCTACTTAAAATATAGCATATATAATCGTGAAAAAGACTAGAATAGGCCTATTTTAAGAAAACGCTTTCTTTTTAAAACTTTATTTAAGAGTTTCGATGAGGCTTGAAATAGACTTAATTTCTGCAGAAACTAAATCTAAATCGTGATTTAAAATGATGGTATGATGTTTAGATGCTTTTTTGAGGTTCTTTTTGATAACCTGAAGATCCCGCTTGATACGCTTAAGAAAAATAACCCGCGCACGCAACCGTCTGCTGGCGATTTTTTTATCCACATAAGGCAAGAAATATAACGAGAGATCGACATTGAAATACGGCCTTTCAATGGAAAGAAAATTTTCTGTTAAAAGATGATCGAAAATTTTTCTTCCTTTAGGCGTAATGCTATAGACAAATTTTTCTGGAAATTTCCCTTCTCGGCCAATATCCTTATTAATAAGGCCGAGCTTTTCCATTTTTTTTAAAGGATAGTAGATTGATTTTATCTTAAGGCCGAGAAAAGGAAAAAGTTCTTCTTCGATTTGACGTTTGATTTCATAGCCATGCTTTGACCCTTCCATCAAAAGTCCTAAAAAAAGAAGTTCATGTTCGATCATGATTATTCCGTGTCGAATTCAACGATTGGATAAAGTTTATCAAGCGCGCTAAAAAGCTTTTCGGAAACAGATTCCTTAGCTGAAGCGCTTAAAGAAACAACTTCAACGCGCATCTCCTTAAGCTGCAGAGGTTCAATAAAAATTCCAATCTCAGTCGTGCTTGGGCCTGGCTTTTCCTCACCTTCAAGCACCTTAATTTTATGAGGAGTATTCATGACGACAATAAGTTCTTTTTCAGAAGACTGAATAAAAATTTCATATTCATTTTCTGCAACAATAGAAACAACAGCGTCGAAACATTCAGGGAAGAAGCAGCGGTAAGTTTTTGAAATAGCAGATGGTCTCGCCTCTTCCAAGGCCTTCGTTGATGAACCCCAGAAAACTTTGCCGACCTCTTGAAGGCGTGCGCACCCCGAAAGAAGTACAACTGCTAAAACAACAAACAAAAATTTATTTTTCATATGCGCCTATTATAGCAAAAACTTCCTCTAATGCAACTTAGGTTTATTCCGCCATCTTTTCAGTAAAGGAAAAAGATACTCTTCCTCTATCTTTAACCGCCCAAGAACTTGAGATTGAAAATCCATAAAATCTTTTGGAAAACTGTTCTTGTGATGTGACAGAACCTCTCCAGAATGTTTGTCAAAAAATATCAAGTACTTTATCTTAAGATCTTTAAGGTCGTGGAGAAGAAAATCAATCATCTTGGTTGATGGTCTGTCATTTTTATAAAAATCATAAAGTGCATCGAACATCCGCTTGTCCTGGTGTCCTAAAAATACCGCCAGGCTTTCGCTCAGTGCCCGGAGGCGAGGCTTCGCTTCAGGATAAGACCGCAAAAAAGGCTGTACTTCACTTAAGGCTTCGACAATAAATTGGTGACCGACTTTTAGGGTTTGAAAATAATTCTCAGGCATGGAGAAATAATTCTTTAAGCAGGATTTTCAGTTTTCGTTAAGACCTCTTCGAGTTGCGTTTTGTAGCCTGCGCAAATCTTTTCAAGGCCATCGGCATGCGTTCGAGCTTTAATAAGCTCGCTTTGAGTTAAGCGGTTTTGATCCAAAATTTGAGCATTTTCATCTTTCAATTTTTCAATTTCGTTAGGATCAGCCGCTGGAATCTGCTGTAATTGAGCCTGAAGCATTGTTTTTTCTTGTTCAAGCTGCTGAATTTTTTGTGCAATTTCTCCTGAATAGCCTTCATTTTGAACTTTAAGGCGAGATGATTCTTCCTCAAGGCTTTTAGACTTTTCTTCTCCCTCGACAACTTTACCCTGAAGTTGTTGATTTTGCTGCTGTAAATCATTTAAATTTTGCTCAATGCTTTTAAGCTTTTCAATCTCTTCTTGGCACTTCTCCTGCAGAGATTCATTTTCTTTTCTTAAATTTTCATTCTCGCTTAAAATTCTCTCTAACTCTTGCTCCTTAATCGCTACGTCGGAAAGTTTTCCCTCGAGGTCTTGTATCTGCGCTGTGTAGCTGCCCTCTTTCTGCTTTAAAGAATCCAGATCGGCCTGCAAAGCATTAATCATCTCAACGGCTCCGTCAGCCTGCTCATTAGTCTTTTTCACCAAAGAGTCGATCTTTTCTTCTAATTCTTTTACCTGCCCGGGGGCTTGAGAAGCCTGCTCTTTATATTCATCACTTTTTTTCTGAAGCGCATCAACTTGCTTCTTATATTCTTCAATTTCACCGGAAGTCTTGCCCTCAGCCTCGTTTACTTTAGCCTTCGCCTCTTCCAATTCTTTAGCCTTAGCTGTCGCCTCCTGCTGAGTAGACTCAAGGCTAAGCTTTAGCGACTCTAACTCTTTCTTAAAAGCTTCTAGTTCTTTTTGGGCCTTTTCTTGCGCCTGCTGAGTTTCTTTTAGAACTTTTTCTTTTGCTTCAAAATCTTCGCGTGGAACAAAATCTTCCTTTCTTGGCATGGAAAGATACCCGCCGAAGACAAAAGAAATGCCAACCACCAAAAAAATAATAGCAATAAACCCTAAAATGATTATAATCATAAATTTTTTTCCTAACCTATATTAGAATTTTACCAGAATTTACTTAAATATAGGAGCGTCTTTCCAAGTATTTTGCATAGTCTGCTACGCTATCTTCAAGCTCCATAAAAGGTTTTGTGTATCCGGCCTGGCGTATTTTTGTCATATCCGCTTGCGTAAAATATTGATATTGATCTCTAATTTCAACCGGCATATCGATATACTCAATTTCTGGCTCCTTGCCAATAGCCGCAAACAATGCATTGGCAACATCATTCCATGTGCGCGCTTTTCCTGTCCCAACATTATAAATTCCAGCAAGATGAAGATTCTCAACAAAAAACATTGTCATATCAACAGCATCTTTAATATAAATAAAATCACGTTTCTGCTCGCCATCAGCATAGTTATCATCATAAGATTTAAAAAGCCGCATAATTCCTTCCTCAGCAACGCCCTTGTAAGACTTTAAGATAACGCTTCGCATTGCACCTTTATGATGCTCATTAGGGCCAAAAACATTAAAAAACTTTAGGCCCACGAATTTATCTAAAAATTCTTCCTTCAACGCCCAAAGGTCAAATTTATGCTTAGACTCACCATAAAGATTTAAAGGCTTGTATTTTTTTAAGAAAGAATGATCGTCGCTGTAGCCCTGTTGCCCATCACCATAGGTAGCCGCCGAACTTGCATAAATAAATTTTGCATTATGGTTTAAACACCATTTGGCAAGTTCCTTTGTATAAAGAAAATTATTCTCTTCATAATACTTCGCATCATCCAAAATCGTCGAGCTGCATGCTCCAATATGAAGAATCATCTTAACATCACCGCTAAGCTGATTAGATGTCACATGCTTGATAAAATCCTTTTTGTCAAAATAATCCAGGAATCTTTTTCCTTTGAGATTCTTTGTTTTTAAGTCATCATCAAGGTGATCAACCGTAATAATATCCTTGCGCCCGGCCTCATTAAGCTTTGCTAAAAGGCAGCTACCAATAAAACCAGCAGCTCCAGTTAAAACAATCATTTTCCCTCCTTTTAAAATACTTGTTTGTCTAACATGTCGGAAGGTGAATTTTGCAGAGAATACTTATGATTTCTTGCCATAAATTTCTGTCTGGATTTCTGTCTGGGGTTTTCCTAAGAAATACCCTTGTCCAGCATCAACGCCTAAAGCCAAAAGGGTGTCTAATTCTTTCTTTTGCTCGATTCCCTCGGCAATCGAAATAATCTTATTTTCTTTGCAGAATGATACAACAAATTTAACAACACTGCGCTTTAGAGAATTCTCCTCGACACCTCGAATAATTCCTAAATCAATTTTGACATACTGAGGATTTGTTTCAACAATGCTTTCAAGGCTTGCGTACCCTCCTCCGGCATCATCAATGGCAATCGAAAAACCTTTTTTCTGATACTCATGTAGGCGTTCATAAAATGTTTTATAATCAACGATTGCCGAGCGCTCAGTAATTTCAAAAACAACACGGTCTGGGGTCATATCGTAATCGTTTAAAATCGCCTCAATCTGATAAAGCTCAGAGCTTTCGATCAGATATGGATTACAGTTTAAGAAAATCTTTCCCTTGTAGTTACCTTCTGATATTTTTGCAAGCGCCTTCCTCCATCCCAACATCTCAAGATCATGATATCGACCAAAACGCATTGCCGCTTGAAAAAGAATATCAGGCGTTGACAAAAGACCATGGGTCGGTGGACGCGTTAAGACCTCAACACCTAAAAGCTCGGTTGGGTTAATAGAAAATATTGGCTGAAAAAACGGAGTCAAAAGCTCGTTATCAATAATGCCGCGTAGCTCTTGAATCATTTGGGCTTTCTCCTTTGAATCCTCCACTTCAAAGGCTTGGCGCCGTCTTAAAACCACTTCCATGCGTGCAAACAGTTCTTCATATTCAAAGGGCTTGGTAATATAATCATCTGCCCCTAAATAAAGACCTTCGATTTTATCCTCATACATATTTCTTACGGATAAAATAATAATCGGGATATCTTTTGTCGCTTTGTGCTCGCGGAGTTTACGGCAAACATCAAACCCGGTTACATCCGGCAAGACTACGTCTAAAAGAACAATGTCAGGACGATTAAGGGCTTTTTCAAAGGCCTCTTTACCGGTTTCAGCGACATCCACGGTGTATCCCCGTGCCTCTAAAAGCAAGGTCAAAGTTTTAGAAACATTTGGCTCATCGTCAACAACAAGAACTCTAATTCTTTTTTCCATCTCAGCTCACCTGTTTTATATTTTAATATTAATATTATTATAATAGAGAAAATAAAAAAAATCTATACTGTTTCGATATCTTAAAAAATTTATCTGCGAGGCTCAAAAACAGTAAATTGGTACTCAAAACTATCTTGAGTAATCATTTCTGAGGTTTGTTTTTGAATAAACTCACTGCGGAATTCCTGGAAAAACGTATCACATTCAAACGCTTTAAAAATTTGTGTCAAATAAATTTTGTCACATCTTTTTGATGCCAAAGCCTCTTGATAAATACTCGCTCCGCCGATAACAAAAATGGTCTCAATTTGCTGACCTCCTACACTCCCGCTTAAAATATTTAAAGCCTCAGCAAAGCTACCAGCTTTTAAAGCGCTTGACTCAAGCTCAAGGTCTTCATTGCGCGTTAAAACAACATTGATTCTCTCTTTAAGAGGCCTAAACTTTTCAGGAATCGACTCCCACGTCTTTCGCCCCATAATTACGGCGTTTATCTTTAAAGGATCTTTTGTCGTTGTCGTTACCTCTTTAAAATGTTTCATGTCCTCTGGCAAATTCCAGGGAAGGCAGCCATTCTTACCAATGCCGTTTTTTTCATCAACCGCAACAATAATTGAAAAAGTTTTCATAAAAAATCCTTTTAGACGGCGATAGGAAATTTAATAAAATCGTGATGCTTATAATTTAAAAGTTCGATATCTTCAAATTGAACCGCTAAAACAGGTTTCCTTGCAACACGAACTTCAGACAACGGCAAAGGATCGCGCGTAAGTTGAACTTTTAACCCCTCAGCATGGTTAAGATAAATGTGCGCATCGCCTAAGGTATGTGTAAAAATCCCTGGGGTTAAATTACACTCCTGTGCCATTAAAATCATCAAAAGAGCATAGCTTGCAATATTAAAAGGAACCCCTAAAGCCAAATCTGCCGAGCGCTGATACAGCTGGCAGTCCAAGCGGCCATTAACCACAAAGAATTGAAACATCATGTGGCATGGAGGCAAAGCCATCCTTTCGATATCCGCGACATTCCAAGCGCTAATAATAATCCGGCGAGAATCAGGATTTGTTTTAATCAAATTTAACGCATTTTGTATTTGATCAACATATTCTTTTTTATAACTTTGCGTTTTTTCATCAAGGGTAAATTTCTCCCACTTGCGCCATTGACATCCATAAATCGGCCCTAGCTCACCATTTTCATCGGCCCAGGCATTCCAAATTGGCGTATGTTCTTTAAGGTTGTCATTGATATTCGTTGACCCTTTTAAAAACCATAACAATTCCCGAACAACAGCTTTAAAGAGCACTTTTTTTGTTGTCAAAAGCGGAAATCCGTCTCTTAAATCGTATTTCTTTTGACATCCAAAAAGTGCAATCGTGCCGGTTCCTGTACGGTCTTCTTTTTTCTCTCCGTTGTCTAAAACATGCTGAATAAGATCTAAATATTGCTTCATAATTTATTCTTTATAAGACTAGCTGCCTAGCTTCCACATCTTTTCGTTGTACTCTTTAACCATACGATGGGTGTTAAAAAAAGCACCACGATGAACGCATTGAATCATTTTATCAATCCAGGGGCTGCTATAATCAATTTTTCCTTTTTTAATCGTCTTATAATAAAGTTTCATGGCTTCTTCAAGAGTATCATAAAGCGCGTCCGAATCTTCATCGAGTCGCAAATTTGATTCTGTTCCAATATCACCGCCTTGGTGTTGATAACCAAAAATCCAGCCGATATTATCTTCAGCTGCCTCAACAACCCAACCATCCAAAGTGGTCATCTGCAAAACTCCATTTAAAATCGCTTTCATACCCGAAGTTCCAGATGCCTCAAAAGGTGGCAAAGGATTATTAAGCCAAACGTCTACAGAGCTTGTTAGCAATTTTCCAAAATATGTGTCATAATTTTCTAAAATAAGAACCCTGATAATGTCCTTATAATAACTAAGCTCATCAATCTGATCTAAAATCTCATCAATATGTGCCCCTCCAATATTATCGTTAGGATGAGCCTTTCCGGCCAAAATAATCTGTATCGGACCAATCTCCCGGGCTAAATCAATGAGGCGGTCAATCTTATGCAAAATTAAAGCCGGTCTTTTGTAGCTTGCGATTCTCCTCGCCCACCCGATCGTAAAAGTATCCTCTTTAAGCTGCCAGGGACGGATTAACTCTAATAAATTCTTTTTGTTTTCCTGGTGCGCTGTAAATAGGTCTTTGCGGAAATCTTTATTCTTTGATAACTCTGTCACTTGAGTTAAGCATCGCGGATCCTTATCCCAAGGGCCGATCGTCTTTTTATATTTCTCAAAAAGATTTTGGAAGCTTTGAGAAAGCCAGGTATAGGCATGAACACCGTTTGTAATGGCCTGAATTTTATCTGCAAATTTTGGAAACTGAAAACGCATAACTTCACCATGTTTTTGCGCAACAGCATTAACATGGCTAGTATTATTTAAACAGATGTGGGTCAAGCTAACTTGCGAGGAATGTTGGTTTTCTTTTCCAAAAAGCTCTGCTGCTTTCGCATACTCATTTGTCAAAACATTACGGACATCTTGAATGTTAAACCGGTCATGGCCGGCGGCCACAGGAGTATGGCAGGTAAACATAAATTCTTTTTTAATGGCATCAAGGCTACTTTTGTCCTTCATCTTCATATATTTTTCTAAAATTGCAAAAGCCGCATGCCCTTCATTGAGATGATGCCGCTCGACATGATACCCAAGACTCTCAAGGGCCTTCATCCCTCCGACGCCTAAAATCGTACGCTGAATAATTTTCCACCAAGGATTGTCGCTACGATAAAGCTGATCAGTGAGTTTGCGAAAATATTCTTTATTGCTCTTAAGGTTAGAGTCCAACAAAATAAGCGGAACAACATTTTTCTTATCGAAGCTATAAATATAATATTTCCAAAGCCTTAGCTGAATCGGCCCTTCTTTAGTATCAAGCGTTATAATATTCTTAAGAGGAACCAAGCCCGGATAGGTGTTAGGATCCCATTTAAGCTCCTCTGGAACCTGCCCGTGCTTATACCAAAAATTCTGCTTAAAGTATCCTTTGTTCCACAAAATTCCAATACCTGCTAGAGAAAAATTTAAATCCGCGACACTTTTCATGGTATCTCCAGCCAAAACGCCCAATCCTCCACCGTAAATAGGAATATCTAAGAGCTTATCTATTTCAATCTTAAAAATGTAATCGCATAGCCAATGATTTGAAAAAACCTCATGCTGAAAGAATTTATTTGCTTCACTCAAAGGTTTTTGAAGATTAAAAGAATTATAAATACTCGGGGCAATGCCGTATTCCATAGAAAAATAGGCAATGGAAGATTCTTGGGGGGTATACAAACGCTGCTCGGCTTTTAAAATACTTTCAAGGGGGAAGCCAAAATATTGTTTTTCATTAATATCATTGGCATAGTTCTCTTCAAAACCCTCGATAGAATTAGCTAAATCTGTGTAGGAGAAATTTTTCTGATCTGCGGACATCAAAGCTCCAAAAATTTAAGTCTTATTTTTTAAGTAAACAGCTTTTCTTCAATGAGCTTATTATAACAAAAAAAAAATTCTTGCAAATGGGTATTATCAATGATTTTTACTTAAGCTTTCCATAGGATAATTTGCTGTCTTGTACTGCGTAAGCTTGCCGGATTGATCTTTTTCCGCAATATAAATCTCAATATCCTGGTCTAAAGAACGAATCCATGCCAAACCTTTTTTCCCTCCCATCACAGACAGGGCTGTTGAAAAAGCATCAGCCTGTGTTGCATTAGGAGCAATGACCGTTGCGCTTGCAACGTGCTGTGCCGGATAGCCTGTTAAAGGATCAATAATATGCGAATACTTTTTTCCGTTAATTTTATAGTATCTTTCATAGTCTCCTGAAGTCGTAACAGCCGTATTGGTAAGGTCAACAGAATGCATAATCTTTCTCCGCTTTTTAGGATTTAAAGGATCGCGGATGCCAATAACCCAAGGACGCCCTTCACAATGCTGACCGCTTAAAAAAAGATCGCCTCCTGCATTGACCAAAAAGTTTTGAAATCCTTTCATCCTTAGAATTCGTGCTGCCTCATCAATTGCATATCCCTTGGCAATAGCGCCAAGGTCAATCTTTACACCCTCGGCTAGAAGTTTAACCTGATTATTGCCAAGAAGATGTATTTTATCCATGCCGGTCTTTTCTAAAGCTTGGCGCAAACTATCTGTAGATGGAAACTGATTCATCTTCTCACTTTGCTTCCAAACATTTTCTATTTTTCCAACGGTAATATCAAATGCGCCCTGGCTTAGGCGGGAATACTCTAAAGATTTCTGAAGGACATAATAGGTGTCGGAATGAACAAAAACAGGGCTAGGGTATGATGTATTAATTTTATAAACATCCCCTGCAGTCTCAAACCTACTCATTCGCTTTTCAATTTGATAAAAACGCAACCAAGCTAAATTAAGGGCCTCTTGAGCTTTTGCGATCTCATTTTCTTCAACACAAACATCAATCTTAACGTTTGTTCCTAAGGCGAGACGTAGCTCTGTAAGCTTTAAAACTTCTTGTGGTCGGACTAGGCGAAAAAGGGAAACGACAATAAAGGCAAGGATAGCAATTGCAGTAATTTTCGGCCAAAAGAATTTCTTTAAAAAGGCCGTTTCTCTCATTTGGATTTCCTGCGAAAAATCCCGCTCTTGCCACCACTTTTATAGAGAAGCTTTAAGTCCGAAACAATCATCGTCTTATCTGCCCACTTCATCATGTCATAAATTGTCAAAGCCGCTACGCTAGCCGCGGTCAGTGCCTCCATCTCAACCCCTGTTTTTCCTTGGCAGCTTACCTCAGATAAAATAACAACCTTCTTTTTTACATTATTTATTTCAAAGCTAATAGCAACCTTGCTCAAAGAAAGAGGATGGCACATTGGAATGATATCCGGCGTCTTTTTGGCAGCCATGACTCCTGCAATCCTTGCACATTCAAGAACGTCTCCTTTGGGTGATTTACCTTTAACCAATTTCTCAAAAGCACTGCTTTTAAAACTTATCTCACAGCAAGCACGTGCAATGCGTTTTGTCACTTTTTTTGAACTGATATCAACCATTCCATCAATCTTTTTCTTCTCTAAATTCATTAATAACTCCTGTTAGATGTATTGTGCCGTAATTAAGCTTCCTTTTTTCAGCCGCGTTATGCCCTCTTTAATTTCAAAAAGGCAATTGGCCTGAGCAACAGAAAGGACATTCTCTGAAATTTGATGACTCGCAAGACGCACAAACTTTTTATTGTTTTTGCTAAAAATAACACCACGCATAACTTTATGCCGCTTTAATTCTACAACAATGTCATGTGCCAAAATTGCTTTTGTTGTTTTTAGCAAAGGGTCACGCTGCCCACTCATCTTCAAAAGACAAGGACAAACAAATTGATAAAAAGACACCATAGACGACACGGTGTTGCCTGGGAGCCCAAAGATGTGACACTTCCCTTTTTTCCCAAAAAAAAGCGGTTTACCCGGTTTTATAGCAACACGCCAAAAATGCTTCTTTATAGAAAGGTTGTTTAAGGCCGGCAGAACTAAATCGTAGTCTCCGACGGAAACTCCACCGGAAATAAGAAAAATATCATATTTAAGGCCTTTTTTTATTTCTTTCTCTAAATCCTTTAAGTTGTCTTTCACAATTCCTAAAATATATGGCATGCCCCCTGCCTCTTCAACAAGAGATGCAAGTGCATGCTCATTGGCACTATGAATTTTTCCAGCTTTTAGCTTCTGATGAATTTTTAAAAGCTCGCTTCCAGTTGCCAATATGGCTACTCTAGGTTTTTGATAAACCTTTATTTTTGTCTTCCCAAAACTTGCCAAAGCAGCCAAAACCCCTGGAGTAATTTTTCTTCCCCTTAAAACAGCAACTTGCCCTTTTCTTGCGTCAGCTCCTTTATTTCGTAAATTATCGCCTCGCAGACTTCTTTGAAGAACAAAAACTTTTCCATTTTTTTCTTTTGTGTACTCTTTCATGACAACACTATCAGCCCCCTGTGGGATAACAGCCCCTGTCATAATTTTGATAGCTTGATTAACGCAGAGTTTCTTTTTGGCAGGTGTCCCAGCTTTTGAGATATCTACAATGTTAAGAGCTGCAGGCTTTTTTGCACTGGCTGTTCTTAAATCTTTACTCCTTACGGCAAATCCATCCATTGTGGAACGGGAAAACGGCGGCCAATCAACCGTAAACTTAATATCCTCAGCAAGAACACGCCCTGAAACCTTTGAAAAAGAAACAATTTCTTTTTCAAGGAGAATAGTGTTCTTAAGAATAATATTTTTAGCTTTTGGGACAGAAATCATAAAAATTATAAATAATTATCAAGTTTTGACAAACGGATAGGTTTACGTTCTTCCTTTTTTTCAGCTTGCTGATGTTTTTTCTCAAGCATTTTTTCTTTCGCGCGTTTAGAGCGTCTTCGTTTTTGACGACGAATTTTTGAAATACGTTTTTGCTCGACCTTAACGCATCCTTTTTTCTTCTTTTCGATCTTATTTAAAAGAAGACGTCTGGCATAAAAACGATTGAGGCCTTGCGATCGAGATTTCTGACATTTAACGGAAAGGCCAGTTGGAGTGTGGACAAGAACCACACAGGTTGAAACTTTATTAACGTTTTGTCCACCAGGCCCTGACGAACGAATGAAAGATTCCTTCATCTCTCTTTCGCAAACACCAAGCTCCTTCATCTTCTTAAGAAGTTCGTTTTCTTTTTCCTTGGAAACGGTAAAATTTCCCATCTTATGAATTCCTTCTATACAAAAGGGCTGCCCACTGCTTCCCGGTAATAATTTTAACACAGCGAACAGGTAAAACTTGAAAATTTGTTTTTATGCGCGGTAGGTTGTCTAAAGAAATTCCGGAAATCGCTAAGAATCCTCGAGGCGCGACAAATGATAAAATTTTTCTTTTAAGTCGAATCAAATCATGCGTAATCAAATTTGCCGCAACAAAGCCATACTTTTGATTATTTTTAACATGCGAAATATCCGCCAAGTGGACACCCGAAGGAGAAAGCCCGTTGATTTTTAAGTTCTCTTTAGCAGATTTAACGCATTGCTTGTCAATGTCAACGGCATATATTTCTTTAGCACCGCATCTTTTTGCAATAATCGCAAGAAGCCCTGTCCCGGTACCAATATCAAGAAAACTCTCAAAACAATTTTGACACCTTTCAACAAGCTGAGCCATAAAATTTGTTGTCTCATGAAGCCCTGTGCCAAAAGCATTAATAGACGACAAGAAAATAGGTTTACGATGCGTCGCGTGATATTTCCGCCAAGTCGGAACAACATCAAATTGCTTAGTTAGGCGAAAAGCAGAAAAACTCTTCTCCCACTTTTTCTGCCAATTCTGTTTTGGAATGACTTTTAAGCGAAAACTGACCTTCTTAAGCTTTAAGCAGCGGAGACTCGCAAGGATTCTCTCTGCCTGCCGTTTACGGGAAATATAGGCAGATACGCGGTGAGTTCCTTTTTGACTAAAAATAGCGACATCTTGAATAGGAATACCCTGAGCAAAAAAAACTTGCTCAATTAAACTACTTTGAACTAAACGCCCATCTTTTAAAATAGCAAATACCTCAAAAAGGTTATTTTTCTTTGTTTTTAAAATCATATTAGTATAGATTATCCTTAAAGCCTATATTCGTCAATGGAGCCCCACGGCTAAAGCCGTGGTTCCTGCTAACTTGCCCTACTTCGCTCCAAAACTTTTGCTAGGAGCTTCGTAGGGTTATCCATCCAAAAGGCGAACATCCTCCGAAGCAGAAACTAACTGCTCATTCGTATTCATCAACAGGTAAACCCGTGGTTTTCTGCGAAGGATGGATAAAAAGGGGCGGCCTAAAATCTTTAAGGCCGCCCCTTTGTTTAAACTTTGATAAAAATTATTTTGTTTTTTTAACTTTACGAATTGAGCGCGTTAAAACCTGTTCTTTTTTCTTTAAAGCCTCTAACTCGGCAATCAATTTCTTTACTCTCTGATTCTTTTCCCCTGGACACCCTGCACGGACATATTCTTTGCCAATCAGGTACAAAATATGCTCTTGCTTAACGCCTGCCGTCGCTGCGTCAACACGTAGCCTGCTTTCTTTTGAAAAACGGACAATTTCTTTTTCTCCTTTTTTGGCTAAAACAACTGCTTCATTGCCGAATTTCACGAGCTGCTTTTTGATCTCATCCAAATTCTTAGAAAAATCTTTATTCTTTTTCTTTGCCATCTTATCCTCCTTTGGTATAAAGACTAATATTGCCCTAGTATTCCATATTTCTTTTAGAAATGCAACTTAATTTTGTTTCTTATTGCAGTCTGTTTTAATATCTTTTATACTTATAACATGAAAGAAATCACAATCTTTATATTCATCTTTATGCTCATTTTTGGGATAGGTGTTTCCGTCAACTACTTTAAACAAATGCACAAAAATGCCATTGACTCAATAAAAGTAAAATATGGTAACGATTTCTCCCCCGCCAAAGTAAGACAAGAGCAAAAAAAAGCCATGGACCACTACCGACAAAAGATGGAAGACTACTCTCGCATCCAAGAAACCGAACGTCAAAAGCAGCAACGCCTCATCGAAGATCAAAAACGGCAAATGGAAAACCTCCGCCGTCAAAGTCAAATGTACAAATAAAATTTTAAGAAATTTCTTTAGGTGTGCTCACGCGCTTCAAGAATGCGACGTGTCATTTCTTGCTCATAAAGAGAACGGATGGTCTTAAGATCTTTGGGGCTAAGGAAAGAAGAAATTGTTTTCTCAATCGCCTTAAGTCGATTTTGCAAATAAACGTACTGCGGCTGAAGCTCTTTCTTGCTCAAGCTCAAGAACTTTTCTTTTATTCCTCTCTCCTGCTTACTGGCCATATAAGCTTTGAATTCATCAATCTTTTTTAAATAAGCCTTTTTTTCTTGAGGGGCAACAGATTTGACAGCTATTGTAAGCTCTTTTAAAATATTGCTGTCACATTCAAGCTGAGTGAATTTTCGATCAATCCAGTCCAAATCCTCTTTGGTTGTTTTATAGCACCAGATTAAGTACCGTCGAGTAAGATCTTTTTGTTTCATGTTTAGTATTCAACTTCGAAATTTAAAAAATTTGTTTCCTCTGCCATCGTTCCAATCTGATCAACGGCCTTGTTCACTTGGCCCAAAATTGAATTATGCATAACGCCCCCGGGAGATAAAAAAACAATAAGGACAACAATAAATGCACACAACAATATAATATATTCCATCCCGCTCTGGGCTCGTTTTTTGTTATCCATCTCTTTCTCCTTTAAACGTAATCTAAGTATATCATAGTTTGACTAAAGCTGGATTTTTCCTCAAAAAAAATCCACCCAAAAGGCCGCAGCGTCTCACTTGGTGCGCCTTGTGGGGTTAGCCTCGCAAGGCGCTTGGGCTAAACAAAAAAGCATGAATCTGTCACGCGAACAAGTTTTTTAGTTTTAAGGCCAAACTCCTCACCCTTCTTTGCTTTTCCAACATCTTTATGGTCAATCTGCATCGATTTTACAACTTGAATAAAATCTACGCTTGATCCTTTAAAATGCAATTGATCACCGACAGCGATATCTTTTTTTGCTTTCACAACAGCAACTTGAATCTTTGCAAAAAAATGGGTTACCTCTCCCGCTAGAATTTCTTTAGGTTCTTTAGGCTTTGGAATACTTTTTTGAGCTGCTTTAACCTTAGAACGAGGTCTTGCTCTCTTAGAAAAAACAGGCTTTTTTATCTTTGGAAGTACTCTTTTGCGGATGCTTTTTCGAGATGAGGGTGAAGGCGTGACTTCAATATATTCTTTTTCCAGGAAAAAAGAAAGAATGTCTTTAAATATCGGCATAGAAACCCACCTCTTTACAAAGTGATTTTCTCGGCAATTTCTCCAATAAAAGGTATCTGAAGGTCATTTCCACGAAGCGACTCGACAATGCCCCACAAAGACAAAATGCCGAATAAAAAAAGTCCAGGGCGCAATACCCACTCGAAAAGAATGCTCAAGACAAAAATAAAAACAACGCCGATAAAAATCACTAGGCCTTGCTTGCTATGCATTAAAACAAATCGGTTGTCCTTCTTGAAAACCAGTGGCAGGATACAAAAAATCCACAAATACCCCATAACAGCAAAAATCTTGCCTTCTAAAACTTCTTGCTTGTGACTTAGCTTGGATTTTTTCAAAATTATTTTACCTCGATAACAGAGTTAGAATCACCGAAGGCATTTTCCATCTTGCGGGGATTACCAGGGTCTTCTTGCCATCGGCCGTCAATAATAAAACGGTACTGATACACGCCAGGCTTTAGATCTAAATCAGCCGCCCAGCGACCATCTTCTTGACGCATGCGGCAAGATTCATCAACATACCAGTTGTTAAAATCTCCGGCAATATAAACAGATTGGGCTTGTGGCGCATTAAGCGTAAAAGCGGTGGCAATAATGTCTTTACTTTTCTCTTTAACAACTTTTTTCATTCGTGCGGATATCGGAGAGAAATCTTTTATAGATCCTACCTCCTGTGCGATAATTTCTTTGGCTAAGCTAAAATAATCTTTACTGCCGCGACAATACTTATCAAATTCGGCTACGGCCTTACCCACCACAACAGACTCTTTGAGTTTGACGTTAACATGAATGATAGTGCTAATAAGGTGCGCGGAAAACCCTTCCCTCACTTTATCCAACATATCAAAACAATGCTGCAAGCGTGAATCAAACATTGTAATCAATACCTTGTACTCAATGTTGTGGTCTAGACGGTCTTTGACAAGCTGAATGATGTCCGATAGCCTCTCAAGCCCTTGAATCGAAAAACGGCTTGGCTCAACAGGAACAATCACCTCGCTGCAAGCACGAAGAGCATTGATGGTTAAAAACCCTAGGTTAGGAGGGCAATCAATAACAACATAATCATAACGGTCTTTAACACGTGCGAGGGCCGTTGTCAATTTTAGCTCACGTCCAATCTCGTCAGAAAGCTCTTGCTCTAAGGTCCCAAGAAGAACATTTGATGGGACAAGGTCAAATTGATTCTTAATGTTAAGAATAGTTTCCTCTAGCTCAAGCTTACGCGGCGTAATCTTTGAGATAACATTGTATAGACTATTTTGAGAATTGACGTTCAAACCCAGCGAGGCATGTGCCTGAGGGTCGAGATCAACTAAAAGAACCCTCTTCCCGTTTAAAGCTAAAGATGCCGCCAGATTGATCGACGTGGTTGTTTTTCCACATCCCCCTTTTTGATTGGCAATCGAAATGATTCTCACTCGGCTTTTCCTCCTGTCGTGGCGCTCACACGCCTGATAACATAGATTATGTTAAATATTTTTTAAAAAACTTAAACGATTAAATTTTAAATCTTTCTTATTTTGCCCTTATCAAAACCAGAAAGGACGAAGTTCACGCTAGGGCTTTAACAAGTCCTGGTTCACTTTGAAAAACAAACATCATCAATTAAAATAATTCCTTTTTCCTTTACAACATTCCATGCCTCTAAAACAAAAGAAACTTCCGTAACGCTCATCCAATCTGTAATATTTCTAAAATCGTTTAAAGGGACACTGAATTTCTTCCACTTAAGTTGAACGCCATCGACATGCGTAAAAGAAACCTCATTGCGCTTATTTTTCAAAACAACCTTAACAACGCCCGGATATCCTTCCTCTAATCCCCGAATAGAAAAATTAAGAGTCTTGTATTTTGCAACATTCATTTTGGGAATCGAAAACGAAAAATTCTTAACTTGTGGATACGGAGAATTGAGATTGTATTTGATACGAATCGGTGAATTGTTAAGCGCAAAAATAACATTGCTTTTTAAAAGCTCTTTTCGATGTGAAAGAAACGCTGTCAGGCTATAAAAAATAACTCCGACGGAAAGAAATGCTAAAACAATTCTGCCAACGGCTTTTGAAGTAATTCTTTTCTCAACGATTTTCTTTTCAGGTGTTCTTTTCCCTAAGTACACCTGAGCTAAATGCTCATAAATTTCTTCTTTGCTGGTCATCAGATGAATCTATCCCTTTAAGGCATGACATATCGCCCTTAGTATGTAATCTTAAGTATCTATATTAATATAATAGCAAATTAAGGAGGGTTTAAAAGAATATTCTAATAAAT
>JAVCDE010000032.1 GCA_030765185.1 Candidatus Aceula meridiana | reverse complement strand
AAGAGAAAAATAATGTTATTAGAGCTTATTTATATGGTTCATTAATTTTTATTATAATTACTTTTATTGCTTCTTTATTTTTTGTTGAGTCACCTACAGAAACTCGAAAAAGAAAAATTGATCAAGCCATAATAAATAGTTTTTCATTAATTAATAATGCAGTTGATACTTATGCTAGGGAATTTTATAAAATGCCTGCTAGTTTGGAAGTACTAAAAGAAGAGTCCGTGCATTTAAGAGATCGTGATTTGGAAGATCCTGAGACTAAAGAGATGTATGAGTATAATATTACAGGAGAAAAGACTTTTGAATTATGCGCTACTTTTAGAACTTCTAATCAGGATAAAGAAGATGAAAGTTCTTATCGATATTTGTCTGAGAAGGCGCTTCATAATGCGGGTGATCAATGTTTAAAGAGGACTTTAAGGAGCAATATTAATAAAGAAGCTGTTGAGCTAGATTTTTAAGTCGCTAAAATAAGCTAAATTTACGTTAAAATATTTAAACCAGTCTTGCTTATTGTAGGGCTGGTTTTTTATTTTGACTTTTATGTTTATTTAGGTTATTATGTATATGAATTTGCCCAAGGAGCTTAGAGCTTTTTGGGTATTTTTGTTAGTGTACGTTGACAATTTATTATGAGTGAAAACTTTTTTAATATAATAATTTTTTTGGATAAAGCTTGATAATTGGAGGAAAGAAATGAAAGACATATTTATGTATTTACCGAGATTTTTTATTGATTCTCATGTTCATGGTAGAGATATGCTTGAGGATTATAAAGCAACTATTTATCAGACCATGAAAGAAGCGCTTTTGGTAGGCATTAGAGTTTTGGCATATATGCCAAATACCAAACCGGCCATAGTTACGATTGAAATTTTAGATCGTGTTTTAGGTCTTATTAATGATGCTCAAGAAAGACTTAACGTTAGTGAAATGCAGTATGTTTATTTCGGCGTCACTGACAATAATCTTGATCAATGCGAACTTGCTTTACAAAGGGAAGAAGTTATTGGTCTTAAAATCTATCCTCAAAGAGAGAATGGAGATGGAGTTACGACAGGAATCATCGGTGTAGTAAGTATGAGAACAGTTTTAGTGGCGATGAAACTTGCAAAAAAATATGACAAAGTAGTTTCAATCCATTGTTCTTGCCCTGAAAAGTTTTTTAGAGAAAAACTAGATACCATTGGCGGAGAATTGAGCTATCTTATTAAGATTGTTATGGTAGCGAAAAAGGTTCCTGGTGTAAAAATAGTAATTTGTCATGTGTCTAATATACTGAGTGCTAAGTATATAATTAGAGCTCATGAAAAATTTGGCATTAATATTGCCATGGAACTTATGCCTCATTATCTTTGGTTTGATTCTGAGGGGACAAACTGGAATCCCTGTATTGGCAGGGAATTTTATCATTGTTTTAATAGTTTAAGAAACTCACTTAATCGAGAGTTTTTAGTTAGTTTGCTAAAAACTAATTATTCTTTTATTTTTTGTGCTTCTGATACGGCTGTGCATATTGAAGAAGAAAAAATGGCTGGATTCGGTGGTATTCCTTCTAATCAGGAATTACCAGCGGTTGTTGTTACTTTAGCGCAGATGCATGGAGTTTCTGATGAAAGGGTCGCAGACTTGCTTGCGTTTAATCAGGCATATTTTTTGGGCATTCCCATGGATCGAGGATTAGTTAAATATCGGCTTATAGAAAAAGTAGATGATTGTCATTATAATGGAGGTAAAATTATTAATCCTTGGAACGGAACGAGACTTTATTTTCCGGTTCGAGTTAATTAAAGGGCGGTGAATGATGAAATTATTTCATAAATTTTATGAAAAATATGTTGATTTCGGCTCAGTTTTTGTAGCATCCGGTACCCGAAATACTCATGGTCAGGGGTGGCGTCATCATAGAGCCTACAAATATATTCCTGGATTTACTTTTAGCGGTACAACTCTTATCACGAAGACTTTTACGGCGACAGAAAGAATGGATTCGGAAAATGCTAAAGGTAATCTTAAACTTAATCGGGAAACACTTATGCCTATTCATTTTTTTCCGGATTGTGTTAAAAGCAATTTCTGGAAGGAAGAGACTTATAATTCGGTTGGCTTGAGCGGCTTAGCTTTTAAGGAAATTTTTAATAAAGGTGAGCTTCAGAAGCTTAAGAAGCCTTTTATTATTTCTTTTATGGCAGTGGGGAAAACCCCCGAAGAACGTTTTAAGGAATATAGAGATTTTGTAAAAGTTATCTGGGGAAACATTTGGAAATTTGGCGCTTTATTTGCGATTGAAATTAATGTTAGTTGTCCGAATACCTGTCATAATCCAGATGCGCTCACTAAGGAAGTGATTAGATATCTTAGTATTCTTAAGCGCCTTGGGGTTCCCCTGGGGATTAAATTTAATGTTTTAGCTTCGCATGAAACTGTAAAGGCTATCATGGATTCAGGTTTTTGTGATTTTATTGATATTCCTAACACTCTTCCTATTGCACTTGAAAATATATGGAAATATCCGAAAGCAGTTAGTATTTACAATAAATATGCCACTTGTGGTCTTTCTAGTCCGGCACAGTTTTTAAAAGCTGCATTATGGGTTAAAAGAGCAAGGGAGATCGGAATAAGAGAACAAATTATTCTCGGAAGTATTTATTGTAAAGAGTGTGCTGAAGTCGCGAAAGATGTTGGTGCTGATGCTATTTCAGTTGGTGCAGTTTCAATTGTGAGACCGTATCGTTTAAGTGGGATTATAAAAAAAAGTAATATTGTTTTTAATTAATCTGAAAGATGGAGGGAGAGAAGAATGAAAAAGAGAAAGTTAAAAATTTTTTTTCCAGTTGATGTGCCGACTATCAAGAAGGCACGTGAGATAATGGAAAAAGTGGCTGATCATGTTGATGTTTTTAAGCTTGGACATGAATTTACTTATAGTTTAGGTTTGCCGTTGGCGGTTGAGATTGCTACTGAATTTGGTCAAAGGATTATGGTGGACAGTAAGCTTTCTGATATTCCGACTACTGTGGCGGCTGGTGCTACTAGTATTGCTTGGAAAAATGTTGATTACCTTAATTTCGCTGTTGGTAATTGTCAGAAAAGTGCTCTCGTTGCAGCAGTTAATGCAATCAAGATAATTGAACCGGAGCTAAGGGAAAAAGGTATTATTGTTCCGGAGTTTATTGCAGTAGCTCTCATGACAAGCTGGAATGTTGATGACATCATTGAACATGGTATTTATTTGCCTCCGTGGTGGAAATTTGATAAAGATTCTGAAGTTCAGTTTGAAAATATTGTTGAGATGGCAGAGGCTGAAGTTGGTGGTATCATTAAGAACTGGGAAGGCGAAAGGGAACTTCGTTTGCGGCCCGAGGGTAAAGCGGAAGAAGATTCGTTTATGACCTATGTCGCTCTTAAGTGGGCGCGAGTTGCGAATGAAGCTGGCATTAAGACATTGCTTTCTTCCCCGCGTGAAGCACCGGCATTTAGAAGAGTATTTCCGGATTGTAGTTTTGTTTCTCCCGGAATTCGTCCGCCTTGGGCAAAGAAAAATGACCAGAAAAGAACAATGACGCCTTATCAGGCTGCTCAAGCATGGGTTGATAATTTGGTCGTTGGCAGACCAATTCGTGATGCAAGAGATCCGGCTGAGGCGGCAAGGAGAATTCGTGAGGATTGGGAAAAAGGCGTTGCTGAGATGTAATTGAATTTTAATTTTTTTGATAGGAGAAAAAGAGAATGAAAACACCAGAAGAATGGGCGGATAGACTTATGGTGCCCTTGTATGAAAAGGGTTATATTGAAACGATATGGAATACAAAAAGTTTGAAACATCAGAGAGAGGGATGGAGACTTAAGGACGGAAGCTGGTCGCCGTGGTTTTTTAATATGCGTCCTATTGGTAGTACTTCCGTTCTGTTTTTTGATATTTGCTGTGCGATGGCAGACCTTGTGAAGGAGCATGATCTTGATATGTACATTGGTATTGATATGGCAGGAATTTTGCCGCTTGGTGGTGTTGCTGTGGCTTCTGCTATAAGGAATGCAAAACCTTTGTCGACAGGGTATACAAGGCCATTGTCTAAAAAGGTGAGAACACCAATGGAAGCTTTTCATCTTTT
>JAVCDE010000018.1 GCA_030765185.1 Candidatus Aceula meridiana | reverse complement strand
TTATCGTATCCTGGGGCTGTACAAGGTCCCAAGGGTCCGGCTGTTCGCCGGTTAAAACGGTACACGAGCTGGGTTTAGAACGTCGTGAGACAGTTCGGTCTCTATCTGGTGTGGGCGCACGATACTTGAAGAGGATCTCTCCCTAGTACGAGAGGACCAGGAGAGACGGACCTCTGGTGTTCCAGTTATCCTGCCAAGGGTAATAGCTGGGTAGCCACGTCCGGAAAGGATAAGCACTGAAAGCATATAAGTGCGAAGCCCCCCTCAAGATAAGGTATCGTTTTCCTTCGGGAATGAAGACACCTTGTAGACAACAAGGTTGATAGGCTGCATGTGTAAGACCTGTGAGGGTTTTAGCTAAGCAGTACTAATCTGTCAAATGCTTGACCTTTTTTGCCATTTTTTCATATAAAAATCGGCTCATTTTTGCCGACTTTGCCATAATTGTATATTTTAGGATATGTCCAGTAACATTACTGAAGGGGCCACACCCGTTCCCATTCCGAACACGGCCGTTAAACTCTTCTAGGTCGATGGTACTGCGGTCGCAAGGCCGTGGGAGAGTAGAACGTTGCTGGGCTTAAATTTACCCCGTGTCATCTTTTGATGACGCGGGGTTTTTCATAAGGACATAACTTATGGAGCGCTAGAGCTCTATAAATTATGTGTCCGAAAGAACCCCAATAAAATTTTTTAAATTTCCGGGGTCACTTCTTCTTTGAAAAATTTCAATAAATATTTTCTTGACATTTTAGTTTGCCATGCTAAACTTTAGCTAGGCTAACAGTTAGCCTAGCTAAATAATTAGCAAAAAAAGGAGTTTTTAGTGAGCCCAAAAGCAAACCCCGCAAAAGAAATTTCTCAAATTTTGCCGGCTTTTTTAAAAAGAATACACTCAGGCCTAATGGAGAAAATCGATGTTCCGCCGGCCCAGATGGCTGCCATTATGATTTTATCCGAGCGTAAAGAAAAGACAGTCGGCGAACTAAGTACACAGATGAAAGTTTCAGCTCCGACGGTGACAGGTATTGTTGATAGGTTGCAGCGCTCGGGGCTTGCAAAAAGACAGCGCGACACCAAGGACCGACGTGTTGTTCGAATTGCATTGACACTGAAAGGCAAGAAGGTGTCTGGCCATCTTCAAAGAGCCTTTATGCAGCGATGGGGTGTTATTGCCAGTATTTTGTCAGTTAAAGATCAGCAGACCTATGTGCAACTTTTAAAAAAGATTATTAAAGGATTTGATGAAAAGATGAAGGAAGTTAAATGATGAAAAAAAGGCTAATTTATATTCTCATTTTTTCTGCGGTTTGTTATCCTGCTTTGGCTGCTGCCCAAACTGATATCGAGACCATTATTCAAAATAGCATAGCGACCGCAGAAGCCCGCCGGCTTTCTTTAGAAGAAGTCACAAGGCTTGCCTTTGAAAATAATTTTGATATCCAACTTGCCAAATTTGATGCCAAGATCGCCCGCACACGCAATCAAGAAGCTGTTTCTATCTATGACGCCTATCTTAATGCCGAAGTTAGCTTCCGCAAAGATAAAAGTACGAGCGCGTCTTCTTTGGCTGCTGGAAAAACGGTTAACAACGACTATGATGTTGGATTAAGTAAAAAACTTCCAACTGGCACAACAGTTAGCATTGACCAAACGAATAACCGCCAGTGGACTGACTCGACAGCCGTTATAATGAACCCGTCGCACAACTCTTCGCTAGGCTTAACAGTTGAACAAAATCTTGGTAAAAACTTTTTTGGTATTCAAGACAGAGGGGATGTCAAAATTACTCAGCTTGATGTTAAAAATAGTGAATATCTTTCTTTAGATAAGATTGAAAAATCTATTTTTGATGTTCAGGTGGCGTATTGGGACGTTGTTTTAGCTCAAGAAGTTCTAAAGATTGAGAAAGAAGTTTTGGCTCAAGCTAAGAAACTTTATGATACCAACCAAGAAAAGATTGCAGACGGCCTCGTCGAGCAACCTGAATTTATCGCCTCGGAGACAAATTATAAGCAAAATCTCATTAATGCTTCTATCGCAAAAAATAGTCTTCAAACCAAAAAGAACATCTTAAAGCTTCTATTAAACATTTCTGATGACATGTCAGAGGTCTTGCCATCCCAAGAGTTCTTAACTCAGGATGGGGATGAGAGGTTGGAAGAATCTCTAAAGAAGGCCTTTAGCCAAAGACGAGACTACAGACAGGCGTTAAACACGATTAAGATGAAGAATATCAATCTTTCCATGAAAAAAAATAATACGTGGCCTGAAATTAATCTAAAAGCGTCAATGGCGCGTAACGGTTTAGGTGAGCATTTTAAGCAATCGGTTACAAGTATTACACAGGAAAATAATCCGGACTTTTTAGCGTCTTTAAGTGTTAGCTTTCCTTTGGAGAATAGAAGCGCAAAAGCGCAATTAAAAAAGGCCGAATATCAAAAAGCCCAAGCGCTTTTAAGCTTTAAGCTTTTAGAGCGTAAAATTATGATTGAAATCGTTGATCAAGTTCGCGAGTGCAATATTCTGCGTGAGAATGCAAAGGGTCAAAAAGAAATCGCTCAGTTGGAATCTAAGAAATTTTTTGAGCTTCAAAAGATTTTTAGTTATGGGCGAAGCGATATCGATACACTTATCCGCTATCAGAGAGAAGCATCGCTTGCGCACCAGAGTGCGGCTTTAGCGGCTTTTAATTATCAAGTTGCACTGATTAAACTACGTATGAGCGAGGGAATTCTGTTAACCGAATCTTGGCAGGAGGGGATCTAATGAAGCTAGCAGAACTTTCAGTTAAGAATTCATTGCTTATTAATTTGCTTTCATTTTTTATTATTTTTGCAGGAATTTTTTCCATGATGAGCCTGCAGAGAGATGCTTTTCCTCTTGTTGACCTTGATGTCCTTACGATTACAACTTATTATCCTGGGGCTCCGGCAGAAGACGTTGAGAAGCTTGTGACAATCCCCATTGAAAAAGAAATTAAGGGTTTAAGCGGCATCAAGCAGATGAACTCGAGTTCAGAAGAAGGGCTTTCATCTATAGGCATTACGATTGACCCCCAAGCTAGTGATAAAAGGCAGGTTGTTGATGATATCAAGCGGGCGGTGGACCGCGTTAGTAATTTACCTGCCGAAATTAAAGACGACCCATATGTTTATGAACTGCGTAGCAAAGACCGCCCTGTTATCGAAATCTCACTAAGCGGAGACATCTTGGAAAAACAACGACGCCAATATGCCGAGTCTTTAGAAGATCAGATTCTTGATATTAAGGGTGTCGCCAGTATAAGCCGCATAGGATGGAGAGACCCGGAATTTTGGGTTGAAGTTGACCCTGTAAAATTAAATGAATATCATATTTCCCTACAGGAAATTATGACCGCGCTTAACCGTCGCAATGTTACTTTGCCTGGTGGGTTGTTAACAACAGACGATGTAGAGTATAACATTCGTGTAACCGGTGATTTTAAAACGGCAGATCAAATTGCTGAGGTTATTATTCGTGCTAATGACATGGGCAATCATTTGTGCGTTAAAGACGTTTCCAAGGTTTATGATACGTTTGAAGATGAGACACGTATTGCTTTAATTAACGGCCAGCGTGCGTTAGGCATGGTTGTTGTCAAGAGTGAGGCCGCGGATGTTATCCGCGTTGTCTCTAGGGTGCGAAAAGTTGTCGAGTCCTTTCAGAAGACACTTCCGGATAATGTGAAGATTACGATTACCAATGATTTTTCATATTATGTTCAGCGAAGGCTGAATGTTTTGAGAAACAACGGTATGCTCGGGTTTGCATTGGTTCTTTTAGTTCTTTTTTTATTCTTGGACCCCATTCCGGCAGTGATGACGGCTCTAGGAATTCCGATTGCTCTTTTTTCAACTTTTATTGTTATGAATATTTTAGGCATTAGCATCAACCTTGTTTCAATGCTGGGGTTAATTATTGTGCTTGGAATGTTAGTCGATGACGGTATTATTGTTTCTGAGAATGTTTACCGCTATGTTGAAGGAGGGATGCCTGCGCGCGAAGCTGCTATCCGAGGCACAAGTGAAGTCATTGCTCCTGTGACCGCAACAATTTTAACCACCATTGCTGCTTTTGCTCCGTTGATGTTTATGAAAGATATTATGGGGAAGTTTATCAAGCAAATTCCGATTGTCGTCATGGTCGCCCTCGTTGCCTCTCTCCTAGAAGCTTTTATTATTTTGCCAGCGCATCTTTCTGGCCTTCTTGAAAAATTTAAACATCATAATTCACATCAAAATAAAGAAGGTATAGTAAAGAAAAAAGAAAAGAAATGGTTTAAAAATTTAGTTGCCTTTTACACTAGAATTTTAAATGGAGCGTTAGATCGCCGTTATATAGTTTTAACTGGTCTTGTTATTACTTTTATTGTTGTGTGCATGAGTGCCGCGATGTATATGAAAATTATTCTTTTTTCAGGCGAGGGAATTGAATATTTTTATGTTCGAGCTGAAGCGGTCCAAGGAACGCCTCTTGAGAAAATGAATGAACTCCTTAATCCGGTTGAAAAATTAATAGGAACGCTTCCTAAAGGTGAAGTTGATAGCTATCGCACCTATATTGGGAGTATCGAACGCGAAGGGGGCTGGGATGAAAACGCAAAACGAGGGACCCATCTTGCCCAGATTACGGTCTTTTTAACGCCAATGCAAGAACGTAAAAGAAATCCAGGACAAATTGTCGAATCGTTAAGGCCGCAGCTTGAGAAAATTCAAGGTTTTAAGAAGTTATATTTTTATTTGGCAAAAGAAGGCCCTCCTACCGGGCGTTCGGTACAGGTTGGAATTAAAGGAGATGATTTTTCTGTTTCCCAAAAGGTTGCGGATGATTTTATAAAATACTTGCAAGGTATGGAGGGAATCTCTGACGCAGACACCTCCTATCAATACGGAAAGAAACAGCTACGTATTGTTGTCGATGAACAAAAGGCTCGTCAATATTATTTAGATGTTAGCTCTATTGCTGATACTGTGAGGGCGGTTTTTAAAGGAGGTCTGGCAACAACCGTAAGGCCTGAAAAAGCGGAAGATGAAATTAATGTCCTTGTTCGCTTTCCTGATAACGACCGCAGAAGTTTTGAAACATTTGATAAAATTTTAGTTTCTAACTCCAAAGGAGCTTTGGTTCCTTTGAAAGCCGTTGCACAAGTTGTGCAAGAAGAGGGAATCTACGTCATTAGTCATTTAGACGGAAAACGTGTCATTTGGGTTGTCGCCAGCGCTGATGGCAAGAAGGCCTCATCCTTAAGCGCCAATTTGGCGCTCCAAAAACAGTTTAAAAATGTCGAGAGGGATCACCTTGGATACACGGTAAAATATAGCGGTGAATACGAAGACCAGCAAGAATCTACCCGCAATCTTATGAGGTCTTTTTTATTTGCATTCTTCTTTATTTTTATTATTTTAACGGCAATTTTTAAATCACTTATCCAGCCTTTTGTGGTTATGCTTGCGATTCCTTTTGGACTTTTGGGAGTTATTATTGCGTTCTTTATTCATGGCCGCCCTCTAAGCTTCTTTGCGCTTATGGGTTTGGTCGGACTGACGGGCATCGTTGTCAACAATGCTATCGTGCTTGTTGATTTTGTTAATAAATTGCGAAAATCCGGTCAGCCTAGGCGAGAATCATTGGTTCAGGCTGGTCAAATACGTTTAAGGCCTGTTTTAATGACAAGCATCACAACAATTATGGGACTTGTTTCTGTTGCCTATGGAATCGGCGGAGGGGACCCATTCTTAAAACCAATGGCCTTGGCTATTATTTGGGGGCTGTTTTTTGCGACGGGCCTAACGCTTATCATCATCCCGTGTATTTATGCGATTATTGATGATATTTCTGAGAAAATTTTACACCATTCCACTATCCGAGAAAATGGGATGCCTAAGGCTTAAGTAGCAAATAATTTTTTCTGTCGGAATGCATATTGAAAATGTGCGATATAGGCAGGAAGCATTAAGAGAAATAAGAAGACAATTGATCCGGCAGCAACAGCAGAGTTAGCATAAAAATAAGATTTTATCATTTTTACTTCATACGAGTGGCCTAGAAAAAAAAGGACGATTCGTATTCCAAAAAGAGATTGCCAGACAAAAGGACTTAAAAAGCGTTTGTGAAAGACAAACAAAAAGAGGGGAATAAGGCAGAGCGCCTCTGTAGAAATACTGGCAATATTAAACCCATACCAGATAAGGTAGCTTCGTTTAAAGACAATAAGAATTTTATAATATTGGTCAATTTGGGAATCTCCGGCGAGTAGTCCCATAAAGTTTATTATTCCCATATATGTCGAAATAAAGAAATAGACCTTCCAGGGCCATCTTGTTTTTTTGTGCATACTATTATTATGTCATAATTTTAGTAATTTCAATAATTTATTTTCATTTTTACCCTATTTCTGCGATAATAAATGGAGAAATGAAAGAAAAAGGAGAGTTATGAATCAGGAATTCGACAACGTAGTTGAGACCATTTACGCTAAAGACACGCGTTATAGCCATGAGGCCTATGAGTTTCTTATGGAGGCTTTAAATTTTACTCAAAAGAAATTTAGGCGTTCAAAACACGTTAGCGGAGAAGAACTTTTAAAAGGGGCCCAAGAGCTTTTGCAGGAAAAGTTTGGGCTTATGACGCTAACTGTTCTTGAGCATTGGGGAATTAAGACAACAGAAGATTTTGGAAATATGGTTTTTAACCTTGTTGAACATAAAATTTTAAGCAAGACCGATGAAGATTCTATTAAAGATTTTAAAGATGGTTACGATTTTCAGAAGGTTTTTGGCCATGGATACCGAAAGCGTTTTGAAAAACAAGTTAGCCGGATACGTAACTTTTAAGTTTTGACCCCTAGAAGATTAACCCGCCTTAAAGCCGCCGATGAAAAGAAATCTATCGCAAACTTCAGTTCAATACGTTAAAGGTGTCGGTCCTCAACGCAAAAAAACTTTTTTGCGTCTAGGTATTGATACCGTCGAAGATCTTTTTTATCTTTTCCCTCGTCGTTATGAAGATCGTAGAAAAATGACGCCTCTTTCTAAAGTTGAAATCGGAAAGTGGCAGACCGTCACAGGAGAAATTTTAAGCAATAGCGGCCGAAAAAGCTGGCACACTAAAAAACATGTTTATGAAATTGAAGTAGGAGATAAAAGCTTACGGATTTTTTGCGTTTGGTTTAACCGTCCCTATCTTGACCGTTATTTTAAAGTCGGCCAGAGGGTTGTTCTTTACGGCAAGGTAGACATTTACAAAGACCGCTTGCAGCTGGTCTCACCTGATTATGAAATTATCTCTGATGATGAAGAGGACAAATCTTTAAGCATCGGACGCATTGTCCCTATTTATCCTTTAACGCGCGGCATGACTCAGCGGTATGTTCGAAAAACGGTTAAGCGTGCTTTAGATAAGTATTCATCTGAGACCAAAGAGCTTTTATCGTATAATCTACGTCGTCGATATAAACTTGATAATCTTATCAAGAGTTTTTTAAATATTCATTTTCCTGAAAGCGATAAAGCGCAGGAAGTAGCTTATCGACGTGTTTCATTTGAAGAATTCTTTTTGTTCCAAATATCAGTTTTGTTAAGACGTTTAAGCATTGTTCGAAAAAAAGGAACCGCACATAGAATTTCAGAGAAGTTTTGTAGTAGCTTCTTAGACCTTTTTCCTTTTTCTCTAACGGGATCTCAGCAGAACGTCATTGAAGAAATCAAAAAGGATCTTTCTTGTGCTTATCCTATGCATCGTCTTCTGCAGGGGGATGTTGGTTCCGGAAAAACCCTTGTCGCTTTTTTTGGTGCCTTGGCAGCGGCTAGCAACGGTTATCAAGCTGCAATAATGGTGCCAACAGAAATTCTGGCCCGTCAACACTTCGAAGTTCTTGAAAAACTTCTTAAAAAATCTAATTTTAAAAATAAGAAAATAAAACTTTTTATTAATACGACTGATAAAAAGGAACGTGAAAAAACTATCAACGAAATAAAACAGGGAAAGATAGATATTCTTGTTGGAACCCATGCCTTGATTCAAGATGGTATTAATTTTAAGAATTTAAGTTTTGTTGTCATTGATGAGCAGCACAAGTTTGGCGTGCGTCAGCGTGCACTTTTATCAGCTAAGGGTATGAATCCTGACGTCCTGGTAATGACAGCTACGCCGATTCCACGAACTCTTTGTTTAACGCTGTATGGTGATTTGGATGTATCAACAATAAGCGAGCTTCCCTCGGGACGAGGACAAGTTACGACCCAGGCCTTTAAGCCCGAAGAGGAGGCCCTAGCGTATAAAGCTGTTCGCGCGATTGTTGAGCGTGGTGAGCAAGCCTATATTGTTTATCCTGTGATTGATGAGTCTGAGAAACTAGAACTTAAAAGCGCGCAAAAGATGTTTAAGAGGTTTCAGCTTAAAGAGTTTAAAGATTTTAAGGTAGGGCTTATTCATGGCCAGATGAAAAAGAATCAGGCACAAGACGTTATGCAAAAGTTTAAGAACAGGGAAATTGATATTCTTGTCGCGACAACGGTTTTAGAAGTTGGTGTCGATGTTCCTAATGCCACGGCTATGCTTATTGAGCATGCAGAGCGGTTTGGGCTTTTGCAGCTGCATCAGCTGCGTGGGCGCATTGGACGGGGGGCAAAGCATTCCCATTGTTTTTTGATTACAGAGCCGACAACACAAGAGGGGGTTGCCCGTATTGAGGCCATTTTATCAACGACAGATGGATTCGAGATTGCCCAAAAAGATTTAATGATTCGTGGGCCAGGCGAGTTCTTTGGACGCCATCAGCACGGACTTAACGAATTAAAAATCGCCAATCCTCAAATCCAACTTGATATTCTAGAAGATGCCCGCAAGGAAGCTATTGCCTTAACTGAAGAAGATCCGTCATTGCAAAACAAGGCAAATGCTGCTATAAAAGAGGCAATACTAAATCGGTATCCAGCGTATTTGGCAAATATTTTATCAGGATGATTACTAGCGTATAGCGTATGACACATAGCGTATAGTTTAGATAAAAATTTATACGCTAAGAGCTAACTTTTAAAATTTTAAGACTATACGCTATATAACAAATACTACATTTTTTATGAAAATTCTATCAGGAACCCTCAAAGGACGTAATTTTTACATGCCCCAGGGCATTCGCCCAACTTCGGACATCATCCGAAAGTCGCTCTTTGACACCCTGGGCCAAGATTTAGAAGGGGTATCTTTTTTGGATCTTTTTGCCGGGAGCGGGGCTGTTGGCCTTGAGGCGCTTTCTAGGGGCGCAAAAAATGTTTTTTGGGTTGAAAAAGATTACAAGCGCGCACGCCTTATTGAAGAAAACTTGATGTCGTTGGCATCACCTGCAAGCGAGCGCAAAGACTCTTATTTAGACGTTGTTCACTCAGATGTTTTTGCCGCTATTAAGATTTTTTTAAAAGAAAAGAAACTTTTCGACGTTGTCTTTATAGACCCGCCTTATAGTCGAGAACTGGCAAAAAAAGCCTTGAAAACCCTATGTGGCTATGATATATTACAGCCCAATTCGATTGTTGTGTTCCAACACGAAAAAAGGGAAGTTTTGCCTGACTCCGAGGGGCCTTTAAGCCTTCTTAAAAGACGAAAATACGGCGCTTCCTTTTTAACTATTTATAGGAAAATTTAGAAATATGAGCAATCTTGCAATTTATCCCGGAACCTTTGATCCAATTACCTATGGGCATTTAGACGTTATTAAAAGGACAAGGGCCATTTTTTCGGAGGTTATTGTTGCTGTGGCACAAACTTCCCGGAAGAAATTGACTTTTAAATGTGGAGAGCGCCTGGACATGGTAAAACAGGCTACCAAAGATATGGGGGGGGTTAAGGTTGAGCCGTTTGACGGACTAGTTGTTAATTTTGCGCGTAAGAAGAAAACAAATATTTTAATACGCGGCTTGCGAATGATATCCGATTTTGAATACGAATTTCAGATGGCATTGACCAATCGCCGTTTTGCCGAAGACATTGAAACAGTTTTTTTGATGCCGTCAGAAAACCATTCGTTTATTTCTTCAACGCTTTTAAAGGAAACAGCCAGTTTAGGCGCGGATATTTCATCGTTTGTTCCTGGCTTTGTTGAGAAAAATATTAAAGCTAAAATGAAGCGATGAGAATCGCCGTTAGAGATATTCCTTCGTATCCGGTAAGCATAGATGGGGTAATAAGCCAGGACGAGTTTGATTTTAGTGATGATGCAGTGAGTTGTATTATTCAGCCGGTTGAGGTTTTCGCTAAGCTTGAGAAGATTACCAATGCGGTAACGGTGGCGGCAGAAGTTAAGGCTAAGTTTTCGTTTGTTTGTACGCGTTGCCTTGAGTCCTTTGAAAAAGAGATTCAAAAAGATTTTAAATTTAATTATATGATTGAGCCGACGACAAATCATATCGAGCTCGGCGATGATATTCGGCAAGAAATTATTACAGAAATTCCCATGAAGATACTTTGCCGCGATGATTGCAAAGGAATTTGTCAAAGTTGTGGGATAAATTTAAATGAAGAAAAATGCAAGTGTAACAAGTAGATTTCTGCTTCGCCCCGCTAGGGCGCGAGCCGAAAAGGATAAATTCACGCGGCTGACTTGACGTCGTAAACTTCGTAAGTCAGGCGCTCATTTAAAGGAGTAATAATGGCACTACCAAAAAGACAACATTCAAAACAGCGGAGTCGCAAGAGAAGAACGCATTGGAAAACTGACGTTCCAGGCTCAAAGCCATGTCCAAACTGCAAGAAAGAAATTATTTCGCATCGTGTTTGCCCTTTCTGTGGTCACTATAAAGGGAAACAAGTTGTTGAAGTAAAAGTGAAAGAAAAGAAAAAGGTTAAATAAAGCATAAGTTGTAAGCTTTAAATTTTAGTTTATTCTTGAAGTTTATTAGGAGCTTTATTTGAATATTATTCTTGATGCCATGGGCGGCGATCACGCCCCATACGAAATTATCCAAGGTGCAGTTCAGGCTCTGGAAGAATTTGATGTCACGATTACCTTAGTCGGTATTGAATCGCGCATACGCGCTGAACTTAGCCATCAAGATTATCCTAAAGACCGAATTGAGATTGTTCATGCACCGGATATCATCGGCATGCACGATTCAGCTGTCATCTCTCTACGCAAAAAGAAAAACTCTTCCATTTCTGTTGGCATTCGCCTTCTAAAAGAATCTGAAAAATACGACGCCTTTATCAGCGCTGGAAATACCGGAGCGGTGGTTTCTGCTTCGACTGTTTATTTAAGAATGCTTCCCGGCGTTGAGCGCCCGGCGATCGGACTTGTTCTGCCGACATTAAAGAAGTTTTCTTTTCTTATTGATGTTGGGGCAAACATTGATCCAAAGCCAAAGCATCTTTTACATTCAGCATTAATGGCTAATGTTTATGCGCAGAAAGTTCTCAATATTACGAATCCACGTATTGGACTTTTGAACATCGGCGCGGAAGAGACAAAAGGAAGTGATTTCATGAAAGAGACGCATAAACTTTTCTCGGAGAATCTTCCAAATTTTTCCGGCAATGTCGAAGCTAATGAGATTTATAAAGGGGAATATGATTGCATTATTACTGATGGATATACTGGCAATATCGTTATTAAGATTTCTGAAAGCCTCATGGAGGCTGCAGGCAGCCTTATTAAGAGGGAGGTTAGAAAAGTCCCTCTTGCAATGTGGGGTGCTTTTCTTATGAAGACACGTCTTAGCCATATTAAAAAACATGCTGATTATTCTGAGTATGGTGGAGCACCCTTACTTGGCGTTAATGGTCTTGTTATGATTAGTCATGGCCGCTCTAATGCCAAGGCAATTAAAAATGCCATCCGTGCAACCATCCACGAAGTTGAAAACAACATCATCAGTGAACTTATCAGAGAGGTTAATTAATTCATGAAAAATATTGAAATTGTTTCTGTTGGGAAGTATGTTCCTAAAAAGAAGCTTACCAATGCAGATTTAGAAAAAATAGTTGAGACTTCAGACGAGTGGATTGTAACGCGCACAGGCATCAAAGAACGCCGTATCGCCGGAGAACATGAAAAGACATCACATTTAGCCATTGAAGCTGCCAAAGAAGCCTTGCATAACGCAAAGCTTGCTGCATCAAAAATTGAACTTATCATTGTTGCCACAACCTCACCGGACAGTAATTTTCCATCGGTCGCGTGCCTTGTTCAAAAAGCTATCAGTGCCAAGCAAGCTGTTGCTTTTGATATTTCGGCAGCCTGCAGCGGATATGTGTATGCGATGTCGGTAGCGCATCAATTTTTATTAACAGGTATGTATAAAAATGCGCTTGTTATTGCCGCAGACCAATTGACGACTATGATTGATTGGCAAGACAGAGGAACATGTGTTTTATTTGGCGACGGAGCAGGGGCGTGCATTCTAGCATGCGGCAAAAGAAAAGGAATTTTATCCGAGCATTTAGAAAGTTTTGGTGAGTTCGGAGAGCTTATGAAGGTCATTACGCCTGAGACGCGTCATCCGTCTAAGCCAAAACATTCTTCAGGAGAGTTACCCTATATCCGTATGAGAGGGCCTGAGCTCTTTAAGATCGCCGTTAATTCTATGGCAGACTGCGTCGAACAGGCACTTAAAAAAGCAAAAATAAAGATTTCAGATGTTGCCTGTGTTGTTCCGCATCAAGCTAACGATAGAATTATTAGCGGTGTTGCCAGGAAATTAAAAATTCCAAAGGAGAAGTTTTTTATTAACATTGAAAAATATGGAAACATGTCTGCGGCCTCAGCCGCGGTTGCACTTTATGAAGCGATCGAAGTTGAGCGTATTCGTAAAGGTGATTATGTCATTTTAGTGGCATTTGGGGCAGGCTTGGTTTCAGGGGCGATGGTTTTAAAATGGTAGACGTAGCTTTAATATTTCCGGGACAAGGTGCTCAAACTGTTGGAATGGGCAAAGAGCTCTATGATAGTTCGCCTGAGGCCAAAGTTATTTTTGATAAAGGACAAAGTGTGCTTGGCAATGATTTGCTGGATGTTATTTTTAATGGTCCGGAAGATAAATTAAAATTAACTAGTTACTGCCAACCGGCGATTGTAAGTTTTTCTTGCGCGGCGCTTGCTGCTCTTAAAGCCCATCCAAAATTTTCTAGTCTTAACGTGCGATTTACCGCGGGCTTAAGCCTTGGCGAATATTCTGCGCTTATTGCCTCCGGTGCGTTTTCTTTTGAAGATGCGATTTCGTTAGTAGAAAAAAGAGGTTCTGCCATGGATGAGGCCTGCAAGGCACAAAAAGGTTCTATGGCTGCAATTATTGGATTTGATAAGGAAAAATTAAAAGAGCTTTGTGCTCAGGCAGGGGTAGAGGTTGCTAATTTTAATTCTCCGGTGCAGATTGTTATCTCAGGCGAAGAAGAAAAAGTTGTTAAGGCCTGTGAGATGATTACAGCGGCAGGTGCTAAAAGCGTTATTCCTCTAACAGTTGCAGGGGCTTTTCACTCGAGCTTGATGCAGTCGGCTGCGGATAAATTTAAACAAGCTTTAAATGGTGCTGCTATTTCTGACCTTGCAATTCCTGTTGTGGGCAATGTTGATGCCGCGCCTCAATCAAGCGCAGATGTTGTGCGTGATAATCTTTATAAACAAATTACCTCATCCGTGCTTTGGGAAGATTCCATAAAGTTTATGGCATCGCAAGGTGTCACTACTTTTATTGAAATCGGCCCTGGAAAAGTCTTAAAAGGCTTGGCAAGAAAGATCGATTCCTCATTAAAAGTTTATAATATTGCTACTCCGGCAGATATTGAAGGCCTTTTTCTGTAAGGAAACCCCACGTCGTTTTTAAAGCACTCCTGGGATAGATTCGTGCGACTGACTAAGCGTCGTTCATGCTTCACAAATCAGGCACTCATTTAAAAATCCTACTTTTTTGATGAAACCAGTATAGTTTCCTTATATACTATATATATAATATATATATTTATATATTTAACATAATATGGAAGACAAAACACTCACTTTTAAAGAAATTCAAGAAATTTTACCGCAAAGATATCCTTTTTTGCTGATTGATAAGGTCGTTGATTATAAAGAAAATGAAAGCCTTGTTGCCGTTAAAAATATTACGGGCAATGAATGGGCTGTTAACGAAAACGATAGCGGTTCAGCAGCTTTTCCGGAAACGCTTGTGATTGAGGCGGCTGCGCAAGCGACACTTTTATTGACTTCACAATTAGAAAAAGGACCAAGTAAGAATTTATATTTAATAGGAAAAGTCGAGGCAGAATTTATATCTGCAGTAAGAATTGGAGATCAACTTACCTTGAAAGTTTTGCCCGGCAAGATGCTTAAAACCGGTGGTTATGCTGATATTTCTGTTCATGCTTCTGAAGATTCGGTTGCAAAAATTAAAATTTTCTATAGCATAAAGCAAAAATGATTAAAATTCCAGATTCAAAGAGAGTTGTCGTAACCGGTCTTGGCGTTGTATCGTCTATCGGCATTGGCTGGCAGGATTTTTGGAAAAATCTTTTAGCCGGAAAATCTGGTATTAGCAAGATCGAAAGCTTTGATACTTCGAAATACGACCGCCATTATGGCGGAGAGGTTAGGAATTTTGATCCGTGCCAATTTATTGATAGGAGAAAAGTCAATCAAATGGGCCGCGCGTCGCAAATGGCGATTGCCGCAGCAAAGCTAGCCATTAAAGATGCAGGACTCACTGTTAAATCCTTGCCAAAAGAGCGGACCGGTGTTTGTCTTGGGACTACGATGGGGGAGCCTCAGATCCTAGAGGAAGCTATTATCAATTCTATGCCGCAAGGAAGATTAAAGGCAG
This sequence comes from Candidatus Aceula meridiana, assembly GCA_030765185.1. Taxonomy (GTDB): domain Bacteria; phylum Omnitrophota; class Gorgyraeia; order Zapsychrales; family Aceulaceae; genus Aceula; species Aceula meridiana. The sequence continues at coordinate 49,191 of JAVCDE010000018.1, read as the reverse complement.
ACAGCATTTCAGCTTTAACGTATCCATCAAATTCAATCACGTTAAATGTTTCTCATGAGCTTAAAATTTGTAAAGATAGTTTGCTTTTTGGTAATGCGTGTTCAGCCGGAAATTATGCGACAGGCTATTCGTACGATCTTATTAGAAAAGGTGAAGCACGCATGATGCTTGCGGGTGGAGTGGATGCATTTTCTATGATTGCTTTTACAGGCTTTCATCGCCTATTAGCTATGGCACCGGAAAAATGTCAACCTTTTGATAAAAACAGAAAAGGCATGATGTTAGGTGAAGGAGCAGGAATGCTAATTTTAGAATCGCTAGAAAGCGCTCAGAAACGTAAGGCAAATATTTATGCAGAGATTTTAGGCTATGGGCTTTCTTGCGATGCCAACAGCATGACAGCTTCTGCCAGCGAGCAGATATTAAAAGCTACCCGAAAAGCGCTTAAAAATTCTGCTATTAGTCCGGATCAGGTTGATTATATTAGCGCCCATGGCACAGGTACTAAGGAAAACGATAGTGCTGAATGCAGGGCAATTTTTGATGTTTTTGGGCAAAGGTCAAAGAAAATTCCGATTAGCTCAATCAAGTCTATGCTGGGTCATACCCTAGGGGCTGCCGCCGCCATAGAAGCGGTTGTATGCTGTTTATCTATAAAAAAAGGAAAGATTCCGCCAACTACAAATTTCACAACAAAAGATGAGGAATGTGACATCGATTGTGTTGCAAATAAAGCCAAAAATCATAAAGTAAAAACAGCGCTAAATAATTCTCAGGCTTTTGGCGGGAATAATGCGTGTTTAATATTAAGGCAGGCTAACTAAGAATGAAAAAGAATAATTATGATGCAATAATCGTTGGGGCGGGGATCGGCGGCTTAGTATGCGGTTGTTATTTAGCAAAAGCTGGGATGAAGGTGCTTATTGTCGAGAAAAATCCTCAACCGGGTGGGTATTGCGTATCTTTTAAAAGAAGAGGCTGTCTTTTTGATGCGGCAGTTCATGCGGTACAAAGTTGTTCTCGTGGATCAATCTTGGATATAATTTTTTCTGAATTAATAAAAAGCAATAAATTAAAGTTTAACCGATCTGATCCAACTGATACAATAATATTTCGTAGTGGAAAACTTCATATTTTTAATGATCAAAATAAAACGATAAATAATTTTCAGAATGTATTTCCAACTGAAAAGAAGTCTCTCCAAGATTTCTTTAATTTACTATATAGCGAAAGCTTAATTTCTTTATATTTTAGATATCGTAGAAATACTTTTTTAGACGTTCTAAACATTTTCTTTAAGTCGGAACAATTAAAAGCGATTTTCGAAGTTTTTCTTGGAAATATAGGATCTTTTGCGAGAAAGACTTCCGCCGTAGCAGCCATTGTTTTGATTAGGCAGTTTATAATCGATGGAGGATATTATCCTGAAGGAGGTATACAGAGAATTCCAGATTCTCTTTTTGAGGCCTTTATTGGGGCAGGGGGCAATGTTATTCTAAATAAGGAAGTGGCTAAGATCTTAATTAAGAATAAGAAATGTTATGGCGTTAGATTGAAGGACGGCGGTAGTTATTTTTCTAAAATCGTTGTATCAAATTGTGATTTTTCTCGCACAATTATCAACTTAATAGGAAGGCAAGAAGCAGATTCTCGTTTTTTGAGAAAAATAGAAAACTTAGAAACAACTTATTCAAATTTTGTTTTATATTTGACTTTAGACAAGCAATATAAAAAGGCTTTAGATACAGGCCCAGGGATTTGGTATGTTCCTAACAAACGTTGTTTATATTCTTCTAAAGATGCGGATGAGGCAGAAAGCCCGGACAGAGGAATGTTTTGTTCGATATCTTCAAAATTAGATGACAGCTTGATGCCCTCAGGTCAGGATATTATTCGCCTGATGACTAGTACAAATCATCATGGCTTAAGTTATTGGAAAGATTATAATTCTATGTTGTCTGACCGATTAGTTGAGCAGGCAAAGAATATAATCCCGGATGTGCACAAACATATAATTTGTAAGGGGCATGCCAATTCTTTATTATTTGAAAAATATACATGGAATAAAAATGGTGCGGTCTGCGGGTGGATGAACACAGTTGAAAATGTTAATAATCCCGCACATAGCAATTTTGAATCTATTAAAAATTTATTCTTTGTTGGACATTGGGTAACAGAAAAATACGGAAACGGCGGCGTTGCTATGGCTGCATCTTCTGGGAAAAAGGTTGCGAAGGCAATTATACTAAAGCGTAAAAGCATATAATAGAACAACGTTAGATACTGTTGTAGGTGCTAAATGGGCAAGAAATCGTGCTTTTCTAATATTTTGTTAACGGGCGCAACTGGTGTGCTCGGAGCGCAGATTTTAAAAGTACTTCTTAACGAAACCGTTTCTATTATAAATTTAATTATTAGAGCTAAGAATCAAAAGCAAGCCCAGAAGCGGGGCCTTGTTCTCATGCGTAGCATCGGATGCGAGAAATTCTTAGATAGGATTGTTGTGCTTCGAGGGGATCTATCCGATCGGGATTTAGGATTAAATAAGTTTAATTATTCCAAATTGGCTTCAAAGATAAATTCTATTTATCACTGTGCTGCTGCTACAGATTTTCGTATAAGTAAAAAAGAAGCAATTAAATCTAATATAGATACTACGCGGAATATTTTATCGCTAGCTAACAATTCAAAAGTAATTGAGAAATTTAATTATATCGGTACAGCTTTCATCGCAGGTAATCACGATGGGAGATTTTCAGAGCGCGATTTTGATGTTGACCAGCGATTCGGTAATTATTACGAGTATAGTAAGTTTGAGGCAGAAAAGTTAGTCAGAAAGAATGTGAACAATAAGTTTTGTTATTTAATTTTCCGACCGAGCGTTATCATGGGATCTTATAAAGATGGGAAAATTAATAAATTTAAAATGATATATGAACCCATGCGGATATTTTCGAAAGGAATTTTAAAAGAAGTTCCCGCAAATAGGCAGACTATCCATAATTTTATACCAGTAGATGTTGCGGCAAAAGCAATCTTTGTTTTAAGCAAGAACGTAGAGGAAAATAACGTATTTCATATCATGAGTCCAAATAATTCTCATTGTGGAAAATTCCTTGACTTAGCTGCAATCTTCTTTAATTTTAGAAATCCTAAGTTTATACCTATAGAGAAATTTGATTTCAAAGAAATAACTTTCGTACAAAAAAGAATGGTAGAGCCGTACATTCACTATTTTAATTTTAAATGTATTTTTTGTTCGGAACACACTCGGGAAGTATTAGGTAGGTATAATTTCTTTTATCCAAGAATTAACAATCGGTATTTTCTAGAAATATTTTCTTATTGTCATAATGCTGGGTATATAACGAAGGCTGATAAAATTTAGTTATGTTAAAATATAAGTATATATTCTTCTTTTTAGCCGCATTGATAAGTTTATTCTTTAATTTCTTTGTATTTTTAAAAAATCGTAAAAGTTTAATCAATAAAGCATTCGCAGCTTTTGGTTTTTCTAGTTTTTTATGGTTATTCTCATTTGCAATTGCATATAAAGCAGATAATCCAACTATAAAATTGCAATGGTTTAATTTTGGCTATTATGGCATTATTTTTATGCCGGCTAGCTTCTATTTTTTTACTTCCGTTTTAATTGGGATAAAACGGGATAAAATATTAAAAGTTTTTAATTGGACAATTGCTTTAATATTCTTGATAATTCATGTCTTTAAGAAATCACTTATTTTGGATCTTTATTATTATGATTGGTGGGGTTTCTTCCCAAACACGCGACACCTAATCCATGTGCTATTTCTAATATATTTAGTTCTTCTCTTCTGGATTTCTATGGCATTGATGGCGGTTTATTTATTTAAAATGAGGCATGAATCAGGATCAACAAAATTTCAGAGGGTAAAATATGTTCTTGCCGGCACCTTAGTTGGATCAACGTCAATTCTTGATTTTTTGCCAAGCTATGGAATTAATTTCCCACCCATAGGATTTCTCTGCATGACAGCGTATCCACTAGTTTTTTCTTATGCGATTTTGAAATATAGATTAATGGATGTATCTATTGCAATTACCCGTACTGGAATATTTATTGCTGTCTACTCTCTTGTTCTCGGTACCCCTTTTGCTATTGCTTTTGGCTGGAGGGAGAAGCTCATTGAGCTGATGGGCCAGAATTGGTGGACAGTGCCACTGATCAGTTCAACCGCTTTAGCCACAGCCGGCCCATTCCTTTATCTTTTTCTTCAAAAGAAGACAGAAGACCGACTTTTGCGGGATCAAAGGCGGTATCAGTCGACTTTGCGTCAGGCATCTGCGGGCATGTCTCGCATTAAAGATTTAAAAAGGCTGCTTAATCTCATTGTTTATATTTTATCACGCGCGATTAATCTTAACCATTGCTTGATTTATCTTTATGATGAGAATAAAAGAGAATACGTACTTGAGGCCACAAGAGGAAAAGAAAGAGAAGAGCAGAATAGTTTTATTGCTGAGAATTCACCGTTTATAAAATATTTGGACAAAGCCGGCGTCCCTATTGTTTATGAAGAGATAAAACAGAAGATGCACGACTTCAGCGATAAAAAACTTAAAGAAGTTGAATTAAAATTAAGAGAATTAGAGGCTGAGGTTGTGGTCCCTATCGCCACAGATAAAAGTCTGATTGCTTTTGGTATTTTGGGAAAGAAAAAATCTAAGGAAATGTATACTCCAGACGATTTAGCAGTTTTTGCTATTTTAGGAAATCAGGTAGCACTTGCTATTGAGAATGCTCAATTTTACGAAGAATCAAAGAAGACTCAGGCACAGCTTTTTCAGGCTGAAAAAATGGCTACTATCGGGACAATGGCAGATGGTCTATCACATCAGATTAATAACCGTTTGCACGCTCTGGGGTTTATTGCAGGTGATGCGCTAGATTCTATAAAGCTAAAGAGCAAAGAAGCAGAAATTGCCCCAGAGGGGATTCGCGATCTTTTACGCGATATCATGGGCGCGCTTTTAAAAATTCAGGATAATGTCCGACAAGGTGGCGAGATTGTCCAAGGTCTTTTGCGTTATACGCGAAAAGGCGAGGAAGGTTTTGGCCCTGTTGACTTTGATAAGCTTGTTGACGCATCAGTTGAAATGGCACAGTTTAAGATTAAAAAAGATCAGCTTTCGATTGTTAAAGATTATTTGAAAGATATTCCTAAGATTTATGGTAATTTTACACAACTTCAAGAAGTTTTCTTTAACATCATTGACAATTCCTATGATGCAGTTCAGCAGAGAAAAGCAGAGGTTGATGATTCAAATTATAAAGGAAAAATTAAAGTCTCAACGCGCCAGACAGACGGCTTTTTAGAAATCAATGTTTTAGATAATGGGATTGGCGTCAAGGATGAGGATCAAATTAAGCTTTTTACACCATTCTTTACAACAAAGTTATCTAGCAAGAAAGGTACCGGATTAGGCCTGTATGTTATGCGAAAGATCGTCGAAGAAAACCACCATGGACGTGTTTTTATGTCGAGTGAATATATGGTAGGAACTTTAACTGTTATAAAAGTGCCAATTGTTAAGAAATAAGAAAATTAAATATTTAGTCGTTCGTATGTAGCATTTAGCAAAAATAAAGAAACCCTACGTGCTGTATACCAAATACTACATACTAAATACTGTCACAGGAGGTGACTACGATGCCAAAATTACTTATTGTTGATGACGAATCAGATGTTCGGGAGTTTGCAAAAAACTTCTTTCAAAAACGAAAAATCGATGTCTTAACAGCTTCCGGCGGGAAAGAAGCGCTTAGCATCCTTGAAAAAGAAACACCGGACCTTATGCTTTTAGACGTGCGCATGGGAGAGTTAAGTGGGGTAGATACCTTAAGGACCTTGCGCAAACAAGGGAATCAAGTTAAGATTATTATGGTAACCGGAGTTGAAGACCCAGAAGTTATCAGCGAAGTTGAAAGCCTAGGTGTTACAGGCTATGTCCATAAGCCCTTAGCGTTAGATGAACTTGAGCAGATTGTGATGAAGGAATTGGGAAGGAAAGAGTAGGGATAAGTGAGCTTTTAAATAGTCTTTAGTATGTGGCATAGAGTATGTAGTGGTCATTTTGTTTTAGCTTTTATTAAATACCATCTTCTATACACTAATGACTAAATACTCTAACCCTTTAGTCCTTTAATTCTCTAACCCTATTTTATTATGCTAACAAAACTTAACTACAAAAAAGAACTTGAAAACGCCTCAAGGGGCATGATTTTGATTCATGATCCTAATCTTTTGATTAAGCTGATTATTCGCTTGATTGTACGCAAGGTTCATGCCAAGCATGCCGGTGTTTTGCTTTATCAGCCTGAAAAGGATTGCTATGTTCTAACCATCTCCGGCGGAAAAGAAGGGATGAAAATCCCACCTGGTTTTGCGAAGTTTAAAAAAGATAATCCTTTGGTAAAACTTTTTACTGAAAAGCAATACCGGGAGCAATTTGCCAAAAAAGGGTATTTAGTTGTCTCGGATTTAAACAAATTGATTTGGCAAGAGAGCGTTTTAGCCAGCGAAAAGGAAAAAAAGGAATTTTTAAATAGCGTTATCCGCCAAATGGGAATGTTTAATGTTTTAACGTGTGTTCCGTCATATTTTCATAACAACCTTTTAGCGCTTCTTTTGTTAGGCGAAAAATCTACCAATGAAGGATACGATCAAGAGGAGCTTGATTTCTTATCGGCCTTGGCGTCTAATGTGGCAATGGCTCTTCAGAATTCTCAGCTTATCGATGACCTGCGCAAAGAAGTCGAGCGGAACAGGATTTTGTTTATTAACACAACGCTTTCTCTAGCCTCAACCATTGAGGCCAAGGATAAATATACGCGCGGTCACACAGAGCGTGTTACAAAGTATTCTATGGCTGTTGCTGAAGAGCTTTCAAAGAGCGGGAAAGTTGATCTCCCTAAGAAGTTTCTTGAGAATTTATATATCGCAGGGCTCTTACATGACATTGGAAAAATTGCTGTGCCGGAGCAGATTCTCTGCAAAACAGATAAACTCACTGATGAAGAATATGATCAGATTAAGGAGCACCCGGCAAGAGGGGCTGAGATTCTTAAAACCCTTCCTGAATTTGAAGAACCCTTAAAAGGTGTGAAACATCATCATGAACGATACGACGGCAAGGGATATCCGGCCGGATTAAAAGGTGAAGAAATTCCATTAATGGCTGCGGTTATTGCCGTGGCAGATACTTTTGATGCTATGACCACAGACCGACCCTACCGAAAGGCCTTAAGCCACGACGAGGCAAGAGAAGAGATTTCCAAGAATTCCGGAATACAGTTTAATCCTTTTGTTGCTGAAGCTTTTGCCAAGCTGCTGAAAAAAGGTGAGATTTAAAGAGGTAATTCGATTACAAATTTTGCGCCCTGCCCGGTTTTGCTTTCCGCCCAAATTCTTCCGTTGTGTTCCGAAATAATTCTCTGAGTAATAGATAATCCTAATCCTGTTCCGCCATCTTTTTTTGTATAAAAAGGATCAAAGATATTTTTAAGATCTTTTTTAGAGATGCCGGGGCCTATATCTACTATACTGATCGTCAATTTATCGCTATTGCTTTCCGTGTGAATTTCAAGAATACCACCAATAGGCATGGCCTCAATAGCATTAAGAAGGATGTTTAGAAATGCTTGTTTAAGCTTGCCAGGGTCAGCTTCAAGGGGCGCGCTATTTTCTGAATATTTTTTTAAAATTTTAATTTTATTCTTAATTAGCTTGCTGTTTAAGAAGTCTATTGTCTCATCAAGGAGTTTATGAATATTGGTTTCCTTAAAGGAAAAGGGAGAAGGTTTTGCAAACTCTAAGAGTTGGTGGACAATATCGTCAATGCGGTCGACCTCCTTTCCCACAATTTTTGCAAATTTATCCAAGAATTCCTTATCGTCTTTTTTTTCGGGCAGATATTCTGTAAAAGTCTTGATCGCCGTCAACGGATTTTTGATTTCGTGACTCATTCCGCTGGCTAGAGCAGCAACTGCCTTAAGTTTTTCTGTTTGCGCTAATTCTTGGCGTAAGAGTTCATTTTCTCGGGCAATTTCTTCTTGAGAGCCTCTATAAAATATGCGATCAACAAAATATTGAATCTTATTTCTTAAAGGAATAAATAATATACCTAAGGTAAATGCCGTTAAGACGCTGATTGAAAAAGACCGATACCCAACGATTCCTTGCAGTATTTTTTCAGCAATCAGTATTAAAGCAAAATATAAGAATGTGATAAAAACAATTAAAAAAGAATAGATAATCCCTTTTTTTATAAAAAGATTTATATCTAAGATATGATGTTTTATTATCGCATAAGCAAATATAAAAATAAAAATTGTTGCTGGAATAAACCCTAGCGGACGCATACTAATTCCGTAATTAGGGATAAAATCTAAAGAACCTAGGCTAAAAAGCATGAATCCAAGCAGTAGTATGTGTTTTTCTTGAACTGATTTTGAGGAATATCTTCTTGGGTCTTTCAAAGAATAGAATAAGGTCAGGACCGTATGTATAATTATTCCTATAAAAATTGTTAGATAGATGGGGTGAAAAATACCAGCTTGTGGATAAGGTCCCCACGAAAAGTGCTTGATATCTTTTATAATAAATTTTGTTTTTAATATTAAAAAACAGGAAAGAAAGGCATAGGAATACGTAAAGGGGAGAATTTTCTTTATATAGCGATTATTCGTAAAAAGACAGCTGAAGTGATTGACAAAAACTGGAATAAAAGTTATTCCACAATAAGAAAGTTTAACAAAAAAAGGAATTTCTGTATGTTCTATTCCTTTCCAAAACATAATGGAGCAATATGAAAGCCATAACGTGGTCGAGCTGCACATAAGAAAGAATATTTGATTTATGCGCGACCTATAATCTTTTATTAAAACAAATACACCAGCTCCTAGGATTATGAGAGAGCATAGAAGCTGAAAAAATGTAATAGGGTTCATAAAATTCTTATTTTAAATTAGATTTAACCGCCTCAAGGACTTCTTCGGACTTGAAGGGTTTTACGATGTAGCCGACAGCGCCCAAGTTTACAGCCTCAGAAGCAGTTTCCACAGATTTGTATCCGGTTACGATAATCACTTTGACATCCGGCCGCCTGGCTTTCATTTCCTTTAAAATCTCAAGCCCGTTCATCTTTGGCATTTTGATATCCATCAAGACAAGGCCAATATCCGGCGCGTTATCTAAGCAGCTCAGTGCTTGAATGCCGCTTTCCGTTAAAATAAGCTCGTAATGATCACCTAAAATTAGCTTCAAAGACTCTCGGATACCTTCTTCATCATCAACGATTAGGATTTTTTGTGACATTTTTGACTCCTCCTGTTAAAGGGCAACGGGTGTTGTGACACATAACATTTTTACGGTTTTATCCCCTATATTAGTGAAGACGTGGGGGAGGGATGCATCAAAATAAAGGGTATTAGTTTCGGATAAATTGAAACTTTCTTCATCAATCTGCACTTGAATCTTGCCCTGCAAGACAAATAAAAATTTTTCGCTTCCTTTAGCATTTTGTTCCAGATTTGTTTTTCCTTCAGGATCGATGCGAAGTAAAATAGGCATCATTTTTCGTGAAAGGACTTTGTTTGTCAGAATTTCGTATGAGGATTTATCGCTATAGTTGAAAATATCTGCTGCAGTTTCTTTGGTTTTGACATCGATTTTTTGCGTTTTTAGGGAAACATCACTATAAAGCTCGGTGATGTCTACGGCGAGGGCTTTGGAAATTTGCATGTGCGATTCGAGTGTTCCTGTCATTTTAAGATTTTCCATACGAGAGAGAGTAGCCAGCTGAACTCCGCTTCTCAGAGAAAGTTCTGTCATAGACATCTTTTGTTCTTTTCTGAGATTTCTAATTTTCTTTCCGATTAACATTTTAAAATCCTTTCGTTACATACTGCAATAATATCATAAATTGATGAATTGTCAACATTAATTCACAAAAAATCAATAAATATTTTTTTGACTGAAAATAAAGTGACTATAAGTCATCTATCACCAATTATTTAAGATATTTTCATGAACTTGATTTAAAATCAATATACACTTGACAAATCATCAAGTTCATGCTATTCTTGTTAAGCCTGCCAGAGGAATAAGATGAAAGATAAAGAATTTATAAACAAGTTTTCAACAGATTGTGGAAAAGATGTTAGCTTTTTCTTTTCTCCTCACAAGCTTGTCATAATTTACACATCCCTAAAAATTATTTTAAAAATGAAAAAGCATCTTGGGCTTGAGGCTATGCTTGAATATCTAAGCCGGTATGCACTAGTCATAGAGAAACAAAATCCTCAGCTAAAAGAGGTGGTTGATTGTGCTGTGAGTCGAGTTAATGTTTCAAAAATTTATCAGGAGGCAATGAAAACAGATGATATCTAAAAATATAATACTGGAAATTCTACTTTGTATTTCTGTTGTTGGATTCGGGTTTGCCCCGGTTGAAAGAGCCACGGATGGAATGGAAAATGTTCACTTTCAGCCGGGGGTTCTAAATCGTGTGCACTGGGAAAAGCTTGGGTCTGGTATTCAGGAGTCAAACATTAGATGCGTAGCTGTTGACAGAAAAAATCCCTTGCATGTCTTTGCCGGGACATCGAGAGCTATTTATCGATCAGAAGATGGAGCAACGAGTTTCGTTGCCTTCCTTAATATAGGGGTTAATCGAAAAATTGTGAACGATATTTTTATTGAGCAGGATCAGTCGGGATGTGTTTTTGTGGCTACGGATGCAGGGCTATTTCAGAAGTGCTCGGAACAGAGATCATGGGAGAAGACTTTTAGCACTAATGACACGCGCAACAGGTCTTGTTTTGCAGTATTGAGTAGCCAGGAAAGCATCTACCTAGGGACTTCTGATGGGCTTTTTTATAAAAAAAGAGTGGATACTTCCTGGAAGCGCATGAAAGAGGCTTTGGGGACCCAAGCTGTTTATCATTTAGCACAAGATGAGAAATACTTTTATGCAGCACAAGCTGATGAAATTTTCCGTCTTGATAAACAATTTATGCAGGCTCAGAGAATATTTTCTTTGAGCGCTAAAGAGATTAACGGGTTCAGCGAGGAAGAAGGAGAAGTGCAAGACGGCGATGCTTTTTATAGTCAGCAAATACGTTTTATGGCTCCTGTTGATGTATCAGCCCCATATCTTTATATTGCAACGCGAAAGGGTGTTTTTGTAAGCCGTGATCAAGGCGATTCTTGGGAGAAGTTCTCTGGCCAAGGTTTGCCTTTAGAGCAAATTACATCATTAGTTGTTTTAGGCGAAAGTCAAATTTTTGTTGGTACAACCAAGGGAGTTTTCTTTTATTCCAACGGTTATTGGAAGCCTCTTTATTCAGGGATGGAAACTAGCGGAATTAACTTTTTAAATAAAGATGCGCAAAATACAATCTATGCTGCCACTGATAAAGGAATTTTTAGGCTCGTTTTTTCGCAAGAAACGCCTTTAGTCTCAGCAGCAGACTACAAATCGGCGAGAAAATATTTTTCATCTGAGCCTTCCATCGCGGAGGTTCAAAAAATGTCTATTCATTATGCGGAAGTCAGCCCTGAAAAAATTGCCAACTGGCGTAGGCAGGCACAAAAAAGGGCCTGGCTTCCGGATTTTTCTGTCGGATTAGACGGGAATAAGAATAAAACAACTTCAGATAGTGTTTGGGGAAGCTATTCGTCTGGAGGGCAGCATTATATCGGACCGGATGATAAAACGTTTTACGATAACTTTGGATGGGATGTTTCATTGTCCTGGGATTTAGGGGACCTTGTTTGGAGCTCAGATCAGACTTCCATTGATTCAAGATCAAAGCTTATGGTTGAGCTTCGTGAAGATATTTTAAATGAGGTCACAAGGCTTTATTTTGAACGGCGGAGGCTTCAGCTTCAAATGTTTGGCGTTCAGGCGTCACAACAAGAGAAGATGCAAGGTGATTTCCGTATCGAAGAACTGACTGCTCTTATTGATGCGTTTACCGGAGGAGAATTTAGCCAATCGATAGCCGAGCAAAAAATTGAAGGCAATGATAAATAAAGATTTTTCACCCACCAGCTGCGGATGAGAAACGGAGGACGATTCATGTTAAAGAAATTAGTACTTACAGGGTTATGCATAATGTTTTTGGCAACAACAACTGCTGCGTTTGCTGAAAGCGTTTATGTAACGGAAAATGGTAGTAAGTATCACAAGGAAGACTGCCGATTTATCAAAAATAGAGAGTCTCAAGAAATGAAAAAAGCTGATGCTGTTACCGCAGGATATGCGCCGTGCAGTCGATGTTTTAAGGAAGATCTCTCAAAATCGGACTCTAAAAAGTCGCAAAAAGCTGTTTCAAAAAAAGATAGTAAGAAAACAGAAAATAAAAGTTAAACCATCATGGGGACCTTGCACCCCTTATTCATCGGCAGCTGAGGGTGGAAATTAACTGAGGATAAAATGGCTAAGAAACAGAGTACCATTTCTACGGAATCAATACCTCAAGAGATCATCCAGGATATGATCTATGTCGTACGAGGTCAGAAAGTTATTCTGGATTCTGATTTGGCATCGCTGTATGGAGTGCAGACAGGAAGGCTTAACCAACAGGTTACTCGAAATATAAAAAGGTTTCCTGAAGATTTTATGTTTAGATTAACGCAAAAGGAGCGCTCCAACTTGATGTCACAATTTGTGACATCAAGTTGGGGAGGACACAGGAAAACGCCCCTCGCTTTTACTGAGCAAGGCGTTGCCATGCTCTCAAGCGTATTAAATAGCGATAGGGCTATTGAAGTTAATATTGCTATTATGCGTACATTTACAAAATTGCGTTCAATGATCAAACCATATAAAGAATTACGAGAAAAGATTGAAGTTATGGAAAAGGGGTACGATGGCAAATTTCGCGTTGTTTTTACTGCATTAAAACAATTGCTTAAAAATTCTAAGAAGCCGAAAGGTAAGATCGGGTTTCATAGTTAATCAGGGAGGGGTGAGGTGAGATATCAAAAATTTTTTATAATTTTATTTGTAGCTATGTTTATTGGGTTAAGCACTGTTAATCTTTCGGCCAAGGGAGAGGAAAAAATAACAGCCGCATCCATCGGAGAGGGAGAGCATAAGGCTACTCCTGAATCTGCAGATTTGCAACCCCAGACTAATCAGTCTAAGGATGAGAAGCCTTCTCAAGGCACTAATTCAAAAGCCCTTTTTGAAGATAAGGCATTTGAATCTGTTGAAAAACTCACTGTGGATCCAGCAAGTGGAACTGCAGCTGTAAGTCTTTCTATCCAAGCTCCAAGGGGGCGGGCTGGAATTGAACCAGCTATTTTTCTCTCTTATAATTCTGGATTACCCAATGGGTTTTTGGGCGTTGGGTGGTCACTGAGCTTAGGAAAGATTATCCGATCAACAAAGTTTGGCATTCCAAAATACACAAACGAGGACACGTTTGTCTTAGCTCAATCTGGCTCTCAGCAAAAACTTGTGGACATTAGTGGCGATGAAACAGAGTTTCGTCCTGAAATTGAGGGCGCATTCATGAAGATTGAATTTATTAATAATGATCATTGGCTTGTCACAGACCGGAAAGGCATTAAATATTATTTTGGACAAGGTGACGATTCTCGAGTCGTTGACCCTGACAATACAAGTAGAGTTTTTGAATGGGATTTAGATCGAGTAGAAGACCTTCATGGAAATTATATGGTGATTACACACACCAAAGATTTAAATCAAATTTATCCTGATAAAATTTATTATACAGGCAATTCACAAACTGGCTTGGAACCGCATGCGAGAATTGAGTTTCATTGGGATTCTAGATTGGACAAGATATTTTCTTATAAGAGTCATTTTTTAATCGAAACAAGAAGAAGACTTTTTCAGATTAGAGTATATACAGGGGCGTATCAACAATATGCTCAGTACTGTTTTACTTATGAAAAAAGCTCTGAAACCGGAAGGTCTCTTTTGTCATCTGTAGAGCGTAAGGGTTTTAATTCTAGCGAAAGTTTGCCGGCAACATTTTTTACATACAATCAAGGGGAGAAAGGTTTTGAGGAATCTTCTGGATGGACAATTCCTGCGGAGGCCAAATTTGGTGAACATCAAGCTGGAGGACGTTATGCCGATTTAGGAGTTCGCGTTATAGATGTTAATGGTGATGGTCGCCCCGATTTTTGTAAATATCACAAATATCATGGTGGGCAGGAGACTCGAAAGACTTTTTTGCATGATGGCAATCAATCATGGGTTGAATCGCCAGTCAATTGGAAATTTCCGGATGAGGTAATTCAATTCTTAGATACTGCTCCAGAAATTGATCGTGGATGGGGAGTGCGTATTGCTGATCTTAATGCAGACGGACGCCCGGATCTTGTCAGACATTATCAATATCATCCTCCTGCGGAAGGAGGATCTATCGTGAATCAAGCTTTTATTAATAATGGAGTCGATGGATGGGATTATGACGAAGATTGGCTTCTTCCTGAGGAGGGAAACTTGCCTATTGCCTGGGAGATAGGGCAGCCTGTTTATGGATATACGGAATTTACTGGAAATCTTTTAGCTGATGTTAATGGGGATGGATATGCGGACTATATTAAATCAAAAGAAGATGGATGGGCTCCCTGGTTTCAGCCTACAACGCATATGAGTTTTATTAATAATTTGGCGGATAATTCAGGGTGGCACTATGATGAAACTTGGAATACGCCTAGCGAAATTTATACAGATCTTGCTCATGGGGCTATTTTAATTGATTTAAACGGTGATGGTTTAAACGACATTATGTATTCCAAGGATAATACTCAAAAAATTTATATCAATAATGGATCAAATTGGGTCGAAGATCCTTATTCTTCTTGGAAAGATACACATGGCCACACGGATTTTAATAATGGTTCTACGCAGGCCGCTGATATTAATGGCGATGGCCTAGCTGATTTAATTGTCTCAGACGATAGCAATCAGAAAGTTCTTATTAATCATGGAACTGGATGGACGGTTGATGATGAATGGATTGTTCCTGGAAATTTAAAAAGCTACGGAACAAGACTTTTAGATGCTAATGCAGACGGAATGCTCGATGTCGTTAAACATTTTAACGGGGAGGCACCGGTTGTCTATCTTAACAAAGCAGGAGTTCCAGATATTCTTATTTCTATGGATAATGGAGTGGGAGGGGTGCGTTCTATTGAATATGACTCAGCATGCCGCTATTCAAATATTTTTTTTCCGTTTGCAAGTCAAGTTGTAAAGGCGATTACCGTCAGTGATGGACAAGGACATTCTTATAAAACTCAGTATTTTTATGCTGATGGACTTTGGGACTCTCAAGAGCGTGAATCCCGTGGTTTTGGATATGTAAAAGTTATTGATCCGGATGGAAACTATAGTGAAACTTATTATCATCAAGATGATTTTTTTAAAGGGCGAATTGAGAGCCAAAGGGCTTATGATGCCGCAGGAAACCTGTATGCGAGAGGTGAAAACGTCTGGGATTATGAGGAAGTTTATCCTGGAGTTAATTTTGTTTTTTTATTACAAAAAGATAATTTTATTTATGATGGAGATTCTACGGGGCGTCGAACGCAAGAGAAGTATTTTTACGAGGAGTCTCCTCAGCTTGGAAATTTAACAAAAATTATTCAACTTGGCGAGGTCGATCTTGCTACTGGCAATGATATTAGTGAAGATGGCCGTAGCACTGAAACTGAATATTTTAATAATACTTTAGGTGACAATTGGCTCCTTGGAATTTTAAAGAAGGTTGTTGTAAAAAATAATAATAACGAGACTGTTAGGAAGACTTGGATATATTATGATGGTGATGAAAATCATTCATCTTTTCCGACATTGGGACTTTTGACAAAGAAAGAAAATTGGACCGGGGATGAGCCAGGCTCAGAAAATATTGTTACAAGGTATACCTATGATGAATATGGAAATTTAAAAACAACAAAAGATTCGGATGAAAATCAGACTGAGATTACTTATGATCCAGATTATTTTATCTTTCCATTGGAAATTAAGAATGTTTTAGAGCATAAGGTTACCAAGCAATATTATGGAGTCAACGGGGTTTCTTTATTTGCTGCCAATGGCTATTGGAGTTTATGGGGACAAGTTAAACTAGTTCAAGATCCTAATAACCAAGAGGGAATCAAGCAGTACGATGGGTTTGGCCGTCTCCGGGCAGCAATTTCTCCTTTAGATTCCAATAGTTCGCCAACTGTAGAGTATGACTATCAACTTAGCAGCAGCGGGGTTAAAGTTTTTACATTTAAAAGGCAGCGTTACAACACAACAGACACACTTGACTTTGTTCAGTTTTATGATGGATTGGGGCGGCTTATTCAGACAAAAACAGAAAGTACAACCCCGCATATATTCATTGTGAGCGGCCAGACTGAGTATAATTCTAGAGGGTTGCCAGAAAAGAAATACTTGCCTTTTTTCTCGACGACTCCTCTTGATCAAGAAGATTCTATAGATCCAAGCCGACCTCATGTGAAGGTTGGCTACGATGCGATGGGGCGTGCCACGCAAACAACTAATCCTGATGGAACTTATTCAACTGTTATCTATGATGATTGGACAACGACTTCGATTGATGAAAATGGGCACAAGCAAACTGCTTATGCTGATGCATACGGGCGTTTGATTAAAAAGGAAGAATATTTAGGTGCAGATGGGCGAAGCCCCTTTTATCCTCAGAATTCGTATAGCCTTTATTCTAAGACTTATTATTTTTATGATAGCGAAGGCAACTTAGTGCAAGTGGAGGATTCGTTGGGAAACATTACGACAATTGTTTATGATGTTTTAGGTCGTAAGATATCCATGGATGATCCTGACATGGGATATTGGGAATATGGATATGATAAGAATGGAAATTTAGTTTGGCAGAAAGATGCTAAGGACCAGGAGCTATTTTTTCAATATGATAATCTAAATCGTCTTCTTAGCAAAACGAATGAGGAGATGTCGAGTGTTAATTATTATTATGATTCAGAGGAAGGTCTAGATTTTGGAAAGGGCGGCTTTACGAAGGACGGAGAGGATAATTTCTCTATCGGGCGTTTGCGAAAAGCTGTTTATGGTATAGCTGATAAGACGAGTTTTGTTTATGACAAAGTAGGAAGAGAGGTCTTTTCAGATAAAAAGATTAATAACCAGGCTTATGAAATTAATCGCCGATATGATGCTTTAGACAGGCTTACAGAGATTACTTATCCTGATAAGACTGGAGTGATTTATACTTATAATAACGCCGGGCAAATAGATGGAATCGGCTTGCAGTCAGAAAGTTCTTTAGAAAAGGGATTTTCTGAAGATTTTAAAACAATCCATGGGTCAGCATCGTTACCCTTAGGGGAGGAGGCTCAGATTCCGGATTCTCAGAATTTATTAGGAAATTCTAATTTTTCTTATGCGGAATTTCTTAAAAAAGAGGTTACTGGAGATTCTAAGAGTGATAATCTCACAGCTTCAATAAATCCGTTGCAGCCTCTCAAAAAATTCCGTCAGCTTTATAATATTGATTTAAGCTGGAATAGTTCTAGCGAAGATACTGTCATTTTTGTGATTTTAATCGAGAAAGATACAGGAGTCTATTATTCTGGAGCATGGGATTGGACTGATCTAGAGAATCCTGAAACATGGCATGGTGATAGTGTTTTTGCTTCTTCGGGGGCTGGATCTACTACAATTGTTAAAGACCTCGAGATATTTGATCAGCTTCTTGGGGTAGATATCTGCAACTATTGGTGGATAGTCGAGGTTCGCCACATTGTTCCAGGTCAAACATATAACCAGTTTGATAGCGGAACCTACACGACTGCTTTTCAGATTTTAATCGATACGACAGCTGCCGAGCCACCTGAGTTTAATTTTTCTGTTTCTCCTCAAAATCCTCATCCAGGAGTTCGCGCTGAATATGATTTTGATATTTCATGGAATGGGCTTCCTGTTGTGCCTGCAGAAGATTATCGGTTGTTTTATGCATTAAAAGAAAATATCTCAGGATATCAAAATTTAGCAGCCGCAGATCCAGAATCCTATGGTAATTGGTACGGTGATGTTAATATGCCAAGTGATCAGCCAAACGGAGATTATATTGAGTCAAAAGAGCTTATCGCATACGATGAATATAATGGCGATTTGATTACTGACTATGTATGGGTTGCCCAGTTAAGGCGTGTTCATCCTGGACGTTCGTATAATCCTTTTAATTCTTGGAGTTTTTTTACTCCGCTTTCATTAGAATTTCCGGTTGAGGTCGGAACAGGGCTTCATGTCGAGATGACAACAAATCATTATCATCCACTTGTTGATCGTGAAGATAGCTATGAAGTTAGTTTTTCATGGACAGACCCTATCCCAACTTTTAATAATGATGATTATGATTATAAATATTATTTTTCTATTGTTGATGAAGATTCAATGGAATTGGCGGCATTAGATGATCAGGGAAATTGGTGGGAAGAAGAAGGCTTTGTTACCGATGGTAGCCCGGGGACGATAAGTATTAATAAGAATTTAACAATTATTAATAATGAAAGCTGGCAGCAAAACACAAATACTTTTGCTTGGAAAGGAGAGATCCGGCGCTATCCTAAAAATAATACAACGGATTATATTACTCTTGTTCATTGCTATGATTCTGTCCCGGGCAAAGATTTAGGTGATGAGATTTTTATCCGTAATGTTGAATATGACGCGCCCGGGCAGATAACAAAGATTGAATACGAGAATGGAATGATGACAACATATACCTATGAGGAGGATACATTACGTCTTCAGAAAATTTTGACAATTAACCCTGAAGGCGAAGCAATCCAGGACTTAGAATACTCGTATGATAGTGTTGGCAACATCAAGATGATTGTCGATAGCGTAAATACAGATTCTCAATATTTCTCTTACGACGCATTGAATCGTTTGATTCAAGCACAAGGGAATTATGGAATAAAAACTTATCAATATGATGCGATTGGAAATATTATTGAGAAAGATGGAAAAGCGTATGCCTACGGAGAAAATGGCGCTGGACCACACGCGGTAACGTCATTATCAGATGGAACTGTTTTTTCTTATGATGAAAACGGCAATATGATTGAAATGATAGATGATGAAGGTAAGTTTTGGCAATATAATTATGATGCTGAGAACCGGCTTGTTGAAGTCAAGAAAAATTCTGCGCTTAAAGCTCAATATGTCTACGACGGAGAGGGAGGGAGAACTCAGAAAATAGTTTATCAAGGAGGTGCTCAATGTTATGACAATAATGGAAAGAACAAGTTCTTCGATCTAGGAAAATTCGCCGGGGATTCCCATGTTAATTCATCCGTCAGCATAGCTATTGGAAAGAAAACAACTCAATACATAGGGTCGCTTTACGAAGAGAATTCAGATGGGCCATTAACATATATTTATTTGGGAAATAGGCGTATCGCTAGTGTTAAGAATGGTGAAATTATGTACTATTTTAATAATCATCTTGGCAGCATCAACGCAACAACAGACGCTCAGGGAGAGGTTAAAGAGCTTTGTGAATATTTACCGTTTGGTCTTTTTTCTCGCCATGAGATGTACGGAGATTCATCACAAGTTTCTCATTTTTATTTCACAGGTAAAAAGCTTGATGATGAGACAGGCCTATACTATTATGGAGCTAGGTATTATAATCCGCTCATTGGCAGGTTTTTGACTGCAGATCCGATGATGCCTAATCCGACGAATTCACAGTCCTTGAATCGTTATAGCTATGTTTATAATTCACCGTTGTGCTATACCGATCCGAGTGGAAATTTTCCTTGGTTAATTATTGGAGCGATTATTGGTGCCATTGCCGGAGCAGTATCTTCTTATCAACAAACCGGAAAGGTTCAATGGCAGAGTGTTTTGATCGGAGCTGTAATGGGAGGCATGTCCGGAGGAACTATTGGATCGACTGCACAAGGAATGGTTCTTTTAAAGGCTTCTGCATGGATGAGCCTGGGCTCTCAAGTAGCTAGTGCAACGTCGAGAGACCCTACTATAAGCCAAGGATTCACTTATGCGGCGATGGGATTATCGGCAATAAACTTCGCGTGGAATGTTGGCAAAGGAATCGCTGCTTGGATTTCGGAAGAAGATAAAAGAATGGGTTTCTACAGGGTTTTTGGAGGAGACAGCGGGCTTGTTTATGAAAGCATTGATCCTTCGGAGATCCCGTCAGGAAACACCCTCTACACAAACGGAGTTAATACTTCGCTTCCTGATGCTGCCAAAGATGCATTACAAAAGCATGGTGCTTCCTATCTGTATTATAATCCTTCAGCAGGTAGCATCGCTGACTTTACAGAGAGTATATTTCAGAAAATATTTCGAACAAGCTCTTTGGATAGACAATTCGCTGATGGCCTAGCAAAAATTGGTGGACCAATAAACATTATTCCACACAGCCAAGGAACAATAACAACCTCAAATGCCTTGATGAATCTTGGCCTAACGGGAAGGCAGTTAGCTGGTGGTTCAACAGTAACCTATATGGCCGCAGCTATCAGCCAGCCCATGGCGGCTTTATCTTCTTGGATGGGTGGTGCCAACATGACAGGATGTATGAATCATATTTTTGATCCAATTAATTTAGTCGGGCCAAATTTAAATCCAATCAATATTGCAGGCGGGGCTGTTGGAGCAGGAGCAATGTTTGGATTCTCAGTCCATTCAAATTATGGAATTTAGGAAGTATTATAATATGAAGAAGCTTTTATGCTTAGGATTGTTGTTAAGCCTTTCCATCTTAATCGTAGGATGTGGTTATGGAGATTGGGTGCAATACTCTTCAGAAGGACAGACAAATAAATACATTGAAGATCAGGAAAAAAGGCATTATGAGCTTCAGGGTTACATGGAGAAAACCAAAGATCAAATCAGAGAAATATTCGGAAAACCTCATGGAAAATGGGAGGATATTCCAGTTCTTTTAACACCTGGATGCAAAAAGTCAGATTGTAAATATGCCACGGCAGAAGAAGTTTGGATTTATAAGTATTCAAAGGGATTTATTCCATTCTTTTCAAATTATGTATATAGTTATTTTTTTTATTTTATCGATGGAAAGGTAAAATATATAAAGCCTTAATAATTTAATTAATTTAAACCATTTCCAATCCAAGGTCTAAAGGCCTTGGCTTTCTTTTTTGAAAATCCTCTGGTTATTCCCTTGTTTTTTTAATACAATAAAATTAGTTAATCCATTAGGTCAAGAAAATTTTTAGACTGTTCAAGCTCTATTGAAATCAAGACGAGGGAATATATGAAAAAAATTTTATTATTTTTGATTATTGCATTAATCGTCACAAACGCACACGCGGCAAAAATTCAACTTAAAAATGGGGCAGTTATCACTTGCGATATTATCGAAAAAACAGATCAATACGTTGAAATCAATTTTCGAGGTGACAATGCAAAATTTTATTTTAACGAAATTGAAAGCATTGAAGAAGGCCCTATTAATGATGCTGACCTTGAGGCTCAAAAGGCTTTAATACCGGATCAAGGTAGGGAACTTTTGCCTGCATCTCAAGCGCCTGCTGAACCTTATAAAGCTCCAGCGGATTTTGTTTCAATTCTCAAACAACTTCAGAAAACAAATGAGGGCGAAGGCAAGATTTCTTTGCAAGAGGCGATAGTGAAGTTTGTGTTTGGTTTAATTTTTGTACTTCTTATTCTTGTTTCTACTTGGAAAGTTTGCAATAAGGCTGGATATCCGGGATGGTCTCAGCTTGTTCCTTTTTATGGTGTATATGTACAGTGTAAGATTGCCGGTAAGCCGGGCTGGTGGCTTTTGTTGTTTTTTGTCCCTATCGTGAGTATTATTGTAGCATTTGCCGTATATATTGGCATCGCTAGAAATTTTGGTAAAGGTGTTGGGTTTGGTCTTGGATTGATTTTCTTGCCGTTTATTTTCTGGCCGATATTGGCATTTGATAATTCCCAGTATATGAGCAATGAATCCGAAAAAGCTCCAGAAGCTGTAACATAAGAATTAAGGCAAAATATGAAAAAAATTTTATTTTTTTTATTAGTATTATTTGTTTCGGCAAATGCTTATGCAGCTAAGATTGAGCTGAAGTCCGGGCTGTCTGTTGAGGGCGAAATTGTTGAGCAGACGAATAGATACGTCAAAATTAATTTTGAGGGTGTGGACTTAAAGTTTTATTTTGATGAAATTGATACCGTAGACGGTGAAGTGCCTAATGTGCAAGATTATCCTGAGGAAGAGACGAAGCTAGAAGTTTTTCCGCAAGAGGAAGAAGATTATTCGGAAATTTTTGAGAAATCAAGAGAGAAGTCTGCCGAGAGTTATGGTGTTTCCAAAAAGCTAACGTCTCTCTTTGAGAAAACCGAAGAAATAGAAATCTCTGACGAAGCCTCTGATGAGCCTATTTTAGAGGAAGCCCCAGATGCCTCTGCGACACAATTGCCGCAAGAAGATGACTTTGACGATCTTGATCCTGCTAGTAAGATAGAACGTAGGATTCAACAAGACTTAAGCCAGATGAAACAGTTTCTTAAAGACAAGAAGATTCCGTTCGTAGGTTTTATTGTAGATTTCTTTGGTGATCGCGTTCGTGCGAGAGCTAAGAGTGACCCAGCTTATGCACGGAAAATTTTAGAAGCCAAGAGTTTTAAAGAACGGGCTGAGAATGATGAATCTGCGCAGTCGGCTAAAATTTTCTCTCTAAAATCAAATAAGTCTGGTTCGATCATTCCTTTTATTTTTGGCGCTATTTTTGTCTTTTTTACAATTATTTGTTGGTGGATAATTTGCAACAAAGCCGGATATCCGGGATGGTCGCAACTTATTCCTATTTATGGCCAGTATGTTCAATGTAAGATTGCCGGTAAGCCGGGCTGGTGGCTGTTGCTATTTTTTGTTCCTTATGTAAGTATTATTTTTTATTTTATCATTATGATTGGTATTGCAAAAAACTTTGGAAAAGGTGCTTTCTTTGGACTCGGGTTGATTTTCTTGCCATTTATTTTTGGGCCAATATTAGCATTTGATGGGTCTGAATACGCCTTGCGGTAAGCCTAACGATACTTCGTAAATCCTTAAGAATTTTATAGCACGCTTAATCATTTCCTAATATAATGAAGTTGATTCTTTTGCATAAAAGATTATCAGGAGAAATTTATGTTTTGTAAAATTTTGTCATTATTTTCAAAGAAATCTTGCTGTTGTACGCTTTCTAAGGGGCAGGAAAAGATAATTCTTATCGTCGAGGATGAGCCAGGGCAAAGATTGGCTATCCAGAAAATTATTGAGAAGGCCGGATACAAAACTTTATTGGCAGAAAATGGCGCTCAAGGCCTAGCCGAGGCTCGTGCGCACAAACCGGATTTAATTGTCCTTGATGTTGTGATGCCGCATATTGACGGAATTGAGGTTTGCCGCCAGCTTAAAGATGAGGCCTCGACTATGGCGATTCCGATTATTTTTTTGACAAGTCAAGATTCGCCTGATGATGTTGTCCGGCATTTCGATCTTGGCGCCGATATGCATCTTGCCAAACCTGTTGATGCTAAAGAGTTGCTTTCTCAGATTCAAACGAGTTTTGAAAATCCCCGAGTATAATTTAAAAGGACTATTATGTTAGATTTAAAATTTGTGCGCGAAAATGAAAAAGCTGTCCGTAGCGCGCTTGTTGCACGTGGTGGTTATAAAATTAACATTGATAATTTTCTAGACCTCGATAAAAAGAGACGCAAGCTTTTAACAAAGCTCGACGAGGTTAAGCAAAAAAAGAATGATGCCAATGATGAAATTAGCGCTCTTTTAAAAGATAAAAAAGACCCTAAAGTTAAGATCGCCTCCATGAAAGATATCGCTCGAGAAATTTCTGATTTGGAGCCTTTGGCTAAGGAGGCAGCAGCGCAAGTTCAAAATATTTTAATCAGTATTCCTAATATTCCGCATGTTTCCGTTCCTGTCGGAGGAGTAGATAAAAATAAAGAAGTTCGCGCCTGGGGCAAGGCTAATAAGCTTAAGTTTAAACCCAAGACACATCTTGAGTTGGCTGAGGAATTGGATATCATTGATTTTAAGCGTGGTTCAAAGATTACAGGGTCCAATTGGATTGTTTATAAAGGTGCGGGCGCACGCTTAGAGCGCGCACTTTTTAATTTTATGCTCGATTTGCATACTGGAGAGCATGGATACAAAGAGATATTTCCGCCGTTTTTAGTTAACCGTGCATCTATGACAGGGACAGGGCAGTTGCCTAAGATGGAAGAGGATATGTATGCGGTCAAAGAGGAAGATTTATTTCTGATTCCAACAGCTGAGGTTCCGGTAACCAATTTGCATCGCGATGAAGTTTTAAAGGAAGAGGACTTGCCAATTTATTATACGGCTTATACTGCTTGTTTTAGAAGAGAAGCCGGATCTTATGGAAAAGACACAAAAGGTTTGATGCGCGTGCATCAGTTTAATAAAGTAGAGCTCGTCAAATTTGTAAAGCCTGAAACCTCTTATGATGAGCTTGAGAATTTGGTATCCCAAGCAGAAAAAGTTTTGCAGCTTTTAGGCTTGCCGTATCGCGTGTTAATGCTGGCCACAGGAGATTTAAGTTTTGCTGCTGCGAAATGCTACGACCTTGAGGTGTATTCTTGCGGCTTAGATAAATGGTTAGAGGTTTCAAGTTGCTCAAACTTTGAAGACTTCCAAGCGCGACGAGCCGGTATCCGTTTTAAAGGAAAAGAAAATACAAAGACCTCTTTTGTTCATACACTAAACGGTTCCGGTGTCGCATTGGCGCGGACCATGGTTGCGATTATCGAGAATTATCAAACCAAAGAAGGGGAGATTCTTCTTCCGGAAGTTTTGCAGCCTTATATGGGAGGGTTAAAGAAAATTGGTAAGTAGAATTATTGGAGCTATAAAGTTTTTACTTTTTCTAGCACTTGTTCCTCTTGTTGCAGGGATGACTGTTGCCTTTACCAGCCAGATTAAGTCATTGGAGGGAGATGGGTATCCTAGATATTTTGCTTTAGGAATTTTAGTGTATTTGATTACGCATTTTTTTGTTTATGAACTTGAAGTGGTTTATAATTATGGCAAGCAGCTTGTTTCGGATATGTTTCGTTTTTTTGAGCCTCTTGTTACCATGGCGCCTTTGGTTTTACCGATTTATACGATTATCCTTTTGGTAGTCTATTATTTCTTAAAATTTGCTCATATTAAACATGAAATAGGGCCTTATTTCTTATTTTTGACAAGTTTTACGTTCTTGATGCATCTCGTTTTTACGGCACGCGATTTGCGTGCTTCGGATGAAAACCCCGTAAAGCCCAACTATCTTTTTTCTATGGCTTTTGTATATTTTGTAAATATTGCGCTTATCGCGCTTTTGTTGCATTCGACCTATGCAGGATTTTCGTTTGTGGAATTCTTCCAGAAAACCTCTCAAGTTTCCGCCCATATCTATCGCACAAGTTTTAATCAGCTGTTTGTGCCATAGAGTTTTTTATCAAGAAATCCCGCTTTGCGGGATATCTATCCGCCTTTTCAGAATAATAAGATTCCTTAAAAAGATGTCCACATCCCTTTATGGCGTGGCCATCTTTATGAAAGTAAAACGGTGACGTGTAAGGGAGTGAGATTTTAAAGAAATAGAAGAAGGGCTTTTCCCTTAAGGGACAAGCCCTTCTTCTATTGAACCTAATATTTTTTAGCTATTATTGAACACTGCTTACTGGTTCTGGAACAGGATCTGGTTGATCAGGTAGTGAAGGTGCAGGCGGAGGTGTATAAGCTTCCATGTCGCAATCTGTTATAATTTCTTCAACGCCGCCTCTTGAGATATAGCCAAGATTAGCTAAATAGCCAATTTGATCATCAATTGACTCAAATTTCTGAGGAATTCTTAAAGCCTTTACCATAACTTCAGCAGCAAATCCTCGGGTAACTTTACCGTTAGGTTCGTAACCGTCAAAATCTGTAACGCCTTGTTCGGCCAAGAGATTAATCTGAGCTTCGAATTGCTCTCCTTCTGTCATCTCGTTAAATCCTTCAGGAAAAGGAAGGTCGAGAGTTTGGATAATGATAGTTGCCAGTTGGGCATATGTCATATCGGAACAGATTTGTTCTTCGTCTCTTTCTGCTTGAGCTTGGACAGACGCTGAAAGCCCAAAACAAAAGAGAGATACTACCAATATTACAACGCTGATTTTCAGGTATTTCATTTTTTTTCCTTGGTTTATATTATATATGGTTATTAGATGGTTTTTAGATTATTCTTCGTGGTTTCGTATTTCAAGGATAGCATATTTTTTGACAAATGACAAATTTATTTTTGGGGTGAATTTAGCTTTAAAAATGGCTTAAAATTCCATTTTTTTATGCAAAAATTGTTAATTTTTAGCCTAATCATGGAGATGCGTTTCGGCATATTGAGCCATTAGCTCATCTACGTTGGTCGGGGGGCGGACACGAAAATAATGTCGCAAAACCGCATGCGCCATTTCATGAGCAATAAGCTCAGATGAGATGGCTCTTTCGGTCGTGTAAATCGTTTTATGGGAATGAATATAAAAAGAAATAATACGCCGGGTGTTGCTAGAATGAAAAAGCGAATAATAGAAATTATCAAGTTCGTTTTGATTCTTAAAAATTTTTACAGAGATTTTCATCTCAGGAGGGCGCATGTCCAGAATACTCATGACTTTTCTTCGGATTTTGTTAAGCTTAAAAGCAATTTCGATTTCGTCATTCTCAAATTTTCTTGGTCGTTTACGATCTAAAACAAAGTCGCGAAAATAAAGGGATAGGCGTTTGTTCACAGTCCTTAGGCGAATATTCGGAGAATATTTTATCGTAAGGTGAGGGGATGTAAATGAAAGTTCATCGCTGTCTGCATTTTGTCTTTGATCGGGTTCAGAACCAATTGGCATGGCGCCTACGAAGACGGCAGAGCCAAGCAAAAGACAAAAGGCAATTACGCAAAATAAAATTTTATGTTTCATAAGTAATTGAGAAATTTATTCTTATGTTTATACGTCATTAATCTTAAAGGCCCGGATAACACTATCAAGTGAGCTTTTTTTATCTTTAAGTCTTTTTAGGATAGCGAGAATTTCTTCTTCTTTCTTTTTGTTATCTTCCGATAAAGCCTTTGAGATTTCATCAAGATCCTGCTGCAGGCTATCAGAGTGAAATTTAATTTTTAGAATTTTTTCATGGGTTATTTGGATCATTCTATTAAATGAGTCAGCTAAGGCGGTAACTTCATCTTTAGATCGCAGGTGGATGCGACGCGTTAAATCTCCGTCTGCGGCATCAGAAACACTTCTCTCGATATTAAATAAAGCACCGGCAATGCGGTGAGAAAGAAAAATAACAACAACAATCGTTGCCAATCCGACAAGAACAATACTGACAAAGCTTGATAGCATTAAATTTGGGATGATATAATCTGAAGTCCTTACGATTTCTAGGCGTGAATTCACAAAGGCTGTCGTTGCTGTATTGAGCGATGAAGAATACAGGACGACACCTGAAATAATTGTACTTAGAATGACCAGGATGCAGAATTTAATGATAAAGTTTGTTTGAAATTTCTTCTTAATAAAATAATTTTTGCGTCTAATGATTTTTCCGGTCGACATTTTTACCTCCCCAACTTTTTAAGGAATTTAAAAGGCGTTATTGAATTGTTTTTTGGAATTTATCTTTTATTGTTTTCTCCAGAAGCTCTTGGTTAATTTGGATGTGGGCTTTGCTGCGCAATTTATCAAGCCAGTCCTGAAAGGCTTTTTCTTGATCAGCGGGAGCAAGTTCTTTTTGAATACGCTGGGTTTCCTTGTCCATAAGTTCTTTAATTAACGTTTGCTTCCAATAGTGCTCAATGGTGATTAAGAAGCTCTTTCGCTTATGTAGCCCCTGACGCTGTGCTTCTTGAACAAGCAATTGCTCATCAATAATGACATCCATAATATATCGGGGGTCAGCTGAGGTGTCAATTCCGTAGCCAGTATACTCGAGTTCATTTTCAAAGTCTTTAACGGACATGCTGTAGTTATTGATGCGTGCTAGGGCTTGATCTGGCTTGCGGTCTTGTTGGTAGCCGAATAGCCCGGCCCCCAAAGCAATTAACCCAATCAAAATAATAAGTATCCATTTTTTTTTCATATTTCTTCCTCCGAAAGAATATTAAATTTATTTTCGCATGAGGCCTTAATCATGTTTTTCATGTTAACAGCTAATGATCCAGATTGCAATATAGGTTCGATAAGTTGTTTTTTAATTGAGATCAAAGAGTATTAGCTTGCTCCATCGCCAAAAATGACAGTAGGAATCGTTCTCATTAAAATTTTAAAGTCCAGCCACAGAGACCAATTATCAATATACTGAAGATCTAGTTCCATCCACTGCTTAAAACTTAATTTGTTACGACCCATAATTTGCCACAAGCATGTAATCCCAGGTCGCATGCTTAAGCGTCTTTTCTGCCAAGGCTCGTATTGTTCAACTTCTTTCGGCAGAGGAGGGCGAGGCCCAACGATGCTGATGTTTCCCACTAAAACATCAAGTAATTGTGGCAGCTCATCAATGCTTGTTTTACGTAAAATTTTTCCAAATGGAAAAACACGCGGATCATTCTTAATTTTAAAGACTGGTCCGTCCATCTCATTAAGATGTTGGACTTTTTCTAGTTGCGCTGAGGCGTTTTTATTCATTGAGCGGAATTTATGTAAATAAAAGGGGCGGCCGTTTAGGCCAACACGTTTTTGCTGAAAGAAAACAGGGCCCGGAGATGTGATTTTGATGATTATGGCAACAAGGAGAAATAAGGGAAAAAAGAAGAAAATTCCAGAAAGCGAAAAGAGAATATCAAACATACGTTTAATAATCAAATCCCATTCGTGGACGAAAGTTGTTTCAAACGTCATTAAAGGAAAGCCGTCTAAGTCTCGTTGAGTTGCCCGTGCAATATTAAGATCGAACAGGTCACTGGCGACGTTAACTTGGATGCCGCGGAGTTCGCAGATAGATACAAGATTTTGGATTGATGTTAGCCAAGACCTTGGCACAACAACAACGACTTCATCGATAACGCACCTGTCGAGAATTTTTGAGATATCATCAATTGTTCCGATGCATTTAATTCCGAAGAAATTCTTTCCGACCTTTTCGGGGTCAATATCCAAGAGTCCTTTGATTTTTAACCCCCACTCGGCGTGTTTGTAGAGAAGACCGATAAATTTTTTTGCCCGGGGACCTGTTCCGACAAGTAAAATCTGTCGATAGTTGCGCCCGCGACGGCGAAGGGAGCGGGTGATTTTAACGACGACGAGGCGGGTTATGAGTAAAAATAACGAGCTTGTTGCAATAAAAATTCCCAAAAACATGCGACTGACAAATTCTACTTTAAAGATAAATGCCAAGCTTCCGAAAGTTAATATCGTCAAAATGGATGCTTTAAAGAGCAGCCAGACTTCTTTGAGATAGGAGCTTGTGCGGAAAGAATTGTAAAAGCCAACAACCCAAAGAACAGGAATCCACGTTATTAATCCTAAGAGGTAGACATTTGCGTAGAGGCCTTCCTCAAGAGAGATTTCGTTAACAATTTCTGCATGCGGGAATAAGTCGAATGTGTAAAAGGCATGAAAATTTTTTCTTAAAAAGTAAGCCGCGAGAAACGCAGCTGTAATGACAAAAGCATCAATAATGATTAAGAGCGTATAAAAAACTTTTCTGCGTTCATTAATCATTATTTGCTTCTCCTTTCGCGTTTCCTAATTCTTAATCTTTTTCAATATTTTTTTTAGAAGTCCGCATGACAATCGCTGCCAAAGCTGCTGCGGCTATCATATTCGCAGGGATATGAAGATTAAAATCAACAGCGCTGTGGATCATCAAGCTTAGTAAACCTATTGCGGCACTTAGCCGAATATTGCGAATCAAACGGGAGTCGTTTTTGTCTCTGTAAAATCCTTTGCTAAGTATAACATATATCATCCAAAAAATAAGAGGGAGGGCAAACAGACCCATTTCGCAAGCTGACTGCAAATAATCATTATGGGCATAATGAGCGCGACCAGTGATTCCTTGTGGCTGGTAAGATGGAAATCCCCAGACAAAGGTTCCAACTCCTGTGCCTAATAGGGGATTATCTTTAATCATCGTTATGCTTCCTTTCCAAATTCTTTGGCGGGTTTGCCAAGAAGCTTCAGCGCCTTTGGTTTTAATTGTTTGGACGCGTTTGGCAACGCTGTCGTCGCCAACATATAAAAAGATTGTTCCGACCACAAGAAGAACTAAATAGGCGAAAAGTGTCCATTTCTTGAATTTCTTTTTTTGAACTAAAACAATAATATATACTAAGAATGCCAAAGACAGGGACAGCCAGGCTCCACGTGATTGTGTCAATACAAAAGCAAACAGCAACAGGCAGCCGGCTATGATTAAGAGAACTTTCCACATTTTTCTACGAAAAGGGCTAATGTGTTCGCGTTTGTCTAGCCCCAGCAAAAAACCGCAACAGAGGGCAATTGCCATTTCAAGGTAGCCTGCAAAATGGTTATGATTAACATAAGTTGAAGCAAGAAATTCAGCCGGCTTCCACCAAGAATGATTAAGGCCAAAGAAGTATTGGCCAAGGCCGAAAAGCGAAAGGGCACAAGCTATCATAATAATGAGGCTACAAAAACGTATCTGAAGGGTTCTTCCGAAGTTATTGATAAGTAGATAATAAATAGCTCCATACATGGCTAAACGAAGTAATTCTAGGGCACTTGCATAGGGATAAATGCTAAAAATCGCTGAAACAAGGGCGAGTACAAAGAAAATCAGGATGGGCTTATCGAGCTTTGTTGTTTTAAAGCGCAACTGCTTCTCATTGCTTTTTTGCCATAGCCAGAAACATGTTAAAAGAAAGACGATAATTTGAATTGATGCGATTGACCAAAGGGTGACAGACCCTTTAAACATAGGCGCAAATAGCATAACAGCGGACAGTGTAAAGAAAATAATATTTTTAAAGGTTTCGCTCTTCATATTTTATTGAGAAGTTGATAAGGCTGTTACCTCGCCGACATAAAGGTTGCGGTCTTCAATTTTGTTGCCACCATCGTTTGTAAAGGTAACACTAATAATTTTTGTCGTTGTTTCTTTATCTGCTGCTATAGGATAAGCGTAATTTTTAAATTCTACGTTTTGAATAAAATCAGCCCCGATTTCTTTTCCGTTTAAGGAAACGACCATATAGGGCCAGATACCGTAAGCTGAAGAACCTTTCGCTTGAATGGTGATGGCATTTGCTTGTCCCGGAATTTCTACAAACTGATGCGCGGTTCCATTCCAGTACATGTTTCCATCGCTGTAAAAATTCTTTCCTTCAAAAGATTTTTCATACCACTGTTTTTTTGATAATAAAGATGGGTCGATAGGCGCATTTTCTTGAGACTTTTTTATTTTTTTTTGTTTTTTCCACCTAGTTTCGGCTAATTCTTTTAAAAGACTTATATTCTTAGTACTTTTCCATACTGATACATAGAGGTATTCTACTTCTGGGTAATCGACTTGAAGGGTTTTTTTAATTTTATTCAATGCCCAGTCAAAATCTGGCTTATTTAAAGGAAGTAGAAATTCTGCTAAATTGTATGCAATGCCTTCTGTCGTTATTTCTCCGTTTGGGTCGTTTTTAAAAGCTTGTTTGAAGTATTTTATCGCTAATTTAAGGAATACAGGGCCAGAAGTTTCGGAAAATTGTTCTAGTTGAATTTTTCCTAAAAGAATCCAAAATTTTGAATCCATGGGATTTTTTTGAATAGCATCTTTGCAGAGTTTTTCTGCTTTATTTAGAATAGAAAATTTGTCTTTATTGTATTTGCTTATGCGGGTAAGAAATTTTCCATATGAGCCTAAATATTCAGAAGATAAGGGGGCAAGGTCAATGGCTTTTTGATAGTGATTTATTGCTTTCTCAAAAAGGTATTTTTTTTCATATTTTTGAGCTTGGATAAAGAAAATATCAGCCGCAAGCAATTTTATTAAAAAAGTTATCAAAATAGCAGCCGCAGACAGCAAAAATATTTTGACCATTAGGTTCTTTATTTTCATTTTACATTTAAAATAAGCTGACTTTTCTAAAAGCAGATTTTATTTTTATGATATCATATAATATATGGTAATGGGCGAAAAAACACAAGAAAGAAATTCTTTCTAACCTATTGATTTTGGAATATTTGCAATAAATGTGCTATATTTAAGATTAAAATACCATATTATTTATATTAATATATTTAAATATGATACCTTGAGGAAGAAATGGGAAGAAAGAAAATTGTTGTTACCGGTGGCGCAGGATACATCGGCTCTCATGTAGCCATTGCCCTTTGGCAGGCAGGATATGAGCCTATTATTATCGATAATTTTTCTAATTCTGAGCATCGCATCATTGATGGAATAAAATCTATTACAGGGCAAGATGTTGTTTTGCATGAGGGTGATTGTGCAGATCAGGATTTTTTGATAAAAGTTTTTGAAAAAGAAGGTGTCGTCGTAGGGGCTATGCACTTTGCGGCATTTAAAGCTGTTGGAGAATCGTTTGATAAGCCTCTTGAGTATTATCATAATAATATCGGTTCGCTAATATTTCTTATCAAGGCAATGCAAGAAAGTCAGTGCCGAAATTTAGTTTTTTCATCTTCGGCTACTGTTTATGGAGAACCCGATGAGCTTCCGGTAACCGAGTTAAGCCCCCAAAAACTAGCACTTTCGCCGTATGGTAATACAAAACAAATTTGCGAAAAAATTATTGAGGATGCTGCTAAAAGTGGCATGCCATTGAAATCTATTGCTTTACGTTATTTTAATCCAATTGGGGCTCATCCGTCGGCGCTTATTGGCGAATTGCCCCTTGGAATGCCAAACAATCTTGTTCCTGTTATTACGCAAACAGCTGCCGGTATTCGCGAAAAACTAACTGTTTTTGGCAATGACTATGATACGCCGGACAAGACATGCGTCCGAGACTATATCGATATTATGGATTTAGCTGAAGCGCATGTTGACACACTGGTTTATTTAGAAAGAATAAAAGAGGACAACTGTTTCGATGCTATTAATGTTGGCACAGGGCAAGGACATAGCGTTGCGGAGGTTCTTGAAGCCTTTCAGAGAATCAATAATGTTAAAGTAAATTTTGTTATCGGAAAAAGACGATTTGGCGACATTGCAAAGCTTTATGCTAATGTAAAAAAAGCCGAGCTCGTTTTGGGATGGAAGGCAAAATATACAATTGAAGAATCACTTAAAAATGCGTGGAAATGGCAGCTGGCGCTATGATAAAGAATATTATTCATACGCTTACTCGCACACATGAGAGACGGCGGCTATTGGAGAACTTTTTTTCACTCTCTTTTTTACAAGCGGCAAGCTATATCTTGCCGCTTATTACTTTGCCGTATCTTGTGCGTGTTCTGGGAGTAGAGAAATTTGGGCTTATTGCATTTGCACAGGCGTTTATACAATATTTTGTTGTTCTCACTGATTATGGATTTGATCTTTCAGCAACGCGCGAAGTTTCGATCCATCGTGGAAACAAAGAAAAACTATCAGTAATTGTCTCATCAGTGTTTGTGATTAAAAGTTTATTTTTGATCATTAGCATGGTTATCTTGGCAGTTGTACTGCTTATGGTGCCAAAGTTTCGGATGGATTGGCTGATTTATGTGTTTTCGTTCGGTATAGTATTTGATAATGTGCTATTTCCTGTTTGGTTCTTTCAGGGCATTGAGAATATGAAGTACATCACCATCCGTAACGTTGTGGCGAAGCTTGTGTTTACATTGCTTATTTTTGTTTTTATTCGTGAACAAAGTGATTATTTGAAGGTGCCGCTTATTAATTCATTGGGCATGATCGTTTCTGGGATAATTGGGGCAATACCGGTGTTTTTTTCCTTTGGGTTATCGTTTAGGAGGCCTCGCTTAGAAGATATCCGTAGACAACTTGGGAGTGGATGGCATATATTTGTGTCACGATTAGCGATTAGTCTTTACACTACGACTAATACAGTTGTTTTAGGTTTATTTTTAAACAATACAGTTGTCGGGTACTATGCTGCTGGCGATAGGATTGTACGTATGCTTACGCGAATGCTTGAACCTGGTTTTCGTGCGGCGTATCCTTATATTACAAAAAAAGTAGCTGAGAGCCAGCAGCTTGCAATACAAACATTGAGAAAAGTATTCAAGATATCTTTTTTAATTTCGATTTTTATATTTATAGTCTTCTTAACATGTTCAAGCGCTATTGTAAGAATAGTGCTGGGTGCGCAGTTTAGCGAGTCTTTAATTATTGTAAGAATTTTGTCGCTCCTATTGGTGATTATTCCTGCTTCATATATTTTTGCGAATTTGGGATTATTGTCATTTCGACTTGATAAGCATTTTTTAGGCATATATTTAAGCGGCGGCCTTATCAATGTAGTTTTTTTATTTTTATTTCTGGGGGTATTTCATTTAGGTGGTGTTGGCGCGGCATGGTCCAGCGTTTTAACTGAGCTGGTATTAATGATATGTATGTGGAAGGTGCTGAAGAGGAGGAAGATAAATTTTATTTTATAAAAAAAAGGAGAAATCTTAACGCATATGTGGAGTGATTTAGTAAAATTTGTTTTTTCTGTAATTTTAGCAATTTTAGTAGGAATTATTTTGTTCCCTACCATAGAGATCGTTATTCCTTTCCTGATTAAGCCATATGTTGGTTTGATTTGCTTATTGATTGTTTTATCGATTTCTTTGTTGGTGATTTTGTTTTTTACAAAGGTAAGTGATCGTAAGCGATTCATATCATTATTCGTTGCTCTGACTATGTTGTTAGTTCCTCCCCTCGGTGTCTGGAGTTATTTAATATTTATTAAGGTGTATCACAATTACATGGGAGGGACTCTTTCATTTGGTTATCCAACATTTGTTTGGTATCTAGGGGTTTTTTCATTTATCGTTGGGGTATCAATGAGTAACGCTGCGAGAAGAACTACCAATGGAGTGCGTCGTATACCGTTGTTTAGATTGGACTACGATAAGCTAGAAAAGTTTTTATTTCTTTTCGCTTTTATATCATTTTTGTGCACTATTGTCGCTATTATGAGAATCGGTTATGTGCCTATATTAAGGCCAGATATTGAATCAGTCCGTTTTTCGTTTGGAGACATAGCGGGAGACAATATTGTTAAGTTTTCTCACATGTGGTTAATTGTTGCGTTGTTATCATCGTTGTTGTATTTTGTAAAAAAACGCAAATTTTATCTTGTTTGGGTTTTCGTTGCAATCTTCGGACTACTACTTTACGGGCAAAGACAGTATGCGTTGGTTGCTTCAGCGGCATTCTTTTTGCTAAGGGTCAAAATAAAGAGTATAAAAATATTAAGTGTTGTTGTGCTTATAGGAATTGTGCCCTTATTGTATTCTGCAGTTGATGGCTGGCGTGCCGCTACGGGGAGAGAGATTCAGTCGTTGTCATCAATTGAGCGTGTAGTTAGTAGAACTTTTGGTGAGTGGCTAGAATACAGCTATGTTGTAAATAAATTTCATGGTGGAGCAGAGCAATTTGTTGGAGGCAAATTTATTGCTGGTGCGCTAGCAGCATTTATTCCAAAAGAAGTATTTTCAGCGGTTGGTGCAAATAAATTTGATTATTTAGATGATAATCCGGCAGCATATTTTGGTAGGTATTTTGGGCATTATGCAGGAATAAGGATAGGGATTATTGGAGAGTGGTATGCTTCTTTTGGGTGTTGGGGCGTTGCTTTAATAATGGGTTTAATTGGGGTAATTACAGGAATACTCGAGAATTTATTTATAAAAAGTTCGATAGGCGCACCTTTTTTGCTTTTTTATGTTCTTATCTTGGCAAACATTCTTTTCCTGCCTCTATTAACATTTATCAATTTGACTCACATGGTAGCTTTTTATGGGTTTTTCTTGATGTTAATAATTTTATTGTG
This sequence comes from Candidatus Aceula meridiana, assembly GCA_030765185.1. Lineage (GTDB taxonomy): Bacteria > Omnitrophota > Gorgyraeia > Zapsychrales > Aceulaceae > Aceula > Aceula meridiana. The sequence continues at coordinate 13,153 of JAVCDE010000018.1, read as the reverse complement.
TTTGACTCGAGAAAAAATAGAATTTGTTGAGGATAGTTAATGATATCAATCGCATTGGCAACATATAATGGTGAAAAGTATCTGAGGGAACAGCTAGATTCTATTTACGGGCAGACATATAAAGATATTGAGGTAGTTGTTTGTGATGATTGCTCGACCGATGGGACTATGCTGATTTTGAAAGAATACGAAAATAAGCATGGGCTGAGGGTGTATTGTAATGAAAAGAATTTGGGCTATATTAAAAATTTTGAGAAGGCGGTTTTGTTGTGTAGAGGGGAGTATGTTGCATTGAGCGACCAGGACGATATGTGGGTGCCGCAGAAGCTGGAGACGCTCATGAAAGAACTGGGTCATAATCTTTTAATTTTTTCTGACTTAAGCCTGGTTGCAGAGGATGGGAAAGAAATCGCTAAATCTGCAAGTAGATATAATCGTGTAAACCTAAGGCGTGCGCTAGCTATACAATATATGGCTTTTAGAAATTATATAAATGGATGTACTATACTTTTTAGGCGTGAATTGGTTAAAAAGGCGGTACCTTTTAATCCTCATGTTCCCCATGATTACTGGTTGGCGATGTTTGCGCTAAATGAAAATAGACTAACCTATGTGCCTGATCAGCTAGTTAAATATAGACAGCATTCAGATAACGAATTCGGCATGCAGCCAACAACCTTGTCCAATATGGTGATTCGCATAGCTGGGATAAAGGAGGAGTTGGCTAAAATGATTCTAAATGAGCAGGAATTAGCATCTTGCGAGAAGTTTTGTGATGATTTTAAACAAGTGATTAGGCGTGCTGCTTATGTATGTAAGATTATAACATCAGAAAATACGTCTTTTTTTCTGAGGTGTTTTTATTTCTTGAGATACTTTAAGTATTTGTCACAAAAATCATTTGGAAGTTGGATTTTATTACGGATATTGAGACAATAATCGCTTAGTAAATTAGAGAAAATGTGAGTATGGAAATAAAAGAGAAAAGTTTTTTGATGTTCATTATATTTTGCCTCAGTGCGAAGAACTTTTTAACTTAAAAGATTTTTAAGATGAATAAGTTCTTTTATTTAAAAGGTGGCGCTGAGCGACAGAGGAGAGGGTAAAAACAATGAAAGCAATTGTTAAAAAAATATTAGGGATAATTGGCAGAAATTATTTTTTTAATTTTATCAAATTTATCAATAAGGGAAAATTAGTAATTATTTATTATCATAGAGTCGTTGAAACAGAAGACTTAGCAATCGTAGGTTATGATAATATGTGCACTGAAAAGAATTCTTTTGAAGATCAAATGAGGTTTTTAAAAGAAGAATATAATCCTGTCAAGGAAGAAGACATCGTAGCTTTTTTAAAGGGGGAGAAGATTTTACCAAAGCATCCCGTTTGGGTGACATTTGATGATGGGTATAAAGATAATTATGAAGTTGCTTATCCTATTTTAAAGAAATACGGTGTCCCTGCAACATTTTTTGTGACAACAGGGTTTATTGATAAAAAGATAGTTCCTCCTGAGGGGATTGCTGTAAACAACGATGTTGAGAATCTTTTTATGAGTTGGGATGAAATTAAGGAAATGGCAGATAGCGGATTTGGAATCGGTGCGCATACAGTTAACCATAAAGTTTTGTCCTCTTTGGGTGAAGAAGCCGCTGAAAAGGAAATTGCTGAATCAAAATATGAAATTGAGAAAAAAATAAACAAAGAAGTTATATCTTTTGCTTATCCTAAGGGTAAGAGTAGCGAGTGTAATCTTTCGATGTGTTTTCCAATATTAAAAAAGTATTGTTTTCAGCTTGCTGTGACTACAATAGGAGGAAACAACAAGATAAATTTTAATAAGAATAGATTTGGCCTTAGACGTATAGGTGTTAGCTTAGATGATACTTTTAGTTTTTTTAAGTTAAAGGTCAGTATGGGGAGTTTTTGGCAGAGGTAAATGTACTTCATTGATTTATATAAAAATGAAGTTAGACCTCAGATAAAATAATTTTAAAATGCATATCAAAGATTAATAAAAAATAGATAATGAAAATTCTTCAAATTAATAAATTCTTTTATTTAAAAGGCGGACCTGAGAGGTATATGTTCAATGTGTCTGAATTATTGAAATCCAAGGGCCATGAAATTGCTTTTTTTTCTATGGAGCATGAAGATAATAAGCCTTGTGAATGGAGTAAGTATTTTATCAAAAATATCAATTACGCGAAAAAGCATGGGATCGCTGAGCAATTTTATATTCTCAAGAACACACTATGTTCTCGAGAGGCTGAATCTAAAATTTCTCAATTGATTTATAATTTTAAGCCGGACATTGCCCATGTTCATAACTTTAATCATCAACTTACGCCTTCGATTCTATTTGCTCTTCGTAGAAAAAATATTCCCATCGTTATGACGATGCATGATTATAAATTAGTCTGTCCTTCGTATTCCATGCTGAATCACGGAAAAATTTGTGAACTTTGCAAGGGCAAAAGGTTCTATCATTGCGCAACAACAAAATGTCATAAGAATTCTTTTACTAAGAGCCTCCTTGCTTCTCTAGAGAGCTATTTTCATCATCAGATATTAAGCAGCTATCGACCAATAAAACGGTTTATATGCCCCAGTAAGTTTATAATGAATAAAATGCAGGAAATGGGATTAGCTGGCCATTTTGTTTATTTACCGAATTTCACTGATATTTCACATTTTAAACCATCGGGATTCAGCAGGAATAAAAAATTTACTTATTGGGGGAGGTTATCAACTGAAAAAGGAGTTATCACTTTGCTCAGAGCTTTTGAGAATTTATCTGCTGATCTTGAAATAATCGGAGAAGGGCCTCTAAGAGGGAAAATAGAGGAGGAGATAAAAATAAAGAAAATAAAGAATATAAAATTATTAGGTTATTTAAAAGGCAATGTCTTGTTTGATAAAATAGGAAGTAGTTTTGCTGCGATTATGCCTTCCGAATGCTATGAAAATAATCCTATTTCTGTTTTAGAGGCTTTTGCGTTAAGATTGCCAGTTATTGGCTCGCGGATAGGGGGCATTCCAGAGCTAGTTATTAATGGGGAGACCGGCCTTCTGTTTGAGCCAGGAAAAGTAGGAGATCTTCGTGAAAAAATAAAATATTCATTAGATAATCCAGATAAACTGAAACAGTTTAGTAAAAATGCTTATGATTTAAACAAAAAAAGATTTAATGAGCAGTTACATTATGATTCTTTAATAAAAGTTTATAACGATGCAGCTAAGAATTAAAGGAGACTTAAAAGAATGTCGAAACTTCATGGCTCTATAATTGTCACTTATCGATGCAATGCAAAGTGCAACATGTGCGATGTTTGGAAGCATCCGACTAAGCCAAGTGAAGAAATAGGCCTTGAGGTCATAGAGAAGCTTCCTCAGATGTTTTTTACAAATGTAACCGGGGGAGAGCCGTTTGTGCGTCAGGATTTTCCAGAGATAATCAAGGCGTTAAGAAAAAAAACACGACGTATTGTAATAAGTACAAATGGGTTTTTTACGGAGCGGATAGTCGAATTGTGTAAAAGATATCCTGATCTTGGTATCCGCATCAGCCTTGAGGGCTTGCAGGAGTCCAATGACTTGATTCGGGGAATACCTGATGGATACAATAGAACGCAGGATACTTTAAAGAATCTGCATGAGATGGGGCTTAAAGATATTGGATTTGCTATGACTGTACAAGATGTTAATTATCAAGATTTGAGTACTCTTTATAAGATGGCATGTGATCTCGACTATGAGTTTGCAACGGCAACAGTGCACAATTCGCATTATTTTTGCAAAAAAGATAACAAGGTTAAAAATAAGGAAGCTGTCATTGATGAATTTCGAGAATTGATTCTTGAGCTTCTAAAATCAAAGAAAATTAAGAATTGGTTTCGGGCTTATTTTAATTACGGGTTGATTAATTTTATTCGTGGTAATTCTCGCCTCTTGCCTTGCGAGATGGGTGAAAATGGTTTTTTTCTTGACCCATGGGGTGATATTTTGGCTTGTAACGGAATGGATCAAAAGCAACCTATGGGTAACCTAAAAGAACAAGCCTGGGATGAAATTTGGAACAGCACAAGAGCTAAAGAAGTTAGAAATATGGTCAAAAATTGCAAGAAAAATTGCTGGATGATCGGCAGTGCTGCGCCGGCAATTTATGCGCATCCATTGAAGCCTATTTCTTGGGTTTTTAGGAATAAGCTTAAGGTAATGATGGGGCGAGAGTTAAACCTTAAATAAATTGAAAATGAAACAAATAAAAATTATTGTTTTGGGGACTCGGGGTTTTCCGAATGTTCAAGGAGGAGTTGAGACACATTGTGAAAATCTTTATCCTGTCCTTGCTTCGTTGGGCTGTCAGGTTGTTGTTCTCGCCCGTCATTCTTACGTAGGGACAAAGTCGTATCAATATCGTGGAGTTGACATTCTTCCTTTGTCTTGTTCCCGCAGTAAATTTTTAGAAGCATTTTTTCATACGTTTATCGGTGTTTTTAAAGCGAAAAAACTGGGATGCGATATTCTGCATATTCATGCTGTTGGTCCGTCTTTGTTTACGCTTTTGGCAAAGATTTTAGGTTTAACAGTTGTAGTGACTCATCATGGCCCTGATTATAAGAGAAAGAAATGGAATTGGTTTGCAAAGATTATTTTACGTTTTGGAGAGTATGTCGGAATTAAAACTGCTGATCATGTTATTTGCATATCGCAAACGATTGCCGAAGATATTAAGAAAAAGTATGGTCGGACATCCAGTGTTATTCCAAACGGGGTGAACATCCCCCGGATTTGTCTGGGTGCTGACTTTTTACAGGAAAAGCAAGTTGAAAAGGGAAGGTATTTTTTAGCCGTTGGGCGGTTTGTTCCCGAAAAAGGGTTTGATGATTTAGTAAATGCTTTTGTTGTATCGGACACGTTGATATCTTCCGGATATAAGCTTGTCATTGTTGGGGATTCGGATCACGAAGATGCTTATAGCCAGATGATAAAAGCACGCACAAGCAACAACAAAAATATTGTGTTAACAGGGTTTTTGACTGGCAGGGCACTTGAAGAATTGTATAGTCATGCAGGATGTTTTGTTTTACCTTCTTATTACGAAGGATTGCCAATTGTCCTTTTAGAAGCTATGAGTTATGGATTGCAATGTATTGCTTCAGATATTCCTGCGAATCGCATTTTAAAACTTGATGAAGGATGTTATTTCAAGCACGGAGATGTTGATGGGCTATCGAATAAATTTAAGTTAGCTTGTCAAAATCCTATTTCAGCGGAAGAAAAAAAGGAACAAATCGAATATATTCGAAAGAATTATAATTGGGAGAATATCGCGCAAGAAACTTTTAAGGTTTATAGAGATGTAAAGGAGCGTCGATGAGAGAAAGAGCTGAGATCACACATTACAATTTTAACAATTTATTGTACTCAACTTTTTTTATTACAGGATTCCTGGAAAATTCAGAAAGTTTAGGATATAAATTTCGAATATCAAAAGAGATCCCTGAAGAGTTGTCTGGATCTCTTGAAGATGATGATGGTAAAAAGATACGTTATTCTATGTGCTTATTTAAAGTTAAACAGGGTAACGAACAGTTCTTTTTTTGCATAGACACATATGATCGTTGCGATTCTCATAAAAAAGAAGATAGAGGGTATCATTTGCCTTTGTTGAAAAGAGTAAAATATTATTTTAAGGTCAATTATAACAAAGAAGCGATTGAAGCTGATCTGAATTTAAAAGATTTTAAGACGAAAATTTACCCGGCGTTTCCTTTTTCTCCGATAAAACCGTCTGCTTTGCTTTCTTGGATATCTTTAATTTATCAAAATAGTCTGGGTGACAGAACTTTTGTCGATTTTATAAAGATGGTCCGACATTTTTTTTATACTTTAACCGTAGACCACATAAAGAAGATGCGAAGAAAGAAAAAAAGATTTGATATTCTTTTCATGGTTGTTTATTACAGGGAAGAAGTTCATGCAGGCCATAATGAATTTCGTTATCAAATTATGAAGGAGTTGCAAAAATATTCTGACATTAATGCGGTTTTTGGGTTTGTTAGTCGGAGGAAAATTCCAGGAAAATTTGGTGAATTTCGCGTCCCATCTTTTCCTTTAAGAAAGTATTTAGATTGTTTAACCAGCGCAAAAGTTGGAATTTATGTAAGAGGCGTGCATAATTGTTTTTCATTTAAATTTAGTCAATTGCTATATTTGGGAATGCCGATTGTTGGCCAGACAATCTTAAACAATAAAGAAGCCATTATGAAATATCCTTATTTTGACGAACAGTTTGCTTATGATAGTCCGAAAGAAATTGTAAAGAGAGCTGTAGAATTATTAAATGATCCGGAGCGACTCAAGAAATTAGGAGAGTCCAACGCTCGAGTGTTTGATGAGCATTTCACGCCGAAAAGAGTTACCTATGATATAATCAAAATTATAGAAAATAAATTAACAGAAGAGCGGGAGAAAAACAGTGTATAGCTATTTGTTTGAAGAGCTTCAGAGGAATCACAGAAAAAACGGGCCGATAAAGCTTGCGATTGCAGGGACTGGGTTTGTTGCCGGTGGTGTTCTCTGCCAGCTATCACAGTTAAAGGTGCAAACGTTTTTTCCTTCTGTTGTTTTGTATCGAAAAGAAATGAAATTGCAAGACGCCTTCGGCCCTTGCGCTAGAAGATTTGAATATATTCCTTGCAGCACAAAAGAGGATGTTCAGAGAGCTGTTAGAGAAAATAAGGTTGCGGCTGTTAAAGAGATCGATCTCATTTTTTCCGCTAACGTTGATATCGTCCTTGATTTAACAGGAGATCCAAAATTTGGTGCGGAACTTGCTTATAAAACCATACAGAGTGGTGTCCATATTTGTGCTAGCCCTGAGATGGATGTGGCTATTGGAACTCATTTGAATCAATTGGCTGAAAGCAAGGGTGTTGTTTATTCCGGTTTTTTAGGTGATGAGCCGGGTGAAACATTTGATTTGATTAATTATGTACGGCTGATGAAATTTGAAATTGTGGCGGCAGGAAAATTTAAGAATTTTACAGACAGACATGCTAATCCTGAATCCGTGAAGCCCTGGGCTGAGAAATTTAAGCAAAATCCCTTTAAGATATCTTCCTTTGCAGACGGAACAAAGGCAAATATTGAGATGGCGTTGGTTGCTAATGCCAGCGGGCTTGTTCCTGATGTTGCGGGAATGCATTGTCCTGAAGGGACTTTTGATAGCGTTATCAAGCTTATGAAGTTGGGACAAGAGGGGGGTATTTTATCGCAAAGCGGAGTTGTTGAAATTATAAGCGGCGCAGAACCTTCCGGCGCAATCTTTGTTATTGGAAAAAATAGTAATCCAAAATCTATGAACGATATGAAATATTTAAAAATGGGCAGCGGTCCATACTATTTATTTTATAAAGCGTATCATTTGTGTCAATTTGAAATACTCATCGGCATTGCAAAGATATGCTTGTTAAAGTTGCCCGTAATTAAGCCTCTTAAAGAGAAAATAACGGATGTGGCTGTTTATGCAAAGAAAGATTTATGTAAAGGGGAAGTGTTAGATGAAATTGGAGGGTTTACGTTCTATGGGCTTGTACAAAAATACGGCGATATCAAAAGCGGTAATTGTTTGCCGGTTTCTGCTGCGCCTGGGTGTAAGCTCAAGCGAGACATTCGAGAAGATGAACCTATTACCATTAAAGACGTAGAATATAAAAGCGATGCTTATTTGTGGAAGTTGATTAACGGAAAAATATAAATTAATTTAGAGAAGGTTTTGATATTTTGATTTTTTTAAGAAACAAATTTCGATCTTGCCCTGGGCCATCGTCATTAGAATCATTAACAAATGTTACGCTTAAAATTTTCATCCCGCCGTCTGTTTTAACTTTTAAAGGATAAGTTTTCCATTCTTCGCTTCGAATAAATAAGTTTTCGATTTCTTTATTATCAAGTTCAATGATGACTTTAGGAAAAATATTCTTGGCCTTAGAACCTTTAGCTTCAAGCATAATTATGGCCTCACCTCTGGGTAATAATACAGCTGTATGCACGCTTCCTTTCCAATACATGGTTCCATTTTGATATTCGTGGTCTCCCTGCCGAGCTTTTCCGATCCAGCCGATATTTTTACCCTTTGCTGCCTCTGCTAGGATTTTTTTAAACAAAGCGTTTCGTTCTTCTTTTTCTTTCTTGGATTCAAAGAATCTTTCTTTTTGCCCAATAAAATGTTTTTCCTGGAAATCTTCTTTGAAAATAAGAAAATGACGTGTTGGCAGAAGATCGATATCTAGTCGACCCTTAATATAATAAGCTATAAAAAATAAAGTGATACACAGAAGGACAACAATAAGAGGCTTGAGCGAGATAGAAGATAAATTTTTTGTCATTTATATTGTGTTAATAATTTTTAGCGGTGTATCAACAACCATTGCTTGAACGAACTTTGGGCTAATAATCTTTTCAGCCGTTTTAACAGCCCTGGAAAGAATGGGGGGGCGTTTATTTAAAGAGTGAGCATCGCTTGCAATCGTATGTACAAGATTCTTTTTAAGCATTTCCATAGCTGATTTCTTTGCGCTTGCGCCAAAGTCTCCTGTGATACTCATAGCCGTAATTTCGGTTAAAGCGCCTTTTTTAATAAGGTTTTCAAGAATACTGATGTTAGCCTGAATATGTGTGTTTCTCTCCGGATGGCTAATGATGCTGGTAATTCCTTTTTTGTTCATGCTTGTGATAAATGCTTCTATATAAAAAGGCACAGATTCAACAGGCATTTCAATTAAAATATATTTTTTATTATTATTGATCGTTAAAGATGTTCCGTCTTCGATATCTTGAATCGAATAAGGATGGATATGGTTTTCGTGTCCGGGGATGACTTTTGTGTTAATGTTTTCTTTTTTAAGAACTTTGTTAAGTTTTTCAACGCCGCTAAAGACTTGGTCTGCAGAAACGTTGTAAACACCGTTTCTGCAATGAGGGGAGGCTACAATTGTACCTATTCCATCATTAGCGGCCTTGCGGCACATATCAAGGGATTCTTGGAATGTTTGAGGCCCATCGTCAACACCCCAGAGGATATGACAATGAATATCGATCATTTGTCTTCTTCGGGAGAAGAAGCCGCGTAGTAATAATCATATTTTCTTCTCATTGATGGCAGTTTTTTGTTAATAAGGAAGCTCACGTTTTCTGCTTTAGAATTTTTAAGCATTTGATTGATGCGAGGCAAAACTCGGGTTGAAGTTTTCTCGCTTTCAAGGACAATAATGGTTTGGTCAACAAGCCGAGAAAGAATAATGGAATCCGTTACAATAGCAATCGGTGGTGTATCAATGATAATAAAATCAAATTTATCTTTTGCCTCTTTAATAAAATTTTTCATTCTTTGTGAACTTAGCAATTCCGATGGATTAGGTGGATGGGGGCCGCAAGGGCATATTGACAAGTTCGGGATTTCTGTTTGATGAACGATTTCATCAAAAGATGTTTGATTAATAAGGTAGTTTGCTAAACCTTTGTCATTTTTAGCACCAAAAGTATTATGTAGCCGTGATTTTCGCATATCTGCATCAACGATAAGGACTCTTTCATGATTTTGGGCAAAAATAATAGATAAGTTACAAGACGTTACGGTTTTTCCTTCCTTAGGGCGAGGGCTTGTAATAGCAATGCATTTAAGAGGATGGCCATCCGTAGATAGAAAAGAGATGCTTGTGCGGATAGTTCGATAAGCCTCGGCAACTGGGTCTTTGGGTTTATGATGGACAAACAGGTCCTTATTGATCTTTTTACAATTAGCAGTTTTTCCGATATCAAGGATATAGCCTAAAAACGTCCATGGAAAGATTTTTTGGGTGTCTTCTGCATTTTTAACGGAATCATCAAGGTATTCAAAAAAGAAGGCAAGTCCAATTCCGCCAAAGAGCCCAGCAAAAATGGCAAGAAGAACATTGAGGCGTTTTTTAGGTCTAATTGGTTTTACGTTAGGTTCGGCCCAGTCCTGAACACTGATATTATTAGCCTTAAGGCCGATTAAAATGTCTTCGCTGATTCCAAAATTATCTGTTCCAGGTGTAGTTTGTCCTTCGATGCGGGAAACCATGTCTTTGATTTCTTGTTTAAGCCGGATAATTTGCGGGTGTTTGTCTTTGTAAATCTTTGATAATTCTCCAAGCTTTGCCTGGAGGCGTAAATATTCATTTTTTAAAAGTTCCGCGGCTTCTGATTTGCTAATGTAGACAAGATTTCGTTGAACATAGATCTCGGCTATGCGATTTGCAATTTTTGCCGCTAGCACAGGGTCTTTGTCATCCACATGCAACTGCAAAAGACGGGTATCGCGGATTGCTTCGACTTTAATCGTTTTTAAGAAGTCGCTTATAGGATCGACTGATTTTTTATATTTTTTAGCATCTTTGAGATTAAATTCATCAAAAACTTTTTTGATGATTTGTCGAGATGTGATCATCGACTGCTGACTTTGAAAATATTCTTTGTACGCATAGTAGTCCGGCGTTCCGATTGAGACGTTCCCGGAAGTTGTTAAAACACTGGAGCCCTCTTGGTCTATTAACAGAGTTACTGTTGAGCGATAAATAGGTATCATCAGTAGGCTCGCGGCTGTAACCGTAGCAACGACAACACAAAAGAAAACAATGATAATAGCTTTTTGTTTTTTGATAATCTTGAAATAATCACTTAAATGGGCTTCTGATGCTTGGAGATTTTCTGGCATGGAGAATCCGTTTTTTTAGATTAAAAGAAACTTTCGGGAATAAATACGATGTCCCCGGGGTTTAAGGGGATATTATTCTCATTTAAACCTTTTTTTGTGATATCGGTCACCCGAATCGGGATAACCTGTTCTTCATTGTCTTCGGTGCGAATGATGCGGGTTCCGTTAATTTGAGCAATTTTGCTAAAGCCGCCAGCCAGGGCAATGGCGTCAAGCACGGTTGTTTCCTTCTCCGGGAACATGTCGTATTTTCCTGGCTTGATAACAGATCCTAAAACAGTCACTTGTTTGACATGGTATTCTTTGATAAAAATGTTGACTTGGGCGCTGACAAGGTAATCTTTTTCAAGCGCTTTGGTAAGCTTATCCTTAAGCTTGCGCACGGTTAGCCCTGAGGCATTAACATTACCTAGAAGCGGAAAAGGGATATCGCCTTCGGATGAAACACGGGTTTGTGTTTTTAAATCAGGATTTTCATAGACTGTAATGTCAAGGACGTCTTCTGGCTGGATAATATAATCGCTTTTTTGCGCAAATACAGAGGAAGCACAAAAAACAATAGAAATAACAAGAGTTGCGATAAGAATATTTTTAAGCATATTGTTGTTTATCAGAGAAATCTGAAGTATTTCTTTAAGCGTGTTTATGTCTGCTTTAAATTGATCATAAATTAGAAATCAAGAACAAATCCAAGCCTGATTCGGTTATCTTGATAGTCATATGCGTCAAAATTCGATGTCTTAGCCCCATATGTATAATCAAGATTTACTGTCCCCCATTTGACTAATTCATAACTTAACCCTGCGCCTAAAATCCAAAGCTGATCTGCGCGATTTATGTTTTTTCCTTCTTCTGCTGTTGCTGTTGGGTATTCATTAAGCTGATATGATACGTTTGTTTTTCCTCTAAATCGCTTGGTAAAGCCATGAACATATTCGGTAAAGAGAAAAGTGCTGAGATAGTAGGCATTGTCCGTATAATTTGTTGGGTTTGTTTCTCTTTGAAAACTAAACTGTAGGGTATTGCGGTCATTGAAGCTTTCAAGAATGGTTCCTAGGGCAATAAGGCCCTTGTAATCTTCTCCGTAGTCTTCATAATTTTGATGACGGTAACCTATCTTAAATTCCGCGATACTCTTGCCAGTTAAAGCTCCCTTAAGGCCAACTAATGTGTCATAGTATCTCGAGTCGCTTTTGTTGCCTGTAAGATAGTTTAGCGATCCAATTCTTTCGGATACTAGTAGGGAAGTTTTTGGCCAAAGTTTTAACGCAAATTCTAATTCGCCGGAATGGTCATCCGTCTTAAGGTCTCGGTAGGTAAGAGATTTTCCTTGGTATGACCCAATGGCGTCATCGCTGTGATAAGTTTCGAAACGGTTGACATATTTAATTCCTAAGTCCATTTTGTTAAAGAAATGGGTTAGCTTAAGGTCAGCATTATTCATTGTTCTAGGGATGCGGGATGTGATTTCAGCGCCACTTCGGTCAGAGCTTTTGATATAAAAATCATTAAGATCCATTTTCCAGTTTGTGAAGTTTAAGGTAGAATCGAGCTGGCCAATATGCGAGACGTTGTTTTGTTTGTGATATTTTCCGAAGAATTCATATTTTGCCTTGTAATTAATTTTAAGCTTGTGATCGACTAATTTTGGCTCTAAGGCTATTCCGGGGACAACGGTCGTAACCCAATCATCATTAGGATTTTCTGAATCTAGAAAGACATTGCTATCGTACTCTTGGATTGTTGAGAATGTCGGATAGATCCAGGCTTTTTCTTTTTCAGCATTAGCTTGAGCATTAGCTTGTGATGTCGAAATTAAAAGAAAACACATGCTGATGAGGCATGTTGCTAAATTTCTAATTTTCATAACAGTTTCTCCTTGTTTATTCCATATCTTTATATGCGAATGGTTTGCGGTGTATTAATTTTTGAGTATACTTGTGAATAATATGTATTTAAAGTATTTTATTATGCCAAGGAATTTATTCGATATTTTTAAAAACACTCTTGATTAAATGTTTATTCTAAGGCAATTTTATCAAGTGTAGCATATTTTTAGCGATAAAACAAGGTGTCCTCAAAAGGGTTACAAAAAAAGGAGAAATTTCGATTTGAGGTTTTTAATTTTAAAAATTGACTACAGCAGGCGAAAATAGTATTATGTTATAATATTTATATATAATTAACATTATTTATTTAAGGAGAAGTGGCAGGCAAAATTCTCTTTTAAAGATTTTAAGGAATTTGCACGCACACTTTCCTCTACAAACAAAAGATTTCTTAAGGAGAAGTGGCAGGCAAAATTCTCTTTTAAAGATTTTAAGGAATTTGCACGCACACTTTACCTCAGTTTCAAAGTATAGGAGAGGTGCCAGGCAAAATTCTCTTTTAAAGATTTTAAGGAAT